>JAJDTR010000157.1 GCA_022827055.1 Candidatus Poribacteria bacterium | reverse complement strand
CTTCGAGAAACTTGATGCACGAATCATGCGTCGGATATTGTTCCATTGTCTCAAAAATAGTCATCGACTTGACCTCCTTTAGTGTACTTAAATGGTATCATACTAAAGGCAGTATGTCAAGCCTAAATCCTGTTATTCCGTAGAATTATGACTCAGGAAGAGATTCGTCACTTTGAAACGTTGGGGTTTATACAGTATAAAAGGTTCTTTTCGCCGGAGGAGGTCGAAAAACTGTCTTCGGCATTCGACAGCGCAATGGAGCGGGCGCGTGGGGGCGCCCCTGCGCCGGTTGCCGGGGAACGGAGGCAACAGGTTATTCCCTTTTTCGACTATGATCCTGATACGTTCTATCCTTTGTTGGATGACGAGCGAATTATGGATGTTTTTTCAACTTTGATGGGTGAAGATTTCATTCTGACGGTTAGCGAGGGGATTCTGCACACCGGAGGCAGTGCGTGGCATCATGATGCATGCGGTCCGGAGGGATTCTTCAGTATGAGAGCGGCGATGTATTTGGATCCACTCGGTCCCGAAGACGGGTGCCTTAACGTGATTCCGGGCAGTCACTTCAGAGAGTATCAGGAATCCTTGGCGCAGCACATGAACGAAATAGGCGTTAAACCGGAAGACATCCCGGGGCGTTATCCGCTGGTCAATGAACCGGGCGATATCCTCTTCATGAATCACAAGACATTTCACTCGTCGCTGAGTGATACGCCGGGGCGGCGCGCCATCCACATCAACTGTGTCCAGAACACAAGCGCCGAAAAGAACCCAGAACATCTTGATTGGCTGGTTGGATTTCTTGCTGGTGAAACCAGGGGGTGGGGACGGTTTTACAGCGAGCGTCTAATCGCTACCGCAGGACCGCGGCGCCGAAGGATGCTTCAGGGGGCGATGGACCTGGGGTTCGGGAATACGGGAGACGTCACCCATTTGCAGGATTTACGGTAGGCGAATCGATTACGCGTACACGTGGATAATTAGGAGAAGAAAGGAAAGCGGGAGTCTAATAGTCGTCAATTCCGGTCTTTATGGAGGGCTCCTGAAGGCGACAAGTGCACCCACACTACCAAGCATGGTGCCGTTAAATCTGTAGTGTACGACGGACAATTCAAGCTAACTGTGTCCTATGTAGCTTGAAAAAGCTATGTGAATGTGGTATAGTTGCAATTGCGCGATTGGATTTGTTTCATACTCCGACAACAGAAGGGGTTGCTGAATCATGGAAGGTTTACTTGATTGGCTTAAACTGTGGATTCCGTTTGCTGGTGTCAGCGTCGCGTTTTTCGTGTTTGGCTGGCGTGTTCTGAATCGAAGAGAAGACAAACTTGAAGCGCGCATGGACGAAGGGTTTCAGAGTCTCAGAGACTTAATCAATGAGCTTCGGGTAGAAATGCGGAATGGGGACGCTCAACTTCGAGATGAAATGCGGAATGGGGACGCTCAGCTTCGAGATGAAATGCGGAATGGGGACGCTCAGCTTCAAGAAGAGATGCGGAATGGGGACGCTCAGCTTCAAGAGGAAATACGCGAAAGACACGACCAGTTCCGGGAAGAAATGCGCGAAAGACACGACCAGTTTCGGGAGGAAATACGTGAAGGAAACGCGCAACTCCGGGTAGAAATGCGGGATAGGGATAACCAGCTTCGAGATGAAATGCGTGAAAAGAACGACCAGTTGCGGGAAGAAATGCGACAGATAAGCACTCGAATGGATGCAAATGCTCAAACGATTCATGCGGATATGAGTAAACTCACCGAAAAGATTGAATCGAACACTAACGACCTCCGAGTAGAGATCGCGCGGTTACATCAGAATCACGTCACTCATCTGGAACATCATGAAGAGTCTCGCCAGCGTGCCGAGCAAGAGCAGAAATAGGACGGTGGACTTACTTTCATCCTCACATCGTCCTTCCGGTGGTGCTTTTTGCCTTTTTCGTTTTCGTCTTCCCAACCTTTCGCATCTATCGTGTTTTGGGGCGTGACCAATCGATGTTTCCGAAAACACGTGTAAAATCTTGTCTAAGGGCGGAAAGTAGGCGGTTTGATGATTGAAGATTGCCGCTACGAACCAAAGAAAGTGCGGTGTGTTTCGGATTTTCTATCGGGATTTCATGCCGGGAATGCCGAGCCGATGAGATGACCATACACGGCCTGAGCCTTTGAGAAACCGAGTTGTGCGGAAAAACTCGGTTTCGCTCAAAATATTTCAATTTAATCCTCCGATTCGGATTGGGACGCGAAAATCGAGCGGGCAATCAAAAGCGATATCCCAACTGGGCCAGTGGTGAGTCGCCTCTCTGACATTCAATTACCACGTTTATTGAGAAGACGATATTATTCAGCGGCGAGGTTCTCGCTCATCCGACAACATCTCTGCAATCAGAATTGTGTCAGTTTCGGATTTCTTCCAAGTCGTTAAAACAGTCGGAGAACAACTCCGCTGAGATATGTTTCAGACCATAGGGATTGTGATCGCTTTCGGGCCGCTGCACGCAGACTTCCGCTAAAGTTGTAAGGTCTGCTCCTTGTGTGGCGGTAATCCATACTTCCTCCCCAGCGCTCAGATCCAGGATCAAGTCGCCATCCGCGTTTGGAGCGAGCAATTGATCGCCTGCGAAGCCACCGGCAGGCTCGAAAGGGTTGCACAGTCGAACGCGCGTGGTTCGCTTTGACGCCAATCTGACACCTAGCGTGCATCCTTCCAATCGCACAGCGGAAACTTCGACACCTCCTTCGGCAAGAAGCTTGTCGAATCTCACCGTCCTCCAGTGACTCGGACAAGCAGGAAAAACACGGATTCGTCCGCCCCAGCTCTGCAGCAACATCTCATTCACCGCAGCCACCGCGCCCATGTTGCCGTCTTGGCAGTAGGAGATTGCGTTGCGGTGCGTCGATATGCCGCTAAGCTTCCAGTCAGCATTCACATTGAAAGTGTTACACGATGCGAATTTTTCGGCAAACTGCGTTAACGTCCAGTGCGCCATTTCCCTCCAACCCGCACGCGAAGCGATGCAAGACGCCCATACAAAGGACCAACCCGCCCACTCCCAGTACCCTTTGGCAACGAGGTTTTCCATGGATTGCTGGATGAGCGAAATCTCTTCGTGGGAACCGTCAAGATTCAAATCGCCGCACGGAAAAACGGGCGCCAGATGCGACAGATGACGATGGGAGTGTGTGTACGAGAACTCTCCCATAAGGGAAAGTCCGTTTGTGCGCATCTCGCTGCCGGGAACACCCTCCTTAAAAATCTTCTGGTTATCCACCGGATACGGCGCGAGATGAACGGCGATGTTTTTCCACAGATCGATATGCGGCTCGTCCGTTCCCAGAATATCAACCGCGTCCAGCAAAGCGTTGACGACAAACCTGATACAGGACAAGCCCATGGTGTCATCCGTGCCCCATATCTCCGGATCGAGCGGATTGCCCCATTCGGGAGAGTTGGTCAAGGGGAGATGGTATTGTCTGTCCTCGCCTTTTTCCAATACGCCTTCGTAGAAAAGCATGCATTCCCGCAGGAAGGGATAGGCTTTTTCACGCAAGAACGCTTCATCTCCGCTATAAAGATAATGCCACCAAAAGTGCTGTGCCACCCAGGCGGTGGTTCCGGGCCAAAGGAAGACCCTTGAGTCGGTTACAAGCCACGTGCCATCGCCTCCGATAAACCCGGGGATACACAACCCGTCCCACCCAAAGAACTCCACCGCTTGCTTCTTAAAGTGAGGGATACGTGACAAGAAATAGTCGGTGTACACCGTCCCCAGTCCCTGTTGATTGGCGGTGTGGATCCCCCAATATTGCGGATAGAAATCGAAGATGAAAAAGCCTTGCTGGGGCGGCTCGAGACCGTCCGGCTGCCAGAGACCGTGTAGGCTAACAGGTGTGCCGCCGCTCCGATTGGAGGCAGCAAGCAGATACAAACCCATGTACCATAGGGATTCAAACTGTGGATCCGGTAACTGAATCGCCGAGCGATTCCAAAATTCGCGCCACCAAGTTCGGTGCCGGTCACGACACTTGTCGAAATCCCCGGATACCTCTGTTAAAACGTCCACTGCATCGTCAAGCAAATCCGACTGCGTTGGTCCGACTTGCACAGTCACGTGGGAACGCGTCTCACCGGCCAGCAGCGCCAATGCTATGGATGAACTATTGGGAATATCCTGCCGAATCCATTCAACTTCACCCTTTTTGCCGGAGGCGTGTTCAGGCAATTTTGCCCACTCGGGTGGGTCGGGCCTTAACCTCGCGCTTGATATTCGCTCAATTCGCATGTCCTTGACGTTCGTTAGAGGACCGTGATCGATGGCAATGACGGGATGATCAGCGAGGGCGATCACGCTCAGCGAAAAGGTATCTCCACGCTCCGTTTGTAGACGGATGCAGACTTCAGCGTTGATTAAATCGAGTCTCGCCGTACCCGATATCCGTTCGCCAAAGTCAATGACCACGCGTCCGACGTGAGTCTTTGCAGGCAGATGCCAATGATGATGAAACGGAATAATGTCCAAGAATGATTTATCGTTCGCTTCAATAGCGGCGCGAAACGACTGGTAATTGAACCGATCCGAATCTTTAAGGGGGTGGCTGCGGTTGTCCCATGCCCAGACGTGGTCAAGCGTGACGATGAGTTGCGTATCGTCCCTCACCCAGACCATTCCCCCTAATTTCCCGTTTCCGATAGGCAATCCGAAAACCCATCGTGGGGGAAGTACCTCGTAAACCAGATTGTTTCGCTGTAGAACCTCTTCAACGAAATCCATCAATCTTCCTCATTTCTTATAGGGTTCCCGCATAGCACGGGGCTACGAATTTGTTTTGGTCTTCATCCGTTGGGATAGTGAGATTAGACAATCGAGACAAAAAAATTGCGACATCCCTACTTTACGAAAGAATTGAGGAAATGCGGGTGTACGTTTGGAATATCGGGGTTTTCGATTAACCAGTCGTCGTCCACAAACTTGAGACCGTACGGATTACGCAGGGTGTCGGGGCGTTCGACGATAAATGCCTCTAAGTCTCCGGGTTGAATCTCGGGTGTGGCTGTCAACCAGAGCGCATCGCCGGCGTCGAGGTCGACTTCCAAATCTCCGTTGGCCGTCGGCTGGATCTGACGCCCATCAAGGAAACCGCCTGAATCGCCGAACGGATTGACGAGTCGGACGCTCGTCCCTGACGCCGATTGTAACCGAACACCCAGCGTGCGTCCATCCTCGCGCACCGCGGAAACCTCTACACCTCCCTCACAGCGCAGGTTATCAAACCGAATTTCACGCCAATGGTTGGGACATGCCGGAAATACGCGGATACGTCCGCCCCAACTCTGCAGTAGCATCTGATTGAGAGAATCGACCGCCCCCATGTTACCGTCGACGCAGAGCGTGTCGCGCTTGGTGGAGATGCCGTTTCGCTCCCAATCCAGGTTCAGGTTGTATGTGTTGCCTGAGACGAAGGCATCCGCAAACTGCTTGAGCGTCCACCACGCCATTCTGCCGCGACCGACTCGTGCGGCAATCGCCGAGAGCCAGACAAACGCCCAACCGACAAAAGTGCCGTACCCCTTCAGAATGACGTTTTCTATCGACCGTTCGATGAGTTGGCGATCTTCCGATGAGCCGTCAATATTCAGGTCATCGCAGGGATAAATTGGTCCCAAGTGCGACATGTGGCGGTGAGACTCCGTGTATGACAATCCTTCTCCTAAACACAAACCGGATTCATCAACGTGATATTCTTGGAGATTCTCCAGCATCTCCCGCCAGATAGGGAGATGAGATTCATGAATCTGGAGAATCTCAACCGCCTTCACTGCCGCGTTAATGAGATAACGGACTAAGGTTAAGCTTAGCGTATCGTCGGAGATCCAACTCTGAAACTCGGGAGAAAAACTCACGTAGAGATGGTACTTGCCATCTTCCCCCTTTTCGAGCAAGCGTTCATAGAACAGCATACACTCGCGCATAAAGGGGTAGGCTTTTTCTCTAAGAAATTGGATATCATCGCTATAAAGATATTGCCACCAAAAGGCTTGCGCAACCCACGCGGTAGCACCGGGCCAGAGCAGCACCTCGTTGCCTCCTCTGAATATCCATGATCCATCGACAATCATGACTCCGGGCACAAAAACGCCATCCCATTCGTAGAACTGCCGAGTCTGTTCTTTAAGACGCGGGAGAATTGATAGAAAATGGTCGCAAAACACCTCGCCCAGTTCTAGATGGTTTGCGGTGTATAGTCCCCAATGCTGTGAGTAGAAATCCCAAATATAGAAACCGTGCGCGGGCGGAATGCAACTATCGGGTGACCAGAGTCCGTGCAGACTGGCCGCACATCCGTTTTCACGACTTGCGGATGCGAGCATATACAACCCCATATACCAGAGCGCCTCAATCTTTTCGTCCGGCACCTGAACGCTGGATTTCGCCCAAAAACGCCGCCACCAGTTGCAGTGATCTTCGAGGAAGTCTTCGGGAGATTCCGATGCCCTTCGAAGTACGTTTACGGCTTCGCCGACGGGATCGACTCCGTTCCGGGAAACCTGTACAGTGGTGAAGGACTGTTTCTCGCCCGACAGCAATCCGAGCGCAATTGAGGGGCTATCGGGAATATCTTGGCGCATCCACTCAACCGATCCCGACCTTCCTTGTACGTATTCAGGCGCATCGTTCAAACCGACGCGTTCCGTCGAAAGTCGTTCCAGACGAATCTCTTTGATTCCGGTTGGAGGATGGTCGACGACGATAGCGGGGAGATTTGCATAGGCGATGAATTTCAGTTGGATCGCTTCGCCATCGTCGATGCGAAGGTCAAGTTCCACCCCGGCGTCTTGGAGGCGCAATCGCACCTCTCCCGAAATTTTCTGACCAACGTCGATCACGAGGCGACCTACGTACGTTTTCCTCGGAAGAACATCGCCGCCGGGATTTTGGCGTACCTCTTTCTCTCTACCCGCTGCCTTGAGTTCCCGAAACCGGGCATAGGTAACACCCGCTGGGCTATGACGATGGTCCCACGCCCAAACGCTGTCAAGCGTGACAACAACCTTAGTTTCGTCTTCCACCCATATCATACCGCCAATCTGACCGTTGCCTATGGGCAGTCCAAATACCCAGCGGGGCGGAAGGACTTTGTAAACCAGATCGTTTCGCCCTAATATGTCGTCCACAGAATTCGTCAATTTTCCGTAATCCTCCTAACGTTCGTGTGGGGAGCTGGTCTGCATATTTTCCTTGGCACCTCAACCGCCGGAATCGCCTGCGCGGAAAACAGGGATTCAAAAGATTCTTCAATCCTACCGAATGAACGAATTGAAGAAATGCGGATGTACGTTTGGAACGTCCGAGCTATCGGCAAACCATCGCTCATCGAGAAATTTCAAACCGTAAGGGTTTTGCTCTTCGATATGTTGATCCACCACAAAGTTTTCCAAATCGGCAGGCTGAATCCCTGCGTCTGCTGTCAGCCATAACGCTTGTCCGGGCACCAGCGCTACCACGAGGTCGCCATCCTTGTTCGGGGCGTTAGGCTGACCGTCGAGGTAGCCACCTCCGGGAGCGAATGGGTTGAGTAGCCGCACGTGCTGCGCCGACTCGGACATTAGTCGCACGCCCAATGTGCTGCCCGCCGAACGTACCGCCGACATCTCTAACCCTCCCTCGCAGCGCAGGTTATCGAACCGTATCTCGCGCCAGTGGTTGGGACATGCCGGAAACACGCGGAGGCGCCCACCCCAACTTTGCAGCAGCATCTCGTTGACAGCCGCCACCGCCGCCATGTTGCCATCTTGACAATAGGTGTCCGTGTCCGATGCAATTCCGTTCCGTTCCCAGTCGAGGTTCAGATTGAAAGTGTTGCACGAAACGTAGACATCTGCCAACTGCCTAAGCGTCCACCACGCCATCCTTTTGCGTCCGATTCTTGCAGCGATGACCGATGCCCACGCAAACGACCAACCGACCCAGATTCCATACCCTTTCGACACGAGCGTATCCAAAGATGTCTCAATGAGTTGACGGTCATCCGTTGAGCCATCGATATTGATGTCGCCTCCGGGATAGATGGGCGCGAGATGCGATAGGTGACGGTGGCATTGCTTGTACGGGGTGCCCTCTTTTAGGTGAAAGCCCGTCTCATCCTTGTGGTATCCCGGAAGGTTCTCAAGAATCTCTGACCAGACCTCGCGATGCGGTTCGTCCATCCCAAGAATCTCCACAGCCTCTAATAGCGCGTTGATGAGGCAGCGGAGCAGAGAGAGCGTCAGCGTATCATCGCTTCCCCAACCGCCGGTTTCCGGAGATTGCGTGGGATAGACATGATACTTACCATCATCTCCCTTTTTCAAGAACCCTTCGTAGAACAGCATACATTCCTGCATGAAGGGGTACGCTTTTTCCCTAAGGAAATCCTTATCGGCGCTGTAAAGGTAGTGCCACCAGAAAGCCTGCGCCACCCAAGCGCTCGTCCCGGGCCAAAATAGGACGTGGGGCCACGGCGCCAAGAGCCAAGAACCGTCTATCGCCATCTGTCCGGGGACATACGCTCCCTCCCATCCGTAGAATTTCTCTGTTTCCTCCTTGAGACGGGGCAAGATTGAGAGCCAGTGATCGTAGTACGCTGTCCCCAATTCCAAGTGGTTTGCGCCGTAGATTCCCCAATATTGCGGATAGAAGTCCCAGATGTAGAGTCCGAGTGAAGGCGGCATACTGCTGTCCGGCTGCCATAGCCCATGCAAACTCACCGACGCCCCGCCGTCGCGGCTTGAGGATGCCAAAAGGTATAAACCCATGTACCATAGAGATTCGATTTTAGCCTCCGGCAGTTGAATTCCGGACCGCTCCCAAAACTGCCGCCACCAAGCACGATGTTCTCGCAAGCAGTGTTCGCCGGAGGATGCTGCCTGCTCAAGCGCGTCTATCGCGTCCTTGACCGGATTGGAGCCGTCGCGAGCCGCCTGCACGGTTACGTAGGATTGCTTATCTCCCGGCAGCAGTGCAATCACTAGCGACGGACTTTCGGGAATGTCCTGCCGAATCCACTTAATCTCCCCTTGATTCCCTCGTTCGAAGTCCGGGAGTCTATACCACTCGGGGATGCGTTCGCCGGATTGAAGATGCGGCACCAAATCGTCAGATGATACCCTTTCAATCCGTACATCCTTGATGACGTCCCGGCGATCGTGAGATATGACAATCGCAGGCAAATTGGCATCCGCGCGAATTTCCAGGCGAACACTGTCTTCAGATTCAGTGCGGATTGCGAGCACAGTTTGGGCATCGTGAAGACGGAGACGCGCCGACCCCGAGATTTTCTCATCAAACTCTATGACAACTCTTCCGACATGTGTCTTCGTGGGGAGCGAAAGACTCCAATCCACCGAGCAGAGTATGTCCGTGAGAAATCCAGCCTCGATTGGAAGTTTGCCCGCTACAATGTCGGACAGCCGATCTTTTCGCAACAGATGACCTTGGTAAGCGACCAAGTTGTCGTAACGGAGTTTGTCCGGGTCTTCGCGGGGATGTTGGCGGAGATCCCACGCCCAAACGTGGTCCAACGTAATAGCTACCTTCGTTTCATCCTCGACCCAGACCATTCCGCCAATCTGCCCATTGCCGATAGGCAGACCAAAGACCCACCGTGGCGGCAGCACGTTGTAGACGAGATCGTTTCTATTGAGCACGTCTTGGAAGAATGTCATATCATGAATCTTTGGCGTCGGTTGAGGCTGGTCAATGTTCCCGGTTCGGATTCTCGGTGCTTACATTTCCAAGAAAACAGTTGGTTTTGGTCCGCTTATTCTACGAAGGTTCCACGGAAATGCGGATGTACTTTCGCAATGTCCGGGCTGTCGTTCAGCCAATCCGGATCGACAAACTTGAGACCGTACGGATTACGCAGGGTTTCAGGGCATTCGACAGCGAAACTCTCCAAGTCATCGGACTGAATCTCGGGTGAGGCTGCCAACCAGACGGCATCTCCGGTGGCGAGATTAACTTCCAAATCTCCGTTAGATGTCGGCTGAATCTGCTTCCCAGCGAGGTAACCGCCAGAATCGCCGAACGGGTTGACCAGTCGGACGCTCGTTTCCGATGCGGATCGAAGTCGAACCCCGAGCGTGCATCCATCGGCACGCACCGCAGAGACCTCTACACCTCCCTCGCTCCGCAGGTTGTCGAACCGAATATCGCGCCAATGGTTGGGACATGCCGGGAACACGCGGATGCGTCCACCCCAGCTCTGCAGCAGCATCTGGTTGAGGGAATCGACCGCTCCCATGTTTCCGTCGACGCAGAGGGTGTCGGGTTGGATGGAGATGCCGTTCCGTTCCCAGTCCAAGTTCAGGTTGTACGTGTTGCCGGATACGAACGCGTCGGCACACTGCTTGAGCGTCCACCATGCCATCCTACCGCGCCCGGCTCTCGCGGCGATCGCCGAGAGCCAGACAAACGCCCAACCGACGAAGGTGCCGTACCCCTTTAGAATAACGTTGTTGATTGTCCGATCAATCAGTTGGCGCTCTTCCGACGAACCGTCAATATTTAGGTCGTCGCAGGGATAGACCGGCGCGAGGTGGGACATGTGGCGGTGAGACTCCGAGTATGGCAACCCTTCCGCAAAACACAGCCCGGAGTCATCAACGTGATATTCTTGGAGGTTCTCAAGCATCTCGCTCCAAGTTTCCAGATGGGGCTCATCAATTTGAAGAATATCAACCGCTTTCAATGTGCCATCAAAGAGATACCGAATTAGTGATAGACTTAACGTGTCGTCCCGTGCCCAACTCTTAAACTCGGGAGCGTAGGCAACGTTCAGATGGTATTTTCCGTCGTCTCCCTTTTCGAGCAGCCGCTCAAAAAACAGCATGCACTCGCGCATGAAGGGATACCCCTTGTCCCTGAGGAAATCGATGTCGTTGCTATAGAGAAATTGCCACCAAAAAGCTTGCGCAACCCAGGCCGTCGTGCCGGGCCAGAGTAGCAACTCGTTATGGCCGACGCGAATCCATGACCCGTCGACACTCATGATGCCGGGGACAAAGACGCCCTCCCATTCGTAGAATTGGCGGGTCTGCTCCTTCAGACGCGGGAGAATCGAGATAAAATGGTCGCAGAAGGCTTCGCCAAGTTCCAGACGGTTTGCCGTATAAAGTCCCCAATGCTGCGAATAGAAGTCCCAGATGTAGAAACCGTGCGCGGGCGGGATGCAATTGTCAGGTGACCAGACACCGTGGAGACTGGCGGCGCATCCACCCTTGCGGCTTGCACCGGCAAGCATGTACAGCCCCATATACCAGAGCGATTCAATTTTCTCATCCGGCACCTGAACGCTCGATCTCTCCCAAAAGCGCCCCCACCAATCGCGGTGATCTTCGAGGTGCTCGTCGGGGGTTGCCGACGCGTTCTCAAGTACTCGGGTTGCTTCTTCGAGCGGGGCGCTCCCGTTTCGCGCGGCTTGGACGGTCGCGAATGACTGTGTTTCTCCGCGGCGCAGCGCAAGCACAATTGCGGGGCTGTCGGGGATGTCCTGGCGAATCCACTCGATGGATTCCGAGCTACCTCGCACGTATTCGGGCGCGTCATGCAAACCGACATGTTCCGTCGAAAGTCGTTCGAGCCGAATCTCTTTGATGTCGGTTTGAGGGTGATTTACCGCGATGGCGGGAAGATTTGCATAGGCGACGAACTTTAGATGAATGGCATCGCCATTATCGGTGCGAAGGTCAAGTTCTACATCGGCATCACCCAGGCGCAACCGCCCCTCACCCGAAATTGTTCGTCCTACATCAAAGACGAGCCTGCCCACGTAAGTCTTTCTCGGCAAGGGTTCCCCCGTGTTGAGGTGCGCACCGATTTCGTCGTATTTCTCGGCTGCCATGAGTTCCCGAAAATGGGCGTAGGTGGATTGGTTGGGCGTCTGACGGAGATCCCACGCCCACACGCTGTCAAGCGTGACGACAACCTTGGTCTCGTCTTCCACCCAAATCATGCCGCCTACTTGGCCGTTGCCGATCGGTAGTCCGAACACCCAACGGGGTGGAAGAGTTTTGTAGACCAGATCGTTCCTGTCCAGAATATCTCGGCTAGACATCATTTTTTCTCCTTTTGGTAACGCCGCTGCTTGGAAATTCCTGTCAAATCCGATAAAACCTAAGTCAGGCGCTATAGCATTCTTGAGTTTTAGAGTCGCTTACATTCGTATGTACACAGATACACCAAACCAACTGTAGGAGCGATCTCCAGGTCGCGACTTCAAAGCACGAGCAGATGAAAATCTCTATCAAGCTCATAGTCCATTTGCTTAACTCCTACAGAAGATGCACGGTAAATTGCGCTACCGCAAACCGTTAAACTAGATCTTCAACGGAGCGCACGAGTAACTCCTGCAAGCGCGGCGGAAATTGATCGTAGAGTTCACGCTTCACCCGGGGCCACTGTTCGTCTGATCGATGGATGAACCACGGCAGATAGAATACATTCGCAGACATGCGATGCTGGTCAGTGGTCGTGTTCGCGCCGCTGCGATGCCAAAGGCTATCGTAGAACACGCATACGGAGCCCTTTCTGCCGACGATGGGAATCTCCTGCGGGTACGACGCGCGAGTTGGGGAGCGGCGTGTATGGTGGCTAAACGGCACAACCATTGTAGCGCCATTTTCATACGTGAAGTCAGTGAGCATCCAGAAGACCTGCAGATCAGTGGGGTAGCCGGTAAAGGTTTGGGCGGGCCTCGAGCCTCCGGCGGAATGCAAGCCTCCGACATACGTGCCCGGTTTGCACCACTTCATGGCGACATTGTTTGCCAAGAAATAGTTTTCTCCAAGAACCATGTCGAGGAGTTCCAGAATCGTCGGATGAATGCACAGCGGCGCCAGATCGGGAATATGATTCAAAGATCCTTCCATACTGACATAGCCGTTCGCTCCCCAGATATTGTCTCGTGGAGCCTCCATGATGGGACGCGCTATCGCATCAAGACGCTCGGCTTCGTCCGGGTCGAGAAGATCCTCCAGTATAGCGTATCCCTGTTCGTCGAGTCGTAATTTGACTTCGTTTAGGTGCATAGGATTTACATTGCTGCAGTAGGAGGGAATTCCGATTCCCGATAAGTCGCGATTCGGAGATCGCTCCTACCGCTGCCGCAGGAAAAATTCACATATTCAATAATTTGAGCGTACCCAATCAAAAGAATCACCATTCGACAGAGCGCTCGAGCAATTCTTGAAGACGCGGCGAGAATTGATTGTAAACTTCACGTTTCACGAGGGGCCAACCGGTTCTTGGTCGATTCAGGAAACCGGGGATGTAGAGCATATTGGCTGCCATGCGGTGTTGGTCTTTCGTCGTGTTTGCGCCGCTGCGATGCCAGGTGCCGTTGACAAACACAGCCACGGATCCCTTCTTTCCGACGAGGGGCATCTCCTGCGGATACTCCGATTGCGTCGGAGGACGCCTGCTATGATGGCTGAAGGGGACGATGGTGGTCGCGCCGTTGTCCGCCGTGAAGTCCGTGAGCATCCAGAAAGCCTGAAATCCGGTTGGCAGTACGGGCCAAGGTTGGGGTATACCCGCGTTTAGAGGCCAATCCGCATGCAATCCCCCAGCGGCGGCGCCAGGTCTGCACCACTTCATGGCGACGGTGTTCGCCAGAATGAACGTCTCTCCCAGCACCGATTCAGCCAACTCGAGAATTGCCGGGTGCGTGCAGAGCGGCGCCAAACCGGGGATAGTATTGAGTGAGTCCTCCATGCTCAGGTATCGTTGGTTCGGATCGGATTCGAGCTCCATTAGGGAACGTGCCGCCGAATCCAGTCGTTCCGCTTCATGGGGGTCAATCAAATTTTCCAGTATGTAGTAGCCTTCCTCATCCAGTCGAAGGCTGGCATCCTCAAGGTCCATGGCACGTCTCCTACACACCTCCGAGTTCTTCCGCGAAGAGGTTAAGCGCCGACCAATTACGTTTCCCAACTTGCGATGAAATCTTCCACATCGAAACCCGTCGGCATCTCTTCGAAATAGTAACGCATCGGTCCGGATTGAAAGCCCGGGATAAACTGTTCCTCGTGCGATTGAATTGTTTCATCCAGTTTTACGAATCGTTCCCAAAGTGTTTCGAGCTCAGCCGATGAAAATCGTGGGCCAAGATCTATATCTTGTGAAATGTCGCTGCCGAAAGCTGCCCTTACCGGATGCGAAGAAAATCGCATTTTGTATGCCACTTTGGACAGAAGTATAAGGCACACAATCCGCCCGGATCCACCGGGATGGATTACGGCAAGACCTTCGCGAAAGGCGTCCGCGTTCTTGTCAATGATTGCGCGGAAGGTGGACTCGATTACATCGCATTCTTCGCGGTATAGTCGGGCGTGGCGTTCAAAAACGGATCGGGCATCCGGAGAAAGATGTCGGGTAAAATCCAGATTACGATGAAAGTGGCATACATAGGGAAAAATTGGACCGCCGAAGGAGCGGTAGCCTAGATGGATCGTTCGTCGCAGTTTGGTGCTGTAGTTGCTGCCCCAATGGAAGATGGTGTTGGTGTAAACGACTCCATCGCCCGCGTTCATCTCCACCGGAATGCTATTGGGGAGCGGCACCTGTGAACTCTCACATAGTTGCTTGTTCTCGGCTTCGGTGTTACCTCTGCGATGGCTGCCGGGCACCGTCCACAGCACGTTATCATCGTAGAGTGGAATGTTCCACTGGAGATAGCCGGGGGCGTTTTCCAAAAGGTCCATCTGCAATCCACGCAGCGGTGCCTGGTCGACGGGATGGATATCTCGATGCCAACTCGCAGGTCCATAATCGCGCACCGGACTACACATAAACATCTTATTCTGAGCTCCCGCCTCGGCGCGCATCAGTTGTTCACACACACCCATGGTGTTCTCGTGTAGGCAAATCTCGACAGTGTCCGCAGTCGTTGGGTCAATTAGTCTTTCATAACCCGATAATCGCGGCTGTCCGCTGGTCTCCCATGCGCCGCCCGGCGGATCGTCGGGGCCTCGTTCGCTAGCCCAGATGGCTTTCTGGCGTTCAACCAATACCTCAAAACTATCACGGAGCCCGTCTAGCTGTTCCGGGGGGATGCAGTTCCGTATGATAAGGAAACCGTCATTGAAGAATTTCTCTCGATCTACGTTCATGGGTGTCCTCGATTGTTTGATTCAGGAGTTCGGTATGCCTTGTGTAAACCCAATCCATTTTATCACTTCTTCAAGGTCGATCCAAGCGAAAACTCCAAAAATCGGGAGTTGCTAGAGAAACAGTGACTAGCGGGGATTGGATGGAAGGATGGAAGATGGGAAGAAGAGAGGGGAAGGGACGCGACTATAGTCATTGCAACTAGGAATTATACATATAAGATTTACACAGTTCGGTTTGTAGTGGTGCGATTTATCGCACGTCTTCTGTAGGATCTAGTTTTACCCGCGATAAGAGGTCGCGACCTGGAGATCGCTCCTACAGTTCACCATCCAAGCCCCAATGCAAAGGTAGAGGTGACGATTGTTGACCTCTACAGGCCCGAGATAAGACGCAATTATCTCGACGAATGAAGTTTTAAGGATTAACTATCGTCAGGATAAATTCGAATGTGAGTTTTGCCTGTGTGGAGATGTAGATTTTGAGCAAATACAGATTAATCGCCAGAATCCCCAGTCCGACGATGACTGCCATCCAATTTGAGCGCATAGAGATGCCTTGTAATTTGGGTGAATTTGTCTTCGCGAATCACCTCTGCGATTCGCGAGTGTTTCCACCATTCGCCGCCGTTGTAGGGCGTTCCTGCCACGAAGTGGGTGCCGTCAACACTGTCCGGATTGACCCACGCCATCAGCGTGAGGTTGGATGCGATTCGAAACTCCGGTGATTCCCCGCAATCGACGCCGTTACCGAGAATCCCCGGGAATCGGACACATCCCTTTGCGCCGGGAACCGGGGCGCCGTTATCTAAGGTAAGTTCCGCACGACCAAACAGTTTCCCATCGTGACTGTTACCGGACAGGTCTTTTGTATCTCCATTGAACCGGTAGTAGGCTACCAAGCCATCCAATCGGATTTCGGATTGATTACCGGGATCTACCTTCACGGAGATTCCCCGGTTCATTATCTCTCGAATCTCCGTTTGTGTCAAAACTCGATGAAATAGCGCAACTTCGTCAATCATTCCCCCGAAGGGTTCGCCCATTGTCACATTTGACCGTTCTCCAATCACGAAATGCGGCGTTCGATTAAAAGCGATCTCGCCGTGATAGTCGAGTGTTACAACGGTTTCAGCATTCAAATAGGAGATTGCCTGATCGCCACTGTAGGTAAAAGCAAGATGCGTCCATTCGCCGGGTTGAACTTTCCCCGCGTTGTATTCGTGATTGCGCGAACCCAAGTTAATCCAAGTTGCCATTTGTCCGTTGCGCACGCCAATCTGATGAGCGCCGTAAGGATAAATCCACTCCCCGATAAATCGTTCCGCCGCTCTGGGGAAATATAGGTAGCGAATGCCGTGTAGGTTCATAGAATCTACGAGGCTTACGGGGGAGACAGGGAGGTAATGCAAGCGACGCGACAGATTGCTGCCGTAAAGCGGGTAGATGACATCATTTTTTTTCAAACTGTATCCGATGATTTCGTTCTCGGGGACATGAATCAACACCTCTCGATATGCACTACCCGTAACCCACGGGTAATCAATGTTTGCGTTGACCAACGAGCGTTCCAGCGGCGGGAGTTCCATGAGGCGTCCCAGGTCATCCTTGGAAAACACGCCGACGTTGAGCACGGCTAGGTAATTGAAGAAACTACACACGATGGCGAGCACCACCAAAGGCGCCTGAACTCGTTTGATTCGCAGACACATCAGCAGCGCCCCGAAAGCGATGGCAAACACAGGTGGGAAGAAATGGAGGAATCGACCGTGCCAGTCATCGACAAAGACCCAGCCCAACAGCGACAGCAGCGATATGACAAAACAGAGAATAATGAATCGTACCCGCCTGTCGAACAGCAGTCCGTAGATTACCGCCGAAACACCGCAAGCGAAATTGAACCAGCCCCAGCCGGTGATGCGGTTCAGGTCGGTATAAATGCGGAATTGATCGAGAATCTTGAAGGTTACGAGGTTTCGTGCGTTTTGCCACATGGAGTGAAAACTGAATGAGGACTGAGCGGAGGTGCCGGGATCAGGCGGGGCGCCCGACCCGAAAATCAGGTACCCGAATGGCTTAAAATCTGCGGGATAAAACGGGTTGTCAAAGATTATGTAGTTGCGCACGTACCAGTAAAACGTCAGGACTCCACTGCCGAGAATGAGGCCTGTGTAAAGGATTGAACGGCTGGTTGACGAGATGTTCTTCGGATGCAGACTGAGAATCGCCTTTTTGAACAACCGATGTTTCGCCAGCGCGACGATGCCGAGAAGGATTAATCCGGGCGCGATAAAGACGGCATACGCCTTGGTGCCAAATCCGTAACAGAACGCCATAGCGATGAGCAGGAAGCGTCGTGACAGGGGAAAATTTGAGGAATCGCCCACCCGCAGCAGGTGCACGAGGAGTGCCATGGCAAACAGATACATCCCCGCAACAGCCATGTCGTTTTTGCAAGAGGTCGCATGGATTGCAACCGAGGGGGTGTAAGCGTAGAGCAGAGCGACACCCGCCGAAAGATGCTTTCCAAAGTTTAGTCCGCGACAGATGGCGTACACCGATGTCACGGCGAGCAGATAGCACGAAACGCAGCCGAGTTGAATCAGGAGGTCGTTGTGCAGGAAAACGACGAACCACGACTCGAACACCTCAAAGGTCGCGGGCCAATAACTCCGAAGGACGGGGGTAGAGATGGCGTGGATGCGTCCCTTTTGCACCCATTCGGCGACGTTGGGAAGATGGTAGGTCAGCGTGTCGTGCACATAGGGCGGGGTATACCAGACGTGGAAGGCGATTCGGAGGAGTTGGAGGATCGCCGCGGCGGCGAGTAGAATGCCAACCGCAGTGAATCTTGGGCGCTTGAACGTCGTGCGAAACGTGTCAAGGATTGTAACGTAGCGCTCGCGCTGCCGAGCGGCGTGAAGCCCCATCAGTAGCAATCCGACGAGGCTAACGAGAGCCATCGGCACCGGTGCGAGAAAGCCGAAGATGCCGAGCAAGAAAGTGAACAGTGTGGCGCTGAATATCCACAGGAAACCGAAGATTGGGATATCCAGATGAAGAACGGTTGTCCGTAGGAGACGAAAGAGGTGGATAGTAACTCCGAGGACGAACAGATTCCCAATCCCCATTTGGATTAGCCGTAACAGCATTCGGTATTCCTCAAAGGCACGATTTCGTTTCCTCCATAAGGAGCGATTTTATTCTTGGCTCAAGTAGGGAATAACGATTGTTATTCCCTACAACAGAAAACCATGATTTCGCATTTTTGCGAATGCCCGATTTTACAGATTTTGCAAATGGGTGATGGGTCCCGTATTTCCGAATCCCAACTCAATGGCTCGATCCATCATCTTTTGTCGGCGCGGCGTAGCAGTACGCAGGAGACTCTCGCTGTAGAACCTACCCCAATGATTCGTCTCGCCACGAAGAAAATCCATCAACCAATCGAAGTGTTCTTGGTTCTTTTCAGCGGTTGTATTCTGGACCGCGTTGAAGTAGATGACACGGCGCCCGGGGTTGTCGCTCAACGCGGCGTGATGCGTCTTGTGATTCATGAAGATGACATCCCCAGGTTCGGTGCAGATTCGGTAATGCCCCGGAAGTTCCTCGGGTTTTACGCCAATGGTGCCGATGGTTTCATTGAGCGCTTGGCGGTATTCCATGAAATGGCTTCCCGGAATGACGCTGAGGCATCCGTCATCGGGACCGAGCGGGTCTAGATAGATGGCGACTTTCATGCTGAAAAAACCTTCGGGACCGTAAGCGTCGTGATGCCACCGGGTACCGCCGGCATGGATGACGCCTTCGCTTACGGTAAGGATGAAATCATCCCCGAGCAGGGTTGCGAGGACATTAACAAATCGCTCGTCATCAAGTAGAGGATAAAAGGCGTCGGGAGCATAGTCGAAGAAGGGGATAATCTGTTCTCTTCTGGCGGAATTGCCTCCTTCGTCTTGGCGAAGTTCCGGATCTACCTCTCCGCCGCGCGCTTTCGTCATTGCCGCGTCAAAGGCATCGGAAAGCACCCGCATTTCATCGGGGGACAGCAGTTGTTTCCATAGAAAGAAGCCCAAGGTCTCAAAATGCCTGATTTGTTCCTCCGTCATGGTTTGACCTCCATAGTCATCTTGGTTTCGAGCTGGTCATTGGACGCGGTACAGTTTAACCGATGGATTCAGGACCAGTGTGCGGCTCGCGGCACACTGGCGAATAACCTTAACCGTTAATTAACTCGCGGCAATTGCATGAGCCGAGCCAGTCCAGGAGCCTCGGAATTTCGTGCTGTGCGACTCGGGCGCCGAGATAGATGATATTTCCCGCCCGCCAAATACAGGTATTGCCGCCATGCGTTCCGAGCGTTTGGGCGGTGGAATCAACCTCCACACAGCGGGTATATAGACTTCGCAGGGACGTGCCGTCGGACAGTGCGACCTTCCCTCCAACTTCGACACCGCTTGCAGAACGCACACCGGTTATCGTCTCGTTCGCAGTAAGTGTTTCACAGTCGGATGCGAGCAGTATGCACTTTGCGGGCAATTCAGCCAACCGACGCCAGCATTCCACTTTTCGAGGTAGAGCGGCAATCACCAGATCATAGCGAGCAACCTCCTCCCAGTCAAGCTCCTCAAGCAATCGAACCTCAATCGGGTCGTAATGCGTCCCGTAACGTACGGAAATGTTGTCGAGAATCCCCGCAAAGAACCGATCGAGGCAGTCATCTTGACCGAACCCGTTCAGGCTCCACACGTGATAGTCGCGGAGTGCGGCGACACGAGCCACTATGCGCCGCGGGGTGCGCCTCTGAAATTGAATGTTGAGTTCGCGGGCTAGCTCCCAAGAGTCTACGTTTCCGTCGGGAAAGGTGGCATCCGTACCGACCGGAGGTCTCTCGGTGCTGCCGTAGCCCAGGTACATGATCCGCGTCGGCTGTTGCGCGGTGTGTTGTTCATAGATTCGATTGAGATGAGCCGGGGACGGATGCCGTCCTTCGTGTCCTTGCATCCACGGCATCAACTCTTTTCCGTGTCTGCGCGCCAGACCGGCGACATATCCCATATCTCCGGGTATGCTGCCGTTGTTAAACCCGCGATCGGATGCCGGGTACGGGTCGGCGGACACGATGTCGATCTCGCGTGCCGCCATATCGAGCGACATACCGCCGTGATCATTCCCCACATAGAAACTGTTGCATCGCGTCAAATTCCGATAGGTTCTCAAAGCGCTCAACCCCTCTTCGCAGAGCGTCTCCTTTGCAACGCGAAGCAAGCGGGCACATGCGTCGTGGAGAGACCACATCCAGTCGGCATAAGCGCGCTCGCCGAACGCCTCCCGATACGTCCAGTGGCGAGGATAGGTATCGTCGGGATTCAGGCGCTCAAACGCGGCAATGGCATCATCCGAATAGTCCCAGAGCGGCATCGACTGCGCGGGATTCGCGGGACCGTTGGGCACGGTTTGCAGGAAGTCCTCATCTCCAAGCCGAATCCCCATGACGACATCGCTCGGAAACGTACCTCCGTTCGCTCCGGTCCACCGCGCAATCTCGTGCTTGATTTGGGCGCAAAATCCGTCGGTGGTACCGATGGCGTGGGGGCTTGCCGTGTTGCCGAAGTAGTTCGCTGGTTGAGGCTGCTCGCAGATGGGACCGCGCATGCGCCAATAGACCGCCAGCATCACGTTGTCCAGATCGCCACGCGCGCCGGTGAGGTCGAACTCCATGAGGTAGGTGTGTTCGTCGCGGGGTTCAATGGTGGCTGGGAGAATGAGTAGGTGTTGCGCCCCGTCGTAATCCTTCTCCTTAACGATGATTTCGGCATGGTGCGGCGGCAGTAGCTCCGCGAAATAGCTGCCGTTCCCCAACGTCCAATCGGCGCCGAAAATAGGTTTCTCAATAGCAATCTCGTGTCGTTGGGGCGTGAAGGAAAACCGGTGCCAGTCGATTGCCTCACCTTCGTAGGCGCCGCCGATCATGACGCTCGGTGTCGGCGTAATGCCGTGGTCGGCGATGCGATCCGCGCGCAACGTGATGTTCTCAACGGTAAACGCCAACTGTAAGCCGTGCCTTCGCGCGCATTCCAACGCCTGCGCGGGCTCGATTTCGTCGCCTACCCAGATAGCGGGATAGGTGTTTATCTCGACGCCTTGGATCCCGTGGGCTTTCATATCGCGGAAGTCTTCGTCCACGCCGTTGACGACATTCACATAAGTCATCCACACGGCGGCTTCACGCGAAGTTCGAGCCATATTACTTGCCTCCACAAACCTGCTGCGCACACAATTCAGGATTGCGCGCGTAGAAATTCAATGCTCGATTGAACTCCCTCTTCAAGGTTGGCTTTGCGGTACACTTTGACAGACGCAAATCTCCCGTACTTCACCGATTTGAGTGCGTCCAATACGGACTTGAAATCGATGCGGCCAGCCCCGAGCAAGCCCGCGTTACTCTCGCACAGGTGCACATGTCCCAACGACTCGCCACACCGATATATCGGCTCCGTCAGGGAAGTTTCTTCGATATTCATGTGAATTGTATCCAGCATCGGTTTGAATACCGGCACGTCAATCTCGGCAATTAAGTGTTGCACCTCGGCGAGCGAATTATTGAATCCGACTTGGAGATGATTCACCGGTTCGATGACAAACTCCACGCCCACATCCAAAGCGGCAAGTCCAACTTCGCGCAGACAGGCAACGATGCGTTGATTTGCCGCGACAGGATCCGCCTCATCACTGCGCAGCCCCTGCAGGAGACCGACAACCAGAACTGCGTTAAACCGACTGGCAACATCCAGATAGCTCTTCAGGCGTTCCACCGTGCGTTTTCGGATATCCGGATGCGGCGAACTCAAGCATAGTCCCTCGTCGTAAGCCGCACCGGTCAACATTGCAGGGACAACCAAGCCGTTAGCGGCCGCGGCGGTTTCGAGTTCATCCAAGCGGTTGAGTACACCGGGTGTCAGATTCAGTTCAACACCGGAGTAGCCGCAGTCTCTCAGGAGAGCAAAGGTGGATTGGACATCCCCCTCTATTTCCGAAAAGTCGATTATGATGTAGCTGTAGCGGAACATGAGGGGGTTTCTCTTTTGCGACAAGCGTCGGCTATACAGTGCCGCGCATTATATATCTTCCCTTATTGGCAGTCAAGAAAAAGTCGTGGAGGTATCAGAACAATAACATCTAAAATCCTTTGATTGTGTTACGGTTCTTTCGCCCCGAACCTCGTCCTGTTACTATTCAATCAGTCGATCTTTTAGCAAACGTAGAATCACAGTTTGTAGGGGCGAACCCCTGTGTTCGCCCGATTGCAACGGAAAATTTCTTCGTTGACTACTGAGATTGCCTGCTGTCAGACGGGACGGCACAGGGGCCGTCCCCTTACAATCAGATGTGGTTGCGCTGAGTAATCAAGGATTCGACATTGAAAGATTGACGGAAGTATGAGATAATCCCTGCCATACGACCACTGGGGCGCGATCCTTGAACGCCCACAACTCAAAAATTTCAAATCTGAACGGAGTGAAAATATGCTCTTCAACAAAACTCGTGCGATGGCGTGTATGGAGCGTTGCGGGGTGGACGTATTGGTAGCCACCTCGCCTGTGAATATCACCTACTTTTCGGGTTACTACTGCTGGATTGATCCGCTGTTCAGGGAGTATATGATGGCGCCGGGGGCATCAAGTGAGATACCTCAGAAATTTGCGGTATTCCCGCTTGAAGGCGAGCCTGCGCTCGTCGTGGGACCGGATTTCGCGACGAATGCGGCGGATTTGTGGGTGCGCGACCTGCATATCGCGGGAAGTCCGGTGATAGATACTTCGTTGACGCCGGAGACGTTGTCCGACGATGACCAGCGTATTCTCGATCTGCTTCAATCGCCGCACCGCAACGCCAAACCGACGGATGCGCTATTGAGCATCCTGAAGGGGCGAGGTTTGACCGAGGCGCGAATCGGAATGGAGATGGAGGGGCTTGCGCCGTCCGCAAAGTCGGAGATTACGAAAGCCCTGCCGAAAGCGAAAATCATGGATTGCTCGGATATGATTCGCTTGATTCGGATGGTCAAGACGGAGGAGGAGTTGTCCCGACTCACGCGCGCCGCCGAAATCAGCGAGGAGGCGGGGATGGAGAGCCTTGGTTTGGCACAAGCCGGGAAGACGATGGCGCACGTTATCCAGCACTACCGGGAGCGGATTGGCGAGAGGAGTGCAGATCTCGATCACTTCATGTTCGGCGTGAACGGTCTGGGTTTCGCCTTGGAGCGGGACTACGTGTTGAAGGATAACGACATGCTATACGTGGACTGGGGTTGCATCTATCAGCACTATTTCTCGGACACCGGTACGACGCTGGCGATCGGAGAACCCTCGGCGGTTTTACAAGATAAACACGCGGCTTTACGCGAATGTGTCGTTCGAGCGGTGGATGTGGTGCGTCCGAGCGTGAGATCGTCGGAGGTGCGAGCCGTCATGTGGGATACACTCAATGCGCGCGGGATCACGGCGACGTTCCCGCATGGACACGGCATGGGGCTGGAGGTTCGAGATTACCCGATTATCGTCGCCGACAACGGGTTGCGCATCAAGGATGATTGTGTGGACGCGGCATCGGATCTCCCGTTCGAGGAGAACATGGTCATCAATCTGGAGGCGATGACGTTTATGCCGGGTGTTGCCTCGCCGCACATTGAGCAGACGTTCGTTGTTACCGCGGATGGCTGCCGACCGCTTTGCCCGCAGGATCGATCGGGGCCGGTGCGGCCGGAGGCGGGGTAGAGTATTGAGGGATGGGATGCTAGGCGCCTAGGCAATTGTCTGAATGGGATTTCTATCGCACTCGCTATCCACTCGCTTGATCGGATTAAGCGAATTACGCAGATTACGCGGATAAAGATTTCCTACGTATTTGGAAGAATATAGAGCGGGTTAAAGGTTAGATCGAATGGAAAGAGGGAGCAGTGAGCGCTTTAGCAAGTCGTAATCGCTGTTAAAGATCTAGATTAGCGTTGGAAATACACCTGCCACTGATTGCCTTTGGTTTTTGATCTGTCGAGTAAAATGAACCACTTGGTGATTGCGAAATCATCGGGGCGCCATTCATCACGCGGTGCCGGCGCGACGAGTAACCGCGGTGTAATAGTAGCAACCTCAAGTAGTGAGAGGAGAAAACCTATGTGTGACGAGACGATTCGTGAAAATTACATTAATGACAGGCTAATTGAGGAATGCACCGAAGAGATACGCGTAAACCCCCAAAAAGGAAGCGCATACTACGGCAGAGGGATTGCCTATTACGACAAAGGCGAGTATTACAAGGCTATCGACGATTTCACCGAAGCCATACGCCTCGAACCCGATGAGGCACCAGCCTATAAGGACAGAGGGATAGCCTACTCAGAAAAAGGCGAGTACGACACGGCTATTGGAGACTACAGCGAAGCCATACGCCTTGATCCCCAAGATGGTAGCGCTTACACACATAGGGGGATAGCTTACTACGAAAAAGGTGAG
>JAJDTR010000042.1 GCA_022827055.1 Candidatus Poribacteria bacterium | reverse complement strand
CTTATCATCCGCATTATCGAGTACGTAAAAGTTTAATTTCCCAGATGGCTGTTATCCGGTAGCACCCCACTAAAGTGTGGAGTATTGAAATCACCCGTTACCCAAGGAAAATCATGTCATGCAGCAACGGGACGTTCATAAAAAAACCCTTGTCAACACTAGGTTTCTAGCGTCTCACATAGGTTTGGCGTTTGTCGGTATGTCTCCGTTTTCGACCACAAATCCAGTCTTATGATGTCCACCACACTTAACTGCGGCGCTACTTGTCCCCGCATCATAATTGACAGAAATGAAACAAATGATGAAAGGGCAAAATCGGTCAATCAATCGGATTCGCGGCAATATCTTGGTGACTTCTGCTCGTTCATGCCGGTATACCCCAAGATCTAGTATGTGAAAATTCGAGATTACACAAGCTCTATTATGCGGATGATAAGTAATATGTAACCTAAGTTGCCACCATTGTAGCACGATTTGTGAGATTGTGCTTGAGATGCGAATCAAGCGAATGGACCGGCCTGTAGGTTGGGTTGAGCACTGCGAAACCCAACACCCTATCTTCCTCCCTTCCATCCTTCGCGTTCTCCCGTCTTCCCTTCTGCCTCCCTGACCACTGGTCACTGCCCACTATTTTACAATTACCATCCGCCGCGATGCCGCATAATCCCCCGCCCGGAATTGATAAATATAAATCCCGCTCGCAACAGACTCCCCGCTATCATTCCGTCCGTCCCAATACGCCGCCCTCCCTCGGTCCGCATAATTCCCCGCTGCCTGATGTCCTAGCCCCAACCGCCGCACCAATGCGCCGTGTACATCGTAAATCGTAATCTCCACCTCCGTGCCGTGCGCCAGCCGATACGGTATCCACGTCTCCGGATTAAACGGGTTCGGGAAGTTCGGCAGCAATGTCGTCCGTTCCGGTGTCAGTGCCGCAACCAACCCTTCAAGGAAACTGACACCGCGTTGCCAGGTTGGATCGGCGAGATCTAGTCCCCGCGCCTCAGCGAGCCAGTGCTCGACATCGGCAGCGCGAAGAACCGACATCGCCATCGAATGGGCGGAAGGTGCCGCACCCGCGCCCCCGAGTGCCGCCGCAACCTGAACAAGATCGATTATATCCACCACCCCATCCCCGTTCACATCCGCATCGTTTTCTCCCGATTTCGTAAAGTTTTCGCCGACCAGAACCAAATCCAGGACGCTCACAACGCCGTCGTAGTTGACATCGCCCTCAATCCATACCGGTTCCATTACGATTCCATTTTCAAGATGCGGGAACCAACGTTTCCTCTCCGAATCCACCAGGCTGGCATCAAACAGCGTCACGTTGGAGGAGACAGCAGACAGCACCTCAAAGGTAAGCGTAGCCAGCACACCGTCTCCGTGGCTTGCACCGGCGATCGACGCTCCTGCCAACGTCAAATGATTCGCATTTACCACCGGGGCTACAAAGACACTCCCGTCCGGAAGGTAGTCACCGGCTTCGCTCTCAACATAGCGCAGCGCCGTGGGGTCAAAATAGATGGTCGCCTGAAAACCTGCCACGTTCTCGGCCGCCTCGATTTCAAGGGAGAGCCTGAGATGCTCTCCGGATAGAGGCGACGTGATAGACGACGGAGAAATCCTTACCGTCGAATTCGCAGATGACAACGGAGTGATATCCCATACTAGCACTGTCCCGTCTTCGCTGGCGCTCGCAAGTCCCCTTCCATTCGGGCGCATTGCCAGAGTCCTGACTGTGCGCGTGTGTCCGGGAAAAGTTCTCACATGTTCACCCGAGCCGACATCCCAAAGCCACACATCATTAAATTGTTTGATCGCAAGTAGACGCGCGTCAACGCTGAACGCCGGATTTCCAAAACCGGACGCACTCCCGAGAGGCCAGCGCCCCATTTCACGCGTAACCGTGTCCCAAATTCGCATCTCCTTCATGGATGCACCGATCAATGTCTTGCCGTCTCGGTCGAACGCCACGCTTCTCAAGCCGCTGTATCCAACGAACGCCTGACGTTGTGTCCCTGTCGAAGTATCCCACAATGCCACGTGGCCGCCCCAACCTGCGCTCGCAAGCGTCCTGCCATCCGAGCTAAACGTGACACCCGTTACTGTGCGCTCATGCCATATGAGTTCATGCAATTCTGTCCCTGTTTCGATATTCCAAAGGCGCACCGTATAGTCATGTTCGCCGCCCCCGCTGGCGAGCGTCTCCCCATCCGGCCCGAAAACGAGGCTTGTTACCTTCCCCGAATGGCCGTGGAGCGTACGTAAATGTCTCCCTTTTTTTAGATCCCATAGCAAAATCTCTCCGGTACTACCGGATGCAAGCACATCTCCGTTCGGACTAAACGCCAGGCTGTTGACGGCACCGCTATGACCGTTAAATGTCTGGAGTTGTTCGCCCGTTTTGGCATCCCAGAGACGCGCCGAAAAGTCTTCATTTCCGGTGGCAATCGTCCTGCCATCCGGGCTGTACACTACATTAAGGAAATCCTGGGCTGTCCAAGAGAGTGTGCGCTGATGGTTCCCCGTCGTGGCGTCCCAGAAACGTACTGTCTGGTCACTCCCGGCGCTGAGAATCGTTGTACCATCCGGACTGAAATCCACGCTTAATACATCCCCGCGATGACCCCTGAGCGTCCGACGCAGTAGCCCCGTTTCGGTATCCAACAGGCGAATCTCCCAGTTCGTCCCGCTTGCAACGCTTCGCCCATCCATGCTGAACGCTAAACTTTTCACCAAACCTTGGCGGTCGAGTGTCCGTCGAAGTTCCCACGTGACAGCATCCCACAGTCGTATCGTGAAATCATACGCACTACTGACAAGTGTCTTTCCATCCCGGCTGAATGCCAAGTTGTTGATCCAGCCTGTATGCGCATCCACCGTGCGCAGATGGTCACCCGTATCCGCGTCCCACAGCCGTATCGTGTTGTCATTACTCGAACTGACCACAGTATTTGCGGTCGGGAAAAACACTACTGAAGTGACAAAATCCGTGTGCCCCGTGAGCATGTGTTTCTCTTCACCCGAATTGACATCCCAAATTCGTACCGTACCGTCCCTGCCACCGCTGGCAAGAAGCCGCCCGTCGCGGTTGAAATCGACACTAAAGAGTCTGCCCCAGTGCCCGAAGAAAGTTCTTTTTTCGGCGCCAGTCTCGGCATCCCAGAGTTTTACCGTATAGTCTCTGCTGCCGCTGGCAAGTAGCTTCCCATCTCGACTGAATGCCACGCTCTCCACCGGCGCGCTGTGCCCGACGAGCAGGGCGATTTCCCTTAGGCTTGTCGTATCATAAATCCAAACCCCAATCGAACATGCGACTGCAAACCGGCTGCCGTCGGGAGAAAACTTCAACTCTGTCATCTCCCCTCTTCCGATGCGCAGACTAGCACCCTCCGGCAAACCCCATTGCGTATGCTCCTGAGCAAAGGTGTCGACCAAAAGCAGAGCCAAAAGAACGATTGACGTAATTGTAATTCTCATCTGAAATACCGCCTTTCCTGAACGGATTCATGCGAAATCCAACATCTTATCTCATCTAACCATATCTCCCTACACGCTTCTTAGATGAAATCATCCTTCTCTTTCCAACCCGCACCTTGCGTTACTAGCCACAAACCAGTGCTCTTCCCCTCTACCCACTGTCTTACCTGACTACAGACCACTAACCACTGGTCACTGCTTCTCTCTACTTCACAATCGCCATCCGCCGCGATGCCGCATAATCCCCCGCCCGGAATTGATAAATATAAATCCCGCTCGCCACAGCTTCCCCGCGTTCGTTCCGTCCGTCCCAATACGCCGCCTTTCCACGCTGCGCGTAATATCCCGCCGCCTGATTTCCGAGCGCCAACCGGCGCACCAACGTCCCCTTTGTATCATAAATCGTAATCGCCACCTCCGCCTCACCCGCGAGATGGTACGGTATCCACGTCTCCGGATTGAAGGGGTTCGGGTAATTCGGCAATAGCGTCGTCTCTTTCGGCGCCAACGCCGCAAGCAAACCTTCAAGGAAACGGATTCCCCGTTGAAAATTCGCATCGCCGACGCCTAAATCCTGTGCGAGTGCAAGCCATCTCTCGACATCACCGGCGCTAATAATCGATAGGTCTAGGGAATGTGCCGGAGGCGCGGCTCCGCCGCCCCCGATCGCCCCGGCAACGACCACCAAATCAAACACGTTAATTACCCTGTCCCCATTCACATCCCCCTGCAAGCCATCTTTCCCGAACGCTTGTGCTACCGCCACCAAATCCAAAATATTCACGACCCCATCCCTGTTGACATCGGCGGGATTGGTGATCGGGTTCACTGTCGCACCGATATTTTGCAGCACCTCATCCGGACTTAGCGCTCTGTCATACACGCGCACGATAGAAAATGAACCGTTGAAGTTCCGTTTTCGTTCATCATACGAAAATGAGCCGATGGAAATGTCGTCTATAGGCAGGTTAACATCGAAATGCACACCCGGATGCCTACTAACTTCCACGCCGTCTTGATAGGCGATGATTGACTCACCGTTTATGGAAACAATAGTCACCCACGTCCACACATTTTCCTCTAAGAAAATATTCAATGCTCGTTCAGGTTGCTTAAAACCATCGGCGTGGATAGACATGTCAAGCTCTTGACCGTCAATAAGCAGCCCTAAGCGAATCCCTTGAAGCCCTTCTCTAGGGCTGTTTTGGAAGCCGGCGAAATGATGTTCCAGAACAAACAGATTGCCGTTGCGCTTGCAAAGGAATTCAAGCGTCCAGTCGCCCAAGTAGAGTTTAGGATTTAAGTGGATGGGTCCTCCAAAGGTTTGACCTGACACCGTAGCCGTGTAATATTTGCGTCGACCACTGAAACCGATAGCCGGAATCTCTATTTCCCCCTCTTCAACCGTTGGAAGCCTATCGGAAGCCATTAGTCCTCCTCCCGCGGTGCCCAGATTAACCCAACGCGCGATCGACCCCGGATTGTTTGAGGCGTCCAAGAGGAGCACCGCACCGGGGACGGCATCGATAGGTTCAGCATTGACATCCCTCATCTTTTTGAGATACATCTCCCCGTCAAGGTTGGGCAGCGTGTGTTTATTTCCCTCTACACGTGACGCAACCCCCATAGCTAGTTCCGGCAAGGTTATCTCTTGTTCAGAACCGCTATGGTTATACACCGCCCAACCATTCGTGAATTCTCGAATGTAAAGCCCTTCTACCCCTTGATAAAATTGCCTCTTCATCCCCACCGGCTGCCCCAAATCCGTCTCCCAAAATTCGTACCAGTGTTTAGGGAAAGCTACAAAACTCACGTATCCATCTGAATACGTCAGGCTGAGCGTGGTTAAAACGCGCATCCAGCGAAGGTTGAGCGGGCTATGTGTTGGATCCGAAGGACGCAATCCACCAGCGACCGCGTTAATATGCGGTTTTCTCAGATGTTCCTCCGCCCATGCCAAAGTATCTTCTGTAAGGTTCAGTATGTGTTCGCGTTCGGCTTCTGTTTGGCCCCAGGCAGGCAATCCAACTTCCATTGAAAGGCCATTGATATATTGACCAGTGTGCGGCAATTTTCGCCAATTTGAATTCACTTGAATCAAAAAGTTTGGACGGACCTGAGCGCGAATACTCCGAAGAATGTTGATGCGAGCCTGAAATTGCTTGTCGGCACTTACATAGCCCTGGAGCACGTCGTCTTTATCTCGCCACCAGTCGAATACGATGCCGTCAAACAAGCCACATTTGGCGACGGCTATCACATTTTCCACAATCAAATCTTGTACATGTGGGTGCGTGAAGTCCACCAAGCCCGCATCGGGTACGAGGCCTTCTGGCACAATATTGCCTTCGGAATCGCGAACCCAATATGGCCAATCAGTGCCGTAAAAATCAAGCCCAGCGTGCCTCATTGGAATACCTATCAAGAATACGGCGTTCGGGTTCGTAGCGAGAAATTCGTCGCGTTGCATTAATGAATCGGTTATTCGCCCAGCAAGTTGATAGTCCCTACGCGGGTATATTTCGAAATAGTTTCCACCAAACATCAAATCAAAATTCGGATCCTGCCCTACAAGGTACTCTGCGGCCATAATATTTGGATAGTTTCGATTTGCCAACCTAGGCTCGAGGGGAAATGGTTCTAGTTCGCATATTGAATCGGGCCGAAAATCAACAAGAGGGAGATTATCCAGCGGGCTAAAGTCTAGAACCGGATTCCGGTTAATAATCAAAGTTCGTAAGTTAACTAGTCCGGCGAGGGGGCTAACATCACTAATTTGGTTGATTTCCAAATTAAGAAAATCTAGTTGTTTGAGATTCGCCAGTGGGCTGAGGTCTACAATTTTGCACCTGCTCGCGTCTAAATATGTTAATTTCACGAGACCTGAAAGTGGCGTTAAATCAGCAATCGGACTAAGAGGAATCCCTAACCGCTCAAGTTCAGTAGCAAACTCCAAGCCTTTCAAGGATGTGATTCTCAGCCGCAACCCCCCGAGCTGCTTTAATTTTCGCATATCGTCCTGTGTGATAGGCACATCGGCCGGCAACTGTAATTCTTCGCGTATTGCGGCGCGGAGGTTAGGGTCGGGGATGTCGACCACCTGCGCAAACGCAGCGCCCACCCAAACGAAAGTGATTAAAAGACTGAGTGTGATTTTCTGTCGGACGGTCATTAATTTCTCCTTTCCAATCGTGAACGGTCTCCTGATTCGCCAGCACAGAATATTTTCTTCTGTTGAAAACTAATCTATCATACACTATTCTATTCTTCAATAGCTTTACAAATCGCTCCCGCGACCCTGAAAGATCCGCTATCGCCAAATCGATCACGGATCAATCAAGATGGCTTGAATACCATGAAATAGGCACGGAATTTGCTAATGATTTTCAGGAGAAAACCGGTCCAAATCCGGCCTATCCCTGCGGATTGTCACTGAACATTTCAAAGTCATGGACATTTCAAAATCTGGTACAGAACCGATCAAGGCACGACATTCATTATCAAGCAGCGGAAAACAAAACGGAGCCATGCTAAAAATCAGTCGCAGCGTGCGGATGGTCTCGCTCATTATGATTATCTATGCCGACATCGCTGTTGCTGCACCAACTAAGGCTGACGGCATCGTGGATGCCGCGCATGAATCCTCCGCATCGGCTCCCCAATCCGTAGAAACAAGCATCCTCTGCACAGGGGATATTATGTTGGTGGGCAGCGCCAAACCGATAATCGAGCAACGCGGCGTTGATTATCCGTTCGACGGCATTCGCTCCATCATCAAGGCGGCGGATCTCGCGATCGGCAATCTTGAGATGCCGCTTGGCTTGACCGGCGCTCCTATGCCAGAGAAGGATTTCACGTTTATCGGCGAACCCAAGCTTGCGGGAGGCATCGCAAACGCAGGTTTTGACGTGCTGGCGCTCGCGAACAATCACATGGGTGATTATGGTGATGAGGCGCTCTTGGAAACGTTAGAGGTTCTAAGCGCCAACAATCTGCGGTACTGTGGGGCGGGACCCGATCTCCAAACGGCAAGGCAGCCTGCGATTGTGAAGTCAAGGAACGCGCACATCGCGGTTTTGGCGTATTCCAAGACATATCCGTTTGAATTCTTCGCGGGCGAAGGCGATCCGGGGACGGTGAACGGCATAGCTGAGATTTTTGTTCCCGACATCAAAACGGCGAGGCAACGGGCAGACCTTGTCGTCGTCTCCTTCCACTGGAGCGGCGAACTCGTTACCGAACCGCGCGAATATCAGGAGTGGCTTGGTAGACTGGCAATAGATGCTGGCGCGGATCTCGTCTTTGGCCATCACCCCCATGTCGTACAGGGGATTGAGGTCTACAGGGGCAAGATCATCGCCTACAGCTTGGGGAATCTCGTGTTCGGATCCGGCAGCGAGAATAAACACACGGGTGCAATACTGCGCGTTACTTTTGAGGATGGCGAGACAAAACGGGGGGAGATAATTCCGATAAACGTTGACAACCGCGAGGTGCAATTTCAACCGCGAATATTATCGGGTGAAGCGGCGCGGGCGGCGATTGATGAGATTCGAACGCTTTCTCAGAAATGGGGGACCAAGATTATCGCGGAGGAGAATCTCGGAATTATAAAGTTGTAGGAGTCGGCTGCCTTTCACCAATGCCGCGTATCAATACGCCTTTTGCGACCATCTCGACTATCGTACAACAGATGACCATGCTCTCGCGCATATTCGTGCAGTCGCCGCGTAATCTCGACATCCTTCCGGCAGTATTCCGTTATCTGATCGATCCTGCCCTCCTTCCACCATTGTAGCGACTGCATCCCGTCGGCGGATTTAGCCTCGTTCAGTGTCGCACGCGCCAACGCATCCAAACTCAACCGAAATCCGAGCGTACGCTTGACATGTTCCAGCATATCGAACGTTGGCAATTGCCGTAATGGGACAGCCGTATAGTGAGAAAGCACGGTATAATCGAATCGTTTGACGTTGAAACCGACCACAAGATCCGCGCCCGATAGTTCCTCGACTAGCGCCCTCGCATCCTCCTCAAAAAACGTATCATACCGCCCCGAGCCCGTGCTATAAGTGACACCGACAGCGAGCCTCATGCGGCGGATATTCGTCCAGCCGCCGACCTCCGAGGCGCTCTTTTGCGTCTCAAGATCGAAGTATACGATGTTTGGATCTAGGGAATTGAGGTTTCGGCGCAAGAGTGCAACTCTCTTTTTTGCTTGCTCGTTTGATTGGTAAGGTCAGCGAATCTCGATCCCTTCTTTAGGTCTGACTTCATAAATTGGTTTGTAGTAAAGAAAAAAGCGAGCGCATGCGCTCGCTTTTGGACATCCCTCTTTAGACGTTATCACAAATATACATTACGTAGGTTGGACTGTTTGGCTAAAAGGAATCCAATGATAAATACCAAACACTTGACTTCAATAACGGGATTTGGTTGTTTTAGAAACTCCCCAAACGGTAGTGGAACCCAACTTCCACACGCTTTACATCTTCCCAAGGTATCAAATCATCTTCATCTCCCACTGGATATTCCTCGAAACTTTCAATGATTTGAGGATGATTCAACAGAATTTCTGCCTCGTCGTCCAAATCAACGTTGGAAATCGTTGAATTTGATGATTCCTTAAGGGTACTATGGAACTGTTTCATTTTTGTCAAAAGGATAGAGGTAGATTCAGTTTGACATTGGCGCAGATATATCGGATAATATTAACTATACTTTAGCGAAAGGAGACAACGATGGAACGTCGCGATTGGATACAGTTCGGCCTCTTGATTGTAGCGATAATTGGAATTCTGTTCAATGCCATTAGTGTGGTGGCAACCAAAGATGATATGAATAGACGATTTGATAAGGTTGATGCCGAATTAAGATTGATCCGCCAGAACCATCTTGAGCATATTACCGAACTCCATGTACAGAAGACACCATCTCGCTGATTTATGCCCGTTAATCAAAAATATTCTTCAGGTAGATTGGGTTGAACGATCAATGGAGCAGATAGCGATCAAGCTACCGATTAGAATCAACTGAGTGCATAGCGAATGCGATAGAGTTCCCAGTGAAAAACGACTCCTACGCGCAATGGAACAATTTTACATCACAACCTTATACCCCGCCAGCTTCTAACCGACAATCCTCCCAAGCGAAGCCCTCGACACCTCATAAACGGTGTTCCAGAAACCGATGACAAACGTCGGCACAACAAACACAACCAACAGCGCAAGATTACCCCACGAAAAGGAGATTGCATCCGTCTCATCGGAGGTTTCCAGAAACATCGCCTTTATGATTCGCGCGTAGTAATAAAGCGATACAACGGAGTTCAACAATCCTACAACTGCCAGCCAGTAGAGTTCCTGTTTAATGACTGCCGTAAAGAGCAGCCATTTGCCGAAAAATCCGGCAAAGGGCGGGATGCCCGTCAGCGAAAAAAGAAAGATTGCCATGGCTACCGCGACGAACGGCGCACGAGACCAGAGGTTTCGATAACCGTCAATGGTTTCGCTCCCCAGTTCGTTCGCAATCAGTACAACCACAAAGAACGCCCCCAAGTTCATAAACAGGTAGGCAATAAAATAAAATAGAATGGCATGGATGCCCTCGGGGGTCAGCAAAGTCGCTCCCATGAGCAGGTATCCGCCGTGCGCTATGCTCGAATACGCAAGCAGTCTCTTGACGTTCTGTTGCGGCAGCGCGGCTAGATTGCCCACGGTCATTGTCAGCGCGGAGACAATCGCCAGCATAAGCGACCAATCTACGGAACCAACGATATTGGCAGCCTGGAACGTCGAATAGAAAAGCCGTATGAATAACGCGAACCCGGCAGCTTTCGACGCCACCGACAGGAACGCGGTAATGGGAATTGGCGCGCCTTCGTACACATCGGGCGACCACATGTGGAACGGCACCGATGCCATCTTGTAACCGACGCCCGCAAGGATGAATGTGATAATTACTAAAACTACGAGTGGATAGGCTTCGCCCGCGCTAAACATCTCTGTTAGTCGGTTGCTAATCTGCACCACATCCCCCGTGCCCGTCAACCCAAACAGAAGAGAAAAACCGAACAGCATCGTACCCGATGCTACCGCCCCATAGGTGATATATTTGAATGCCGCCTCGCTTGAGCGCGGGTTGTGCGTCAGGAAGCCCGCCAAGATGTATGAGGTCAGACTCACCGTCTCTAGCGCGATAAAAATCATCAACAGGTTCGTCGAGGACGCCATGAGGAACATCCCGAATGTCACGGCAATCAGGAGCGCGTAATATTCCCCCTTCATTCGCGGGTCAAGCTCTTCGGATTTGATGGAGAAGATAATCGTTACCGCCGTGGCTGCCAGGATGAGAATTTTGAAAAACACCGCGAAACTGTCGAGCCGAATCATTCCGAGGAAGAGGGACTGTTCCGTCGATCCGAGGACGATAACCGCTACCAACGTCGCAGCCACGCCGACAAGTGCGACATATGCACACCGTTCAGTGTTCTTACCCTTGTTCACCAAATCAACCAGAACGGCGATCAGCGCAAAAACGACGAGAATCAGTTCGGGGATAAAATAGGGAATGCTTTGGATATTTGTCAACGGCGACACGTCAGCCTCCCCGCTACGGCACGAGCGGCAACAATCTTACCGCCTGATTAAACATGCTAATGAGAAGAGATGGACAGACGCCAAATAGGATGGTAAGAATGCCCAGCGGTACGAGCGTAAGGATTTCGCGCCCGTTAATTTCGGAAATGCCCTCATACTTCGGATTCAATTTCCCGAGGAACACACGCTGCAGCGTCCACAGGAAGTACGCGGCGCCGACGACAATTCCGATGGTCGAGAGGATTGTCAACACCTGGTACTTGCTGTATGCCCCCAGTAAGGCGAGTGCCTCCCCGACGAATCCGCTAAGCCCCGGCAACCCGAGCGATGCCATGAACGCCAAGGTGGTGATGCCGGTGTAGATCGGCATTTTGCTCCCCAGCCCGCCGAAGCCGTTGATTTCGCGGTGATGCGCCCGGTCGTAGACCACGCCAACGAGCAGGAACAACATCGCGCTAATCACGCCGTGGTTGAACATCTGCAGAATCGCGCCCGTCACGCCGCTCTCGTTACGCGCGGCAAGCCCCAATATGACGAATCCCATGTGCCCGATACTCGAGTAGGCGACGAGTTTCTTGAAATCGGTTTGCGCCAGCGCGCAGAAGGATCCGTAAACGATGTTGATGAAACCGAGAATAGCAAGCCCGTAACCCCATGTCGCCGAACGCCCCAGCTTCACTGCAGCTTCCGGGTCCGTGAAGAAAGCCATTCCTTCAGGCAGCATAGCGAAGTTGACTCGAATAAGCCCGTAAGTTCCCATCTTCAGTAGGATAGCCGCAAGGATTACACTGATGGCTGTCGGCGCTTCCACGTGCGCATCCGGCAGCCACGTGTGGAAGGGAAATATAGGGACTTTGACGGCGAACCCGATGAAGAAACCGAGGAACACCCAAATCTGAAATACCGGGTTGGCGAGCGCGTGACCGTCCTGCTGAGCCAATGTAATCAGCGTCGGAATGTCGAATGTCTCGCCTTTGAGGTACACGGCAATCATCGCGATAAGCATTAACACGCTGCCAAAGAGGGTATACAGGAAGAATTTTATGGCTGCATATTCGCGTCGGGGACCGCCCCAGATGCCTATAAGGAAGTACATCGGCAACAGGGTTAGCTCGAAGAAGACGTAGAAGAGGAAAAGGTCGAGCGCCGCAAAAAAGCCGATCATGCCCGTCTCCAGCAGCAGGAACAATGCCATATAGGCTTTGATGCCTTTCTCGATATTCCTCCACGACGCAATCACGCATATCGGTCCCAGCAACACGGTCAGGAGTAACAGCGTCACGCTCAGTCCGTCGATTCCAATGTGGTAGTGGATATCGAACGCCTCAATCCATACCACGTCAACGGCGTACTGATGTTCTTCGCTCCCTCGATCATACCCGGCAAGCAGAATCACGCCCAATATGAGCGGAATAAGCGTGAAGACAAGCGTCGTGCGTTTAATAGTTTCCTCTGAGTTCCGCGGCAGGCATAGAACAACGACCATCCCGATCAGCGGAACAAAAATCATCAACGTTAATAGCATCTAATAAATTCCTCCCAAATACATCACTGCAATGAATTAAAATACGTCCTCATGTCAGATTTGGCTCATTCCCCTTCAAGTCTGTCTGAAAATCAATTTTCTCGTAGTGCACAATGATCGTTGTTCCCTACTCACTTCCACTGATTACCTCACACTACAAATACCGTCGGAAAATCAGAATCAACAACACGACACCGCCCAAAACGATTAACAGATAATTCTGGATTGCGCCGGTTTGAATCCGCCGAATCCGCCCGCCGACCGACCACGTAATCTGCGCCACCCAATTCACGAGCCCATCCACAAATTTGTTATCAAACCAACCCGTGAATGCGGCGACCACAGCCCGAGTGATAAATCCCACCAGGTTCACAATACCGTCAATCACGCGCAGATCAAAAACTCTGAGAAATCCAGCCCACGCGACGGACAATGCCACAATTACGCCGTTATAGAATTCGTCGAAGTAGTATTTGCCCCAGCAGAGATTGTAAAGCGGACGCAAACGCGATGCTGCGCCCTCTGCAGAGAATACCTTGCGATGATAGAATAGATAGGATAGCAAAATGCCGAAACTGGCAACAATGATGGAGAGAACCATTGCAATCGTGTGGGCGGGGCTGTGAGCATGGTGGTCGTGCGCGGCGTCATGGGCACCGTGTCCAGCGTCTTCGGCAGCGTGCGCGTTGGAAGCGCCTGCCAGTGCGTATAGAACCGGACGCTCTTCGCTCGCATGCGCGGGAGCGTGCACGTGAGGTTGTTTTGGCGCCTTCACATGCTTGTCAAAAGACCACGGGTTGAAGGACCAGGTGTTGACAATCGGAAAACTGAGAACCGCAAGAATAATCAGCGGAATCGCCATGGAGCCCGGCGACTCGTGCGCGTGGTCGTACATCTCTCGGTTGCGCGGTTTACCGAAGAAGGTCATGAAGATAAGACGGAACATATAAAAAGCGGTAATGCCGGCGGCGCCGAGCGCGATTATGAAAAGAATGTAGTAGTGCACCGAATCCCATGCCATCGCGCGATCCAGAACACCCGCTAGGATGGCGTCTTTGCTCCAGAACCCGGAAAACACGAACGGTACCCCCGAGATCGACAGGGTGGCAATCAGCATGGTGAGGAAGGTGATGGGCATCTTTTTCCGGAGTCCGCCCATGTGGCGCATATCTTGCTCGGCCGGGATGCCGTGACTGTCAAACCCCGCATCGTCATGGTGTTCAGTATCGCCGTGATCGGCGTCGTGATGCTCCGACTCGTGGTCGTGTTCGTCGCCGTGCGAGCCGTTATGAACCGCCAACGCGTGGATTACGCTGCCCGATCCGAGGAACAGCAGCGCTTTGAAGAAGGCGTGAGTAGTGAGATGGAAGAGACCTGCAACGTAACTCCCGGCGCCGATTCCCAGCATCATGTAACCCAGTTGACTGATGGTCGAGTAGGCGAGCACCCGCTTGATGTCAAACCTGACAATGGCGATCGTAGCCGCGACGATGGCTGTGATACCTCCGACGTAGGCAATCGTCAAAGAGGAATCGGGTGTCAGAATGGGAAACATCCGCGCAGTCAAGTACACGCCTGCCGCCACCATCGTCGCCGCATGAATCAGCGCGCTAACGGGCGTGGGACCTTCCATGGCGTCGGGCAACCAAGTATGCAGAGGCACTTGCGCGGATTTGCCGATAGCCCCGCAAAAGATGAGAACGCCCGCGATGGACAACCAAACGATGTCGCCGGAGCCCAGATTCGCGACCGCTGCGAAGATGCCGCCATCGCCGTAAAGCGCGAACGTATGGAACTTCGTGAACAACATCATCATGCCAACGAACATCCCCACATCGCCCACACGAGTCGTCAGGAACGCCTTCTTGCAGGCGTCCGCGGCGGAGTCCTTCTCGAACCAGAATCCGATGAGCAGATAGGAGCACAACCCGACTAGCTCCCAGCCGATATAGATCCCCAACAGGTTGTCGGAAACGACGAGGAATAACATCGAAAAGGAGAACAGCGAGAGGAAAGCAAAAAACCGAGGGTAGCGAGGATCACCGTGCATGTAGCCGATGGAAAAGATGTGAACGAGGCTACTGACAATCGTCACGACGAGCAACATCACCGCGGTTACGCTGTCGAAATAGAACCCCATCGACAGTTTGATTTGGTCGATCTCGATCCATGGAATTGAGATGGGCTCCGGGTGAGACGTAATCTGCGGCAGTAGGAGGAAGGAGCAGATTGCAGCGATAAGCATCGCCGCGGTCGAGACGAGGTCTTGGCGCGAATAGTTTCGACCGGTAAGTGATAGCAGTCCGAAAAACGCGAACGCCGCGAGCGGACAAAGCAGAATAATACTGATTAAAGGTACGACCATACCACCCTTTCCTTACTCAAGTTCCGCGACGGCACCATTCGGATCGCGCGGATACAATTGCTGGTTGCGACAATCCGCGACAAAATCAAGCACTTCAAGGACAATGGCGCCGACAAGGGCTGTGCTTCGGTTTGGCTCAACAATGGCGCGAAACGTGGATTCGCGGCCTAGAAGTTCCACCGACATATCTCCAACAACCTTGCGTGTATCTCTCCGTCTGTCGGCATAGCGCACTCCCATTTCACCAGTTTCAGGAAGCCCTAACCGCTCCGCCACCGCGGCAGGGATTACAAGATGTGTGGCGCCCGTGTCGACTACCCCGCGCACCGTGCTCTGACGAATCTCCTCTGGACGTAGCATGCCTTTTCTAGCAAGGAGAAGATCTTCACTGCTTGTTAGTTTGAGATCCACTGAAATCCGTCCCATCTTATCATCCCTTCAACGTATCCGTCTGATCGGGCTGAATGGTGCCAAACTCCCTGTAAATTGCCAAAATAATAGCCAAAAACACTGCCGCTTCCGCGGCGGCGAGCACAATCCCGAAGATGGCGATGATTTGCCCGTTGATGTCCTGGGCAGGCGTCATAAAGCGCGAGAAGGCTGCGAAGTTTAGGTTACAAGAGTTCAGAATCAACTCGATCCCCATCAGGATACTAATGGCGTTACGGCGGGTCAATACGGCAAATACGCCGAGTGTGAACAGGATCGCGCTGATAACGAGATAGTGTTGCAGTGTCATTCTTCGTCTCGCACCTCCTTGCGGGAAATCAACGCGGCGCCGATCAGCGCCACCAACAGCAGGATTGAGACAACTTCAAACGGCAGCAGGAACTCTCCCTGCATTATCATCTCGCCGATAGTGCGCGTTGTGGGTTCCAATGTTGCCCCGTCGTCCTTAATGCCCTCCCATTGCGGCGTGTTCGATATCACACCGAGCAGGAGCAGTAGTATCAGGAGAGCGACCAACCCGCCCAAGATTAGCTGCCCACGTTCAATCTGAATCCGCATCTGGAGGCGACCGCTCGTCATCATGACGCCGAATAGGATGAGCACTAATATTCCGCCGACATAGACGATGACCTGCGTGGCGGCGAGGAAGTCCGCCTGTAGAAACACATAAAGCCCCGCAACGCCGAAGAGCGTAATCATCAGCGAAAAAGCGGCGTGAACGATGTTCCGCACGGTCACGACGAGTACAGCGGATGCAACGGTCAGTAGAGCGAAAGCGTAAAATATCAGAGATTTAATGCCGACAAATTCCATAAGACAGTGTTTAGTGGTCAGTGGCTAGTGTGCACCCTACATAAGTATTTGTTGGTGGTTGTCTGAACTGTGATTTATGTGAATAAGTGATGACCATGATTGTCAGTGTTTAGTTGCCCGCGATGAATTGATTGAACCGCTACCTTGAATCAACTTTGATTTCGGGAAGGTAATTGTTTAGTTCAGCCCAGAACTTACGCGCCAACAGGAAATCGCGACCTGGAGATCGCTCCTACATTACGCTCGGGGATCTCTATCGCCTTCACTATTCGTTCAGTTGATCCCTCGTTATCCACTCGGTTGATCACTCGCTATTCACTCGATTGATCGTAGTGCGCACCCTACAGATGTGCAAAGTGTAGTTTAGGTTTTCACTAATCACTGGCCACTAGCCACTACGTGGCTTCTTCCGCCTCGACAGCAGCGTCATCCTTGTACATCTCAGGTTTGGCGAACGGAAACACCAACTCCATTCGGTCAAATGTCGAATACTCGATGCCCTTCATATCATCAAACATTATCAAGCACTCGGTCGGGCATACCTCGGTGCAAAGCCCGCAGTACATGCAGAGCGACATGTCGATGTCAAACTTGTCGAGGTAGAAGATGACGGGCTTGCGTTCGACGATGCGATCAATGTCTCCGCTCGGGATGGTCAGCGTTTGCTCATCGCGGGTTTTAATCGTAACCGTCGTGTCCGGAGCTACCTTCTCGTCGCCTTCGACGAAACCCACCACCTCGCTGCGATCCTTGAGATGGACGACGTTCATACTATCCCAAAGCCGTTCACCTTTGGGAAGCTTTTGGGTGGTGATGGCGATGCAGTCAACCGGACAGATCATTTCGCACTTCTTGCAGCCGATACAGTCCTCAATCCGATTGAACAGTTGCCCCCGATAACCCTTGGGAATATCGCGCACATTCCGCTTCTTCTCGAACGGACGTTGATAGGGATACTGATGCGTTACCGCGTGCCGGAACATCTGCTTAAACGTAATGCGCATGCCGATGAGCACCGTATAGAGCGCTTTGTAGATATTGAAGAAATACTTATTCATCGTACCAACCCTCCCTATGTTAAACCGAACTCGGCTGAGGCTCGGGGCGTTTGGATAAACTCTTTCCAGCCACGGCGTAAGTGACGATGATCCCGACAACGATGAGAGCCATGCTGATGATTATGCTTAGCCTGGAATCTTCCGGGAAAATCAATCCCCATATCCCCACCCCCAGAATATTGAAGAATGCGATGGGCAGGAGATATTTCCAGCAGAGGTTCATCAATTGGTCGACGCGCAGCCTCGGCAGCGTCCACCGCAACCACATCATAACGAACACCAGGAACAGTGTCTTGAGGACGAAGCCCGGCATTCCGCCGAGGAAGTCGTATCCCGGCAGGATGCCCTCCCATCCGCCGAGAAACAGTGTTGCCGCGATGGCGCATACGGCAAACATGTTCGCGTATTCCGCAATGAAGAAGAGCGCGAACCGCATTCCGCTGTATTCGGTGTGAAACCCCGCGACGATCTCCGATTCCGCCTCCGGCAAATCAAACGGCGTTCGATTCACTTCGGCAATCGATGAGATAAAAAAGACGAAAAAGGCGACGAAGGTAAAAGGCGTGCGGAATATCAGCCAGCTAAACAGCCCTTCGGATTGGCTTCCGACGATGTCCTGCATCCTCAGGCTCTGAACCAACATCACGACAACCAGAATGGAAAGCCCCAGCGGGATTTCGTAGCTGACGATTTGCGCGGCGGATCGGAGCGCCCCCAAGAGCGACCATTTGCTGTTGGACGACCAGCCCGCCATTATGACGCCCATGACGACGACCGAGGAGATCGCCATAATATAGAAGATGCCGATGTTAAAGTCACTGATTAAGATTCCTTGACCAAACGGGATGGCGGCGAAGGCGGCGAATGAACACGCGAAGATGATATACGGCGCTAAGACAAAAAGGAGTTTGTCGCCTTGCGGCGGGATGAAATCCTCCTTAAAGATTAACTTGACCCCGTCCGCCAGCGTTTGAAGCGTACCCCAGGGACCTACGCGCATGGGACCGGTCCGGTTCTGAATCTGGGCGGAAACCTTGCGCTCCGCCAACACCAGCACCAGCGGGATGAGCGGCACAATGGCGACAAAAATACCGCATGCCCCGAACATCACGAGAATCGTGCCCAGCGAAACCGGAAAGTGTTCGGCGACCCCCGCAGGAACAAACGGTAGATGTTCCAGAATCGGAATCAATCGGTTGCGAGCAAAATCCTCCGCCCAGTTTGCCGTAGGTTCGGAGGATGCTCGCGAACAAATAGCACTAAATTGTTGTATCAGGTCCATCATATTGAAAACAGTGGTCAGCAAATCTCTATCGCACTCGGTTTTGGTTCGATTGACCCATCTTGCGCTTTCAAAGGCTGGTGGGCAGTGCCCACCCTACATACTATACATTGCGTTGGGTATTATTACGTTTTTTTTCCAGATGATAATTGTTTCTAATAGGACTTACGTAGCACCATTAGGTCGGGAATCGAAGTTCCCTCGTACAAGGGTCGCGACCTGGAGATCGCTCCTACAAAAGACGCAATTTCTGACAGTGCGGAGTATAACTCAACTGTACAAAGTCGAGTTTAGCGGTCAACCTCGCCCATCACAATATCGATGCTTCCGATAATTGCAATGATATCGGCGACCATCAATCCTCTGCTCAACTCCGCCAATGCGCTCAACGCACTAAAGCACGGCGACCGTGCCTTCAGACGAAGCGGCTTCGGCGTCCCGTCGCTCACGATGTAGAATCCCAATTCCCCGCGAGGCGCTTCGCTACGGAAGAAGATTTCACCCTTCGGCGGGCGCACCGCTTTGAACTCCGCCACAATCGGTCCATCGGGAATGCCGCCCTCAAGCTCAAGTATCTGTCGGACAATCTTGACGGACTCCTTCAACTCATCCATCCGCACCTTGTAGCGATTCCAACAGTCACCTTTGACCGCGCCGATTTCGGGCATATTCTTACCGACCGGGATGTCGAAATCGAACCGATCATAAATCGAATACGGCTCGTCCCTACGCAGATCCCACTGCATTCCGGCGCCGCGCAGGTTCGGTCCGGTCGCGCCGTAGCTGATTGCCATCTCTTGGTCCATCACCGCCACGCCGGCGGTGCGCTCAATGAAAATGCTGTTGCCCGACAGAAGATTATTGTATTCGTCAATCTTTGGCTCGAAATAGTCGATGAATTCCTTCACTTCGTCGAGAAATTCGGGCGGCAAGTCTCTGGAAACCCCGCCGATACGCACATAGTTATACGTCAATCGCGCGCCGCAGATTTTCTCGAAGAGGAGCAGAATCTTTTCGCGGTCCCTGAAGGCGTACAGGAACGGTGTGAAGGCGCCTATGTCCATGCCGTAGGTTCCGAACGCCAGGAGATGGCTAGCGATGCGATTCAGTTCGCAGATAAGCACGCGGAGGTATTCGGCGCGTTCCGGGACTTCAAATGTCTTCTTCTCATCCGCCGCCATCAGCTTCTCCACAGCCAAGCAGAACCCCCAATTCTGGTTCATGGCGGCGATGTAGTCCATGCGATCGGTGAACGGGATGATTTGCGGATAGGAGAGATTCTCGGAATGTTTCTCAAAACAGCGGTGCAGATAGCCGAGATGCGGGATGGCTTCCCGCACAACCTCGCCGTCAAGCTTCAGCTCCAGGCGCAACACGCCGTGCGTGCTCGGATGCTGAGGTCCCATGTTCACGACCATCTCATCCGAGAACGGCTGCAGTTCTATGAATTTGCTTTCAAGTTGTGGTGCTGCCATAATGAATTCGTTAAAGAATCTATTTGATGACTCAGTAGGGTGCGCGTTGCGATTAAGCGAATGAAATAGAGTTCCTGCCACGATGGCTCTCGCCCAAAGTAGCAGTTAATATCACACTACCTTCCCTCATAGTGGGGGTTTACCTCTTTGATAAGGTCGGTGGAATACTCCGGCTCGTCCTCCCCGTATGCTTCTTCCAAGCCCTGCATAGATAGATTCAACCATGCTTGACGCTCATCATCCGACACGGAATCTTCCGGGATCACCATCGCGCTCACTTTTCAGTCGCTTAATCCTTCTAGGTGGTGCACCGCGTAACCGTGTAAGTCTAAACGAAAGAGTCATTTTACTCTTTGCGCTGTTATTCAAGCGAAATGGTGTTACTTTCCGACTAACATTTTCCGAGTCGTCGTGAATTCACCAGCGGTTAACGAGTAAAAATAAACGCCGCTTGCGACACGCTGGCCTTGTTGATTCCGTCCGTCCCAGTATACCGCGTCGTGTCTATCGGTGTAGAATCCCGCTTCTTGATGCCCCAAGTCCCAACGACGTACCAGCACGCCGTTTGTGTTGTATACCGCAATCTTCACATCGGAGGCACTGGCTAGGCGGTACGGAATCCATGTCTCCGGATTGAACGGGTTCGGAAAATTGGGCAACAGCGCCGTCTCTTTCGGCAGCAGTGTTTTGAGCAGTTGCTCCAAAACGAAAATGCCCTTCAGCGAAGCGGGATCCGTCAGCCCGCGCTTCGAGGCTTGTGCCAACCATTGCTTCACGTCCGCGGCACTAAGTCCCTCAAGAATTTCTTGAGCAAATGCAGGAGCAGCCCCCCGCGGCGTGTTTATAGCCGAGGCAACTCTTACCAAGTCAACCACATCAACGACACCGTCTTCATTGACATCCGCATGATTCCTCCCGCGCACGCCAAAATTGGTGAAAACGGATCGTAAATCCAGAATATCTACATCGCCGTCACCGTTCACATCCTCTAGGAATCCGAGTGGACGCGCCCATACCTTCGCATGGGATACAAGGGGATACGAACGCCCTCCATCGGCATTGACAAGGATTGCCTCCGACATAATTAGATCCGACAATACCCATCCGTACGGCTTGAAAGCGGTGATTTCAAACTTTATCACGGCAAGCACCCCATCGTCATCCATGACTTGGGGGAATCCGGTTGCCGCCAATGTCACCCGATTCTCGCCGTCAATCTCACGAGCAAATTCATCCCCTTCGAGGATGTAATCGCCCTTCAACACCTCAAGATATTTGAGAACGGAACCATCAAATCCCAGAGTAACCTGAAATCCCGCAATGTCCGATCCGTTCTCGATTTTGAGCAACACATCAATCGAGTCCCCGACATTCCAATTCGCTCGCCGAGGGAGAGCAAGGCTCATCGTCGGCGGATCCAATTCTGCGACGAGTTTCTTGAGTTCGTTAGACGGAACCGCGAAGTTGATATTCTGAGCCCTATCGTCTGAACTCGACGCGACGGAAACGCCTATAACTTCACCTCTCTCATTGAGCACCGGACCGCCGCTGCTGCCGGGCGAAATCGGAGCCGTCATCTGTAACCTATCCGCTCCATCACCCCACCTTCGACGGGCGCTAACAATACCTTCGGAAAAGGTCCCCCACCAGTAACCCAGCGGATTGCCGGCAACATAAACTTTCGCGCCGATCCGCAACGACCGATTGCCGCTGTCGCCGATGGGAAGCGGTTCAACGTCCGGAGCCGATACCTCGATCAGCGCCAAATCCTGTATCTCATCGCTCTTGAGAATCTGCTTGAGCGTGTACGATTTGTTCTGAGCGACGCGGCGGGCGGTGCCTCCGTGTGCTCCGTCAATCACGTGAAAATTGGTTGCAATAACATTCGATAAAACAAAGAATCCGCTACCGTATGCCACGACTCGATCATCGGCATCCGTCATCGTTAGCAGCACTGTTGAACTTAGCGCATGCTGGGCGATCTCTTCAGAGGTAGGGACCGCGGGCACGGCGGTTTTTCCCAACAGCAGAAGCGTCAGGACTAGTAAAGCGGCGTTTAATGGGGTTCTGCGTACCATGATATTTTCCTTTCGTAGACAAGGAATAATGACATGGCGGCTTCGGCAGACGAATACTCAAAAATCCTTGACTCGACGATTCATTGAGAACCACACTACCACTTCGGTAGAGAACTCATAATCGCTGATCGGTTACCAGAGATCGCGACGAATGAGGCTACTGCGAACTCCGTGGGTACGCCGTAAAGAATCCCGACGTGGTCATTCCAAATCGGTTAATCCGCCAACAAGCCGATAATTGCTTCCTACGCATGGACGAACCCGAATCAATATTACAATTTTTTTTCCCGCATAGTGGGGGTTTATCTCTTGTTCAGACGGGTCCATCATGCTTGTCTACAGCAATACGACACCCGCATCCCCCGATAATGTTCTGGATGCTAGAAATCTTGGTGTTACGGGCAACCTTCCCGGGTCTCTTGATCCCTCCTTAATCAGTCGGTTAACTCCTACAAAGAATGGTGGGCGGTGCCCACCCTACAACAGTAGTTTTAACAGTAATCTTCAACCGTCAATACGGCACGCGCATCCCCCGATAAAACTCGGGATCCTTGTAATCCTTGCGCAACGGGTGCCCCTCCCAGTCCTCCGGCATCAGGATTCGCCGCAGATCGCTGTGCCCTTCAAAGGTTATTCCGTAGAGATCATACGCTTCCCGCTCGTGCCAATTCGCTGTCTTCCAGATATCTTCGACGGAGGGTATGTGCGGGTCTTCCTTGGGCAGGTGAACTTTGAGGACTACAGTGTGACGGTGGGTCATTGAGAAGAGGTGGTAGACGATCTCAAGGTTTTCTTCCTTGACACCCAGGTCAACCCCGCTTAAACACATCAACGAATCGAACGCCAATTCGCTATCTTCGACGAGATAACGGGCAATGTCGGCGATTGCATCGGGTGCAATGAGAATAAACGAATCTAGGACGACCTCCTCTAAGGAGAGTATGGAGTCTCCGAACTCCTCTTTAAGTTTTGTGTAAATATCTTCCGATGTCACGGATAAAACAACGCAGTCAGAGCCGGGAATCAACCTATTGCGTTGCAGCTCTCCTTTCGCGCTTCATTCGGGGGTGTTTCTAACGTACCTAAGTTGCTACCAAATCCTAGAGAAACCGAGTTTTTCATCCTCGAATTTCATGATTTTCGGAAAATCGGTTGAATTTTTACTTAATTCGCGCCTCTTGCCTACAAAAAACTCGGTTTCTGATGCTATGGTTAAGCAGTCGCTTCTTCCTTCTCCTCGGCGCCTTCCTCTACCACTGCCTCAATCTCTTGATCCTCGAGATCCGTTTTGGTATACAGCCTGCGCAGGAACGGGATGTACGAACGCTTGGCGACCGTTTGTGTCTTAATCTTTTCCTGTAGCTTCAGCAACCCTTCAATCAGCGCTTCGGGACGGGGCGGGCAACCGGGAACATAAACGTCAACCGGGATAATTCGATCCACGCCTTTGAGCACGTGATAACCGTGTTGCCAGTAGGGACCGCCGCTCGTTGCGCAACTTCCCATGGAGATAACGTACTTGGGTTCCGGCATCTGTTCGTAGAGCCGCTTGATTCGCGTCGCCATCTTCAGGGTGACGGTGCCGGAAATCACCATTAGATCGGATTGACGCGGGGTCGCTCGCGGGACACCCGCTCCGAACCGATCCAGGTCGTAGTTGGAAGCCGCCGTCGCCATAAACTCTATCGCACAGCACGCCAGTCCGAACGTCATGGGCCACAGCGAGGATGCACGCGCCCAATTCGCGACGGCGTCCACGGACGTGACGATTACATTGTCATCGAGTTTCTCATCAATAATCATAAACGAACCAACCTCCGTCTTCGGCTAGGCTTCGACTTCCTCACGCTTCGCCTGAACCTCCTGCTGGATCGAGCGAATCCATTCGAGGTCGCCCTTCGCCCAAACATAGGCGAGTCCGACCAGCAGCACCGCGATGAAGATTAACATCTCCACAAACGCAAGCACACCGATACCGCGGAAAACAACCGCCCATGGGAACAGGAACACCACCTCAACGTCGAAAATCAGAAAAATGAGGGCAATCACATAAAAGCGCGTATTGAACTTGATGCGCGTATCGCCAATCGGGTCCTCCCCGCACTCATACGGGATGAACTTCTCCTCCATGAAAATTTTCGTGTGGAGCAGGCGAGACACCGCGAGGTTCAGCGCTACGAAAACGGAACCGACGAAGAGGAAAATCAGTACATTTGCGAAGTTAAAAAACATGGTTTCCCCTATATTTCAATAGGATTGTGAAAAACTTCACAAGATTGGACATCAAGACGCTGCACCCAAATTGAAACAGCCTAAATTATATATCAGATTGGGAGTGTTTGCAACAAAAAAGATGTGCAAAGTAGTAGGCATACGCCGTATGCCGCAACTATCGTACACGCTACGGCTCGTTCCGTGAATACACCGCCAAGCGGAAGATGCCCTGCCGGAAATAGCGTCATTGATGTAGGTTGGGTTGAGCAATTAACCACCAAGCCCCTTAAAGTTTCGTGGGGAGGATTCTTCCCGATAACCGTGCTTACATACAGATAGCTGGCGAAACCCAACTCACTGCGGTTAGACAGAGCTGGAGGTAAAACAAGAAAGCCGGTGATTGGGAGTGTCCATGGAGGTGAAACGTCTTCCACTTGAGAGATTGTCTTGATGCTACACTCTGGAGATAGAAGTGTGTGCACGGTTTGTTTTGACACACAATAGGAGATGTATAACTTGACAGATGTAAAGGTTTTTCTGAGGTTTGGGGAAGGGAATGAATTGGGCGCGGTGGGAGGTTGGTTGGAGAGCGGATTTGTGGAGACCTAAGGAATTCCAAGATTACAGCCACAACTCGCGAGCCCGGTAGGATGAGCCACATAGGTGATGCGCGAGAAGTTTATAACTAATAGGTAGTCGACTCCCCCTATTCCTCAGTCAAATCAAACTTTTTTCGTGGATAAGAGGTGCCTGTAGAACGTAATTCGTTCTTTGCATGATATGACACGCGCAGACTCCAGTGGTCATCGTCGCATGTTACCTCAATGTCAACGCCATCGGGCACTTTGTCATCAATAAACGCAGCAATTTCATGCAGCAAGTTATTGAAATATTGGGTGTAGGTTTGATCTTGCTCTAGTTTTACCTGTCTGCGCATCTTCAAGTAACGCTTGTCGAATTTTTCAATCACTGTGTCTTCTCCTTTTGTACCATGGAAAGGATACAATTGTGTTACTGATTCTTTCGCTAGGGTAGAGTTTGAGTTTCCCGAATAACGCCACATTGGAAAAGCATGTTCATGTGCAAGACTGCGAAGGTGAGGAAGATTGGCTTGCGTGAATTGCACCAGATATTGTATATTAAACTCGAATTGAATACAAGAAAAATGCCCTAACCGGCGGCAACCAGTTAGGGCAGAGTCGTTTTTTCGTATTTGGGCGAAGAAAACGAGTAACGCATATCACGTTAGCATGGAATATACTACCATAGCTCAATTTTCAAAGTCAAGCATAAAGGTGTATTCAATAAAGAAGGGTGGCGACTCGCAGTGTGCCTGCGAATCGGCGCCCTTTTTTGTACGTGGTACCGTTAAAACGATTTATATGGTCGCCCGACGCGTGTGATTGGATACTTTTTCGTCATGACATAAATCTAAAATTCACTGTGAGACGATTGTCATGACAGGTCAATTTTCAGCGATATGGATTGCAGTATGATCCTTCTACAAAGGAGAAATATATCATGGCGGAAATACTTTGGACAATCAATAGAATATCGGACGAACCAATCGACCTCAGACTTAAAACTAGCGACGTATTGTACATTGTAGGTACTAACGGATCTGGAAAATCGGCACTGATTCACCAGTTTGTGCGGAGGCACAGTAACGACAAACGAGTGAGGTGGATAGCTGCACACCGGCAAACCTGGTTGGACTCGGGAGCTACTAATTTAACGACTAGAAGTCGCCAAGAATATGAGGAAAACAGGAATTCATATGCCTCAAGACAAGATGCGCGGTGGAGAGATATACATGCGACGCAACATTTGTCTGCTGTGCTGTATGACTTGGGAGCTAAAGAGAACGCGGGCAACCGATCCATCGTTCGGCTCATGAGGAAGGATGCCGTCTCCGAGGCACGGGCAATGCTTGCCGAAACACCTTCACCATTCGATTTGATGAATCAGCTGCTTGGGCGCGGCAGCCTCAATGTTGAATTGGAGTATCCCGACGATGGGTCTATTGTTGCAAAACGTGAAGGGGGTGCGACTTATGACATTGCACAAATGTCAGACGGCGAGCGTAGCGCGATGATTATTGCCGCTCAAGTGATAACGGCGGAACCCGGAACCGTGTTTTTTATTGACGAACCGGAAAGACACCTTCACCGGTCTATCATTGCGCCATTTCTGACGGCACTTTTCGATTTACGACGAGAAGACTGCACTTTTGTCATTTCAACTCATGAAGTCATGCTGCCTGTTGCCAATCCTGATGTGCAAATTCTGATTCTACACTCATGCCAGTGGAGCGGCAACGAGTGCGTAGCCTGGGATGCCGAAGAGATGGAGCCTAACTCGGAATTACCAGAAGAACTTTTGATTGCAATCTTAGGGGGCAGAAGGAGGATCCTCTTCGTGGAAGGCGAACAAACAAGCTTAGATCGTCCGTTATACGCTGCCCTATTCCCTGATGTTTCGGTGATATCGAAGGGAACATGCCAAGAAGTGGAACGCGCGGTACGAGGTCTGCGAAGTGCTCCAAACTTACATCGCATTGAAGCGCTTGGTGTCATAGACGGAGACAACCGAAGCAAGGAAAATGTAGCGAAGCTGGCGAAAGAAGGCGTGGTTGCACTCGATGTGTGTTCGGTCGAAGGGCTTTACTATTGCTCTGAAGCTATCAAGGTGGTTGGACAGTGGCAGGCCAGGTCCTTCGGTTGTGACGCGGAGGAACTCATTCGGGTAACTAGGCAGAAGGCCATCAAGAAACTTCAGACTCAGGAACTCGCAGAGAGAATGGCAGCACGGCGATGCGAGTGCCAGTTAAGAGACCGCGTTATGTCCAGCCTACCAGACGCTAAATCTATAAAAGAAGATCCAGCTCAGCAGATTTTTAGTATGATCGAAACGGAGTATCACGAAGAGTTGGACCGATACACCGAATTCCTTCAACATGGAGATTTAGATGGGCTTGTAGCGCGATATCCGCTTCGCGAAACTGGGGTATTCGATGTGATAGCGGAAACGCTCAAATGCCGAAGTAGAAGGGATTATGAGCAAATAGTCGTTGCTCGAATTGAAGACCATAATAGGTTCAGAGATTACCTCAAAGATCGACTTAGACCACTAGTCAATGCACTGGAATCCAGCGAAAGTTCCGCTTAAATTGCGGAGGATTGAATGAACTCCCGGTTCTAGGTTAAGGAACAATCACAATTCAAGGCGCAAAATCTGCCGAATTCTGCAACGTGTGCATTGGCTGTGAAGTAACACTGTGTTGCGCGGCTAAGGGACACATGGAAGCAGTTGCATCGGTGTGTACCGACACCTGCCACACCCTAGGCGCTATATGAGACCGGTCGGCAATATTAGGCGCAGGGGATTCGGCGACATGATGATTACCGATCTCACACTAACACCTATGAAAGCGCAACATTAAGGTTGTCTGACAGATTGATTTGATAGGTAGAATATGTTTACAAAGCTAGCGAGCGAGATTGAATTTGACGATATCGTGGAATTCTGCCAAGAATGGGGCGAAGGGGTGCGAGTCGAATACAAAAGTGAGATAGCACACATACCTAAAATCATTTCGTCATTCGCCAATACTCAGGGCGGGGTACTCATTGTCGGTGTTGAGACAGATAAAAACAGCAGGGCAAAACCTGATATTCAAGGGATACCTAACGAAGGCGGAATTCGCGAACAAATCGAACAGAGTGCAACAGATGGAATTTATCCTGCGATTATACCTGAAGTCATCATGTGCGATGTGCCGGGGGAGAGGGACAGGGTCGTCGTGGTTGTGCGGGTCGAAGAAAGCCAACAAGCGCCTCATGCTATTCAGAATGCCACGCGCGTGTATGTCCGTACCGGCAGTGTCACACCGCCGTATGAACTAGCGGAAATTGACAGAATCGAATATATGCTGAAACGGCGCGAAGAACCGCGGAGAATGAATCGGCGGATACTTGACCGCATTGAGGAGCGCGTGCGGGTGAATAGCTACAGATCTCAGTTAGAACGTCCCAATATGGCAATATGTGCGCATCCCGTATTTCCATATCGTCCTATAATTGCACCGCCAGAGATATATGAATACATGGTACAACACCCGTTGATTCCATCTACGGCGAGAAACATTGACTTGAGTACAAAAAGGGTTACAGGTGGGACCTTCCATGTGGAAAAAGGGGATTGGCTATGCTTCTGGGAATTGAATGAACACGGCATCATTTACTGCAGGGAAGGGTTACATCGGAAACCGATGCCTAACAATTATTTGCCCCGTGATGACGACAATCGAGGTGAAGAATATCTCAGTGCTGATGAAATAGCCTCAAAAATCTACGGATTCTTAGGTATTGCGGAGAATTTCTTTACAAAATGCGAATATTCAGGAAATGTCGAGATGATTGTTAGGTTGGCGCAAGTAAGTGGCGAAAAACTCTTGTTTTCCAGTGATTTACAACCGGCGGCCGTAGAACGACGGCAGTCAGCGGAATCAGAAATATTGGCTTCGACTCGTTGTTTACCGCGAAAAATACGAACTGCGGAAGGGTTTTCAAGGGTTCTTATTGCATTGTTAGATCAACTGTTCTGGGTGTTTAATGTCGCTGACAATGAGTGGAAGTGGCGAGATTGGTGGCGCGAATATGTGACGGATAGGATAGGGAAGTAAGTCTTCGGATTTTCAAAGACCTGGGGCATATCGCCGCGGTTGGGACGGAATCGGAACAAGATGAAAGGATTTCTATCAGGATTTACTATCTAACTTGACATCCACTTGTTTTATGTTTATTCAGTCGCTTGATTCGTCATTGCTCATTCCTTCCATCGCACCCAGAAAGAATGCTGCACAATGTCACATGGTCGCGAAAGACGTTGTTACGCGACGGTAATTTACTTCAATTGCTCTGCGATTGGGGCTATGTCAGCATCTGGTATCAAGGACAGTTTCATGAGATTGAAAAGATCTTCTCCGATTCCTTGAAGCGCCATATGGCTAGGTGTTGGGCTGGTGAGTCCGTCGATCGTAGCCCCGAAGTCCTTACGTTCCTTGCTATGAAGATCCGCTTTACCTCGGAAGTTTATGTATTGCTTGCTATCAAGTTCAGCACACTCGTAAAGTATTTGATAGATGTTTCTTTCGTCGACAATCTGGTCCCGGTAATCTTTACGACGCAACCCGTATTTATCTTTCACATCGCATAGCTTCAGGATGCATAATTGGCGGTAGGTAAGCTGTTCGGCGATCTTCGTGAGTTGTTGCGCCATGTGTACGCTTATTTCCGGATCGAAGGCGATGCTTGAAAGCAAATAACCCATGTAGGGGATTTTCTTTTCCTCTGGTTCTCGCTGAACCTTCAATAGCACGCTCTCTGCGACTTCCTCTGCATCAGATCTTCCAGTTTCGTTCTCATTAAAGAAGCCATCCGCGCGTACACTTTCACCAGCTTCTACCCGCCGACGTATCTCGGTGATCACGACATCAAGCACAGTACCAACGCGCATTCTCTCTCTTGTGCTCAACTGTCGCGCCCAAATCTCTTGGCTAACCACCCTCAACGCAATTTCGATTGCTTTACCTGCCGCGCCTCCGAAAAACGCTCCGACCAAAGCGCCGCTTGGACCGCCGAGTAGCAATCCCAGCCACGCACCTGCTAAATTGCCACCACCGCTGCTGCCTATATCTAGCATATATTTGAGGGCCTGCTCGTCGTCATGGTCCTCCTGTGCTGCGTTTTCCGATTCCTTAGACATCGTAGAGCCACCTCTTACATTTGATATGTAGCTCAAGGATTCTCAATCGTAGTGAAGTCAGTGTACATATCAATATCATTAATTCTGTTTTCATGATTATGGCATAGATGCCCGGGAATCGGCAATGGGAAATGGAATTGGGTCGGCGGGGCGTTTCGTGCGGGAGAGACAGATGTTTAGAGAATTGCTATCGCACTCACTATTTGTTCGTTTGATCTCCATTGATCGCCCCTACGTCGGACCAGGTTCCTTCAGATTATCGCGCCCTAAAGAAAGTTGGTCGAGGCAAGATGCCGCCTCCCACAAATTATCGGGTGAGGGGGATTTCTATGAAGAATACTTTTCGGGGCATTGGTTCATTCGGCAACTACGCGGTGGGAGGTGTAATTTGTCTGAATCAGGATGTTCAGGATTCAATGATTTACAGGATAAAAGACGTGATGCGTAAGCGGGGGCTGGAAGACGAGGAGGTGAGGGAGCGGGAAAACGAAAAAGGGCATTAGCACTAGAGGCGCGGCATGTGTATAGAAGGCTGGAGACAGGGGTGGGATTTTAGTTGTGGTGGGTCAGGTGATCGATATGATTCTGGTTGAGTTTGCTGATTTCGGTTCGGACGTCAGCCATTTCTTTTCGGACATCCCGAATTTCGCTTTGTACATCCGAAAGTCGATGATTCATTTCGGTTCTGAGTTCATCAATGCGCCTGTCTGTCTTGTCTGCACGTTTCTCCAGTCTTGAAGTGCGATGGAACAGGACGGCAACCTGCCCAATGAAACCAATGATAACAACAAGCACAAGGATGGTATGTGAGGGGCTCCATGATGCAAAATCCATGATTGATTTGTCTCCTTTGCCTAGACGACTGCTTAATATGTTATCACGGTTTCGTTGATTCATCAACGCCATTTTGATTCAGTTCATTGGTTCATTACATCTACCAAACTATGGAGATTGACTAGGGCGCCTTGATACTTTGATGTTGCTAATTCGGCAAACACTGTAACCATCAGCAATTCACCCAATGTACCGCAAACTGTTAGTTTGCGGACACGAATCACAATCTATACTCCACGCTGCTGAGAATTGCTTATTTTGTAGGATCAAAAGAGTGGATAGCGAGTGATCAACTGACTGATTAAGGAAGGATCAAGCGAATGGATAATGAGTGCGATAGCCAATCCCTATAGAAAGTCCTGATAGAGATCCCTTGTGGTACAAAAGTCTGTGGGGCATTACACAAATCGGAGTCGTTCGGCGAATTGGGATGGTCGGAACGAATTCGCTGCGAGGGTTGCGAGCAGGGTGTACTTGTACACGCTAACGGCGGATTCTTTCAGGTCAACGCGCAAGATGTTGGTAGCATCCCATTATCCTTGTCGGAATAATTCTTTCAACAAGCAACACTCGTTTTTCACTCCTTGGTTAACCTTGAGAAAGTGTTACTTGAGAGAGATTATCTACCTCTTGCACTCCGTAGGTGTGCAATGTCAATAGAATCGTGATGCGTCCGATCTCCGCGCTCCAGCGGAGCGCAATGTCGAGTGTTACTTGAGCGGCAAGTATGAGTGAAGGGTTGGATTTCTTGTCGGCGGCGCGGGGTGTAATGCCCCTCGCTTTTTTTGTGGTGTTTCGAAGAGTTGACATTGGCCAAGATTAGCGAATGATTTGTCGAAGGAGTTGCCGCGGATTCCGTTCGCATCGGCTTTTTGATTCATGTCCAAGTCTCGAGCAAATTGACAACTTGAGCATACCTAAACAAGATAAACAGAGCGAATTATAAAGGCGAGACATTTTCCCGCCTTGTCTGTTGACACTCAAGTCCGAGACCTTTACAATCTAGGGATAAGTTGAAGCTTACTAGCATTTGCAGGAGGAAATTTGGTTGATCGCACCTTGCGAGCTGTACTTTTCAAACGGCCTTTAACTTTTGCTAATCGTGTTTACCCGCACTGGGGAGAATTCGTCCATAGCCACGGACCGAATTTGGAGAAAAGGGACATCCATCATGGGAAACACAACGATTGCAACTGTTTTCATGTGTCTGCTCATTCCAGCCGTGTGTCCGCACGGCATTCTCGCTCAGGTTCCGCCGAATTTACCGGAGGGCGTCAAAGCGCGCTTCAGCACCAGCGATATTTTTGATCTTGCGTATTCTCCAGATGGGGAACGCCTGGCTATCGCGCACGCCGGAGGCATACGAATCTACGATACATCAGGCTATAGGGAGACCGCGTTTCTCACGGGGCATACGGCAGACGTCACCAGCGTTGCGTTCAGCCCGACCGGAGGCATCCTCGCAAGTGGAAGCAGGGACAATACGGTTCGTCTCTGGAACCCGCTGACAGAGGAACACAAACGAACACTTACGGGTCATGCGCATTGGGTTTTGAGCGTATCGATCAGCCCCGACGGTCAAACCCTAGCGAGCGGCAGTGACGGCGAACGCGACGGCGGCTCGATTTTTGGCGCCGAGATTCGGCTTTGGAACACTGCGACGGGCGCGCACAAACGCACTCTCACGGGGCATACCGGCGGAGTCGGTAGCGTATCGTTCAGCCCCGACGGGGGTACGCTGGTAAGCGGGAGTATGGACAATTCCATACGTCTGTGGGATATCTCAACGGGTACACACAAACAAACTCTCACGGGGCATACAAGCAATGTCGTTAGCGTGGCGTTCAGCCCGGATGGCAGCGAAATGGGAAGTGGTAGTGCGGATGGTGTTGTACTCATTTGGGATATAGCGGCCATTGCGGATGCTCCGGGTGGGACAAGGTAGCGCCGAATACGGCGGAATCGGCGGGAGGAATGTAGTGGTGAGTGGGGAAGGGAAGATGACAAGAAGAGTGGAAGGGGAAAACGCAGTGGCCAGTGGTCAGAGGATCTCTACGGGAACTCTATCGCACTCACTGTTCGTTCGTTTGATCACTCGCTAATCACTCGCTTGATGGCTAGTGACCGGTACGATGAAGTAATTTGGGCAAGCGCCCACGGTCGGGGGCAGGGCGGCGCGACCTGGAATGGTGGCGGGCGGGGAAACCAAGGAATTCTATCGTCGTCGTCAGTTTTCTCATTTGCGATTTTGTCCTATGTTTGGTATACTAGCACCACCAATAGAACCTTTGCAAAGGAGATTGAAATGGACGAGTTGCAAGAGGAACAAGAGTTGGATGAGGTAATACTGGATGAAGAGGATGATGTGGAGTACGCATTGGAGGAAATTGGCGATAACCTCGAATTTCTCCGCGACACTAGCGACAATCTCAACCTGTACCTAGCCTTCAAAGCATACCATGACGATCACAATTTTGAGGAGGCGATCGAGAACTTCGAAGCCGCCATCAAATACGAGAAGAAGCACAGTAAGACGCCAAAAACAGATGAATCGGGCAAAGAAATCCCGAACGCGACACTCGTCAAGTGCCTTTACTGGCTCGCTGAATCCCACAATAAACTTGAACAGCGCGATAAAGCCGTAAGGCAATTCAGCAAGCTCGCGAAAGATTTTGATAATCACTACCTTGGAACGGCTGCCCAGCGGCGCGTGGAATACCTAAAGGCGGAGGGGTAACGATTTAGGTACTGACGGATGAGCAAACTCGTGGTTTGGATAACCGTCGTGATTGTGCTTGGCTTGATGGTTGCCATGGTCATTGGCATGCTCAGAATACCCCAAACGGCTCCCAAGACTTACCTTGCCGACAAGGGGCAAAACTATGTTGATGTCTCCGGCTATCCACCCAAGATGCGGGAATACTACGAACTTTTTGCGAACAAATGCAGCCGCTGTCACACGCTTGCCCGCCCCATTAACTCGTCCTTCGCGGCGGAAGAATGGAAGAAATACGTCCAACTAATGATGCGCAAACCCGGTTCCGGGTTGACACCGAAAACCGCCAGCCAGATTACGGAGTTCCTTGTCTACGACGCCCAAGTCAGAGAGCGGTGACGTTGTTATCCAATCTTCTCAGCCGGTTCAAGAGAATGGTTAGCACGTAAAGATTAAACAGTTTAACAAGGGGAATGTGAAATATGGAGAGTTTTCTTGACGGACTTAAGTTCTGGGGCCCGTTTGTAGGATTCTGCGTTGCGTTTGTTGGGTTTGGCTGGCGGGTTTTGAATCGGAGAGAGGACAAACTTGATGCGCGCTTTAGAGAATCAATAAACCTGCTCCGGGAGGACACTCGCCGAAGGGATGACAAACTTGAAGCACGGATTGAAGAATCAATAAACCTGCTCCGGGAGGATATGCGGCAGATAAACGCTCGGTTAGATGCTAATTCTCAAGCGATTCATGCAGACATAAGTACGCTCACCGAAAAGATTGAGGCGAACTCTCACGATCTCCGGGTAGAATTCAGGCAGTTGAATCAGAACTTTGTAAACCATCTGGAGCATCACGAAGAATCTTGACAGCAACCCAATCAGGAATAGGAGAAAAGGAATTGCTGTCGGGATTTACTATCAGGATTAGCCATCGTATTCGTTATTGGCTCATCGGATGCCTCCATATTCAGTTGAAAGATAGGTATTTACTCGTTCAATCCTATCCGATCGCTTGATCCAAGCCACTTCTCCAATTCGCGTTCTGTCCTCGGCGCCGGGGTGCGGCACCCAGCCAGGCGCATGGCAAGCAGGTGATCCTTCGCAAACGCTAAATCGGACGGAGTATCCACATCGTACCAAGGAGGCAACAATCCTAGTGTTGCGTTGGTCCCGTCGACTTTTTCCAGTGTCGCCCGAAGGACATGCTCCGTGCTCCACGCAATGTCCTGAAATACGACGGGGATTGTGCGCTTCGCTCCACTTTTCGAAAACCCGATAAGGTAATATCCTCCATCCGTGCTTGGACCAATGACAAGGTCACGGGAATCCAAGAGTTCCATCCCTCTCTCAATGTACGCTGTCGGAAGCGTCGGGCTGTCGGAGCCGACGATTAGGAATTTCTCATAATCCCGATTGCAAGCCCATCGTGACACCGCGGTTAACCGTTCACCCAACGCCGATTCCCCTTGGGGGATATAAGTTGCGCCCTCTCCAATCAAAGTTTTTAGGTCATGTAAGCAGTCAGGGGGAGTGTATGCCACAACCAGATCACTCGCCGGGAGTGCGGAAAGCGCATTACACCAGTCTACCAAGAAGGCTTGGTAGAGCGACGCCGCACCTTCGGGCGAGAGGAGAGAAAGCAGGCGGGTTTTTACCTGACCGGGGACCGGGTTCTTGGCAAAAACAATGGTGCAGCAGGACATATCGTGTACTTGGTTTCAGAGATTCATCGTGTGCTCTCTGACTCGATGTTCTCAATGCGCGGCTCCGGCTGCGCCGGGCTGGGCTGAGACTGTTTCCACGCGATGACAAGCGCAAGAACCGCGAGAATTATGGCAATCAGAACAAGAGGGGTTCCTTTACGCCCGCTGTCCTCAGTGTTAATTCTGTAGGCACCGAGCAGCGCCAGTCCGATTGACGCCACGGAAAACACGGCGCACACGACCAATGGCAACTGGATGAGGGCGGCTAGAAATGAAACAAGCGAAAACCAGACGCTGAATTTTGCGATTTGCGGCACTTTCACTTCAGACGAATCGGTTTCGGGGTGCTGGGCGCCGGGCTGGGGCTGAGTTGGCGGGCGGTCGCGTCGTCCTCGCGGCGGCGGAACATCACGGTAAGTGGATTCGACCAAGCGAATAAACTCAGCCATCAATTTCCCATGCTTGAGCCACGCGTGAAGTTCCGGGTACTCATGCCTGAGAAGAATTGAGAACTCGTGGCGCTGCGCGCTCAGGTCAGTGAATTCTTCCCAACGGTGCTCTTCAACAATGCCGTAGGGCTCCGGACCGACATGCAACTCATACCCGCGTCCGATAGAATGGATAATCTCTCCAATGCCTTCCCGTTCCGCAATCGTAACCTTTTCAATGGAGGCAGCCTCTGCTTGCGGAAGATCATCGTCGCGGTCAACGGGTTCGTGAGACGGCTGAATTCTATCCGCCTCATCTTCGTCTGAACGAGGTGTAGGACTTTGATTGTCCGTAATGACCAAGCCGATCCTGCTCACAAGCTCGAGTGCATCGACCTGATGCTCCGGCGCGACGAAGATAGTGGTTTGACGCGACTTTCGATCGTAGTCCGGACAACACCGGATCTGTTGATTCTGCAGTGTCGCCTCGATCAATTTTACCTCCCACTCATCTCCTGTCCGATAAATCTCGACCCAATCATCAGTACTGAATAGTTCATCTGATTGATGCGCCATGTGTGCGTCCCTCCTGGATCAGGTTCGGGGTTCGGAGAATATAGCGTGTCATTGGGGAGTTTGGACTTGCTGCGTTCGATCCAGCCTGCGGGTTGTTGTTTATTCCGCCTGTCGGTACTTGTCGAGGAGAGGGTGCCGGTGAGCGAACGGCGGCGCGCTCTGTTCCGATCTCTGACCAAACACCGTTCTGAGACAGATTCCGACTCCGATGGTGTTCGCGGCGAGGAACATGGGCAACCCCACGTGCGGGATGGACGTTGCCATGAAATAAATCCAATAGCCCGCAATCACCGCTACAACCTTGGGTTGGTGGGAAAAGATTGTTTGCCCCATTGATAGGAAGATTGCCGTCTTGCCGTAGATTGCTATCGGAAGCAAGATCGAGACAAACAACAGCACAAACGGGATACCGATTATTGATAGCACCAGCACGGTAATGAGACAAGGGGCGGCGATCAGTACAGCCAGTCCGAGAAGCGTGCTGCCGATGGGACGGCGAGAGATTACGTGCGCCATGGTATTCATCCGTTGCGGGAATACGGCATAAACCGCAATGTGAGCCAATGTTAGTGCGATGAAAACCAGCACGCCCCACCCAAATTTCGCGGATTTCCCCATTCCCCATGCTTCCTGCGGCCGCATGATTAGCCATGCGGAAGCGGGGATAAACTTCCAGCCGTTGACCTCTCTGTGGATTCCCTCAAGATACTGCTTTCCGCTAATCTTCCCTAATACCGTGGTGACGCTGCCGAGAACCACCGCACCCTCTTGCACCTCAACGTCACCTTTTAAAACCAGCACGTCGTTACTGACCTTGCCTCGAAGAGTCAAGTTGCCGCCAATTACAACCAAACTCTCGACTGCCTGCTTGGGACTAAGGTGATAATTGCCGCCAATCTGCACCACCTGTTGATTAACGTCCACGCTGCGGGCAACCTGTGAAGGTCGAGAACCGGTTTCCGATTCGTCCGTCGATTTCTCTTCGGAGGTATCGAGAGCCTGATTCGACTCCGCGGAATTTTCCGTTGGTTGTGCCGTAGTCGATTGTGCCAAAACTGGGTGAGGGAGAGCCAATTGTAAGCAAAACCACAAAACGCAACATAGGAACGGGATTTTTGTCATCTGAAATCTCTTAAAAATGATCCATACGGGAGGGCGGTAAAAACCGGAAAATACCGAGAGATGATGCTAGTATATATTGTGTTCAATCACAGATCACATACTGTATACTGACACGCTAAAATACGCGGTTTGCGAAGGTTTCGCATGCATAACGCGCCAATAATCTAGATATTGTATGTCATTAAAAATCATCCACCAGATAACTAGTACTATACAGAGTTTTGCGAATTTTGTCAACCATTTGTGGATAATTTTTCGTTTTTTTCGTTTTAGTGGGGAATCGCGACCTGGAGATCGCTCCTACAGAGACAAGTACGAAGGCGCATTTTATTGACGATAGTCGGGAAGGTTTGCTAAGATTGAATCACAATCCGGCGTCAAAGGCATTAAACTTGCGACTATGGGTCAGTTTGTCGTACGGAATGAGTTACGACCCCGCACAAACACGCATTGCGCTTTGTAGATGCGCTTGGACGCCGCACCGAGCGGTGCAATCGCGGTGCTCCAATTGGTGCAAATGGATTGCGATAGAGATCCCCCTTGCCCCGATGCAGGAGCGATTCCCTACCGAAAGTAGATTTTCATTGCATGGTTTTTTAGGGAGTTGATTTTTCGTGAACGCGGAATATCGGGGCAAGATGCCCCTCCCACAAATAATCCAGGAAAGCCGGCAGCTGATTGTCAGGTGCAATACACTGCCAAACCAATATTGCCACTCGTTTTGGCTGAACAAAACAGTTACGTTAAATTCTTGAGAAGATGGCGGAAGAGGAAACACCTGAATGAATGAGAAGAACTTGAAAATCATTGGCGTTCTCGCCCTGGCAGTGATTGTTGTATTATTGCATATAAAATTGTATCGCTTCGCCGAGGTGGTGCACCACGGCGCTTTAAGGAAATTGATCTGCCTTGGGCGCGTGGTCAATGTGGACACGAGTGAGAACGTCGACCAGATTCTTACTTTTCGCATCCTCTCCGGACAATTCCGTGGAGAAACGGTAAACGTAGACAACATCTGGATAGGTCGCAAGTTCAGTGACCGCACAATCAAGAAAAACGACGTGCTGTTTCTCGAAATCCCTCTCAGGCAACAGAACCAAACCACAATCAATGAAGTTCACATGGGCGCGTACTTTCGCACTCCCTTTCTCCTGTATCTAGCCTGGCTGCTGGGGACTTTGATTATCCTCGTTGCGGGTATGAAAGGGGTACGAGCTATCTTGACGCTTTTTTTCACCGGCTTGAGCGTGCTTTACATCCTTGTCCCCCTGATGGTGCGCGGTTTTAATCCGATAACTGTCGCTTTGGGCATAGCCGCATTCCTCACCATAGTTACCTTTGTCACCATTACCGGATTCAGCTTCAAGGTAATCTCCGGTGTCTTGGGAACGCTTGGGGGTTTGGCTGCTGTCGGGATTCTTTCCCTTATCAGTCAACAAGCCATGGTCTTGACCGGTCTTGCGGAGGAATTCGGCTTTTTGGAACTCGGCATAGCGCTCTGGAGGACGGAAAGTTCGCACGGCTGGAATTTCGCGGGGATACTGTCCGCGGGTATCATCCTTGGCGCCGTTGGCGCGATGATGGATGTCGGGATGTCCATCTCCTCGTCGGTGCATGAAGTAAAGCAGGTCAACCCGAACATCACGGTTCGCCAAGCCATACGCGCCGGACTAAATGTGGGTAGAGACATCATGGGCACGATGGCGGACACACTGATTTTTGCCTACCTCGGCGCCCATCTCATCACCATGTTGCTGCCCACTATCGAATTTCCCGAGGTCGGCGTGCTTTACCCCTTCCTCAGGTTAGCCAATGACGAAGCAACATCGGTTGCAATAATACAGGCTATCGTGGGAACAATCGGTCTCGTATTGACGGTTCCAATCGCCGCTGCCATTGCCGGAATTCTGACGAAATACAGGAAGGTGGAGTTGACCGAGATTCACGAAGACGCGCCGACTGCCGAAGAACTTCAGGAACTCCTACAAATCGATAAGCCAAGCGGTAAGGGGCGATTCGCTGTCTCGGGCGCGATGATTGTCGTGCTCGTCGGCTCAGTCTTGATTTATCAAAGATTGAATAACACATCCGCAACAATCACCGAACACCGCGACCAGAATGGGAACGTCGTTTCCAAGTCCGAGTACGCAAAGGGGAGGGTCTTGAGCCTGCTTGAATCCAACGCAAAGTTTTTATTTGAGTCGGAATCGGATTACACGGACGATCTGGAGAATCGGGCGATTCCCGATGATTTGCGAAATGAATTTGAATTCAACGGAGTCCCGCTCTCGCAGAATGTAGATGTCCAAATCAAAGCGTGGAAGGATAGCCGGTGGTTGATAACCGACAAGGACAGGGAACAAACGTATGCCGCAAGGATGGTTGGAGGCAGCTTGACCATCTACGAGGCGAATACGGAGCATCATATCCTTGAGATTGAGATGTTGTCGGGGCTTTACAAGGGGCAGAGGCTCGTGCTGCGAAACATTGTGAACCACAACATGCCCCTGCTGAGTATTCCTGCCACGCCGGGTGATGTCGTGCTCTGCCGCGTCGGCGGAACACCCGATCAGATTAGCTTGGTGAATATCGTCCAAGAGTATGGGCGCGACGGCTTCTTGGTGCTGATGCTGGGACTGATGTTTCTACTGATTATCGTCGTCGGACGGATGGAAGGGGTACGTACCGCCTGCGCCATGATTATTTCAGGGATTATTATCTATTTCTTCATGCTCCCCTTAATCGTGGGCGGGACGCACGCTGTCTTCGTCGTCACGTTGACTTCGGGCATGGTCGCTTTTGTGTCGCTCGTATTTGTAATCGGGCCCAGCCGAAAGACGTTTTCCGCAGTTTTGGGAACAATGGGTGGAATCCTCGTCTCGGGCATGATTGTCATGTTCGCGCAGAAGTACCTTCGCTTTTCCGGGTTGGAAAACGCCATGTCCGCGGACATCGTCGAAGCCATGCGAACGCCGCCCTTCGACTTCAGCCAGTTGCTGGTGGCAGGCATGTTGATGGGCGTGCTGGGCGTCGCCGTGGACGGCGCGATCGAAGTGTCCTCCTCGATGGAGGAGATTCGTCGGGCGAACCCGAACATGCCCACGTGGCGATTAATCGCATCCGGGATGAACGTCGGCACCGACATTCTCGGAACAATGGTAAACACACTGGTGTTTGCCTACCTCGGAGCGCGGTTGCTGTTAGTCTTGGCGGTGGCTGCGCCCAACGTGGATCTGTTCCAATCCCCGCCGGTCGAGCTATTGAGCGTGGGTGTGGTCGCCGCCGAGATTGTGCGGCTGTTGGCTGGGACGCTTGGCCTCGTCCTGGCGATTCCGATGACGGCAATGGTCGCCGCCTTTTGGCATTCAAAGGCTTGAGATCCCGCTCAGTAACAGGTCTTCTGAGTATTCACGGGGGATTTTGGCTTGCATCCGCCAGTCGAATATGCTAGAATACACCGCAATCTATGGTCGCCGCACTTGACCGAGATGGTTGAATCTAAGAGTTCTCTGTCGGATGCACGAGTAATCTCTAGGTCGCAGCATCTTGCTCGCCAGATGGTTTTTCAATGCCATATACTATTTTCTTTGCCGTATAAAAACCGTCACGCACGTGGAGGTGTGAAAAATACAACATAGAGGCAGACGGCTCCCGAAAAAGGGGCAACCGCAAAACAGAGTAAACCGCCAGATTCGGGCAAAGGAAGTCTTCGTAATCGATGAAGACAACCAACAACTCGGCGTTATTTCGGCCAGAGAAGGCGTGGAGCGTGCCGAAGCGGTAGGGCTGGATTTGGTAGAAGTGTCTCCCAACGCAGATCCGCCTGTTTGCCGAATCATGGATTACGGCAAGTTCCAGTATGAGAAGAGCAAACGGGCGAAGGAAGCCAAGAAGAAACAAGCCAAGGTTGTCTTGAAGACAATCCAGTTCCGATCTGATACGGCGGAGCATGACTATCAATTCAAGAAGCGGCACGCCGAGGAGTTTCTGGGTCACGGTTGGAAGGTCAAGGCGGAGGTCAGATTCAAGGGGCGCGAGATGTTGCATACAAATCTCGGCAAATTGATGCTGCAGCGGCTTGCGGAGGATGTCGCCGAAATCGCCGATGTCGAGCAACCGCCTCGGATGGAAACACGAGTCATGCTTATGATTCTTACGCCAAAGTCATCACAAAAATCATCTTAGCAGTCGTAGCCTAATTGAGGATAAACTGAATGCCAAAAATAAAAACGCATAAAGGGGCAGCGAAACGTTTGAAAGTAACCGGCACGGGAAAAATTCGTCGGTATCGCGCCAATTCAGGTCATCTGTTTTTGACCAAGACGACGAAACGTAAACGACGGTTAAGACGAAGTACCCTTGCCGATCCAACAAATGTAAAAAAGCTTAATCGTTTAATTCAGAACTGAGGTTCAATTCTTTTACTGTTGAGGAGTTAAGGATGCCAAGAGTCAAAACCGGAAGTGTCCGCCGAAAAAGCCGCAAGAGAATCATGAAGCTTTCGAAGGGCTATCGCGGTGGGCGCAACAACCTGAGGCGATCCGCTGTCGAGGCGGTTGAAAAGGGTTGGAATTATGCCTATGCCCATCGACGCGCTCGTAAGCGAGAATTCAGACAGCTCTGGATCGCGCGAATCAACGCCGCCGCCAGAGCGCATGGAACCTCGTACAGTCGCCTGATGAACGGATTGAAAAAGGCTGGAGTCAATCTGAACCGAAAAGTATTGGCGGACCTCGCCGTTCGCGATGAGAAGGGATTCGGTCGGATTGTGGAACTGGCGAAAGGATAGTGATCGGAACTATCGAAGAAATTTCGCTAAAGGCTTTGAAGGGACACAGTAAGCGGTAGGAATGTCTCGAAAAGAGAGAATGCGTCGTCGGCTGTGAGCGCATTTTCGAGACCAATCGCCGAATTTCATCCCGGAGCTGCCGAGTTGAACGCCAAATTGGCAAAGTAGGCTCGCGCCGGAAGGTCACCGTAATTGACTAATCAATAAAGTGAACAGATTTTGAAATCTGTTAATTAGGGTGGTACCGCGGAAGTTGACGCCTATTGCTTTCGTCCCTAGGGACTGGAGTGATAGGCGTTTTTTGTTGCGTTGCCACGGGAGATAAACATGCAAGAAGAACTGAAGAAAATTGAGGCTGAAGCGCTGTCCGAACTTCAAGCGGTGGCGAATTCAGCCGACCTTGAGGAACTTCGGATTAAGTACTTCGGTCGGAAGGGGCGGTTATCCACCGTAATGCGGGGAATGGGAAAACTGTCCGCGGCGGAGCGTCCGGTCATCGGGAAACTGGCAAATGAGGTTAGGGGGAATCTGACGACGGCTTTTGAGGAGGTCGGCGAAAAATTAGCTCGACAGGAACGCGAGAATCAGCTTGCAATGGAGGCGATTGATATCACCTTGCCGGGCAGGCGCCCGCAGTTGGGGGTAAAGCACCCCATCACGCAAACTCTTGAGCGGATCCAGCAGATTTTCCGAGGGATGGGATTCCATGTCGCCGACGGACCGGAAATCGAACACGAATATTACAACTTTGACGCGCTGAACACGCCTGCGGATCACCCCGCCCGCGATCTTCAGGACACGCTTTACATCACGGATGAGGTGCTCTTGCGAACGCACACCTCGCCGGTTCAAGTGCGTTTCATGGAAAAACATGCACCGCCGGTGCGGATCATCGTACCCGGGAAAGCCTATCGACACGACTACGATGTGTCGCATACACCGACCTTCCATCAGGTCGAAGGATTGCTGGTCGATTATCATGTCACGTTCAGTGAGTTGAAAGGTGTTCTTCATTCATTCGCGCGCCAGATGTTCGGCGATCAAACCGACATGCGGTTTCGTCCGCACTTCTTTCCTTTTACGGAGCCGAGCGCCGAGGTCGATATCTCCTGCACGGTGTGCAGCGGCAGCGGCTGCCGTACATGTTCCGGAAGCGGGTGGCTCGAGATTCTAGGCGCGGGAGCCGTCGATCCGAACGTCTTCGAATATGCCAACTACAATCCGGACGAGGTCACCGGCTTTGCCTTCGGGATGGGAGTCGAACGGATCGCGAGCATACGCTACGGAATTCCGGATATACGCGCGCTCTATGAGAACGATTTACGGTTCCTGCGGCAGTTCTGAGATGTTCGGATTGGAAGGATGGAAGGGCGGAAGGATGGAAGATCCCCTTACACGCCATCCTCAATCTTCTGGAGTGGATGATGGAACTGCGGTTTTTCTATTAAGACTGAAGCCACGAGAGGAAAACTGCGATTTGACGATCGTCGAATCCACCCTGCACGAGGTTGGAAGAGAGAAACCGAGGTTTGCGGAAAAAACTCGGTTTCGAGGCGAAACTGGGGATATGAGGATTGAAGACTCCATTGCGGCGAATGATTTAAAAACGGAGAAACATCACCTATGAATGTGTCGATAAACTGGTTAAAAGAGTACATTGATTTTGACCTCTCTCCCGAGACACTGGCAGATCGATTGTTGATGCTCGGGGTCGAGACCGAATCCATCAAACAACTCGGAGAGGGGTTGGACGGCGTGGTCGTCGGCAGAATAAACGCTGTTAGAAACCACCCGAACGCGAACAAACTCGTCCTTTGCGATGTTGATGTGGGAAAGAGTGCGGATGTGCAGATCGTGTGCGGCGCTCCGAACGCCCGCGAAGGGTTGGTCGCCCCAGTCGCGCTGGTTGGTGCTAAGTTGGCTACCAGCTTGAAGATAGAAGCGGCGAAAATCCGCGCTGAAGAATCGCACGGAATGCTCTGCTCGGAAACGGAACTCGGAATCGGCGAAGACACGTCCGGTTTGATGGAGCTCTCCGACGATTCACCTATCGGCGCGCCGTTAGCCGCGGCGTTGGGACTGGACGACGCTGTTTTGGAGCTTGAGATTACGCCGAACCGTCCGGATTGTCTCAGTATGATTGGCATCGCACGGGAAATCGGGGCGGAAACGGGCAATCCTGTTAAGCTGCCGTCAGTCCATGTGAAAGAAGGCACCGCAAATGTCCAAGAACTGACGAGTGTTTCGATTGACGCGCCGGAACTATGCCCGCGGTACGCGGCTCGGGTTATTCGAGGCGTCACGGTTGCCCCGTCACCGAAATGGCTGCAGCGGAAGCTAGAATCGATCGGCGTTGGGGCGGTCAATAATGTCGTTGATATCACCAATTTTGTCCTGATGGAATGTGGTCACCCGCTCCACGCCTTCGACTATCATAAACTGGCTGAAAACCGGATTGTTGTAAGACGGGCGGCGCCCCACGAAACCCTCACGACGATTGATAAAACGGAACGAAATCTCACATCGGACATGCTGGTTATCGCCGATGCCGAGAAACCGGTCGCGCTGGCGGGGGTTATGGGAGGATTTGATTCGGAGATCTCCGACCAAACGGTCGATGTGCTGCTTGAGAGCGCGCACTTCCATCCGCCAAGCATTCGAAAAACCTCAAAAGCGCTGGGTATGCACACCGAAGCCTCGCACCGGTTCGAGCGCGACGCGGATCCGGAGGGGGTCATATCGGCGATTAATCGTGCGGCTCAGCTAATCGCGGAACTGGCTGGAGGAGAAATCGCGAGGGGAATCGTCGATGTTTATCCGGGGAGACAGACCCCGGTGCAAGTAAAGCTGAGACCGGAGCGTGTCAACTTCGTGCTTGGAACTGAGATCTCCTCTGACAAAATGACCGAGATTCTAACCCGTCTCGGATTCAACGTGTCGTCCACATTTGAAGTCACTGTTCCGACGTTTCGACCGGATGTCAGTCGCGAGATTGACCTAATCGAGGAAATCGCACGCGTGTACGGTTACGACAGAATTCCAACAACGATGCCAACGGGCGATATTCCTACCGCTCCGTCGACCGCAATATCGGAGTTGCGAGAGCGAGTGAGGGACTACCTGGTTGCGTCGGAGATGATGGAAGCGATCAACTACTCCTTCTACGACGCGCAGAGCCTAGATCGCATACGACTAGAGACATCCGATCGCGCGAGGGATGCGCTCGAAATCCGCAATCCTCTGAGCGAAGACATGTCGATCATGCGAACAACGCTCATTCCCAGTCTGCTTGAGAATGCACAGCGAAATCGAAACTATCGCGTAGAAAATATCCAACTTTTCGAGATCTCCAGAGTGTTCGTGCCTAGCGGAGACTCCGAGTTGCCTAACGAGCCTGAACGTGTGTCAGGTGTCATCGCGGGGAATGTTGGGGCTGGCGTTCATGGCGACCCATACCGGGCAGCGGATTTCTTCGACACCAAGGGAATCGTCGAAGGTTTGCTCAACGTGTGCGGTATATCCGATTACGCCATCGCAACCACACGGCATCCTGTCCTCCATCCCGGTCGAAACGCAGCCGTCTCCGTGAATGGGGAATCTCTCGGTATTTTTGGAGAAGTTCACCCGGAGGTGCTTGAGAGCTACGATCTTGGGTACAAGGCATACCTGTTCGAGTTAGACTTTGAGGTCTTGGCAGGTGCGGCGGATTTAACTCGCCGGGTTGAGCCGATTTCAATCTATCCGAGCGTCAATCGGGACCTTGCCATCGTGGTAGACGCCGAGCTTCCCGCAAGTAGTCCCGTTGAACTCATCCGTTCTTCCGGCGGCGCTTTGGTCAAATCCGTGCGTCTGTTCGATCTCTACATCGGAGATCAAGTGCCGGATGGCAAGAAAAGCCTCGCCTATGCCATCGAATACTCCTCCTCGACGGAAACCCTTACCGATGAACAGGTAGATCGCGTTCATGAGAAAATCGTCAAAAGGTTAGGTGCAGAATTGGGAGGCGAGTTGCGTAGTTAATCATTACTTTTGAATGAAATTGCGTATTGTGTTTCTCATTTATACCTTCCTGAAAATGCCGGTACTGGCTGTGACCCCGCAATCCAATTTCGTAGGCGGGGCATCTTGCCGCACAATCCGAATCCGTAGGCGGGGCATCTTGCCCCGCATTGCAAATAGAGGGCAACGACGTTAACAATCACTGTTGCACAATGAACAAGGCAACCTACGTCCACAAGATTTTCTCTTCCATAGCGCGGCAATACGACTTCCTCAATTCGCTCTTGAGTCTCCGGTTCGATCGTTCATGGCGCAGGTCTACCGCTCGTGCCAGCGGCGCCGCGCCGGAGAGCAAGGTGCTTGATGTCTGCACGGGCACCGGTGAACTCGCCCTCGCTTACGCTAATGAAATGGGGCCGAATGCGAGCGTAATTGGGGCGGATTTCTGTTTTGAAATGTTGGCGGTTGGTAAACAAAAGGTGGAGAGACAAAAACGCCCGGACGTATTTATCCCTATTGAGGCGGATACGCTTGCACTCCCCTTTGCGGAGAACACATTTGATGTGGTGTCGGTCGGCTTCGGCATTCGCAACGTCGCCGACCTCGAAGGCGGTATCCGAGAGATGGCGCGGGTGGCCGTCAGGGGCGGGTGTATCGCGATTTTGGAGTTTACACAACCGAATGATCGGCTGTTTCGCGGGTTCTATTACTTTTACTTTACAAAGGTTCTGCCCTTCATCGGGAATCTGGTCTCCAAGAACAGAGACGATGCCTACGGCTATCTTCCGAAATCCGTGATGGATTTTCCCGACTGTGAGGAATTGGCGAGCGTTATGTGTTCATGCGGGTTGGAGGATGTTCGATATTATCGAAAAACCTTAGGAATCGTGGCGATTCATGTGGGCAGGAAGAAATTAGAGGTTGCAGAGTAACGATGGGCAGTGCCCACCATGACCCTACCCCAAGAATCGCTATTCAATCCGTTTGGCCTCAGATGCGGGGCAAGATGCCCCGCCTACCGGTTGGGTTTTGATCCCTTTACGAGTTGTTCCACATGCGCGACCACCGACTCCGACAACCCCTTCAGGCTGTAACCACCCTCCAATGCCGAAACAACTTTACCCTCGGCTGTTTCCGCCGCAATGTCAAGCACGATTGAAGTAAGAGTTGCGAATCCTTCGCCGGTCAGATGGATGGTGGCGAGCGGATCCAACCGGTGGGCATCAAATCCGGCTGAGATGAGTATGAAATCCGGCGAGAAGTTCAGCAACGCCGGAGTGAGCACCTTCTCGAAGATTTCCACATAGGTAGAAATATCGCTCCTTGCCGGCACCGGCGCGTTGAGCGTCGTGTCGACCGCGTCCCCGGAGCCTGTCTGGTTGGCTGCACCGGTGCCGGGATACAAAGGTGATTGGTGAATAGAGAAGAAGAAGACCGACGGGTCGGCATAGAAAATATCCTGCGTGCCGTTGCCGTGGTGTACATCCCAATCAACAATCGCTATTTTGGGGATGCCGTGTTCGCGCTGCAGGTAGCGAGCCGCAATTGCCACATTGTTGAACAGGCAAAATCCCATACTCCTGCTTGGCGTCGCATGGTGTCCGGGAGGACGAACAAGTGCGAAAGCGTTACGAACCGTTCCCGCCATCACCGCGTCAGCCGCTCTCAATAACCCGCCCGTTGAGCGTCGGGCGATGTCGAACGACTCCCGTACAACCGGAGTGTCGTAATCAAGGTTGATTTCCTGTTCACAGCATCGCCGTACATGGTCGATGTAGTCGCTGGCGTGCGCGTACCGGAGTTGCTCTACGGCGGCATGGGTTGGTTCGATGTGATGAAGTTCTTCCCAATAGTCTGATTCCCGAATCGCCTGAATCCCGGCTCTTATGCGATCCGGACGTTCGGGGTGCCCCGGTCCCGTGTCATGGTTGACATAATCGGGGTGATACGCCAAACCGGTTTTTTCGCAAGTGTCCATGCATCTCTCCGACTACCCGCCGACAACCTCTTGCGTCGTCTTGAATGCCGCTCCCATCTCCTCCATCAGCGCGATGGATTCCTTTCCCGTTTGCTCCGTAACGGCTGCGATAGCGTCTTTGACAACCGTGACGTTGTAACCTCGTTCGAGCAAGCCGATGGCGGCTGCCTTGACACAGTAATCGGTGGCTACACCGTAAACAATGTATTCATCGCCGCCGGCTGCCTCAAATATACCGGGCGCGCTTGGATTGGTGAACACGTCGTAAGTTTGTTTCTCCAACAGAATTTGGTCGGCATCTTCGATCTGGTTGGCTTGCGCTATTTCTGATGCGTCGTTCTTAAGCACCATCGTAGCCGCTGTGGTTGTTTCCTCGATTTTCTTTTGCCCCGGGGTGTTCTGAACGCAATGAGGAGGGAAAACTTCAAACTCTTTGTCATCCGGGACATGGGCATCCGCGGAAGCGACAATCTTGATGCCGTTATTAACAGCGTAATCGGTCAGCGTCTCCAAATTGCCTCGAATCTCTTCGGCGCCCGGCACGGAGAGCGCTCCGTCCCGACTGATGAAGTCATATTGGGTGTCGATGTCTACGAATACTTGTCGTGCCATGAGAGTATCCTCCATCGGTTTTTGGTGTTATTACGAGGTATCAGTTAAAAGGAGTGCGGCAATAAATCCTGATAGAGATTTATCGCTGCTCTCTACTTTGCTTTAACCGTCCACCCACCGCCAGATTTCAACTTTCCGCCCAGCACAAGGTTCTGTTGCCATGTCATCGCAACACGGGCGGGGTAACCCCGCCCCTACGGAACCAAACTCCCGTGATGGAGATACATCGCTAATCGTAGGGGTTGGGTTCCCCAACCCGTGGAGTACGGCGTTCGCACTGGTGGGTGTCTCACGTCAATGTCGGCACACCCTAGAGATCAAGATTTCTTGTACCTGCGCCGCAACGCCTGTTTGGACAATAGCGCTTCTGCAGATCGCATTTAATCTTTAAGACATTCCATTAACATCTGCTCGGAAATGCCCCCGTGACGGAGAATTCGTGGAGGTGACGCCGAGAGATCGAGCACCGTCGAAGCGACTTTTGTGATAGTGTCTCCGCCGTCGACAATCAGGTTGACGCGATCCCCAAGTTGCGCGTCTACTTCCCTGGCGGAGGTTGCCGGATCCTCCCCAGATCTGTTCGCACTGGTGGTGGCGATTGGACCACCAAACTCCCGCAGGAGTTCCAATGTCAACGGATGATTTGGCATACGAACGCCCACGGTATTTCCGGCGGCGGTGATTTCCGGTGGTAAATCTCGCGCCTCAAGGATGAGTGTCAACCCTCCGGGCCAAAATCGATCCGCAAGTCGAGAAAAGGGGTCTGAGGGAGAATGAGCGACCCGCTCGACATCTTCAATCGATCCGACGAGAATGGCAATCGGTTTATTATCCGGTCGTCCCTTTATCCGATACAACTTGCGCACCGCTTGCGGTTGGAGCGGGTCGACTCCTACGCCGTATACGGTATCGGTTGGAAAGGCGACAACGCCGCCATCTTTTAAAAGTTCAACGGCTTGATTGAGCAGCTGCGGAGAAAACGAGTTCACAAATATTGGCGATCCAGATTACTACTCAATCCGGTAGGTCGGGCCCCTAACCCGACCCACGAACCGGATGAATAAACATGCAAAATTGGAGAGAATGACAAACCACCCTACGACGCAATCTGATGCTGCGATTCTGCAATCGGTCCGGCAGCGGAAGCATTAAGGTCAAGCGCATCCCTCTGTCCCGCTTGAAACTGGTGATACGCGACGCCGGCAATCATTGCGCCATTGTCGGTGCACAGGTTTATTGGCGGATAGTACACCTTTGCCCCAAGACTATTCGCCGCTTCGGACATTGAGGCGCGGAGTTGGCTGTTCGCGGCGACGCCGCCGGTCAGCGTAATGGCTCTTGCGTCTTTCGCTTCTGTGGCGCGGATGGTCTTTCGCACCAGCACGTCCACCACGGCGGATTGAAAACTAGCCGCGATATCTTCGATGGGAGGCATCTCCCCGGAAGACTTCGCCTTTTCCACGAAATATCTGACGGCGGTTTTTATTCCGCTGAAACTAAACTGATAATCGCCGCTCTCAATCATCGGGCGAGGAAACTCAATCGCCGACGGATCGCCCTGCTTTGCCAAGTCGTCGATTACCTTCCCGCCGGGAAAACCGAGACCGAGATACTGCGCCACCTTGTCGTACGCCTCCCCGGCGGCATCGTCCAGTGTACCCCCGAGAACTTCATAACGCCCTCCCGATTGCACCTCGACCAGAAGTGTGTGTCCCCCGGAGACCGTCAGACAGACGTGCGGAAAGGGGAGTTCCTCGTGCACCATGAAGTTCGCGTAGATGTGCCCTTCGATGTGATTGATGCCGAGCAATGGAAGGTCATGCGCGTAGGCTAGAGATTTCGCCGCGGCAACGCCAACGAGGAGCGCGCCGATTAGTCCGGGGCGATTCGTCACCGCAATAGCCCCGAGATTATTAAACGTAGTTCCCGCCTCTATCATCGCTTGGTCTACGATATAGTTAATCGACTCGACATGCTTCCGAGACGCCAGTTCAGGCACTATGCCCCCGTACTTCCGGTGCAAATCGATCTGCGAAGAGATGATGTTGGATAGGATCTCTCTGCCGTCAACGACGACTGCGGCGGCAGTTTCGTCGCACGAGGTGTCAATACCAAGAATGTTCATATGTGACGCCGTTTATGAATCAATACAAGAATTGTTACTTCTCGGGGTTGTTTGCCGTCCCCAACTTTGCATCACGTTCTTGAAGCAGTTCGGCAATCGCCGGTTCCAGAGCGTGCCCGCGCAGGTTCGCTTTGCGAATCACGCCTTCGTGATCAATGAGGAAGGTCTGTGGAATCGCCATGACGTTATATTTTTGAGCAACGTCGTTTTCCCCTGCCTCATTCAGATACTGAGGCCAAGCAATTTCCTGTTCCTCAATGTATGCCAGCAACTCGGATTTATCGTGGTCCAGGCTAATGCCGATTATCTCAAATTCCCGGTTCTTAAATTCCTCGTATGCCCGCTTCAGATGTGGCGTCTCCGCACGGCAAGGCGCGCACCATACCGCCCAGAAATCGAGCAATACGATTTTGCCACGGTATTTTTCCAAGGAAACGTCCTCTCCATTCACATCCTTGACATGGAAGTCGATCGCCTGTTCTCCGAGCAGTTTGTCCGGCGAGGCCATTTGGAATCTATTGGACGGAATTTCGCCGTTGCGCGACTCCTTATCCAAAGCCAATATCCTCTTGGCGGTCTTCGCAAAGGGACGAGAGCCGTATTTGGGGTGATCGACAAGCTGCTGATAGGCGTTGTCCGCCTCGTCATGCCGCCCCAACTTGTCATAAGCCAATCCCATCTCTAGCCATGCGTCCCCCGGGAACGAACCATCCGGGTAATCCTTTGTGAGGCGTTGATACGTCTGGAGTGCCTCTTCGGGGCGATCTGCACGGCTCAGCGCATTGCCTAGGATATAATGCACTCGTGCTGCCCTTTTATACCCGGGATGCTCATTGACAAATGCCGCCGCCTTGTCTATAAGCGCGTTTAAGTCGCCCGATCCGCTGCCTTCGAGCATCTTCTTGTGAAGTCTCTTTATCGCTTGGTATTCATAAGCTGGTTTGATTGAGTCTGCGTAGACGAAGGCAGTGCAATTCACGACGGCGAGTATACAAACAACCGGGACAAACTGTCGGCAGGAGCGCACGCTTCGAATCTTCATGGTATAGCCTCCTCGATTGGGATTGAGTTAGTTGCGGACTTACTCAGTTCGGTTTGTAATTATACCATTTCTATGTAATGGAAGTCCATTGACTATGGGGACTAAGACTTGAAGGCTGGGCTGAATGGCAATGCACGGATACATGTCAACGCCAAAAGAGAATTCGACTCAAAAAAACTTCGTCTTGCGATTGGAGTAAGTGAGACCCGACACCCATGTTTCCGATAACGTGTTCTTCGTTGGGTTTCACTAGACCTCAGACTTTTTGGTGCAATCAAACATCGGAACCAGATGGAAAACAGAGGTCGGTTTTTTTTGGCTGTCCTAGTTCAACCCAACCTACGAATCATCCGTAATCGTAGGGGCGAGAATCAACTGAGATCAAGCGACTGAACAGGGAGCGCGATAGAGATCCATCCTCGCCCAATGGGTTGGGAAACCCAACCCCTACGGCTGCCTATGTATACCGCAATTCCATTGAACGCAGACTCTGTCTCAATCGTAGGGGCGGGGTTGCCCCGCCCTTACTTTATACAAACTTGGTTGCTCTACCCAATTTGATTATACGGAGCACACCTATTTATGTCTCCCTCAATATTGTCGTGACGATGAAATGTCAACAGAACCCCGGCAACCTCTATCATATTACTTGAACTGAAAAGAATAGAGCTTGGCATTCTTGAAGTAAAAGCGCAACTTTACCGGCTGGTTAGCCAGCGCGCTCACGTCGGAATTTCCATTCCACGACACAACTTGGGAAGTGCCGGATTCCGTGATCGGGTCGGCGTCGTGGAAGCTAAATCCGGGTAATTTTTTATGGTTCGCTCTTAAAACTTCAACCCGCACCTCGCCGAGCCCCGGTCCGGCGGCGATCGGCGCCATGCTTGTGTTGAGGTACAGGCGAGACCCGGAGAACCCGAACGGACGGGTCGTCATCTGACCGAAGGACTCCGGCTCACCGAAAACCTGCCGCTCGGTATAGATGTGCTGTAGTTCCTCCTCGGATCTGTCCTTGGTAACCCAACCCTTCCCGCTGTCGAGAGAGACAAATCCGTCCAGACGCGAGACTGCCAGCCCAATCCCTTCCATAGACTTGTCGCCTAACTCCAGCGCGATTTCGGGCGAACGGCTGTTGGTGCCGATATAGTAGGTGAAGATGCGGTCCCCGTGAACGATCATGGTTTCCGCGTACACGCTGCTCGAGTCAAAGTCCGATAAAGAACCGCCGCGCGGGATGAAGGGTTCGCGGTAGTTCCGCTGAAAGTGGAATCCATCTCTGCTGAAAACAACTTCCGGATGATGGGTCACATTGGTGGTTCGGAAGATCCACAGCAACCCGACGTAGACTCCCTCGTAGAGGATGACCGGCATGCTATAGAACTCGGTGTCGGGAAAATCGTGCTCGTCCGGTACCAGGATAATCTCCGGCTCGCTCCAGTGTATCATGTCCGGACTCTCCGCCCTGCCGACAAGCCGTTTGCCGTAAGGTCCGCGCCAATGGTGGCTGGCTTCCATGGTGACGTAGTATGTCTCGCGTATCGGATCCCAGCCTTGGAAACGACCCGCCCAACGTCCCAATTCCTGACCGGTATCAATGACGGGATTATATTCGTACGGAGTCCAGTCGAGCGCGTCCGGGGAATAGAACAGATTGTATTGCATTCCTCGTGTTTGCGTGTCGCCGATCATGATCATTGCCTTGTACCGCTTGGCGGGATCGCTCTCTTGCATATCCAGAAAGCCGGGTACCTTCGGCAGATTCTCTTTCTCCGGTAGGATGTTATTATCCGTCGATCCTTCGAACTCGACGAGCCCCAACGATGGCCGTTCCCAGTGAATTCCATCCTCGGAGGTCGCCAGACACCTCACTTCGCCTCGGGTGTCCCAGAGAAGCCCCGACGCGCCGCCGGGAACCGGCTTCCCGTTTTCGAGGCGCACGGTGGTGGTTGAGGAGAAGTACCACATTTTGAAGATCTGCTCGGCCGGGTCAAAAACCACCGAGTTGGGACGCATGAAGTTCCCTTCCCACGGGCATTCCGGTCGGAGGATGGGGTTGTTATCCACCTTTACCGCGGGGTTCATCCCCTGCTTGGCGTTAGTCAAACTCTCGATAAGGAAATCATCAAAGAAGAGTTGCTTGGTGGATCCGATTTCAATCATCGCCATAGTTATTCTCCTCTACCGGTCGCGACGAGCGTATGTTCGTGCGAGACTGCTCCGCAGAGTCACTCAATGATGATTTCATTTTCATGAAGAGACGTTGTTGTTCGACCAGTCCGCTATCCAATCGTACCTTTCGACGTTCAAAAGCCCATTGCACATTCCGTCCACGATGGCTTGGTTCTTCGCATAATCGTAGGTGCGGAGTTCGTGTCGTTTGATAGCTTTTAATGCAACCGATGCCCGTTCCCAGCTTTCTATCCACTGTTGAGCGTTATCTTGCTGTGAGGTTTTCATACGCATTTTCCCTATTATCATGTAATATCATTTCGCTTGAATAACAGTGCATACTGTTTTTATCAATTAAAATATTATGACGTGACCCATACCAACTGTTACCCTTCACACCAAACACTGTAGGCGGGGCATCTTGCCCCGCTTTGGAAAGACTTGATTGACGCCATTAATGCGCTGTTAATATATGGAAATGGTATAAGCTTCCGCGTGTCATCCTACGGAGGCTTACCGACTTTCGGTCGTTGGAATGCTATACATTTGCGCAGTGAAGGACGATCAAGCGAGTGGTTAGCGAGCGCGATAGAGATTTTCAATCCGTGTAATCAGTTTAATCCGTGATTCAGAATTCATTCGCCACAAACACCAAATCAAGAATGTTCACTTCCCCATCTCCGTTCACATCCCCCTCCAACCTATCCGTCCCTAAATCTCGGGCAATAATCGTCAAATCTAAAATATTCACCACGCCATCTCCATTCACATCCGCCGGATTCTTCGGTTTGATTCGCAGATACATCTCTCCGTCAAGGTTAGCTAGGGCGTGCTCCGTGTTTACCAAACCACTGGCGACGCCCTGTACCTCCTCCGGCAACATGATGACCTGCGCTTCCCCGCTGTGGTTGTAGACCGCCCACCCGTTCGTAAATTCACGGATGTAAAGACCTTCTATGTCTTGATACAGTTGCCTTTTCGCGCTCACCGGTTGACCCAAGTCTGCATCCCAAAAATCGTACCAATGCTGGTCGTCGCCCCTGGGAACACCAAGGTGTTGTATCATTGCATACCCGTCGGAATGAGTTAAACTTAACGTCGTCAGCAAACGAACCCATTGAAAATTAGCCGATCTCGGTTCCTCATCGGCCGGAAACGCTTCCCCGAAAATAGCGTTTATACGAGGCTCGCGCATGTTCTCCTCGGCCCAAATGACCGTTTTTTCGACTCCCGTCACCATTACTTCGCGCTCCTCCGGCGTCTTGCCCCAGTTCGGAATGCCTGTCTCCATCGACAGACCGTTGATGTAAGGTCCCGTGTACGGTAATATAGCCCAATTCGAGTTGACCTGGATGAGAAAGTTGAGGCGTGTTGCCGCGCGTATTCGCCGCACGATGTTTAACCGCGCCTGAAGTTGTGCCTCAATGCTGACATAACCGTGTAGCACATCATCTTCGTCCCTCCAATAGTCGAATATGATGCCGTCGAAAAGCCCGCATCTCGAAACACTTATCGCTTGCTGAACAATGATATCTTGCACCTCGGGATGTGTGAAATCCACCAGTGCCGCTCCTCCCGGCCCCCCTTCGAAGACAACGTTCCCGGCCGAATCCCGAACCCAATACGGCCATTCCTTTCCCCAGTAATCGATTGCCGCGCCCCTCATCTCGAGAATATGCATTAAAAACACCGCATTCGGATTAGCCGCGATGTATTCATCCCGCTCCTGTAACCCGCGTTCAAAGTCGCCCGTCAACCGGCCGTCGGCGCGCGGATGCATCTGGAAAAGGTCGCCATATGATAAATCGATGCGTGGATCTTGTCCGAAAAGCCAGTTGGCGCCGGCAACGTTCGGGTAATCTCGATTGACCAATCGTGGTTGAAGTGGCAGTGGTTCCATTTCGCACACTTGGTCGTAGAGGAAATCAGTCAGCGACAATCCATCAAGCGGGCTATGATCCGTGATGCTGTTCGCGTGAATGTGAAGAATCTCCAACCGCGTGAGCGTTGCAAGTGGACGCACATCTTTAATCTTATTGTTGTTCAGAAGCAATCGGATGAGTTGCGTCAGGTTGGCAAGCGGACTGAGGTTTTCGATTTGATTGGAGCGAAGATCTAACGATTCCAACGCCGTCAATCCCGCCAGCGGACCGATATCAAGGATAAGGTTGCGGTCTAAATCTAACGCTTGCAGTTGTGCGAGATGTGCTATCGGGCTAATATTGTCAATCGTCCAACAGTCGTTAAGCCGCAAGCGCGTGAGTTCTGTGAGATGCGCCAACGGGCTGATATCTGTAATCGGGTTTTCGCCCAGTTGCAATTCGGTCAGGTTGGTGGCATACTCCAAGCCGGTGAGCTCTGTTATTTGACGGTTCTTAGCGTTAAGTGACGTTAACTGGCGCATGTCCGCTTGCGTGATGGAGGCGCCATGCGGGATACCCAACGCATCGGCGACGGCGGCGCGAAGGTTCGGATCGGGAATGTCGACAACCTGCGCAAACGCAACGCCGCCCAAAACGATGGTGAGCAAAAGACTGAACGTGATTTTCTGCCTGAAATTCATTGATTTCTCCTTTAAATCATGAATGGTTTCCCGATCCAGCTAAACCAGACAACTTTTCCATACATCGGACACAAAACTCTCGTATCCGATAGTTTTTTCGGGCTAACTCCAAAACAGCCTGCTTTCATCCAATAGCATTTCGACAGGAGTACTCAAGCAGGAGTTTAATCTCCTCGACCTGCACCGTTTGCAAGAACTCAACCACCTCGCCATCGCTATGTCTCGCAGCATCTTGGCACCAATCAATAAATTGCGGGGCGTCCCAATTGTCGTTTTGCTCGATTGCCTCCGCGTAGCGGGCAAGTTGAGCCGATTGACTTGGCTCAGCCCCAAGGATATCAAGAACACGCACCCGCAGTGTCGGAAAGATCGGATGGCTCCCCACCCGCGCAAACCAGTATTTGGAATTGCTGTAATCCGGTTCGCGCCGGTGCATGATGCCGTGCCAATAACTGCCCGTCGTAGAGCGGACACCCTGCGAGATGTCGTGAGAGTCGTCCAACGCATCATTCCACAGCAACAGTGCGGACTTTACCGCATTTGCCAAGGATAAATCTTTGAGAGCCCGACCGTCAAAGAGATCCGCTGTTGACGTTGCCTGAATTTGTCTCGTCAGTTCGCTATCCCACTCCTTCTCCGGCGCGAGGGGAGGCAATGGTTGGCGTGCATCAAATTTCTGAACGATTTCATTGATGAAGGGAGGGTATTCTGTGCTCATAATCTTCTCCTTTATACCATGGGGATTCAGAGGGAATCTCTATCGCGCTCGTTGTTCACTCGCTTGATCTTATCGGAAGATGGTAGCACTCATTTAATGGGTGGTCAAGACTATACCACTCCAACCGCGGCAGGAAGCGGGTCGCGACCAGGAGGTCGCTCCTACGGGAAGGCAGCCGTGTCAAGGCGCAATCGACCCAGTTCATCGACGGGCGCTTGGATAAGGCACGGATTTCTGACAGGCTCAAGCCATTGAATCAGGGATGTGAGATCCTCCTTCGCCATGGCGGTACATCCGGCTGTTGGTACGCCTCTTTCCTGCCAGATGTGGAGAAAAATTGCGCTCCCTCTACCCTTTACGACCGGCGCGGCATTGTGTTCGACAACGACTCCCAACTCATACAGGTGGTCCGGACGTTTCATCTCTTCCCATGATTTCCATATCTGCTCTGGCGATCCCGCATTTCCGCCAAGCCTAACCCACTGATTGTAGTCCTCCGATTGCACGTCGTCGACGTAATAGTCTTTCTCCGAAATACATCGATACGGCATCAATGTGTCTGCCGGCGGTTCTGTGTCATAGCCAAACGCGGGCCCAAGTCGAAATACACCCGCCGGCGCCTTGGAATCTCCTTCCGCTTTTTTAGGTGAATCAATAATCGTGCGGTGAATACCACTCCCCCATCCCAGCCCGTTTCTGCCTAACATCACGGGGATGTCCCTTTCCTCCAAGAGCCATCGGTCCGCTGCTCTCGAGAACAGGTGCAGGCTGCCGTTATCGCTCGTCCACGAAGTCGCCGTAACTAGCACGGCTTGCTGAATCGGCAACGAGCCTGCGACGATCGAAGCGACCGCATCCAGCAAGGTGTCAAGATCGTCTCCTTCCGTTACTGCAGTGGTTTTTTTATCAATTGCTGCAACCGTTTTCCGCATAGCCGCCACCCTGTTTTTACTACGTCGTCTATTTCCTAATTCGTTATCTTTGAATCTTTCGACACTAAAATGTCGTTGTTATCCACGGAATAATTGTCAACGGATTCTGAATCTTGTTCCACAGCGAGAAATTGAAGCGGAATACGTAATGAAAATAACGATACAGTTACACACGATTCCTGCATGAAGGTATTGCAGAGGTAGGGGAACTATGCCGACAGGCCGAATCAAATACTATAACGCTGAAAAGGGGTTCGGATTCATTGCACAAGACAGTGGCGATGCGGACGTTTTTTTACACAACTCTTCAGTGAAATACTGGGAAGATGATGAACTTCGGATTGGACAACGCGTGGAATATAGCGTCGTCGAAGGGAAAAGGGGACTAGTCGCTCAAGATGTCGAAGTATTGCTTTCTCCAATCGAGCGCAAGTGGCTTCGTCAAGGCAAAGCCGTCATACCGCGTGATTATCTGGGCTCCCTGTCGCAGCACCCGGAAAAGAGTTTGAATCTGAATCAATCTTTCCAAGCTACCAATCATCGTGAAGTTGAATCCCAGGTAGAGGATATGTCTCTTCAGTCGGTCCCGCATGAAGATGTTGAATCCGGAATCGATGAGGGAGCAAAGAAACATGCCGCCGATGACGCCGCTCCGAAACCGAGATCGAAGCGCGTTAATCGACCAACCTTCGGCAACCTATACATTCAGAAGCAGATTGAATTTCAAACCAACATGATCTTTGGCTTGTACGACCATCAAATCATCTCGGGAACGATTCAGGGATTTAATAAATACGAATTCACCCTCCGAATTGATGACGAGAATCTCGAAATTTCAAGGAATAACCTCAAATTCTGTTATAAAGCTCAAGACGCCGCAAAATTACAAGCAATCTTCGACTACGACGAAAAGATTCGAGATCTTAAACTGGGGCCCGCAGGTTCTACCGAGGAGGGGTTCCAAATCGACACAGGGAAACTCGTGGCAGCCCGTGTAGATCGAATTCCTATCGAAGTGACAATGCGTGAAGGCGAGGTTTTCCGCGGGAGCGTAGACTGGGAAAGTGCGAATGAAATCAAACTCGTGCTGCGAAACGGTTCGAAAATTGTCCTGTTTCGCTCTGCGGTAGAGAAATTTAGGGTGTGTTCAAAGGAAGAGATTTGAGGAGAATAGCGCACGAGGCTGAGTTGTCTGCGATTGGCGCTTTGAAATGGACGGGGACCGGCGCGCGCTGTCACGGCACTTTCCTACCTCTTTTCGCCGCAAAACATGATTAACCGACACAAATAGGAGAAATCGGTAAATAGGCACATCAACCCGCTGCAACGAACGGGTTACACCCGGAAGACAAGGTATAATCGGCGATTCCCACCCGCGGCTGACAAAATCTCACCGCAATGAATCAAGCCGACACTCGTGTTGGTTCATGCCAATTCTTTCGACGAGCCTACTCCCGGCTAGGTACCCGTCCCCGTTTCGCCGTCGTCAGTCAATCTCCGCCCTCGCCTGCGATTCGACGCATCATTGCTGGAAATAATCCGCGTTCAGTTGAGTAAAGTGAGCCCATTCCTCCGGAACATCCTCGTCCATGAAAATCGCCTCTACCGGACATTCAGGTTCGCAAACATTGCAGTCAATGCACTCTTCAGGATCTATGAAGAGCTGGTTCACGTTCTCGAACTCCTCAGCCAATGCCGTCGGGTGGATGCAGTCCACGGGGCACACATCAACACAAGCAGTATCCTTTACATCAATACACGGTTCCGTAATCACGTAGGTCATTTCAACACGTCACGTTTGACTTGTTTCCAAGGCAAATGAAGCCTTCTACGCCAATAGGTGTTCGCGATTTCCTTCTCCATGTCCCCATTCTAAGCAAGACAATCATTTCACACCCGCTACGGGGAAAGTCCTATCAACAACTGTGCAGCGATCTATTTAGAATCTGAAGACAATAGATTATCGGGAATTCCCGCCAGAGGTCGACAAAATCCTCACTCTCAATAAGTCATGCCGACGGTCGTGTTGGTCCGCGCCGATTCTTTCGACGACCCAACTCCCGGATGAGGACCTATCCCCGTTTCTCGGTCGACAGTCAAATTCGGTGCCCGCCCGAAATTCGTCGGATTATTATTGGAAATAATCCGCGTTCAGTTGCGTAAAGTGTGTCCATTCCTCCGGAACATCCTCTTCCATGAAAATCGCCTCTACCGGACATTCAGGTTCGCACACTCCGCAGTCAATGCATTCTTCGGGTTCTATGAAGAGCTGGTTGACTTCTTCAAATCTAGGGTCCGATGATGTCGGGTGAATGCAGTCGACGGGACATACATCAACACAAGCAGTATCTTTAACATCAATACACGGTTCCGCAATCACGTAGGTCATTTCAAAAATACTCCGTAGTCAATTTATTGCCAAGGCGAAAGAGCCTTTCTGCGCCAAGATGAGTCAGAAAAAGACGTGGTTTGTGTTCTCCATCCAAGCGATTCAATCATATCACATCCACATAGTATTGTCAAATGGATTCACCGGAAAAGCAGTGGCAAGTGACCTGTCACCAGTAACCGCAACCGTGAGTGGGAAGGATCGGAGGTGGGAAGGGAGGTAGCATTTAGGTTTGGTTTCTCGTCGATTCTTGAGTCTGTAAGCGGTGTTGAGTGTCGGAATCAAGGTGGAATACCGTGCGTTCTTTTTTGCGATTGTCGTTCAACCCAACCTACGAACTGTCTTTTTGATAATAAATCCGTTCTCTACATCGACTCTCGGTGCACTGTCAAATCGCCTTGACACTACTATTTCACGTCTATATAATACCCCGCGAGCATTCTACCAGCGAATCATATTTCACGGAGGCGGAGATGTCCACATTTGACGTTGCTATTATCGGCGGTGGGCCCGGAGGCTACGTCGCGGCGATTAAAGCCGCCCAGATGGGCGGCGCGGTGTGCTTAATTGAACAGGGGGATTGGGGAGGCACGTGCCTGAATCGCGGGTGCATTCCGACCAAAACGCTCTATGCCGTCGCGAATCTGATGACACAAATTCATGATGCCGGGGGGTTTGGTATCAAAATTCAAGGCGCTGAAATTGACTATCCCCAGGTTTTGGCTCACAAGAATGAGACCGTCACAAAACTGACCAAGGGCATCGGACAACTGCTGAAAGGAAACGGGGTTCACACAATCAACGGTTATGGAAAGTTGACAGGCGGCGGTAGGATCGCAGTAAACAAAGCCGATGGTTCGGTGGATCAGATAAGCGCGTCGAAAATTATACTTGCCACCGGTTCCGAGCCGGCGAATATTCCAATCTTTGAAATCGATGAGCGGCAGGTATTGACTACAACTGGCATCTTGGAATTGTCCGAACTGCCGCAAAGCCTAATCATCGTCGGCGGCGGCGTTTCGGGATGCGAGTTCGCCTCAATCTACAACGGCTTGGGCTCCCAAATTACCGTCCTCGAACTTCTGCCCAGCATCCTCTCAACAGAGGATGTTCATGTTGTCAGGCATGTTCAACAGTCGATGAAACGAAAGGGCATCACAATCAAGACGGGAGCGAATATAACGCATGTTGCGAAATCAGAAACCGAGGTCAAGGCTACGCTGGAATCCGGCGAAGAATTTACGGCTGAAAAAATGTTGATTTCCATAGGACGACGATTGAACTCCGAGAACATTGGATTGGAGCAAGCGGGAGTCGAGACGGCACAAGGGAAAATCCTTGTCAACGATAAGATGGAGACCAATGTGCCCGGAATCTACGCTGTCGGCGACGTGGCAAGCCGATATGCGTTAGCGCACGTGGCATCGGCGGAAGGGATTGTGGCAGCGCGAAACTGTATGGGAGAAGATGCGGAAATGGATTACGGAACCGTTCCTTGGTGCGTCTTCACAATCCCCGAAATCGCGAGAGTGGGCATGACGGAAGACGAGGCAACCTCGGAAGGGTACGAGGTTAAGGTAGGCAGATTTCCCTATGCCGCAAGCGGTAAAGCGATCGGCATGCGCGAGACAGACGGATTTGTCAAAATCATCTCCGATTCCGATGCCGGGGATATCCTCGGTGTGCATATTGTCGGGGCGCATGCATCGGATCTCATTCACGAAGCTGTTGTGGCAATCGGTTTGGGGGCAACCGTGGAAGAGCTGGCTCACACCATTCACGCACACCCGACGCTAGGCGAGGCGGTTATGGAATCGGCGGAAGCGGCGTACGATCGCGCCATTCACATCATGTAGTTTTTCGTAGGGTGGGATCAAGCGACTGGATAAGGAGCGCGATAGAAATCTTAGTGCGATAGTAAGTCCCCCGCCCACCATTATTCGTGCGCGACTTCAGTACCGCGTCGATTCCCGCAATTCTTCGTAGCGGCGATCGATCTCCGCGCGTTTCAAGATACGCTGACGCTCCAGACTAAAATCCTCTACATTGAACGAAGCGACGATTGTGCCGTAGATGATGGCTTGTCGGATGGTCTCCTCGGCGGTGTTGCCGACCGAGGCGACATGTCCAAGAAACCCGCCGGCAAAGCTGTCCCCCGCCCCTGTTGGATCGCACACCGATTCAAGCGGATGCGCCGGAGCAGAAAAAAAGGTCGTTTCGGTGAGGGATATGGCGCCGTGTTCCCCCTTCTTGACAATCACTCGACTCGGTCCACAAGTAAGGATTTTCTTGGCGGCGGAAATAAGATTGTCTTCCCCCGTCAATAGTCGCGCCTCGGAATCGTTCAGGATGAGAATATCTACCTTCTCGAGCGTTTGCATCAGCGCCACGCGACTGGTATTAATCCAAAGGTTCATCGTGTCGCAAACAACCAACTTCGGCCGATTGACCTGTTCGAGAACGTTGAGCTGTAGCTCCGGATTGATATTGGCTAAGAAAACGTACGGCGTGTCCCGATATGGCTCCGGCAATTTTGGCTGGAAGTCTCCGTACACGTTAAGATCCGTAAACAGCGTAGACGCCGAGTTCAAATCATCGGTGTAGCGTCCTCCCCAACGGAAAGTCCGCCCGCCTTCCACTCGTTCCAATCCTTCAATATTGATACGCCGCGATTCAAGGAATGCGACATGTTCCTGTGGAAAATCGTCCCCTACGACAGCGACCATTCGTATGGATTCAGTAAAGAAACTCGCCGCGGTGGAAAAATAAATGGCCGATCCGCCGAGGGCATTTTCAACACGACCGGTGGGCGTTTCAACCGAATCAAGCGCCGCGGATCCGACAACCAAGATACTCATCTGGATGAAACCTCAAGAAAAGGACAATCGAAGGGAGTAGGTTCTGTTGACATTTGACAGGCCAAACCTACCTCAGTTTTAAAAGTTTTTGATTTGCGTAGAAACGGTTTGGGACAATTACAATTTCCATGTGCGGTGTGTGACGGTATACTGTAGGGGCGAGGTCCCCTCGTCCAACGGGTTGGGAAACCCAACCCCTACGGATGCCGTCGAACGCTTAACAGGGCGGGACTAACTCAACCTACACCGGTTTTTCAAGTAGGCTCTTACTGCACCGGAAAGAGGTCACTTCAACGATTCTTGTTTTCGCGGAATGCCGCCACCACCCTCCGCACGCGCCGTATCAGAATGGTAACAAGCACCACGAGCAAGACAAACTGTAATACCTGAAGCAGGCTAGCTACCCCGCCGGGCATGGGCACCTGCTTTGATTGCGCCATCCAGATTGGAAGGAGGACGATAGCGCACACGAGCAGAGTCACATTTTCCCACCGATCTGATATTTTCATGAGAGCAAATCCTCCAAATCAATCGCTAGCAGCTAACACTCTAACTTGCCGCTGGCTCACGTGCCCATAGTCCAAGAACTCAGATACGTCTGTTGTTCCTCCGTAAGCTCGTCTATCTCGACTCCAAGCGCTTGAAGTTTCAGTTCGGCAATCGATGCATCGATACCTTCTGGAACAACATATACCTGTTTTTCCAGACTATCGCGGTTCTTTACGATATACTCCGCCGACAGCGCTTGATTCGCGAAACTCATGTCCATAACACTTGCCGGGTGACCTTCCGCGGAGGCAAGGTTAATGAGTCGCCCTTCGCCAAGGAGATGGAGTTTGCGCCCATCCTTCAGCGTATACTCTTCAACATAATTACGCACTACGTTCTTTTCGATGCTCAGCTCCTCAAGATCCTCGATGTTGATTTCGACGTTGAAGTGCCCTGAATTGCAGATGAGCGCGCCATCCTTCATGGCTTCAAAATGCTCGCGTCGAAGAACGTGTATGTCGCCCGTAATGGTTACCACAACATCGGCCTCGGTCACGGCTTTGGTCATGGGCAAGACGCGGAATCCGTCCATCACCGCTTCCAGCGCGTTGAGCGCATCGACCTCGGTGACGATGACATTTGCGCCCAATCCCCGCGCCCTGTTCGCAAATCCTCGACCGCACCAACCATAGCCGGCTACCACAACAGTTGACCCCGCGATTAACACATTCGTTGCCCGAATGATACCGTCCAACGTGCTCTGGCCCGTACCGTACCGATTATCGAAGAAGTGCTTCGTTTTGGCGTCATTGACCGCGATTATGGGATACTTCAGCACCCCTTCGTTCGCCATGCTCTTCAGCCGAATCACGCCGGTGGTCGTTTCCTCCGTGCCCGCAAACACATTTTCGACAAACGCGGGGTTCATGTCTTCGCCGTGAAGTCGAGACACGAGATCGGCGCCGTCGTCCATGGTAATCATTGGGCCCGAATTGATGGCGGCGTCGATGTGTTGGTAGTAGGTTTCGGTGTCTTCGCCGTTAATGGCGAACACCGGTATTTCATCGTGCACGACGAGTGATGCCGCCACGTCATCCTGCGTGCTCAATGGATTCGAGGCGCACAATACCACCTCTGCTCCGCCCGCTTTCAGTGCTCGCATGAGATTGGCGGTTTCCGTTGTAACGTGCAAACACGCGGCCGCCCTAATCCCCTCCAACGGACGATCTTTCTCGAAACGCTCGCGAATTAAACGTAGCACGGGCATGAATCGATCTGCCCAGTCAATTCGTTGTTTTCCTTCTGCTGCCAAATCGCGACTTTTTATATCGCAGTCCATTTCCACTCCTTCAAATTCCGACTTCCGACTTAAGCAAATCGGTGTAGTCTGTTAATTCCCACGTAAAGCCCGGTTCATCACGACCAAAATGCCCATAACTTGCCGTATTTCTGTAAATTGGCTTTCGCAAATCAAGGCGCTGGATGATTCCATACGGCGTTAAATCGAACTCCTTCTGAATAATTGTTGTAAGTTGTTCGTCAGCGATTTTGCCGGTCCCGAATGTCTCAACCATGATTGAAATGGGTTCCTCCACTCCGATGGCGTAGGAGACCTCCACTTCACATCGATCGGCGAGTTCGGCGGCAACTATGTTTTTTGCCACATGCCGAGCCGCGTAGCATGCGCTCCGATCAACCTTCGTCGGATCTTTGCCGGAAAACGCGCCTCCACCGTGTCTGCCCATCCCGCCGTACGTATCGGCAATAATTTTTCTGCCGGTTAAACCCGCGTCACCCTGCGGTCCTCCCACGACAAACCTGCCTGTGGGATTGATGTGATACTTGATGTCTCCGCTTCGCAGATCGTCGGGAATGACGCGTTTGATAATCTCTTCGACCACGCCCTCCTTCAACACCCCGTCGGGCACGTCCGGATGGTGTTGGGTAGAAATGACGACAGTATCTACGTTAACGGGTACCCCATCTTGGTATTCGACCGTCACCTGAGATTTTCCGTCCGGGCGAAGAAACTCAAGTACGCCTGCTTTCCGCACTTCGGCCAGACGCCGAGTGAGTTTATGCGCCAGCGTGATGGGCATCGGCATCAATTCCGGCGTTTCGTTGCATGCGTAGCCGAACATCATGCCCTGATCGCCTGCGCCCCGGCGATCGACCCCCATCGCGATATCGGGGGATTGCTCGTCAATCGCCGTCAATAAAGCGCAATGATCACAGTCAAACCCATAACTCGCGTCCACATAGCCGATGTCTCGTATAACACTTCGGGCAAGCGACGGAATATTGACGTGAGTTGCGTGCGTCGTAATTTCGCCGGCGACAAGCGCAAGTCCGGTTGTCACGAGCGTCTCGCAGGCAACGCGGCTCATCGGGTCTTCCGAGATAATTGCGTCAAGCACGGCATCCGAAATCTGATCCGCAACCTTGTCGGGATGTCCTTCGGTTATGGATTCTGATGTAAATAAATAGTTTCGGTTCAATTTGTATCTCCCCATATATTTTATTAGAGGATGTAGTAAGCGAATGTTAGTGTTAGAGTTTTTCTCCTGAGGTTACTAGGCTGAATAGGATTGGAAGGTTGGAAGATTCTCTTCCATATCACCCTCAAAGTGTAAAGTCTTTTCTCCGAAATTGTCCCGATATTGATAACGCGCCGCTTTTCTCTGCGGACAGTTCATCTTGATTCTGACTTCGGTTAATTGGTTATTTGAATGCCTCAAATCATTCGGATCATCAATCATAGGCAAGTGTAATCAACCACGGTTACACGCAGAACCGTTAAACAAGAATCTCCGAAAGTTCACATGATTTGTCGAGAATCTGGGGTCAAACATGAGATAGGCAGACTTATCGTGACCAGCTGGAAGGATTTTCATCAACCGATTATACGTAGGCGAGGATTGAAAACAGAATGAGGTGGGACACGACATCCAAATGGCAGCCTTGCGGGGCAGGTCAATGCAAAGATAAGCGCATGGGCGTAGACAGTAGCCGAACGGCTCACTGAAATATTAAGCCGTTAATCTTCCATTAAAACCTGAACCTGACAAATTCGTCAGATGCCGTACCCGACGGTTTATGAAATCCAAGCTGTCCCACTTGGACGCGCCATAAAGAAGGTGGGCTCAATTTTGAAAAATTCGCAATGACAGGTTTTGAAAATCCCTTATCGCACTGTTGCGGTTAGGGAATCAGCTATCCGAATTTGGCTTATCTAATTCTTCTTTAAGCAAAGCGCCTAATGTTGACGGTTCTTCTTCGCTACTCTCAGACTGTTCTTCTTGATACTGAACCGTTGTGGCCCGTTCCTGTTCAGCCAGCGCGGCTTTCAAACTTAAACCGATCCGACGCTCGTTGACATCAAGATGAATTACTTTTAAGTCCAATCGATCGCCAATCGAGACAATCTCTTCCGGCTTTTCAATTCTTCGGTCGGCTAGTTCCGATATGTGGACAAGTCCTTCAACGGCATCTTCCAGCTTGGCAAATGCACCGAAACTCGTTAAGTTCATAATCTCGCCGGTCACCACGGAGCCGATCTTGTATTTCTCGGGGACTTGCAACCAAGGGTCTGGTTCGACCTGTTTCAACCCTAGCGACACGCGTTGTTCGGCGGGATCAATCTGTAGGACCACGACTTCAACCTCGTCGCCCTCCTTCAAAACCTCGCGCGGATGTACATCGCGCTTGACCCAAGAGAGATCCGAGACGTGAATTAGTCCGTCGATTCCCTCTTCAATTTCCACGAACGCACCGAAATCTGTGAGATTGCGTACGCGCCCGGTAATCTTTGTCCCAATTGGAAATCTCTCTTCAAGCAGTTCCCACGGATTGGGTTCTAACTGCTTCAGCCCGAGAGAAACTCTTCTCGAAGATTTGGTAATATCAAGAACTATTGCCTCGATCTCGTCATCTTTTGTCACAAACTTGGAAGGCGCGACATTGCGCCGTGTCCACGACATTTCCGAGACGTGAATAAGCCCCTCAACGCCCTCTTCCAATTCCAGGAATGCCCCGTAATTGACGATGTTGACCACTTTCCCTTTGACGGTGGAGCCAATGGGGTATTTTTCCTCGATACCATCCCAAGGATTTGGCGTCTTCTGTTTTAACCCTAATGACACTTTCTCCTTTTCGTGGTCCACACCGATGACGAGCACCTCAATCTCGTCGCCGATGGAAACGATTTCAGAAGGCTGATTTACCTTCTTCCACGACATATCGGTTTTGTGGAGGAGCCCATCAATGCCGCCCAAATCAACAAATGCGCCGAATGAAGTGATATTCTTGACAACCCCGGTTCGGGTCTGTCCGGCCTCGAGACCACCAAGGAGTTCCGTCTTGCGCGCGACGAGTTCCTCTTCCAGCAACGCCCGCCGGGACAACACGATGTTGTGACGCCGTTTGTTGAGTTTAACTATCTTGAGTTCAAGCGTCGTCCCAACGTATTTGTCCAGATTTGGAATCGGACGCAATTCTATCTGTGAGGCAGGAAGAAATGCTCGCAAGGACCCTACATCGACACGCAGTCCGCCTTTGATTCTCTCGACGACCTTGCCTTCAACCGTCTGACCCTTTTCACATGCCTCGGCGACCTCATCCCAAATTCGAGTCTGATCGGCGAGTTTCTTTGAAAGAATAAGCTGACCGTCGGCATCTTCCCTCCGGACAATGTATACATCAATTTCCTCGCCCACCTGCACTTGGGGCATACCGTCCTCGGTCGCCTCAAACTCGGATGACGGAATGTATCCTTCGGATTTGAACCCTATGTCAATCATGACTTCGTCACGACTAAGCTCCACCACCGCGCCTTTTACAATCTGCCCCTCGGTAAAAGCTTTGATGGAGTTATCATACGCCTTTTCGAGAGACTCGTCGCTCAACAGAGATGCGCCGGTATCTGGTTCATTGTCTGGAGTTGGCGTGTCGGAGACCGGTTGCTGAGAATCTTCCGTGACTTCGCTAAGCACAGCGGCTTCTGGAGAAACAGCGGAATCTTCCTCCGCATTTTCTGAAGCGTCAATGTCCTCCTTGTCACCCGTTGAGGTATCTTCCTCAACGGCACTCTGCACGCTGCCCTCCGGTTGGTCGCCTTGAGACTCTTCCTGAAGGCTTTCCGAAGTATCGGTTGCTGCTTCCATCACGTTAGTATCTTGATCTAAAGTTTCCCTTTCTTTATGTGAATCCTCGTTCATCAACTTATCTGGCTTCATCCGAAAACGAAAAATAATTCTAAATCTAACTCAACCAGACTCCTCCTTTGTCATGGTTCTATCCTCAGGATAGGGTCATTACCGCCCACAATCGGTTAAAACTTGTATAGTATAGCATACGCAAATAATGACTTGCAACAGCAATCTTTTGTTCAATCAAAGCAATCGAGTCAGATTTTAATTGTCCATGGGAGCGATCAGGTGAGCGGACAACGAACGATCAACTGAACGGATAGTGAGCAGGACTTACTATCGCAGTGGGATTTCTATCGCACTCACTATTCGTTCTTTGATTCTAATCGGTCGCTTGATCTATTCGTTCTTTGATCGATAGTTAATCCCGGGCGATAGCAGATACCGATAGGATTATAGCACGATAGATACTTCCACGCTAGAGTCCTCTCTAGATATTTCCTATCGCGATTCGCTTGTTTGATGACTGTTTGCAAACAATAAATTTCCTCTCAATTTTGCTGAATTTGTATAAACCGCAAGTTTGATTTGCTTTGACTTTATTGTTCCATTTCTGTTACAATAGGCGGGTAATATCTGATGAAGATATATTACGAAATTTAGTGGTCTTCTCGCCAAAAGAATATGGCATCGGTTCAAGGTAGTAGGCACACGCCGTGTGCCGTAAACAGCCTTACGACAACCGGTAGGAGCGACCTCTAGGTCGCGACCTCCTTACTTTTAAATTCTTAGCGAATAGACCATTTAGTGTGACGAGAGGAAATTTAAAATGGGAAACAGGCCCATGACCGTTCGAGAAAATTCTGATGTAACCGTTATTGAAATTCAAGAAGACCTTGGAAGCTATGTGGCTTCCGACTTGCGAGAAACCCTTGAAGATCTTCTCATGAGCAAAACTCAAAAAATCATCGTTAACATGGGAAATGTTGATCATATCAACAGCACGGGTGTCGGAGCGATAGTTGGTGTGGCAAAGCGAATACGCCAAAGAGGCGGTGATGTAAAAGTATGCGGGCTTTCGGACAACATTAAACGAACCTTCGATCTCACCGGCGCTTCTAGCGTCGTCGAAATCTATGAGTCGGAAAACAGCGCGATTACAGCCTTTTGACGCCGAGTCACAATTCCCTAGATAGCCTAAAAACGTGCATGCACCGCAGCATATTGATCGTGATTCGTGTTCGATGACACGCGTGATTCAACGTTGAACCGAAGCCTGAATACATGGTTTTTCGAGGCACGATTGTTCCAATTGGTTGGTTCGAACCTGTTTCCGTGGCGGCAACATATGCGTTACAACCAGAGCGACAACTCATTTTCTGCGCTAAAACTTGCGGTAAAGACATGGGACAAAAGCATATTGAAATCCAGGTGCCCAGTGGTTTGTGGTATATCGAGCCGGTTCTCGCTCTTCTCAAACAATTGGCTCAGCAACTCGGATTCTGCCAACAGCGCATTTCGGACATTCAACTTGCGATTGATGAGATCTGCGGGAATGCAATTGAGCACGGATCGGAAGGCGACGATACGGGAATCGCTATCAACATTGATGTTAATGACCATCAACTTGATATTCTTGTCAGCGACAAAGGAACGCATGACAGAGGGGATTGGTTAACAACGGAAAAACTCAACGAAATATACCAACGTCGAGCGCCGGATCGTGAACGGGGACATGGAATCTACATGGTAGAACAACTATCGGACGAGGTGAAAATGGAACCGAACTCATTTGGCGGAACGGATGTACGAGTCAGCTTTAACCTTCCCAACCGATAAACTGCACCCACGAAACACAATGCCCTCCACCGGACCTGCCTATAAAGTTCGGTTTCGTAGATTTAAGCAGCATAACAAGCCGTGCCAATCAACCGATCCGGATATTAACTTCCATATTAACGCTTCCAACTTTCAACTGATGGCATCGAAAGATCGCATTCTAGAATTTAAGAATGACACAAAGAAGATCGGACAGATGCTTTTTGGTCATGTAAGCAACACTTAGATTCATGACCAATGACTTTTGGAGGAATCTTAGCTCGACTTTGTACATAAAGTACACCGGTTGGGTTGTGCGGAAAGCAGTTCAGCACAAAACCCGTAGACGGGAATCAAGCGAGCGGATAGCGAGTGCGATAGAGATCCCCTTGCCCCGCCGTGATG
>JAJDTR010000099.1 GCA_022827055.1 Candidatus Poribacteria bacterium | reverse complement strand
TATGAATAAGATTCAGGGGCGAGTCATTCGCGCAAGATCGGGATTCTACGACGTTCGGCGCGATGATCTCACTCTCCGTTGCACTCTGCGCGGACGCATCAAACGCGAACAACGTTCCGAAATAGGCAGGCGGATTTACGCAGATCCGGTTGCCGTGGGCGATGAAGTGATCTTCACCCAACTTGACGATGAGGAGGGTGTCATTGAAGAGTTGCTGCCGCGCCGTACGAAGTTTTCACGTCAATATCCGGGTAAGCGCGAGATGGTCGAGCAGGTCGTCGTCGCCAACGCGGACCGGGTGATTGTGATCATCTCGACGCGCCTGCCGGACCTGAATTTCCGTTTTCTGGATCGGTTCTTGATATTGGCGGAAAACGGCGGAATGGATGTCGTCGTTTGCGTGAACAAAATGGATCTCATTGATTCGGACGAACGGGAACGGGTAACGTCGCTCTTTAGCGCCTATCGCCACCTCGGTTATGAGGTTATCTACACAAGTACGGTGGAATCCCCGGGCGTTTGCGAACTTCGACGAGTAATGGAGGGGAAGTTTAGCGTACTCGTCGGCGCATCCGGTGTTGGCAAGTCAAGCCTTATAAACGCCATTCAGCCGGGGATAAGCCTGCGTGTCGGAGAAATTGGAAGAAAGTCGGAAAAGGGCAGACACACGACCACTTTTGTCGAACTCTTTCCTCTTGATTTTGGCGGAGAGGCGGCGGACACCCCGGGGATACGAGAAGTTGGGCTGTGGGGGATTGAAACGGAGAACCTTGACCGCTATTTCCCGGAGTTGGAGCCCTACCTTGGCAACTGCCAATATAACGACTGTTCTCATCTTAGCGAGCCGGGGTGTGCGGTGACCGAAGCGGTGGATGAGGGAAAAATTAGTCCTGTCCGGCATCGGAGTTACACCGCGTTACGAGCTGAGCGTGATGAGTGAGAATATGATCCACATTGCGTAAACCTGCGTCCAAATACAGTTGGATGGAAGGAAATTTATGTCAGATATGCCGAAACATACCAACAGACTCGGCAATGAAACCAGCCCCTATCTTCTGCAACATGCCCATAATCCCGTGGATTGGTATCCGTGGGGTGAAGAAGCGTTGGCGCGCGCCAAAGCAGAGGATAAACCCATCCTCTTGAGCATCGGTTATTCCGCTTGTCATTGGTGCCATGTGATGGAGCGCGAGTCCTTCGAAAACGAGGAAATCGCCGCCATCATGAACCGGCACTTCGTCAACGTCAAGGTTGATCGCGAGGAACGACCCGATCTGGACGAGATTTACATGAACGCGGTGCAGATCATGACGCGGCAGGGAGGATGGCCGATGACGATGTTTCTCACTCCCGATCTCCGACCCTTCTATGGCGGCACCTATTTCCCTCCCGATGACCGGTACGGACGCCCCGGATTTGCAAACGTGCTGCAAGCCGTCGCGGCCGCTTACCGTGATCGACGCGATGATGTCGCGAAGCAAGCCGCACAGATTGTGGAGCACCTCACTCAGTTATCGAGTGTGAGCGACCACGGACACGAGTTGACAAACGATCTCACCGATGGTGCTTTTCGCCACTTTCGTTCGACGTTCGATTCCCACTACGGCGGTTTCGGCAACGCGCCCAAGTTTCCACCGAGCATGGGACTGCCTTTTCTGCTGCGCTACTGGCAGCGGACCGGGAACTCGGATGCGCTTGAAATGGCAGAATTGACGCTGGAGAAGATGGCGCGGGGCGGTATGTACGATCAGCTCGGCGGCGGATTCCACCGCTATTCAACCGATGCCGTATGGCTCGTGCCCCACTTCGAGAAGATGCTTTACGACAACGCGCAACTCGTGGTGGCTTATCTGGAAGCCTACCAAGCGACGAAGAAACCCTTCTACCGCGAGATTGCCGCAGAGACGCTCGATTATGTCTTACGCGAAATGTACGATGCGGATAAGGGAGGATTCTACTCCGCGCAGGATGCGGACAGCGAAGGTGTCGAGGGCAAATTCTTCGTCTGGTCTCTAGATGAAGTGGAGCGGATTCTGGGTCGGGAAAACGCGGAGGTTTTCTGCGAATACTACGACATCACGGGATCGGGAAATTTTGAAGGGGAGAACATCCTTCACATACAAACGCCGTTGGATATATTCGCCAAGAAGTTGCGCCGAGATGAGGCTGAATTGGAGGAGATTCTCCTTAATGCAAAACGGGAACTGTTTGAGGTGCGAGAGGGTAGAATCAAACCCGGATTGGACGACAAGGTATTAACGAGTTGGAACGGAATCATGATTCGAGGTATGGCTTTCGGCTACCAACTGCTCAATGACGGGCGTTATCTTGAGGCGGCCGAGAAATCGGCGAATTTCATTCTAACCGAACTCTCTCAACCCGATGGCTTATTGCTGCGAACGTACCGCGCGGGGAAAAGCCATCTGAACGCCTACCTTGAGGATTATTCCTACTTGTCCGCGGGATTGATCGCACTCTACGAGGCGAGTTTCAATCCGCGCTGGTTGCGGGAGGCGGCACGGCTCGCGGAAGTCATGATTGAGCAGTTCTGGGATGCCTTGAGCAGCGGGTTCTTTTTTACCGGCAAATCGCATGAATCGCTCATTGTTCAGTCCAAATCCGCGTATGACAGTGCAACGCCGTCCGGGACCGCAATGGCGGTGCACAGCCTGTTGAGACTTGCCAAGCATCTGGATCGCGCGGACTTCCACGAAAAGGCGGTTCAAGCGCTGAGTCTTTATTACCACCAGATGGAGAATGCTCCATCCGGATCGGGTCAACTGCTGTGTGAACTCGAGTTTCTGCTATCGACGCCCAAGGAAATCGCGATTGTCGGCGAAACGAACGCGGACGACACGATGGCTATACTGCGAGAGATTCACAGTCGGTTTCTGCCGAATAAAATCGTGGCGCTGCTGGATCCGAGCGACGGTCAACCTTCAGCGGATGCGCCAATGCCGTTGACGGTTGGCAAGACGCAGATAGATGGAAGGGCAACGGTCTACGTATGTGAAAACTACGCCTGCCAAACGCCCACGACGGAGATCGGGGAGTTGGGAACACTCCTTTAAGGGGAACGGCAAGAACCTTGCATCAAGTGGAATTTAGGGACTGTTGTTTTGCGGCTCTCTTAAAGGTAAAGGCCGGTGTGCAGTGCGCACCTTACGATACCGCCGGCTTCCCAGGACGGATTTCGGGAAATTGGTTGGGCTGCCATAGCGACAAACGGCAAAAATCTTGCAACAATGGAAGTTGGAGTCATTCGCATACAGTTTTTAGGAGCAGTTCGGTGACACGGATTTGGGTTGGCACATAGCCTCATTTCGGCTATAATCTGTCCACTTACCAGTCATCTGTTAATTCAACAATACAGGGCATTACGTCGTTCCGAATAACCGGTGATGACACAAGAGGTGCCCTATCACAAACAATTCAATCTAACTCACAAGGAGATTTAATCATGAGTATTTTCGACCGCGTCTCAAGGGTTTTTAAGGCAAATGTAAATGCCGCACTGGATAAAGCCGAAGATCCGGAGAAGATGCTGAACCAGATAACTACGGAGATGCAGGAGCAGTTGGTGAAGGTCAAGCAGCAAGTTGCCACGACGATTGCACTCGAAAAACGACTGCACAAAGATTACGAAAACTCAAAGGAGCAGGCGGAGAGTTGGGAACAGAAGGCTACCTTGGCTCTGCAGCAGGGAAAAGAAGATCTCGCAAGAGAAGCGCTCGTACGCCGGAACGAACATGGTGGGCTTGCGGAAGACTACAAGGCTCAGTGGGAGAAGCAGAAGGCGTCGGTGGAAGCGCTCAAAGAAAACCTGCGTACGCTTGAGCGTAAGATTGAGGAAGCCAGACGGAAGAAAGAGTTGCTCATTGCTCGACAGAAGCGCGCCAAAGCGCAGAAGCTCATTCATGAAACCATGTCAGGCATGAAGGAGAACAGCGCTTTCGAAAGTTTCGATCGCATGGAGCAGAAAGTAGCCGATGCGGAAGCGCGTGCGGATGCCACGGCGGAGATGACCGAAATGAGTCAAGACCCCTTGGAGAAAGAGTTCGAGGATCTTGGGAAGGGCAATGTGGACGACGATCTTGCCGCGTTAAAGGCAAAGATGGGCACGAATTAACCTGTGAAAGAGTTCGGTGGCTACAGGTGCGTCTCTGAATCCCGTCGCCCGCGCTATTTCATACTGTTCGCCCGTAGAAGGGGCTTAAGCGAAGGGGTACCCCTTATGGGTGCCCCGTTTTTGTTGCGACATCCGACGCGGGCGGCCATTAGTACTTTGGTCCGACTGGAATGACTTCTCGGACTTTATAGCAGAAATCAAGACTTCAAACGAGGGAAAAATGGCACAGTTAAGTTCCAAAGCAGATATTGTCAGTTTTGTTCAGGAGCAAGGATACACGGCTCAAGATAAGGATCCACTGCTGATTTTGCAGGATGAAGACGGTTTGACTATATTCGCCGTTATCGATGACGCCCAAGTCGAGTTCATGGTAGACCTTTGCGGGGTCGGCGACCTTGATGAGGGCAATCTGGAAGAGATTTACGAGAGGATTCTCGATCAGAATACGGAGATTTTGCCGTGCTGTTTCGGGATAGATTCGGATGACCCGAACGACAAGCGGATTGTGCTGGTCGACAGCCTCGCAACGGAGAATCTGGATGACAATGAACTCCTGCTCGCGCTGGATTCGCTTGCCGTGAACGTGATTACGGCGCATGATCTGTTGTCGCCGTATATTAAGTGAACCAAGTTGCCATCTATTGTTGGATTATTCCGAGTGTTATATTGTAATCCTGCTCGGCTTGGATAGACATATCCAAGCCGCATCCGCATGTGCGCAGTGGATTTGTCTATCCACTGCGAGCAGATTCGGTCGATGTAACTTTCATTCCCCCGGTTTGCGACGCATCCTATAAGAGGATCGGGCTAGAAGCCCGACCTACGGGGCTGGGTAGTAACTTGTGTAAATTAGTAGTTAAGAGGGAAAACGAGAAATCTCTTTAGGAGTGCTATCGCGCTCATCTTTCAGTCGCTTGATCGTGATGCGTAACCGGTTTTCTTGCGTATTACACATTACATATTACTTTCCATCTAAACCGTGAGGGATCGCGGACGGCCCAGGCGTTGATTCAAATTACTCAAATAGCTTTGAGTCAAGGTAAGCTAGGACTGTCCACGTTTCCTCATCTCTCCAACTTCCATTCTCCCTTCAAAAAGAGGTTTCCGATGATATGGCTAAATGGAGTTTACATCGGTTGTACGGTATTTTCCGTGACCATCACCGCCCTTGATTTCCTCGGATTTCTCGGTGGAAGCCAAGATAGTGTTCTCGGCGGCAGCGAAGATAGTGGCGGTGCCGATGCCGGGGGCGAGGGGGATGGCCAAGATGCCGAAGATGGCGGCGTGAAGTTCGATACCGATGTCCCAGGCGACGAGGCGGTCTCGGGGAAAACACCGCCGGAGAGCGTCCCGCGCGATCCCGGCAAAGTGGCTGTGCTTTCTGTTCTGGCTTACCTGCGCAGCCTTGTTTATTTCTGTCTCGGTTTCGGTCCCACGGGCTGGGTCGCCTTAGCCCTGGGAAACAGCGCGGGCCAGAGTCTCATCTGGGCGGCGCCCGCGGGGTTGGTGGCTTTCGTGTTGGCGCACGCCTTCTTTCGTTTCCAGCGTACCGACACAGATTCGTCGCTGCACGCGGAGGAACTATACTTCCAGCCAGCGACTGTTATCATTCCGCTAACACATGACACGATGGGCAAAGTGCGCCTACAGATGGGCATGAATGTAACTGAACAATATGCACTGGCTGCCGAACCGGGTGCCCGGTTTGAGAAAGGGGATACGGTCCGGGTCGCCAATGTTACTGACGAGTGCGTATACGTCGAGCACGAAAACATGGCAAAGGAGTAGATGATAAAGATGGAAATGATTACCCAAATGGGCGGCGTTGCCGGGGGTGTTCTGGCGATTGTCGTATTCCTGATATTGATTGGGGTTCTACGCTCTCTGATTCGCGTCTGTCCGTCGAATCACATTCTTGTGGTCACCGGCGGCACGGAAACCGTGGTTGAGGGCAAGAAATACGGATTCCGTCTCCAAAAAGGCGGGTGGACCTTCGTCATTCCATTTATTCAAAGCGTCCAATTCATTGATATCACAATTATCCCAATCAACGTCCAGGTTGACAATGTTAATTCCGCGAATGGAATCACTGTCGGATCCGACGCGACCGCCTGTGTCTGTATCGACGATTTGGACAAGGTGCTACTCTACAGCGCGGTGCAACAGTTGCTCGGAAAATCGCGCACACAGATTCAGGAACAGATACAGCAGACAATGATCGGCAACTTTCGCGCGACGCTTAACAAAACTACTCCGCTGCAGGCTATCGGCATGGTCGAGAGCGTTGAGAGTATTGAGCAGCAGGAACAGAATGAAAACTCCGATGCGGCTAGCCAATCATCCTCGGAGGAGAGTTCGACCGATGGCGGTCAACCGGAAGACAATGCTCCTGCCGCCGAATCGCGCCAATCGAGAGACGGCGAACGAGCAATTTTCCGCCACCTTCTTCTCGAAGATTGCCGCGAGGACTTGAGTGCGTTTGGAATGAATGTTGTTTCCGTGTCGCTGCAACGCATCTGGGATACCTCCAACTACATAGCGAATCTCGCCAACAAGACGCTTTCGCGAAAACGTCAGGAGGTGGAGATTGAGGAAGCGCGTCTGCAAGCGCGGGCCGAACGCGCCGAATCCGATTCAAAACGTCGAATGCTCGTGGCTGAAAATCAAGCCACCGAGAAGATTCTTCAGGCACGGCAGGAAGTTGAACTGTTTCGCAGGCAATGTGACGCGGAAGTGCACCGCGCAAAACTGGAGGCAGATAGCGCTATTGTCAAGGCAAGAAGTACAGGGCAGCGGCGTATAGAGGAGGTCACGGCGGAACTTCAAGAGTTGAGAAACAGTTCCGAGGTTATCGTAGAAGCCCAAGCCAAGCGCCGCGCCGCGGAAATCCTGGCGGAAGGCGAGGCAAAAGCTGTCGAGGTTGTTCAACAAACCCAGAACGAACTTTTGCGGCAAAAAGCGGATTTACTCAAGGATGCCGAAGATACGGGTAAAATCGCGTTATTCATAACACAACTGCCTCATCTGTTTGAGGCGTACCGTACCCACGCGAAATCATTAAAGGTTGATAACCTTGTGGTGCTCAACGAGCAGGACGGCTTCAATAGCGCTGTCAATCGGGGACCGGCGGCGTTCGTTGATTTCTTGAAATGCTTCGAACAAGGGCTGGGCATAAGCGTTAAGGAGCTAATCACGCGGAAGCAGGGGGAGGAGGCTGTCGCCACTGAAGATGTGACACCACCCGCGCCAATCCAAGAAGGAGGTGTATCATGATATTCTTCCTCATCACACTTGCCGTACTTATCTTGGTAACGCTGATTCTTCAACTTGTGATGAAGATGAAGCTCATCCCTCCGAGTCAACTTGCCGTGGTGCACGGAAAAGGCGGAAGTTTCAGCACGTTGCGGGGTGGACGAGTTTTCGTGTTTCCTCTTATCAACCGTTTCAGTACGATGGATTTAACGCCTCAAACAACGACGGTTGTTGTGGAGTCCGCCATCGCCGAGGGGATTGTCCCGTTAACGGTAAAGGCGACGGTCAGTTATGCCGTGGCAAAGACCGAGAAGGGCCTCGTGAATGCCGTGAAACGCATACTGAACATGACCAAGAATTGGGGCGAACTCCAAGACATCGCCACCTCTATCATTGAGGGGCACCTGCGCGATTCTATCGCGGCAATGACTCCCGAAGAGGTGATGAGCCAAAAAGACCAGCTTATCCAGAACATGATTAAAGTCTGCAAGTCCGACTTGGAGGGCATTGGTCTGGAGATCACCACCATGAACATCGCGGACGTGGACGATCATCGGCTTGATGGGGTTGATGAACCCGATCTGTATATCGCGCTGCTTAAGCGGATACAAACCGCCGACGCCGAGGCGCAATCGCGCGAGGCGCAGGCGAATGCGCATGCCGCAGCAAAGGAGCAGGCGGAAGAACGCCGGGCCGAAGTATCGGTCCGCGAGCTCCAGAACGAGCATCAACGAATCGATGCAGAGGCTAAGGTCAAAACTGCGGAAGAGAATCAGCGCGGCGCCGTGAATGCACAAGAGGAATCCCGAAACGCAGAGTCGGAGGTGGCGGGGATCCAAGCTCAAATTGAGGCTGAAAAACAGCGCATCGAAATGGTGCGCGCAAGGTGCCAGGCGGACACAATTATTCCCGCGGCGGCGACAAAGGAGAAGATGATCCAAGAAGCGGAGGCGGAAGCGGCGACAATTCGCGGTCAATCGCAAGCAGAACTCACACAACTGAAGCATACCATTGAAATCCTTCGCTCGGTTGGCGATCCGGGATTGACGACCTATATCATCGAAAAGTTTGAGGATTTGGTCGAGCCGTTTGCTCAGACACTGGATCTGTTTCCGGTGGATCAGATTACTGTAATTGCGGGAGATCTTCACCAAGATGGACCGATCTCCGCCATTCATCCGAATGCGATCGATGCGGAGAAAAATCGTCGGGTCGAAGAAGCGCTCGCGGCAGCTGCGTCCACTGTTTCGCAACCTAGCAGTTAGTCAGGAACGGAGTTAGATTCTGTTGACAATTCACCAAAGTGCGGGCGTGCTAGGTGCGGTTTCCAACCGCACCTAGCATATGGCGCGTAATCGACATCTCCCCAGCCCATTAGGCGGAGCAAAATCCGTAGCGCGGGAGAACTCTATCGCGTTTCCTGTTCGGTCACTTGATCGCGTGGCGCACCCTACAATATTTAGAGTCTATTTCATGGGCACAAAAGAGTGCGCTTTCTAAGCGCGCATTTTTATTACATGGTCACTAATTCAAGAAAAATTAGCTTCATGCAAGCCATCGCGCGTAAGATTCTGGTGTGCGATGGTGCTATCGGAACCGAACTCCGCAAACGCGTCCCGTCATATCTCCAGTGCGTCGATGCTTGTAATATTTCTGAAGAACACGCCGAGAAAGTTTCGGCGATTCATCGCGCCTATATTGACGCGGGCGCCGATGTTATCCAGACAAACACCTACCAAGCAAACAGGGAAGCGTTGGCTGTCCACGGTTTAGCTGACAAGGTTAAAGAAATCAACAAAGCAGGCGTGTTGCTCGCGCATGCTGTAGCTAAAGAGACCTGCTACGTAGCCGGTTCCGTAGGACAAATTCCGTCCGATACTTTAGATACGCCTGTTTCCGGAATCAAGGCAATCCGGAGTCTTTTTGCGGAGCAGATGGACGCGCTCGTTGATGAACGGGTTGACCTTCTCATACTTGAGACCTTCGTTTCTCCCAAACAGGCGGAAATCGCTACAAAACAAGCACTTACTTACGGTGTCCCTGTTGTCGTTGAAATTAGCGGTGTTTCAGGCGGAACTATCGGCGCGGGATTGGATGTACGCGTTTTGGCACAAGAACTTGAACAGCTCGGCGCGCATGCGATTGGTGTCAATTGCAGAGGTCCGCATGATCTCGTTGAAGCGATAGAACTTCTTGCTCCTGCCATCAAAGCCCCTATTGTGGTACAACCGAATGCCGGAAATCCGAGAGTGGAGCAGGGCGAAATAGCGCTATCTTATACGGTGGGGGCTGAGGTTTTCAACGATTACGTCGTAAAGTTGGTCGAACTTGGTGCGAACATGATTGGCGGGTGCTGCGGCACGACACCAGAATATACGGCGAGAATCCGGCAGGCTGTTGCAGGGCGCGGACCCATAAAACGGGAACACCGTATTTTCGTCCTCCCTAAAAGTACGTCAATATCCAAAGCGCCAACCGATAATCCCGTGCAGCAGGTGTTTGAAACACGCGAACGCATCATAAGTGTAGAGATGCGCGCCAATACATTTCCACAGTTGCGGAGGTTGCTGAGGGAAGCAAAGAATCTCGCCACGACTGGGGTAGATCTATTCGATGTAACCGACAATTCCGGTGCGGCAGTGAACATCGGGGCTGTCGGCACGGCGTATCGCCTTCAACAGGCGACCCAGATTCCGACGCTCATTCATTGGACAACCCGATCGCGAAATCTCATCAGTATGCAATCACACCTTCTGGAGGCGGAAGCACTGGGCATCCGCGGAATCGTCGCCTTATCCGGCGACCATCCCAAGGCGGGGCCCTACGAAGCAGCGAGCCTTGTTCCCGATGTCCGCGGTGCGGTGCAGTTGATGAAAATGATTGCTCGATTGAACCAAGGTGAACTCGCGGATGGATCATCGATTGGCGAGCCGTGCAGTTTCTATTACGGTGGGGGATTCACGATTGCCGAGAATCTGCAGCCACATGTCAAACATCTCGCAAATAAAGTGGCGCAGGGCGCGAAGTTTGCCTATACACAACCCGTTTGGAGCTACCAGGATATCGTGCGCGCGCAGCGAGCGACGGAACATCTCGGCATCAAAATTCTTTACGGGATCCTGCCACTCACAAGTTTCCGCAGCGCATCCTACTTACGCGACAATTTGGGGCTTTACATCCCACAGTTTATTGTTGACAAGTTCCGAGACATCGGGGATACCGCCGGACACGAACTGGGAATGCGATTGTGCTTGGACTTAATACGAGACATCCGCAATCAAGACGAATGCGCGATTGACGGCATCTATCTCATCCCGCCCGCTCGCATGAATTGGAAAAACAGAGCCAGCATCATCTCCGAGATTGTTAAAACCTACCGTTAGCATTTTTTCGCGCTCACTACTCATGCGCTGGATCGCTCTTACAGATAGTTGGTCTGTCGCATCAGTCTCAAAATAACCCAAGTTGCCACTCTTGTTCGGCAGGGGCATAGAAACCGAGTTTTTTCCAACGTGGAAACACGAGATTGGCGAAAATCGGGCTAATTTACTATGATTTAGCCGAACGTGAGCCAAACACTCGGTTTCTCTTTTATTGGTAGCAACTTGCATTAAAATATCAAATCGAGTAACTTACAATCTATATGTAAATATGAATGCAAATGACTATAGTGTTCACCGAGTATAAATTCGCACCTATGTTGGAATTGCAGGCATAGATGCTATTGCCAAGGTGATTTTTCGACGGTGTGGCCATGGAGGGTAAATTGAAGAAAATTCGACTGGCATTTGTCGGGTGTGGCGCAATGTCTTCGGCACTACAGCAGTGTATCCCGAAGATTCCCGAATTTGAGTTTGTCGCGACGTGCGATTTGGTCGAAGAAAAAGCGAAAACGAACGCTCGAAAATACGGTGCGTTGCGCTGGTATTCCGATTACGATCAGATGCTGAAAACGGAGGAGCTTGACGCTGTTGCCGTTGTGGGGCGTCCCGAAGACAAGATGCATCGTGACATCGGGATTGAGTGTCTCGAACGCGGGTACCACATCTACACGGAAAAACCTCCCTCCACAACTGTCGAAGGGGCTAAGATGTTGCTTGATGCGTCGTTGAGATCGGGCAAGACCGGGATGGTCGGCACAATGTGGCGTCATGCAGCGGCACACCGACTTGCGAAACGATTGCTTGAGGAGGAGGAATTCGGGCGTGTCTGCCAATACGAGACGCGATACATTGCACCCACGCCGCGGATTCATGAACCGGGAACGCCGTACGCTTGGTCCTTTATGTTGGATCAGGTTATACACCCAACCGATTGCATGCGCTTTTTCATGGGACCGGTAAGCCAACTCTTTGCATTCGCCGCCAATGACGCAGAGAGCGGCACGGTATCAATCTCCGTCAATCTTCAGTACGAGAACGGCGGAGTCGGCTCAATGACGCTGGGCATCGGCGCCGTTCTGGAGGCGATGGTGTTTATCAAAAGCACCAACAACCATGCGGTGCAAATCCTCGAAACACGCAAGGTACGCCGTTACCGCGTGCCGACATGGACGGGTGAAGGAGGTGGATATGCGAACACTCCGACGGAGGAGTGGGAAGTTAACACCGCGTTTGACGGAATCGGGCGCCCCGGGTATTACGAGGAGATGAACCATTGGGCGCAGTCGCTGCTTGAAGGTGAGCAGCCCGAACCGAGTCTGGAGGACGCGTATCAGAATATGCGCGTCATTCGGGGGATAAGTGAGAGCATAGAGTCGGGGAAGGTAGTTCATCTGTCCGATGCCGAATAGATGTTGCCTCGTTTCTGCAAATTGTAGATATTCTCCCGCGATCGTTAGATTTGTGGTATAATCTTTATCAAGGTCTGTTGTCGCTACACGTTCGGGTTGAAGAGAAGGAGGGAATCGCATGCAAACTGTTAATCTCGGAAATTCGGGGCTCCGCGTCTCAAGGCTTTCAATCGGCACGGGCACTGTCGGAGGCGGTGGTAGGTCCAACCAAACCAAACTCGGTCTGAAGGGATTTGTCGATCTGCTCTGCTTCGCACATGACCTTGGCGTCAGGTTTTGGGATGCTGCAGATGCGTACGGGAGTCACTCGTACATCAAAGAAACCCTAAAATATTTGGATCGATCCAGCGTTGTCATTACCTCAAAGACGACCTCGCGCACCAAAAAGGAGGTCATGAGGGATGTGAAACGTTTCTTGAAGGAGATAGGATCCGATTACGTTGATATCGTGCTGCTGCACTGCCTGACACAACACGATTGGACCGCGCGTTATCCCGATGCGATGGAGGCGCTGGCGGAGTGCAAGGAACAGGGTTTGATTCGGGCACACGGCGTGTCCTGCCACGACTACGGCGCGTTTCAGACTGCGGCAATGACGAAATGGGTCGAGGTGGTGTTGGCGCGAATCAACTACGCCGGTGTGAGTATGGACGCCTCTCCGGCGGATGTCATCCGAACGATGGAGCAAATGGCTGCCTTCGGCAAGGGGATTTACGGCATGAAGGTGTTTGGAGAGGGCAAGCTCGCCAAGCAGGATGGGCCAAGACAGGGCATCGAATTCGTGATGGGATTGCCCTGTGTGCATGCCATGACAATCGGGATGGAGAGTCGGCGCGAGGTGGAGGAGAACGTCGCGATTGTGGATGAGTTGTCAGATTGTTGAGCCGTCATACGGAGCGCCGGGCTACCGTGGGTCGGGCTCCTCCAAGATTAGCATTCCCAGATCGCTTGGCGGGGCGGTTTCGGTGCCCGTTGTCTGCCTCGCCCAATACACCCGTTGATCGTCGGATCGATGGATGACCAGATTAAAGCCGATTCGCTTATGCCGCTTCGTCTTTATGGGGTCAAAACTCCCGAGAACGGGGTAGAACGGTATCCGCGCTTCGATGATGTAATAGTCGGACTTCTGTCTTACGGCGGCTTTGAGATTGTTTGCCTCGTAGTTGTAGATTCTATCCGGTAGCCACTGACCGATGTACGGCTCGTCCCCGCCGAATCCCGCCCCTTTCGGACAAATCCAGAGAATGTATCGGTTCGGATCTTTTCCAGTCTCTAGGTACTCCGGTTTACTATCCCCGGTTGCTCCCATATTGATGTGTATTTCCAGCGCATCGGCACCTTCGTAATATCTGAGCGCGTTGGGTACCTTCACATCATTATCATAGATTTGGGCGAGGAGATAAAGGGAATCGTCGCTCCATTGCAGCCAAATTAGTCCTTCGTCTTTTGATGTTCGGATAACTCTTTCCAGCGGCCATTTATCGTCAACGCCATCAATCACTACCGGTTCGACCGTGTACTGCGCCCATGCGACGGGGTTCGCGCGACAGGCAACCTCAATCTCCACATTCATCTCTCCGGTATCAGTTAGTGCATCTTCATAAGTTGCGGTCAAGATTTCTTCCCCGACCAGTCCCATGCCGTTTTCGGTTGAAACTCTGCCGTATTGCGTAGAAAGCGCCCCACGAAAAATATGTGAATCCGGACCATCTTCATACAGAGGAACAGTTGTCGAGATGGAGCGTTGCATCGTACCCTGCGAATCGGTTTTAGCTACAACTACCTTCGCCGATTCCGCTACGAATGGATCCGCATTCAAGTCCGCGTCTTCGAGACGGAAGTAAATCGAACCTCCTATGTTGAAATTGCTAAGACGGGTCCCGTCCTGATTGACAATGCTCAGGTTGCCCCGCACTCCGTAATTCACGTAGGTATAATCTGCAATGCCGAAATCTTGGACAATAGGGGATGGCGGATTGTAGACCGCACGAACCTCTTCACCACCTTGCACATCAAGAGTTTCATCAGCTATCGGGGAGGTGCCATACCGCGTCGGAATAAATGCGGTGAATACGTCCTGTGCCTCCGGATGTTTTCGCAAGGTAACACCGACGCTATCCCGTGTTCTGTCTCCTGAGACCGTGATCTGCACTTCTTCCGTGCCGATTACCGTGCTCAAGAGTAAATCCTCCAATCGGAAATAAACGGATTCTCCAGCATTGAATTTTGCCAATTCCTGAGTCGGGGCAAATTGAGCGCCAACGCCATCCTCATTGACAATTCGCAACAAGCCGGCGCTACCCCCCAACACGACCGCTTCGACTTGGATTGGGACGTGTGGTTCCCCCTTCGTGGTAAGCATATCGATATATTCGACAGTAATCCTCTCTTTATCGGTCACCTGCAGAACACCGTCGGGGAGGGCGACGGGTTGTATTTCGCTTGCCATATCAAGGCTATTCTCAGAATCGAGAGAAGTTGCCTCACCTCCAGTCGATTCGGTAGTGTCCCCGCTTTGCGAAGTGGAATCGGGACATTCGGTCTGATCGAATTTCTGCGTCCGCAATTCGCCCACGAAAATGGCGCTATCGTCTTCGGTCTCTTCCAACATGAGTGCCACTTCGTCCTTGAGCACGTTCCCGGTTGCGATAATCTTTATTGTGTCAGTTACTTCTCGCGAGAGGTTTAGGTCTTTATCAATTAATTCGATTCGGAGTCTTTCACCCGCCTCGAAACTGCCGGTGCCGAAAGCGAATCCGCTGATAAGTTTCCCACTTTCGGCGCCGTAAAGCCTCAACGTACCCTTATCACCGGATTCGACAGAGAGTGTTGCCGTGATTGGAACTTGGGTTGCTCCCGTGTTTTGCAGGGCATCAATGTATGTGAAATTGACAACACCGCCCCCTTGAACCTGCAAGATACTGTCGGTTGGAATTGATGTCTCACTGTAGCCGGTGCGGACTTCGCCGCGAAAAACACCTGATTCGCCCCGCGTTTCAACCATCGAAACGCGAATGGCATCGCGTTGGGTATTTTCACTGAACTCGGTTTCAAACAGATCCGCGACCGCATCGGCTTTATTTAAGTCGCTATCCTGAATCTCCAGAATCAACGTGTCGCCAGCACGAAATTTCGATATTTCGCGATTTTCAACCGCGTCAGGATTAAAATTGGCATCGTTATATACTTTGAGCGAACCGGTTGCGCCGGCATTTACAACACAATCTGCCGTAGTGACGAAGGATACTTCACCTGTGGCACGTAGCTCGTCAATGTAAGATACTCGAATCTGTTCCGTTCCTTGCACTTGCAGCAGACTATCGGCTTTCGTGGATACGAGGTCATAGGTTGTTGGAATCGAACCGTAATATACGCTTTTGACAGGTTGGATTTGAGCATCGCCGGGTGCAGGAGATGGCAATAGATGAACGGTCTCGCGATCGTTCAATTCATTCCCTTCAAGTGTGATTTCAACGGTTTCATCCCTTATATCTTCGTCTCGCAAACGAAAGTAGAGAGTTTCTCCCGCGTTGAACCTCTCACGCTGTGTCAGATAGTTGGATTTGAGAATTTCAATCGTCCCGTCATCTCCGGCTTTCACATGCGCTTTATCCGTGACAATCACATCCGTTTGGCCGGAATCTTGAAGTAGATCGAGATGGCTGACCGTGATAATCTCTGTTCCCGTTACTTCGAGAACCGCGTTTGTCGACGCGGAATTTGCGTGCCGTGTTTGGAAAAACCCAACGAATTCTCCCAATTCCGGTTTAATCTCCGTGAGTGTTAGTTTATACTGATCACCAAGGAGGTTTCCGCTCAACGTAACGTCAACGGTTTCTCTCTGGTCGTCGTCTTGATTGAGATCGATGTCTGTCAACCACACGGCAAGTCGATCTCCAGCATAGAAAGATTTGAAATCGTTGCCGGTATGCCAGTCCGTACTTGGGCGCAACTGAATACGGGCGGTCTTCCCGACGACCGCGTCTACTCTTGCGCTGACGAGTACGTTTGTCCTTCCCGTGTCCTGAATCTCATCCAGATACACCGCCTGCACATACCGTTTGCCGACCGATTGCAGGATGCCGTCGCCCGGCGCCGGGGATTCACTATACCTTGTCGCAATTTCTCCCACGTACGCATCTTGATTCTGATTGTAACTCAGTTTTATAGACTCAGCCTCCGATGTTTGAGGGGCGAGTAGACGCACACTGATTTCATGAACAGACACCTGATCCATCCCATCCAGGTCCGCATCTTGAACTCGGATGTATATTGTGTCGTCAAGCTCAAATTCTCGGATTATTTCCCCGGATTCGTTTGTGATTATGATTGTCCCCGTTGTCCCGGTTTTAACCACCGTAGACGTTTTAACAGGTTGATTGTGTTGGGTGGCACTGTAATAGGGATCGATGTAGGTTAAGGATATGACTTCCTTACCGTCAACGAGGAGTGGGGTGGGCGCAAACTTGGGTTCTGTGTTCGCTTCCGAGTCGAGGGGCATGTTGCCATCTTCACGATAGAGAGTCTCAAGCTTCGCAGCGAAGAGGAAACTGTTGTCCGCCCGATCATTTTCCGGGTCGTCGTCAATGAGCGCAGCCGGATCGCTCTCGTGCAAAAAGATCCTCCACGATTTTCCTAACGTTTCATTTCGCAATTCTGCCGCAATCGACTCGGATTCGTTACGATTGGTATTGCGCTCGACATCCCAGACACAGAGTATGAGAATGTCTCCGGCACTAAACATCGCGTGAGAACGCGGAGTGTGGCCGTCCATTTCCGTTAAGGCAATGGTTTCACTTCCAGTCGCGGAGCGGTGTTGGCCAATGATAGCAGCCTGCCCGCTGATCTGGTTTGCAAGCCGGAGTACATTCCAGCGATTTGGGGGTGCCGTCAAATCACTCGTCCCATACGCAAACAGGCGAGATTGATTGTCGCGGCTATTCAAGCTTTCTAGCACATAGTTCAATCCGATGCGTCCCTCAAGTTCCGGATGGAAATCAGAAAGCGCAAGACCCTTGGGGATTCGCGCTTCCAAGATGTGTCCGACATCTGTTTTCGTTACGGCTGTCTCAATTGCCTGATGGTGATTGATGCTGTTGGGAATGGCATCAAGGTGGTGATGGATTTGCGCCGGCACGACCCGCGGTTCGTCCCCTTCAGAATCGAAGATGGTGAATGTGAAGTGATGGTCGCTCGCGGTATACATTCCTGGGGATCTGCGGAGAACTGAGTCAACAAACAGGTGCAATACAGAGCTATATTCAGAGGCAAGGCGCTCACCTTCGTCTTGCTGCGCCCCTAAAATCTCTATCGGCGCTCGTTGTTGATGCGTTACCGCCGCAATATAGAGATTGTCTTCATCCCATTGGGCGTGAAGCGCTATTGGGGTGTTGGCGCTCGCGTCATAGCCGTCGGGGAGAAGCGGATATAATTGAGACCATTCGTTCAGTTGTCCATCAATCACTACGCGGCTGGCGGAGGATGGCTCGGAGGGAACGCGAACCGCCCACCCTATGTCCTGATTTCTTGATGCCGCATCAAGATCGGTATCGGTTGCAATCCGCGCCTCCAAAATGGAGACCTCTGAAACAACAGCATTCGGACCTGCGAGGCGATTGAAATTCAGTTCGACGAAACCATCAGCGTATGCGGCACTCGGAATCCGGAAAACATTGATTTCGGCTTTTCCTTCCGGTACAGGCCTCCCCTCATGCAGGATGAATCCATCGACTACAAAGTTCTGTGTCCGTCCCCCATCCCTTTCGCCCAAATATGTTGTTTGCACCCAATAGAGGTGTGATGGATTCAGGTCCGTGTATCTTAGTTTCACCTGGTCGTAATGATAGGCGAAACTCAGCTGGCTAGACATGTTCCCGGCGTCTACCCTATCCGGCGCTATGAAATGGTGGTTTTCGTCTCTTGTGTCACGATCAAAAGCAAATCCTTGAAGCAGGTGCGGCGCCAAGACATTGCCATCTAATCCCAGGTTTTCATAGTGCATCTGTACGGCGTTATAATCGCTCAACTTGTGGTCCGACGGGGGAGGTAAACGATAGGCGTCGGTGAAGACTTCAAATTCACGAAGCTCCGGATAACTGCCGTACCAATCTCCATTGTCAATCTGCAAGCGGACATAACGTGCGCTGATCGTATCGCCGCTCGGCAGATCGCCGGATTTGGAATGATTTGCGCGGGACGACTCGAAAAGGTGAAGATCTGTGAGGGTATCGTCAGGCAAGATGTTGGATGCGTATACCTCAGAGTATTTGCCTCCATCCGAACTGATTAGAATACGGAATCGCTTGAGGTTGTTGCCGGGGCCATCGGTTGTGAGGCGGAAACCGTAAATCTCGGAGACGGCGCCCAGATCCGCCGTGACCTCAACGACATCTGTCGGGGAAGCGTAAGAGATTCGGCGTTCTGTTTTGCCATCTATCTCAACCTTCTCCTCTATTCTCCGCGCACCCTTCCACTTGGAATCCTCGGAAATCAGCAAATCCGTCAATTTCATCAGGTCTGCCGAGTTATTGTGATTCGCCTCCACCGTAAGGAATTGGCTCGGCGATTCATGTCGCAATCCGACTCGGAATTCCTCGTTTTTCAATCTTGGCCGGTCGCTGAACCAGTCGTTAATCACAACCTGTATCCAGCGTGCTTCGACCGGGACAGGGAGGGAATGCGTTGGATATTTGTATTCGCGGGAACTGCCAACGAAAGAATAAGCGCGGGGAAAGGGTGTTTTTAACCGATCAGTCTGCACCAACAGGTCAAACTGTTTTGGGCCGCTCTCATTCGGGTTATCGAATTGCAGTTCAACTTTGTCGATTTTATAGACATAACCGAGATCGAAAGTGGTATAAATCGGAGTCGTGCGCAAAATGTCCGTGTAATGGAGGGGCTCGTTATCTAACTGACGGATGGGTTTGACATATTGCTGATCGACCGCGTCTTCCCCGCGCGGGTACAGCAGAAAGCCGAGCAATACAGCGACGCCTCCGAGAAGAAAGTATTTCAAATTCATGTTACCGACCCGAATCCTCCGATACCGCTAAAAATGCCGAAAATAGGGATAACTAAACCAAACAACATAGGTACATTCTTCGTCTGGCGTTCCGATCTACTATATTTTACCTGAAAGAGACGATTTTCTCCAGTTTTGTAGGATGGGATCAAACGAACGATCAACTGAGATCAAGCGAGTGGACAACGAGTGCGATAGAGATCTTGATAGCGAAGACGATAGTAAATCCCATAGTGAGTTCGATAGAGTTCCCTTAGCGACTGCGATAGAACTCCCCTGTCCACCATCCCCAGAAGTATTTATTTGCGTTGTCTTTGGTAAGAACACCCGCGCACAAAATCCCCAACTCCTTTTTGAAATTGCCTAGCGCGTGACAGATATGATAAAATTCCCAGACAGTCGAAAATAACCGAATAAAAAAGGAGAAGGCGATTCTCGCTCACGACATTTAATGAAGGCAATCATTGCAACCGAAAGCGGCGGTCCCGAAGTTCTGAAATTAGAGGAGTTTCCCTCGCCGTCCCCTAGTCCGACACAGTTATTGGTCAATGTCAAAGCGGCTGGCGTAAATCGAGTGGACACCATTCAACGAAAGGGATCTTACCCCATGCCGCCGGGTGAATCCGAGATACTCGGTTTGGAAATCGCCGGCACGGTTGAACGGGTTGGGGAGAACGTGACCGGTTTCAAACAGGGTGACCGCGTATTCGGCTTAATTGGGAGCGGAGGATACGCGGAGCAGACGGTTATCGACTATCGCATGGCGATGCCCATTCCGGAAGGATGGAGTTTTGAACAGGCGGCAGCGGTGCCGGAAGTCTTCTTTACGGCGAGTGAAACGCTATTTACCTTCGGCAAACTAAGCGCCGGCGAAACGGTGCTGATTCATGCGGGCGGAAGCGGCGTAGGCACGACCGGGACGCAAATGGCGCATCAGATAGGCGCGCGGGTGTTTATCACCGCCGGATCCGCAGAAAAGATTGAGCGGAGCAAAACGCTTGGATGCACGGAGGGGATCAACTATAAGGGAGCGGACTTCGCCGATGAAATCATGCGACTGACAGACGGAGAAGGGGTGGACGTGGTGCAAGATTTTATCGGAGCGCCCTACCTCAAACGCAATCTCGCCATACTCAAACCACGGGGGCGCTTGGTCGTGGTTGGGTTGATGGGCGGCAGCACAGGTGAAATCGATTTGGGAATTATTTTGCGAAACCGTCTGCAGATTTTCGGTTCCGTGATGCGTGCGCTACCACTTGAGGACAAAATTCGCATTACCGAGCGATTTATCGACCGGTGGCTGCCACTTCTCAAGGAGGGGAAGATTAACGCTATAATCGATACGGTTATGCCGTTATCGCAGGCGCGGGAAGCGCACGAGTACATGGAGTCTAACAGAAATTTCGGCAAGATCCTCTTGAAGGTTGAGTGAGCGCCGTCATTGAGGTCTGGATTTGGCAATCCAGACCGAGCGGGGGCGGACAGGGAATGAATGACATTCCGTGTAAGGGGAGGGGGAAATTGAAATCAACGGTTTTCATTTGACCACCTATAGCGGAGGTGATAAGATTGACCGCCGCCGTTGTGGTGAACATCGCTATCTCGAAGAATCATTTATACATATCAAAATAGAATGAGCCAAAATTCCCAGTCGAACACGGAAAAAGACCAATCACTCGCGGATGCACGGGGTTTTTTAGAGGAGATTGGTATCAAGGAGGCACTGCTCTTTGACCACTCTCCGGTTTTACGCATACAAGTGCCGGAAGCAGCTTTTGACCGCGCACTCCAGATGCGCGAGACGATTGTGAACCGACTGACGGAAGTCGGCTACCGGTTCATCGCGCTTGACCTCGCGCAGAAAGATGATTGACTCCATCTGAGTTTTACGATAGGAATCTCTACGAATTTTATGAGCCACGCAAGGCACGACATTCTTCATGTTTCAATTCCCGTCATCTTTTCCTTTCTTATACTATATCTCCCGAACGCCTTAGCTCAAGAACGCAGCCCCGCGGAGGTTATCGCGGGAGCAATTCACCATCAGAACCTAGGTTTAGCCTATCTCGAAGAATCCCAGCCAAACAAGGCGGCTGAGGAATTCCGTGCGCTAATCGACCTTATCCCGGATGAAGCCATCGGTTACGGCAATTTGGCTGTGGCGAATCTTCGCCTCAAGAACAGCGAAGAAGCGGAAGTGTGGGCCAAGCGCGGGCTTGAAGTTCAACCGATGGATAGTCAACTGCATTTTATCCTCTCGGAAATCTACCAGTGGCAGGGCAAGTCCGAAGAAGCTGTTGCGGAGATGAACGAGGCAGTGAAGCTTGATCCCGAAGATTTGGGGGCGCGGTACAAGCTGGTACGTCACTATCTCGGACTACGGGATGATTCCGATGCCACGCAGCAAGCAATTTTACACCTCCAGACGCTGCGCGACCAAGCTCCGACGAACGCCGTTGTTCGGCTCAAATTGGCGCAAGCGCTTTTGCAGGTTGAACGGATTGAAGAAGCGAAACAGATTGGCGCGGAATTAGCTGTCCTGTTCCGGGATGTCAAGGAGGATGCGCTGAAATATCTCAATCAGGGGTTGCACCTGCTTGAGGAGGGCGATTCAAAGGGCGCAAAGAAATACATTCGAATCTTCGAGAATATTCAGAAAGCGACGCCCCGCTACCAGCAGGGGATTGGCGAGTTGGTGACGGATATCTTGGGGCACCCGATTGAGGAATTCAATCAAGGTTTCAAATCCCGCGTGAAGGCGAAGTTGAGTCCACCGATTGACGTGCGTTTCGTTGATGTGAGTGAAGAGATTCTTGGTACTTTACCTAGACGGGGGAAGCCGATGAAGGTATTTGTGGCAGACACTGACAACGATGGCGGCCTAGAGTTGTTTGTGCTATTAGCGCCAGATAGCGAGTATTACACATCATTCCCACTAGATGAAAATGGGAAGGAGGATCGGGTATCGGGCCTTTTCGCTGCAGCAGCACACGGAGGCGCATCGGCTTTTGCGGACATTGATAAAGATGGTGACCAAGATTGGTTTATTCTGAAAAAGAAAGAAGAGACGGTAGTCGAATTCGATGACGGCGATCGCGTTAATCCGCCACAATTTTTTTATGAAGTTATGGGAGGCGGAGTCGACGCGGAGTTGCTATTTGTCGATTACGACCATGACGGAGATTTGGACAAAATTTACATTACCGATAATGAAATTGAAGTCCATCGCAACAACGCCGACAACACTTTCACCGATGTTACACACCAAACCTTTCTCCCTTCCGTGCCTTCTCCCGGCAGAGATGCCGCTTTCGGGGATTTCGACGATGACGGCGACATAGATCTGTTTATTGTCAACAGCACAACGGGCTGCACACTCTACGACAACCAGCGTCAGGGACGGATGAAAGCAGTGACGGACGAAACCGGTATCCCGCAAGACCAACACTTCACTTCGGTTGCTGCCGCGGATTACAACAATGACGGTGCGCTTGACCTTTTTCTTGCTACAGCGGTCGGAGAAACTCACCAACTTTATCGCAATCGCGGCGATGGCACGTTCACCCGCGATAAACACTTTGATGCGGTTATGCTGATTACATCTGGACTACACAGTAGGGATTGCCACTTCGTCGATTTCGACAACGACGGATTTCTCGATCTATGGATACTCGGCGTACGATGGGGCAGATTGGCACATGGCCACAATCGGCCCGTTCTCTTATTTCGAAATGACGGGACTGGGCGGTTTACGGATGTTTCAGACAACCTTCCGAACTCCCTTTCCGGCGGCGTCCATGGCGCTGTCGGAGACTATGACAATGATGGCGATCTCGATCTCTTCTTGGTTGACACAGAAGGCCGGGTTGTAGCGCTGCGCAATGACGGCGGCAACCGGAACAACTGGCTTCAGGTACGGCTTGAAGCGGTGACTACAGGCAACAACAAGGTCAACATTGACGGCATCGGCTCCAAAGTCGAGGTCAAAATTGACGACCTGTACCAGATGAGGTACACGACTGAGCCGACTTCGCATTTCGGCTTGGGATTGGCAGAGCGGGCGGATGTGTTGCGCGTGGTGTGGACGAACGGCGTTCCTCAGAACGTGATTAAACCGGAAGCCAATCAGCGAATCGTCGAGAAACAAATCTTGAAGGGGTCTTGCCCATTCCTTTATGTCTATGATGGCGAGCGCTATCGGTTTGTAACCGACCTTCTGTGGCGTAGCCCGCTCGGTATGATTACCTCTATCGGCTCCATCGCGCCGGATCAGACCGCAGATTATGTGAAGCTTCCTGACTTCATGACTCCGAAAGACGGGGTTTATTCGCTGCAAATTACGGAGGAACTTTGGGAAACGGCATATTTCGATATGGTGAAATTGATGGCGGTAGATCGACCCGCCGGGACGGAGATTTTCGTCGATGAAAGATACACGCTGCCACCGTATCCTCCGTTCAAGATTCATACCGTCGAGGAGAAGCGCCAGCCGCGAAGCGCTTTTGACCACCTCGGAAACGATGTCTCCGATGCGCTCAAGGCATTTGATTATCGGTACGCGATTGAGCACGAATCGGGGCACTATCAAGGCGTTGTCTCACCGCACGCTATCATCCTCGACCTAGGGGACGTGCCTGTTGGCGAACCGGTAACGCTTTTCCTCACCGGTTGGATCTTTCCCACCGATACGAGCATCAACGTGTCACTCTTCCAAAATCCGCAAATCAATCCGGCTTTCCCGTATCTGCAGGTGCGGAATGCAAAGGGAGAGTGGGAAACCGTAATCGATATAATCGGGTTGCCCGCGGGAAAGAATAAGACCATCGCAATCGACCTAACGGGGAGGTTTCTTTCCGACGACCGTCGGGTGAAGATTGCGACGGACATGCAGATCTACTGGGATGCGGCGTTCTTCAGCGTCGGCGAGGACAGCGATGTGCCGATTCGGGTGACGGAGTTATCCGCAGACCGAGCCGATCTCCACTATCGTGGATTCTCAAAGATGTACCGTCCCACGCCGCATGCGCCGCATCTGTTTGACTACGAAGAGGTAGAAACGGCGGGACAGTGGCGGGATCTACAGGGGTATTATACCCGATTCGGGGATGTCACCCCGTTGCTGCAAGACGTTGACGATATGTATGTCATCATGAACGCGGGGGACGAGATGACGGTCGAGTTTGATGCCGATAAGTTGCCGCCGTTACAGGATGGATGGGAGAGGAGTTTTATACTCTACAGCGACGGTTGGGACAAGGACGGGGATATCAACACGCTCCATTCTCAAACCGTCGATCCATTGCCCTTCCACGGCATGTCCGCCTATCCGTATCCCGAGGATGAGAGCTATCCGAACGACCCCGAGCACTTGCGCCATCGATTGGAATACAACACGCGGCGCGTGAATCACGATTTGCCAGCGCTAGAGTAGACAACGCCGTTGCCTTCTTGTAGGGTGGGCATTGCCCACCAATCGCCAAATCGCCGATTTCCCATCTACTGCCCACCAATCGCCTATTGCCCTGTTCTTGTAAGTAAGGTGCGCACTGCAATCAAGCCAGTGAATAGCGAGTAGGATGAACTATCGCCTTCACTATTCATTCAGTTGATCGATAGAGATTTCAACAGCCTTGGGAAGATGCAAGGTCTGCGCCGCGCATCTTTTCAGTCTATTTCCGCTGTGACACGGCGATCTTGGAATGGCGTACTGACCACTAGCCACTGGTCACTGCTTCCACCGTCCAATTCGTCTTAAAGGGAAAAACAGGCATATTAGCGCAAGCACCAATATCCCCGCGGAAATCCAATAAGGGATTCGGAAGGTTTCGGCGGTGTATAACTTCCCGGCGAATGGGGGGCCCAATACGCGGCCAAGGCTTAGGTAGGCATCCATCATTCCGATGGCTGTGCCTTGACCGATTGTTGTCTCTTTCGAGATCCACGACGAGGTTGTCGGTCGGATAATCTGATTTCCGATCCCGGTGATTGTCAGATAAACCGTGACAGTCACAAACGCCACCGACCAGGGCAGCAGCGCCATACCGAGGGCGTTAATCAACAGTCCAACAACAATTAGCCTGTATTCCCCGCACCGATTTATCAGCCTTCCCAGAACACTCCCCTGAAGCAGCGCAACGATAGAACCCATAATGACGAACATCTGCCCCATCTCTCGCGCCCCGTAATCCCATCGGTCTGCGATGAAGAGCGGGAAGGTAGCTTCCAAGCCCGAGAAAACGAAGGTCGAGCAGAATGCCACGAGGAACAGCGGCATTAACGGGTTGCTCAAGGTGCGCGGACTGAATATCTCCCAAGGGGAAACCCAACTCTCTCCGCCATCTGCACGATCTACCGCCTTTAGTGACTCCGGCAGCAGAATCAAAGCGAAAACGAACGTCGCAACCGAGAGCAAACCGGCGAGGAAGAATGGCGTGTGATGTTGACTTAATACGGCACCGATAGCGGGACCTAGGATAAACCCGAGTCCCATTGCCGCTCCCATCGAAGCCATGCCCTTGCCGCGTTCCTCCGCCGTCGTCACATCCGCAACGTACGCCATGACCGTTGGCAAGACCGCCGCCGACCACGCTCCGGACAGGGCGCGTGTAATGAATGCCCAGACCAGTGTTTTCGAGAAGCCGAACAGAATCAGCGCAGCCGCATTTCCAATGAGTCCCATCAGAATCAACGGCTTGCGGCCCTTGCGGTCGGACAATCTGCCCCACATCGGTGCGAAGATAAGCTGCATCGCCGAGTAGATTGCCAACAGCCCGCCAATCTGTAGCGGGTTAGCCCCCAGTTCGTCAGCATAGTATGCGAAGTGTGGGATGATAATCCCGAAACCAAGCATAATGAAGAACATTGTCAGGAACAAAATTGTTAATGCACTTTTCGTCATCCGTGGGGTCCCGCTGCCGCGATGTGGTGGCAATGCGATGATTATAGATGCCGACTGTTGGACGTGTCAAGGTAAACCTCCGTCAAGTCCGTCGCGTATCCGACCGCGTCTACAACTTGACGACGTTCATTATGCGGTGTTATCATTCTTGCAAAGCGCAGCACAAGAAAGGACAATTGCATGACCGCCTCACGATCCTACGATGGCTTACAAGATAGCATCCGTCAACTCGACACTCCGGAGATTGAAACGTGGACGAACGAGTACGGCGATCGGGACTACACCATCGACATTACTAATCTCGAATTTACCGCCGTCTGTCCCAAGACGGGATTGCCCGACTTTGCCACGATTCGGGTGACGTATGTGCCCGACGAGCGGTGCGTCGAACTCAAGTCGTTGAAGGAGTATTTTCTCTCTTTCCGCGACGTTGGAATTTTTCACGAGCACGTCGTCAACAAGGTGTTGGATGATTTTGTTGTGGCTTGCCGTCCGCGCAAGGTTGAGGTGGTTGGGGAGTTTAACATCCGGGGTGGGCTTAAGACGGTCGTGCGTGCGAGTTACTCGGGGGCGGACGACGGGTTGTTGAGTGGGAGGAAGGAAAAAACTGTCTGAATCGCGGATTACGCGGATTATGGGGTTTCTATCGCCTACGGATGTAAGCCGTGGATATGCAAACAGCTGGATGCGGACGCATTGTGCGAAGGCAGAATTGACATAAAGGGGGCGCGGTTGCCCAGTTCAGGTGTGGCAAATAACCGATAAATAAGGAGGACAATAACGATGTATAGAGCCAGATATGCGAAGGTGCAGCGGGATAGTTTGAATCTTTTCGATAATGTTGGGTATGCCGATCTCACAAAAAGACATTGGCACATCCGGACAACGCTGAAATATGCAAACCTGCACGAGGGGTTCGTGATTTGCGATTCCCACGACATAACCGCACTGTTTTTTCTGTTTCCCGACGGAACTGTGAGGCTTGTCGAGCGGGTTGAAATCCATTTTGACGCACGGGGGCGGGTGTTTGGGTTGAATCAATTCCCGTGGCAAGTCCAAGTAAAGTGCGAGGGGCTGTATGAATCGTTCCCCGTTGGTCGGGCTAAAGATGACATTATGGACATTTACCTCGAAAGACTTGCGTTTGAGTTAGGAAAAGCGAGCCTGATGATCCAGTGAAAAGGAAGAGTTCAGCGATGAGATTAGTCTATGGGGTTGTGTTGTCGATTGTCTTTATCTGCTACTCGACGGGTTGTGCGATAACACCGAAATATCAACTTTCCGAGTATCAGCACCTCTTCACCGCAACGAGTGAAGCTGTTAAAAGGAAACCGATTCCCGCAAATTTGGAAAAGGGTGCATTCGTGGTGGGCAAAATTGTCAAGTTGGACATTCCGGATGTCGGTTATGACTACATCACGGAAACTGCCCACATGGAGCATTGGTGGTGTGATTTGTCAATTTATTATCCAAGTGTCGATGACGAAGGGGTAATCAAGGTACTGTTTAGTGGAATAAGGCAACCCAGAGACTATGAGGTAGCGGTAGGCAGCCTAATCATCGTGAGGATGCGCTCATGGATTCCAGATAGGGTCGTAAAAAATATGTTTAGAGTGGAGTATGTTAGAAATTTGTCGTTTGATTGGAGCAGCTACCGATTGCCTCTGACAAACGAGTAACCATGAAGGGAGATTTACGTTGGATAACGGAACATCAAGGCAGGAAGTCGTGATAGCGGTGGACAACGCTTTCTATGTCATCAAGCACTAACACTACACACTGCTAAACGACAATGCGGCTAGGGAGAAAAATGAACAGAAAAGCGAGTTGTCGAAGACAGCCAAGACCTTCGAACAAGCCTTTGTACTATGCAAATATGTGTCCCAGATCCCGATATCAATCCATCACAGAAGGCACTTCTTGAGAATCTAGTCGATAAAATTCTCGCCGAACGCACCGCCCCGGACAAAGATGTCGACGCGCTTGAAAAGGAGATTGATCGGGTGGTATACTCACTATACGACTTGTCCCGAGAGGAAATTGAGATTGTGGAGAGAGTGGCGGAATAAATTGTCTGAATCGCGGATTAAACGGATTTAGCAGATTAAAAGCAAAGTAACGTATGCAGAATCAACCCGAATCCTCAAGCGACCTGAACACGGTTTTTGAAAAGATTCAAGAGATTGCCGCAAAGTCAACGAGCGGCGACTACATCTACCGAGGGGAGCCTGAACACTATCAAGAGGATCCCTACCGTGGGAAAGTTTCCTCAAGTCTTTGGCGTCAATTCAAAAAAGAGATGGGGCGGGAGCCGTTTGACATAACGACTATCCAAGGGCAGATGCTAGACGTGGCGAAAAGCTATACCCACGAAACGGACGAAATTGAAATCATGACCGAACTCCAGCACTACGGTGGTCAAACCAATCTGATAGATTTCACGACTGACTATCACATCGCCCTAGTCTTCGCCTGCGACGGCTCAGATGACAAAGACGGCAGGGTTATCCTGTTGCCGAAAACCGAGGACATAGAAGATCTAATCAACCCGCCGCGTAATCCGAGAAACCGTGTCATTGCACAGAAGAGTACGTTTGTTCGACCTCCCAAGGGATTTCTTGAACCGGAACAATTCACAACAATTGATATCCCGCAACGCCTCAAGCAGCCCATGTTAAACCATCTGAGGAAATACCACGGAATAGCTACTGAAACTGTTTACAACGACCTTCACGGATTTATTAGAAATCAAAGTGTCCACCAGAGTGCTTACCTAGAACTTTATAGGAGTGCGGCCGCGCCGCGCGACGACAGCGCACTACTGGAGGAGTAGCGGATTGGACGCCTCAACAAAACGGAGATTGAAAACATGGAGACACAGACAAATCACGCGCGTTATGAGAAAACTATCAAGCATCTTGATAAGGCAATCGAACTGAAACCTGATTTTGCCATTGCCTATAACAACCGCGGTCTGGTGTACTGTGATAAGGGCGAGATTGACCGTGCCATTGAGGACTTCAACAAGGCGATAGAGTTCAAACAAAACTATGCCGAAGCTTACAGTAATCGCGGCGGGGCTTACCGCATGAAAGGCGACCATGACCGTGCCATTGCGGACTGCAACAGGGCGATTAGACTCAAACCGGATTATGCGGAACCCTATAACAACCGCGGTGCCGCTTATCGCAACAAGGGAGAGGTTGACCGCGCTATCGCCGACTATAACAAGGCGATAGAAATAAAACCGGATCTTGCGGCGGCTTATTACAATCGCGGCATTGCTCTTTACGAGATTGGCAATCTCGATCTTGCCATCGCAGACTATACGAAAGCAGTAGCGTTGAAGCCGGTACTCGCGCGAGCTTATTGCAATCGCGGTAATGCGTACAACCGCAAAGGCGATTATAATCGCGCCGTTGAAGACTTTAACAAAGCGATAGAACTGAAATCGGATCTTACCGAAGCGTATTACAATCGCGGCGAAGCGCGCCTAAACTTGGGAGAGTGGGAAAACGCGAAGTCAGACTTGATAGTTGCGAAGGAGCAGGAGATGGATATCGTTACGGCGTTTAATAACGAATACGCGAGTGTCTCGGACTTTGAACAGAAGAACAACGTGAAGCTGCCGGACGACATCGCCGCTATGTTGACAGCCTAGGGAATTACTATGCAGAAAGCAGAGCTACAGCGGCAAGCAATCGCGTTAATCGAACAACTGTCTACAGAAGAATTGAAAGTGGTCGTTAACTTGCTCACGGATCTTCAGAATAGACAAGTGCGGGACACGACTCACCCAATGGAGGCTGATGCCGAAATTGCCTTAAAGGAAATCATGAGAGACTACGAACGGGCATGGAAAACTCTGGCTGAAATGTAAGGAAGCGGTAACGAACGGTCGAAGATGAATAACTTGAAATACGATGCTCTTTTACGCGAATCTAATCCGATCAAATGAACGAATAGTCAAGGCGATAGAGTTCCCGTAGAGATGCCATTCAGACAATTTCCAAATCAACTCCGCTTATTGAGGAAACGGTGCAATAATTCGTCTAACCACTAGCCACTGACCACTAACCACTGCCTTTCTCACTCAACCGGCACCGACCTGCCAATCCGGGCGGATTCGTAGATTGCATCGAAAATCTTTGTGATGATTAGCGTTTCCTCCGGGGGGACAGGCGATGACAATCCCTCCCGAATCGCTCGGTGGAACGCTTCAAATTCCCCGATTAAATTGGTAAGGGGTTCCGGCTCGTAGTCGATCATCTCTCCGTCCTTGTCCATGTAGATGCGCATCGGGGAATGCGTCGCGCCAGCACGATCGCCAATGAAGAACGTCTGGCCGATGTCTTCTATATGAGTCGCCCAAGCGGTTTCCAGCGTCACCGTCAGCCCGCCTTCAAAGTGAACCGCCCCCATTGCGAAATCTTCGACTTCGAACTGGGCAGGATCCCAACTGCCCCACGGATTGATTACGTCCTTCTGATTCCCGAACTTCTGCGCGGTGAACCCGAACGCCTCAACAGGTTTGGGACATCCGAGAATCCACAGCAGCGCGTCGAGGATGTGCACGCCGATGTCGATGAGAGGACCGCCTCCGGCGATGGCTTTCGAAATGAAGGAGGGCGTGCCGGGTACGCCGCGCCGGCGCACCGACATGGCGCGGGCATAGTAGATGTCCCCGAAGAATCCCTCATCACAGAGTTTTCTCAAGGTTCTCGATTCAACTGTAAAGCGGTTTTGCAACCCAATCTGGAGAATCTTTCCCGATGCGTGATAGGCGTCAACCATCGTCTGTCCGTCGATTGCGTTGCTCGCCATCGGTTTCTCGCAGATGACGTGCTTGCCCGCCTCTAACGCGGCTATGGTTGGCGGCGCATGGAAGTTGTTCGGGGTACACACGCTTACCGCGTCTATTTCGTCCATGCCAAGAAGGTCGTTGTAGTCCGCAAAGACGTGCTCTATCTCGTGCTGCTCAGCAAACTCTCGCGCTCTCGATTCGTCAATGTCGCACACGGCAATGACCGAGACATCTTCAACATTCCGATGACCCGGCAGGTGCTTGCCAGCCGCGATGCCGCCCGCGCCGATAATACCAACATTAATTGTCTTCGTCATGACTGGGTATCCTTTTTCGTGGAAGCAGCGATGCTGTGGAGTGTCTGAATGACTTGATTTAATCCTGTTGCCCTATAAAAACTCGCTGAAGCTGAGGTCTCTATGTACAGGTAATTATTGCATGTCGCAAGATCATAAAGGGTAACATCCATGCCGCGATTCGTGCCAATGAATTGGCGGAAAGACTTGATTATGCTCCCGTCTCGCCGTTCTGCCCAATTTTGCCATAAGCGCCAACGGAACAGACACTAATGCAGCATCTGGCGAGGGATTCCGGATGCTGACTTTTCATTGGCAAATGGTACGGGACTGATGTTAAACTCTTAGGGGGAAATACGGGACTTGGGTTCGTGTCAACCGGGCCGAAAAGCACAGAAACCATCCACGTGACTGCAAACCAAGATGCACTTCATGGAACAACACCAATCTTGCTGAAATAAGAAATCCTTATGGCAACAGCAGTCGTGATGCCCAAACTCGGGCAGTCTGTCGAATCGTGTATTATTATCGGTTGGAAGAAGCAGAAAGGTGATTCTATCACCGCTGGAGAACCACTCTGCGAAGTGGAAACTGACAAGTCGGCAGTAGAGGTAGAAAGCCCTGTGTCGGGCACCCTGTTGGATGTGTTCTTTGACGAGGGGGAGGAGGTCGCGGTACAGGTCAACATCGCCGCGATTGGAGCACCCGGCGAGGATGTTACCGGTCTAAAGCCGAACGTTGCAGCAGAAAATCCTCCCGAGGACAAATCGCCAGGTACTTCCGACGAAGCGGTTCAGCCCCCCCCAGCACAACCGGCTGCGTTGGAGGTTCCCCAGACGCGCCTTTCCAAGCAGGACCGAAGTAAACGGCGTATATCACCACGGGCAGCGAGTTTGGCAGAAGAGCTAGGCGTGGATATCTCCGCCATCAAGGGTACAGGTCCCGGCGGGCGGATTATCGAGAGAGACGTGCGCGCCGCGCCCCCGACTGCCTTAAAACCTGCGGCGGTTCAAACGAGGTTAACCCCGCCGATTCAGACTGACCTCCCTCCGGGCGAAGCGCAGACTGCCCCATTGCAAGGCACGCGCAAGATTATCGCCGAACGAATGCTGTATTCGATTCAAACGACCGCGCAACTTACGCTCAATGCCTCGGCAGACGCCAGCGCTCTATTGTCTTTTCGCCAGCGGTTGAAGAACAGCGCGGAAGCGTTCGATCTTCAGAACGTCACCATCAACGATTTCATCCTATTCGCGGTGTCACGCACGTTACCCGACCATCAGGAGTTGAACGCTGTGCTTCTCAAGGAGGCTATTTCACAATACGAAAGTGTGCATCTCGGTTTTGCGGTGGATACGCCTCGCTGCCTGATGGTGCCCGTGATTCGGGACGCAAACACGTTGAATCTGAAAGCGATTTCGCTCGAAGCCAAACGATTGACGGCAGCATGTTTGGAAGGGGTGGTTTCTCCCGATGAGTTAACAGGGGGCACATTTACGGTGACAAATCTAGGGAGTCTGGGGATTGAGAGTTTCACGCCGATATTGAACCCGCCGCAGGTGGGAATCCTGGGTGTGGGGAACGTGAATCTGAAACCGGTAGAGGTTGACGGCGAAGTACGGCACATCCCGCACATCGGGCTATCATTAACGATAGACCATCAGGCAATCGATGGCGCCGCGGCCTCTAGATTCTTAGGTACACTCTCGGGACGATTGACTGCAATTGATTTGCTCGTGGCGATGTAGATTATATGGTTCTTTCAGAACGAGGAACTGAAGCAGGAAAACAAAGAGGGAAATGCCGAAGTCACTTACGATAGACCCATCAGAAGTTCGCCAGAGATCAGCCATCAAGAGCCAAGAGATACCGGTGAACGCCTACGCCGCAACGCCCGAGCGGGAGAGGAAAAAGTACGGCAGCGAGAACTTGGTGCGAATTTATCGGGATATGGTCTACATTCGCGAGTTTGAGAGCATGCTGGATGGGGTGAAGAAGGAGGGCGCCTATAGGGGAGTAGAGTACGATCACCGGGGTCCCGCCCATCTGTCTATAGGACAGGAGGCGGCGGCGGTTGGTCAATGTTTTCACCTCTCGGCGGACGATTTCATCTTCGGCTCTCACCGTAGTCACGGGGAGATACTGGCGAAGAGTTTCTCAGCAATTGAAAAACTGGGCGAGAGCGACTTGATAGGTATCATGGAGTCGTACATGGACGGTGCGTCGTTACGGGTGGTGCAACGATTCACAAGGGGTGACGCGAAAGATTTGGCGATTAACTATACGCTGTACGGCACGCTCGCCGAGATCTTCGGCAGGGAGAACGGGTTCAACAAGGGCATGGGTGGGTCCATGCACGCATTTTTCCCCCCGTTTGGCGTAATGCCCAACAACGCTATCGTCGGCGGGTCCGCGGATATTGCGACGGGCGCCGCTCTTTTCAAGCGCGTGAATCGTAAACCGGGGATTGTCATTGCCAACATCGGGGACGCATCGATGGGGTGCGGTCCCGTGTGGGAAGCCATCACTTTTGCCGCCATGGATCAGTATCGCACGCTCTGGGATCAGGAAGTGGGAGGTAACCCGCCAATTCTCTTCAATTTCATGAACAATTTTTACGGTATGGGCGGGCAGTCCAAGGGCGAAACGATGGGATTCGGGATTTTGGCGCGGGTCGGTTCAGGGGTCAACCCGGATGCCATGCACGCGGAACGAGTTGACGGGTACAATCCGCTGGCGGTGGCAGATGCAGTCGAGCGCAAACGCGACATCCTGGAAGAGGGTCAAGGACCTGTGCTGTTGGATACGGTGACCTACAGATTTTCCGGACATTCCCCGTCGGACGCGTCCTCGTATCGCGACAAATCGGAGATGGACCTCTGGTATCAACAGGATGCCCTGACAAACTACGGGGAATACCTTAAGGAAAATCGCCACGCTGATACCAGCCGCTTGGACGCCTTTCGAGATGATGTCACGGAGAGATTGGTGAACGTGTTCGAGGCGGCGACCTCCCTCGAACTGTCTCCGCGCGTCAGCATTCACGTCGACAGCATCGGGGAGATGATGTTCTCCGATCAGTATCAGGATCGACTGAGCGAAAAGGCGCCGGAGGTTCTGATTCCGAAGTCTGAAAGCCGCCTCAAGACTACTTTGGCGAAGCACCGCTTTGGGCTGGACGGCGGGAAACCGCTGCCCAAACTTCAGACCTTAACCTATGCCGAGGCGCTGTTTGAAGCCTTGATGCATCGTTTCTATGAAGACCCGACAATGATCGCCTACGGTGAGGAGAACCGTGACTGGGGCGGTGCGTTCAGCGTGTACCGTGGATTGACGGAATGCCTGCCTTATCACCGCTTGTTCAACTCGCCGATTTCCGAAGCGGCGATTGTCGGAACTGCCGTGGGTTATGCGCTTTCCGGTGGGCGCGTGGTGGCGGAGTTGATGTATTGCGATTTTATGGGGCGAGCGGGCGATGAGATTTTCAACCAGATGGCAAAATGGCAATCCATGTCAGCGAACGTCCTGCAGATGCCGATGGTACTGCGTGTATCTGTCGGATCAAAGTACGGGGCGCAGCACTCGCAAGATTGGACCTCCATCGTGGCTCACATCCCGGGCTTGAAGGTGATGTTTCCCGCGACCGCCTACGACGCGAAGGGGATGTTGAGCTTGGCGCTGCGAGGCACGGACCCGGTAGTCTTCTTTGAAAGCCAGCGTTTGTACCCCGAGCCGGAGACGCTTGTCGAAGGGGGAGTGCCGACCGAATATTACGAAGTGGAAATGGGGGAACCGGCGCTCAGGCGTCGTGGCGGAGATTTGACTATCGTCACGGTGGGTGCAGTGCTCTACCGGGCACTGGAAGCGGCGGACGAATTGTCAGACAAGCACGGTATTTCTGCCGAAGTCATTGACGCGCGTTTTATCAACCCGCTGAACTACGACAAGATTGTCGAATCGGTTGAGAAAACAGGCAAGGTCGTGCTCGTTTCCGACGCCTGTGAACGCGGGTCTTTTCTGCATACGATGGCGTCGAATATCAGCCAATTGGCGTTCAATTATCTTGATGGTCCGGTCGCTGTCGTTGGCGCACGTAACTGGATTACGCCGCCCGCGGAATTAGAGGAGGCGTTTTTCCCCCAGAAGGAGTGGATTCTTGACGCAATTCACGAGAGAGTATTGCCGCTCACGGAGCACAAAGTTAGCACTGTGCAGAATGTTGAGGAAATTGTTAGACGCAATCAGTTGGGAGTTTGAAAAGTTAGCGAATACGACGGGATTGCACATCGTAACCGAGACGTGCACACCGCTTAAGGAGGAAGTTTATGACGTGGCAAGCAGACAATCCAATCAAAGTTGCGATTGTCGGTGTTGGTAATTGTAGCAGCGCTTTTATTCAAGGTTTGACCTACTATCGAAAGTTTGGCGCGGATGCCCCCGGTCTAATCAATGTTGACATTGGCGGATACAAAGTCACTGATATTGTCCCGGTGGCTGCGTTTGATGTCGATGCACGCCGGGTGGGATTGGATCTGTCGGAAGCCATTTTTTCGGGCGCCAATATCGCGTATCGGTATCCGGACGTCCAAGTGCCCCACAGCGGCGTGACGGTGCAAATGGGACCAGTGATGGATGGGGTTACCCCAGCCTTGGCGGAGTTTGTCGAGGTCGCGGATAAACCGCCGGTGGATGTCGCCAAAGTTTTGCGGGAAAGCGGCGCGGAGATGTTGTTAAACTTTCTACCGACGGCATCCGCGGAAGCCGCTAGATTTTACGCGGAAGCCGCTATTAAGGATGCTCAGATAGGGTTCATTAACGGTATGCCGGAGTTGATTGTTTGCGATCCCGCTTACCAACAGGCGGCTATTGAAAATAACGTGCCGCTCATCGGAGACGACGTGAAGAGTCAACTCGGGGGGACGGCGATTCATCGAGCGCTGCTCCAATTATTGAAAGCCAGAGGCATCCATGTTGAACGCACGTATCAGGTAAACTACGCGGGCAACACGGATTTTTACAACCTAGTGCATCGGGGACAGTCGAAACACAAAACAAAACAGGAAGCACTTTCAACGTTGGTTTCGCCGGAGACCGAGATTTCGACAGGCTTTTCCTACGTCGAACTGATGGGAGACCGCAAGACTGCGATTTTCTTCGTCGATGGCGTTAATTACGGCGGGGCGCCGCTGCATTTCGAGGCAAAACTGGAAGTCGAGGACAGCGCGAATTTTGGCGGCGTGATAGCGGACATGGTTCGGTTCATGAAGATAGGACTGGATCGAGGCGTCTCGGGACCTCTCCATTCCGCATCGGCAGTGTTGACGAAGCATCCGCCAATCTCTATTGATGAAGACGGTGCCGCCGTTCAGCAACTGCAGGAATTTGTTGACGGTGATCGGGAACGGTAAATCAGGGATTCGATTGCAACGCCCTCGTAATAAGGCAGGTCAGTAGGGGCCTGCCTTTTTTCGTGTCTGGACGATGACAGAATTGGGCAGTCTGCGTGTCGTTGAGGAAGGGAGCAAGGATGATCGCGATCGCTTGCAACAACGCGCCGAATTCGCGTGACATGCCCTCCAAAAACGAAAAACCTCATACGATTTTCCTATCTAAATGTTATCGCCACTCCAAGACGTGCAATGAAGGGATCTCTATGGGAGTCCTATCGCGGTCGCTATTCGCTTCCTTGATCCCTCACTATCCGTTCGGTTGATTGCTACTACGAACCCTCGGTTCTTGTAACTTATGAATTACGGATTGGCATTACATGACTACGGCAGGTCAATTAACCTAAGTTGTCCCCTTTGTCCGATAGGGCGCAGAAACCGAGTTTTTTCCGCGTAGAAGCATGGGATTGACGAAAATGAGATCGATTTACCTATAATTCAGCAAACGTGAACCAAAAACTCGGTTTCTTTGCTTATACCATTTCTCTAAAATGACGGTGCATAAGTGACGTGAATTTAGTTGTTCCAATGCGGGGCAAGATGCCCCGCCTACATTGAAAGAGAATGATATAATTAAACCATCATATGCACAAATATTTGAGAGAAATGGTATTATAGGTAGCAACTTGCGTTAATTAACTACCTGACGTGGGTTGGAGATAAGGAGTAGGGGGTTGAAGGCGATTATTATTGGAGCTGGTCGAGGTGTGCGACTCATGCCCACGACAGCCAATACTCCGAAATGCTTTGCTGAAGTTAATAACCGTCGTATTCTCGATTGGGGACTTCAGGCGTTCGCAGACAACGATTTCGAAAGTATCTGTTTTATCGGAGGTTACGCAATCGAGAAGGTGCGTAGTGACTATCCACAATTCGTGTTCTATCATAACGATAACTGGGAAAACAACAACATTCTCGCGTCGTTGATGTACGCCGAACCCGAAATGGATGAGCCATTTGTCTGTTGCTATTCGGACATCCTGTTCAAGCCCGACATTATAAGGGACCTTATTTCCAGCGATGGCGATATCTCACTAGCCGTAGATACACAGTGGCTTGAGCGATATACCCACCGCACGGAGCATCCAACCGATGACGCCGAGAAGGTGACGGTGCTGGACGGCGTGGTTACCCAAATCCATCGAGATATACCTGAGTCGGAAGCCCATGGAGAATTCATTGGGGTGGCGAAGTTTTCGACGGAAGGCGCTAATCTGTTGAGGGAACATTACCACCGGTCGCGCAAGCGCTACGGTGACAAACCGTATCGGGAGGCGCCGAGCTTTCAGAAAGCCTATCTCATTCATCTGTTTCAGGAGATGATTGAGGCTGGTGTGGAGATGGAACATGTAGATTGCGCCGGCGGATACATGGAGATTGACACCCAACAAGACCTCGAGTTGGCACGTAAACTGTGGAGGTAAAATGATAGGGGAGAATAAACCCTTTACGTCAACTGTCGTGGGATCAATGCCTCGACCGGAGTTCGTGCGCGATTTACTCAAACCGAAGACACGGCATGAACTGGGTGGCGCGGAGTTCTCACGCAGACTGGATGCCGCCGTGGCTTACGTCATCGCGATGCAGGAAGCCGCCGGTATCGACATTATCAGCGATGGTGAATGGCGTCGACTGAGTTACATAGGGATTATCGCCGACATCTGTGATGGGTTCGAGGTGAGTTATCGCGGCAATCAGCCGTGGACGATTGTGACAAAGCCAATTTCACCTCGTAATCCCGGCTTAGTAGCGAGGGAGGCTTCCTTCATCCGCCAGCACAGCCGATGTGAGCCCAAGGTTGCACTGCCATCGCCATATCTCCTCGGTCAGCGAATGTGGGACGCCGAGATGAGCCGCGCCAGCTATCCAACCCGCGAGGCTTTCATGCGGGATCTGATACCCGTTTTGCGCGGCGAACTCCAAGCCCTTCGCGAGGAGGGTATTCGTCACATGCAATTCGACGACCCGCACCTGTGTCTCTTCGTTGACGAGCGAGTTCGAAGCCAATACGAAAATCCCGAGCGAGAGATGCACCTTTGTGTCGATTTACTTAACGAGATTCTTGATGGATTCGAGGATATAAACACGGCGATACATCTCTGTCGACGCAACAAGGGAAGGGATGGATGGGTAGGTGAAGGCGGCTACGAACCGATTATGGATTGCCTCAAACAGTTGCGTGTCAACTCATATATGCTAGAGTTCGCGATTCCTGTTGCCGGCGATTTCGGTGTCTTGCGCGAAATACCCGAGGATAGAGCTATCGGGCTTGGTTGTGTGGATTGCCGGAGCGAACGGATAGACTCACCAGAGGAAATCGTTACGCGGGTTGAGAAAGCTCTGAGATTCGTGCCTCCCGAGCGACTGTTCATCCATCCCGACTGTGGTTTCGCTCCCGGCAGCGCGGCGGACATACCGATCGATGAAGCCTACCGGAAACTCTGCAATGAAGCTGCTGCGAGTGAGATACTCAAAGAGAAATACGGCTAATCTTTATTCCATATTCCCGTTGTCCATGCTATAATAAATGCTTCATAAGCTAATGTGATGCCTAATGCCCAAATGGCTCGATTGCGTATCACGCAGTACTCGTAAATCCATTTTCGCTATCGCGAGGATTTTCCAGCATATTGTACCATGTCCACCTTGAAACGAATCATATAAGGAGATTATGAAATGAAACTTGCGTTTTTCAATGACTATCAACTTGGCGTGATAAAAGGGGATCGAATCGTTGATGTCGGTTCCGCTGTGGATGGTCTATCCTACCATTCGCCGCAGGAACTAATCAACATGTTGATAGAGGATTTTAGTGACCTCCAAGCTGAGATAGAGAGTGCGGCGGCTGGGGGAGACGGGGTGTCGCTTGCGGACGTGCGCCTTAGGGCGCCCTTGCCGCGACCCGGTCAGTTGCTCTGCCTCGCCGGCAATTACATTGAACCTGCATCACCGGAACGCGGAGAGTTCAATGCGTTCCTCAAGTCGCCTACGAGTATTATAGGAACCGGCGACACTTCCGAATTTCCTTCAGCCGATGCCAGCGTTTTTCACTTTGAACCTGAGTTGGCATTGGTAATCGGAAAGACAGCAAGCCGGGTTTCGCAAGACGACGCCATGGATCACGTGTTCGGATACACGCAATTCATAGATGGCTCAGCCCGCGGATTGCACGGCGGCTTTTTCCTCGGAAAGAGTTGGCATACGTTCGCGCCGATGGGGCCGGCGCTAGTCACGGCGGACGAGATTGAAGACCCGAATGATCTCGGCATCCGGCTTTGGGTAAATGATGACCTTCGGCATGACTTCTCCTCTAACTCCATGGATCGCTTTCTTCCCGAAATGCTTGAGGAGGTAACCAACGTCGTCACGCTTGAGCCGGGTGATGTAGTGTCCACCGGCACCCACCATGAATCGCTGTCGCCGATTCATGACGGCGACACGCTGCGCCTTGAGATAGAAGGGTTGGGGCCTGCGTTGACGATTAATATCCATGATCCGTTGAAGCGGACGTGGGAATAGCGTTGGAAGGATGGAAGATGGGGGTATTCTCCACGCTTGTATCAATAGGTCAATCCTCGCGTAGGGGACGCAGATCTGCGTCCCCTACAACGTTG
>JAJDTR010000066.1 GCA_022827055.1 Candidatus Poribacteria bacterium | reverse complement strand
GCTTGATCTCCTCTGGAGCGCGGGAATTTGGACATACCGCATGCTATCAACATGCCGATCCTCTGGATCGAAAGAATGGACTCTACAAGTGACAAGTGTTACGTGCTGAAAGAATTATTCCGACAGGGATAATGGGGTGCTATCAAGTATCACTCAACATTGCACTCCTCTGGAGTGCGGAGATTGGGCGCATCACGATTCTATTGACATAGCACTCCTCTGGAGTGAAAACCAGACCACGAAGGAACACCTTTTCAAAGTCTATCATAGACTCAAAGACGTAAGTATTGCTTGCAGAATGAATTATTCCGACAGGTAAAATGGCGCTCTCTCAAGTGTATAACATCAAGTTCAGTGTGCCCCGTCTCCAAAGAATTTAGAATCGTAATCTGCGAGCGGAAACCTCGGAGTTACGGTCGGATTGACGATATTCTCCGCGAGAGGCATGTTTCCGCTTAATACCGACACGACATTCTGCACCCCGCCCCTGGAGACATCCTGCGATGCTTGGACGGAATAGGCGCCGACATGAGGTGTAAGTACAACGTTGTCAAGTTCAAGCAGCGGGTGATCCGGCGGCGCTTCGTCCTCGGTGAACGGATCTATCTTCTCAAATGTATCCAATCCGGCACCGCTCAATCTTCCTTCGCGGAGTGTGTTAACCAACGCCATTTCATCAACCAACGCCCCACGCGACGTATTGATCAAACACGCACCCGGTTTCATTTTACTCAACTCTACCTCATCCAGCATATGGTAGGTCTCGGAGTTCAGCGGCAGGTGCAAGGACACGTAGTCCGATTCGGCGAGCAATCTATCTAGGGACACCATCTCCACTCCCAGATCGTCGGCTTCCCGGCGGGGAGCCTTCATATTGCGGCGGGTGGCAATGACGCGCATACCAAATCCTCTTGCCCGTTCCGCCGTAGCTTTAGCCGAATTTCCGAATCCGATTAACCCTAAAGTCTGTGTCGAAAGGCGCTGGTTGGTTCGCGATTGTCGTTTGGAGTGACTCCACGCGCCTTCAGCCATTGCCCGCGCCATCTGTGGAAGCTTTCTCGCCAACGCCAACATCAGCGCCATGGTGTGATCCGCCTGCTCCTCAACGCAAAAGTACGGAACGTTTGTCACCAGGATTCCCTTTCGGGTCGCCATATCAACATCAATTTTGTCCGTGCCGGTACCAAGTCTTGAAATGACTCGGCAACGCGATAGACTCGAAATGACGGATTCCGGCAACGAGACCGAGATGGCAAAGAGCGCATCACAGTTTTCTACGTGTGGGACAATCTCGCCCGGGGAATTTGCCTCTACCTGTACCGGTCTCAGGTTAAATTCTTCATAAAGTGAGGCTTCAAACTCACTCACCGGAAATAGAGACGCGTTTAAACGGACAATCCGACATTTTTCAAGGTAACTCCAGTTTCTCATATGTCCAGATTCCTTGCGCCAAAGTGGTCGGTCGGAGATGGTGCTCGGCACTCGGCTATGCCACGGACCGGTATTAAAGATTGGGTACAATCACGCCCTTTATGAACGCGTCCAATCGAATCTCTCCGGCTGCCGCACGCACAGCGGTTTCCGCTTCCTCCAATCCAAAGTAGTGCGTGACCATGTTTTCAATAGGATATCGCCGAGACTCCACGAGTTTGATTGCTGACCGTACGGCAGGAGTGTCGTGGGTGTTCACGCCCTGATAGCGTATTTCCTTCGCCGCGATTTTGCTGGTTACGAGCGAAACCGGTGCCTCTCCCGTGTTGGATCCCAATACAACAGTGCCCATGGGGCGCACAAGCTCCAGTGACAATGGCACGGAACTGACAGCGCCAGTAAGGTCCATCACAACATCGGCTAACGTACCGTCCGTGAGTTCGCGCACTCTTTCCACGGGATTCTCGACCTGCAAATCGATGAGATGGGTTGCACCAAATTGTCTTGCAACCTCGAAACGATGACTGTCTTGGGTTAGACCAATCGCTATAATCTGTGCAGCCCCCGCCTCATGAGCGGCCAGTACCGCAGCTAGGCCTTGACCTCCCGGCCCGATGATAACTACGGTATCCCCCACGGAAACGCCGCCCTTAGTACCTACCCAGCGGATCCCGTTCCCAATGTTAGCACAGGTCATGGCTGCGGCTTCAGCCGGAACATCCTCGGCGATGCGATGCACCCGTGAATTAGGGGCAAGATACATAAATTCGCCGTAGGCGCCCCAGAGATGGGGCGGGACGGTTGACGGGATGGTACCGCCGTAGCCAAGATGTTCAGAACAGAAACGGTATTCGCCGATCAAGCACATGCGGCAGTGTCCGCATCCAAAGAGGTGCTCAACGACGACTCGATCTCCTTTTTTTGCGCCCCATCTCTCGGACGCTTGATTCCCAATTTCCTCAATGTGTCCGAGGACTTCGTGACCCATGATAAGCGGGAATCTTTCGGGGTCGGTCCACTGTAAGATGCGGGGATCGCTCCCGCATACGCCGCACATCTCCACTTTCAGCAAACCGTCGTCTTCGGCTATAGTAGGGATGTCGAACGATTGAATTTTGATCGTCTGTGTGGCAACTGCCACCACTGAATAGGTCTTGTGCGGCATAGAAACATGGAATGTTGCGAACATCACCGATGGTATGCTCGGGTTAGTTCGGGCGGGTTGTATTCCACTGAGATGCCCGCACCGGAGCGCTATATACTACATGTCATGCTCATGGCCGTGGGCAGAGATTCAACCCTATGGGTAAAGATACGGTTTTCCATGTTCAAGTAGTTGATACCGATCTCCAATCTCAAGAATGCGGAGGTTGGTACGAAGCAGCTGCGGCGGTTGTTGGTTGTCCGGGAAAAGGTCATGGTGACAAGGGATAACAACCTTCGCATCGATCTGTTTTGCTAGCAGAGCCGCTTCGCCGGGGGCAAGGTTGCGGAACGCGGGATTAATCACCGTCACCATCACGTCCGGTTGATGTTCAGCCACGCTAGTGGCGATCAAATCGTGATACGCGGTATCGCCTGTAAAATAGACCGTTGGTCCACCTGAAATGAAGGCGAGATAGCCGACATGGGTCAGGTCGTCTCCACCGAATGGAATCGCAAACGTCGTACGCAGGGTTATATCACCCACTGCAAAGATTTTGTTGGGCCATACCATGGTCGTTTGGTCGACTGGCACGCCGAGTTCTTCCAGTTTCTCGATCGTTTCCGCCGGTGCGGCGTAGGGTCCCTGTCCACCTGCCGCGCGATATCCGCTTAGCGTTTCAGGATCGAGGTGATCCTGGTGGCTGTGCGTCATCAGATAGAGATCGATACCAACCAAGTCTTCGGGCGAAAGCGGCGGCGGCACCAACCGATCCATGTTGAACCCAACTTCCTCGCCAAGCGCTTTGCAAGAATTTGTCAGATACGGGTCGAGGGCAATAATTTTCCCTGAGGGACTCTTGATGATGAATCCCGCTTGCCCCAGCCACCAGAGCGCTACGGCTCCTCTAGGTACGGCATATCGCTGAACATCATGCATGGAAAAAGTGCTCATAGTTCATTCCTCAGTGGTTGTGAAAGAGAACCAAGTTGTTTGAAAACGCTTGGGAACTGGACCGCGGAAAACGCCTATTCTTAGAATGGGTCTGTGGCCACTACGCAAGCTTTGAAAACAAACTCCACATAAAATTTCGAAGATGGCGTGGAAGGAAATCGTCCAGGTTTCCAATCCTACCTATCTAGGTCGCTCAATAAATTAAGCCTAAATTCAAAAATTTTGCTCAAACCCTTTCTGTGTGTATTTGGTTAATCGCTCTCCAGAACGAACATTCCGCCATTACGTGTTCATCTACATAGGTACTGAAACCGTCCGCACCCGATTCGATCATCGCCTTTGCCGCTGCGAGAGTACGTTCAACCAAGTCTCCAACCGGCATACCGCCACTGCCATTCTTGCCTAACACTGTACCGTAAATGTCGCAACGTTCCCCAACGACCTCTTTCACCGTGGAAATCTCTTTCCCGATTCTAGCCGGATTTACATACCATGAACCGGTGTCGCTGTTTGGGTAACTTAACGGATAGTGAGGGTCCATAATCCAAAATCTTGGGTGCAATGCATCGACCAACCCCTCCTCAACCCAGGCGGGCCAGTCTAACATCAGCTTGTAGGCACTGTCCGGATCAGCCCAGATCCCCTCGGTGGCAACCGAAATCTCGACTTTTCTACCTAGCCTCGACAAATCATCTCTCAGCTCTCTCATCAGTTGAGTGTAGTAGCTCGCACGCAGGCGTGTCCACACTTCGTCCTCGTCCTCAATTTGGTGCGGGTTTACTCCATGGGCTTCGGTGTATTCGGCAATAGCGGGGGCGTCGTAACCCAGCGGCCATACCTCTTCGCCCTCCGCCAATACTTGCACAAATTCCAATTGTACGCCATCTGCTCCAAATTCCTGCACATATGCCACAAGCGCTGCTCTGACATAGTCTCGGACTTCGGGATACGCGAGAGACATATAGCCGACATCGTAACCCAGCACCTGTTCGCCAACCTCCCAGTCAAGCCAACTGCGCCCGTCGCGCGCTTTGGACATGTACTCCGGATTCTCAACCGCGAATCGGGGAATCCTGCCATCAGGCACGATGTTGCGCGGGATCGCTCGACGTGAACCCGTCCACACGCCCGCTACAGCCACAAGAGTATAGGGATGCACCTCGACTCCTGCCTGATGTGCCTCTTGGCTAAGATCACGGAGCAATTCTCTAGACTCGCCGCACGGATATTGTCCATAATATTCGATGTCCGCCGCTCCCGCCGGTTTGCGGCACCTCAACCACTCATGGCTTTTCAGTACTCCTTCATAGAAGGTGGAAATGATCTTTCTTACGCCGACCTCTGCACACTTCGCGGGAGACAAACTTGGATTAACGATGGCTATATCGATCATTTGACGATCTGCCTCAACTCATGACAACCGTACCTGAAACTGTATTCTCGTTATCTTGTGCCCCCCTCACTACCCTGTTGGCAAAGGCGTGTATATGTTCGAGCCGCCGGTTCGGTCCTCGCCGCTCAAGAGATAGATGTGATGGCTGGGATTCAACACGGGGTCGTTGCAACGAACCGTCGCTGGCATATAACGCATGGTGTAACCGCATCGACGCCTTTGGGAGGTGTTGGGGTTGGAACCGTGAATGGTAAAACCGTCATGGAAGTGACATTCTCCGATCCGTAACTCCAAATCCACAATTCTTGACGGATCGATGTCATCCGCGACAACTTCATTATGGAACAAGTTTTCGTCGTGGTTGTCAACCTCTTCATACCGTCGATCTCTAAACTTATGGCTTCCGGCGATTACTCGCATACACCCATTAGTAACCAGCGACTCGTCAACCGCCAGCCACATGGTGATTACGCGCATTGGCTCCAGTCGCTCTCCCCAATATACACCGTCTTGATGCCAAGGCACCGCCAAGCCGTCACCGGAACGTTTACTGATAAAATGGCTCGACCACAGAACAATATCCGGACCGATGAACCGTTCTATTACATTCAATACGCGCGGGTGCGCTAGGTAGTTGAACAGGAACGGATTATCGAAATGCGGTACATCCATCTGCTCCGGTCGTTTGTCTTCAGGCAGCGAGGCAATCATGCCATCGACGTGTTCACGCAGTTTACTCAATTCCGACTTTGAGAAAATATGTCCAAACTTCAGATAGCCGTGCTCACGGTAGAAATCCACTTGCTCATCGCTAACAGCGGTCTCTACCTCCCAATCTCCGCCCGTCATCGGAATACTCACCTGTGCTTTCCACCTCGTATTTGCTAGCTTGATTTCCCCGGCAATAATTGCGGATATTGCCAATCATTCAGTTAGGTTCTGTTAACATTTGTGTAATGTGTGTCTAATCATAGGAGCGAGGTCTCTTGGGCCGCTGTTCAAAAGGGGTTGGAAAAACGAAACCGTATCAATCAGTTCAGATTGTAGGGCGAAATTTAGATCTCGACACTCTATTGTTGATTGGGAGAATCGGACTACAAAGCTCCGCGGTGGACGTCAATGTACGACCAATGGTGTGGAAACTTCAACGCCTAAAAAAGACCACACGTTGTGCGCAAACTTTTATCATCTGTTGCGATGAAATGTCAATAGAGCCTAAGTATAGTCTAGCTTCCCAGGGCCTCACCTTCCCCTTGCCGAACCGTTATCACGCGGTCCACGCCGGGTACGCTGAACCGTTCTTGATTGCCATCGGGCCACACGACTTCAATCGCGTCAATTTTCTCGATGTCTCCCAACCCAAAGTGCGCTTTGCAATCGCTGCTGCTGAGGTAGCTGTAGGCAGGCAGCGCGAGTCCCACGAATTTCATTTTCGCCGCCACGACCGTCACTTGCGCGCCAATGGCGTCACGGTTGCCCGTCATGGCTCGGACCGATAACCAATGTGTGCCGGGCGCAGGCGCATCATTTCTGAAAACCCGCGGCGCCCCCCAGATGTTTCCGACGACGAAGTCGAGGTCTCCATCGCGGTCAATGTCGCCGAAGGCTAGTCCGCGGCTAATCTCGACCTGCGAGGTGAATTTTCCGCCGCGCGCACCTACGTCGGAGAACTGCCCCTGTCCGTTATTTTCAAATAGCAAATTAGGCTCCGCGTACGGGTTCCAGAAATTGCCGAGGTTGGCTCCAGGCAGGACGGGACCGCGCATCACCCGTCCGTTGACAAGCGCAATGTCAAGATCGGCATCGTGATCGAAATCGAAAAATCCACACCCAAATCCGGTAAACGGCAAATCTATTCCCGCGAAACCGGAACTATCGGTAGCGTCGCTGAATATCCCATACGACGAGGCGACATAGAGAGTGTTGGTCTCCCTAAAAAAATGTGTCATGAACAGGTCAAGTTCGCCATCGCGATCGGCGTCTCCAACAGTGATCCCCATACTGGCTTCCGCTTTGCCGTGAGTGTTGAATGCCAGTCCGCGTATAATGGCTTCATCGACAAATGTGCCCGATCCCGAGTTGACCCAGAGTCGATTCGCCTCTCCGTCGTTCGCAACATACAAATCCACCCAACCATCCGAGGTGAAGTCGGCACATACAACGCCCAGTCCTTTGTCTGACGAAACGATTCCTACATCGGTAGTAACGTCGCTGAAACTACCGTCGCCGTTATTCCGGTAGAGTGAATCCGGTATGCCCTCAAAGCTCTGAGGACCGCAATAGTCGCGGGCGTCACTTAGCCTTTGGCAGGAGACGGCGGGGTCAAAGTGAAGATAGCGGGCCACGTAAAGATCGAGATATCCGTCCGCATCGTAGTCCAAAAATGCGGCGGACGTGCTCCAACCGCCTGCCGAAAATCCTGCGGACTCCGTAGCATTGACGAAAGTGCCGTCACCGTTGTTTCGATAGAAGGCGTCGGGACCATAGTTGGTAACGTATAAGTCCAAATCTCCGTCATTGTCGGTGTCTCCAACCGCCACCCCCTGTCCATAACCTGCATCGTTTAAACCGCTGACATCCGTGACGTCCGAGAATATACCGTTTGACTGCTGTTGGAAGAGTCGAAAGTGTGTCCAGAATAGCTCTTTTTGGAGCCCGTTAGAGATTTCCGTTGTAGGTCGCTCCGCATCGCCGGTTGGTTCCCGGAAAAGGAGAGATCGGATTTGGAGTAGGTCAAGGTCGCCATCGTTGTCGTAATCGAGAAGTGCAACCCCGCCTCCCATGATCTCCGGCAAGGTGTAGGTACCATCGGAGGGCCACCGCTCGGAAGCATCCTCAAGCCCTACCGACGAGGTAATCTCGGTAAACAGCGGCTTGTCCATGTCCGTAGTAGTTGCAGTTACACTTTGAGCAACGGCAAACAAATAAAATAAACTAATAGCTACAATTCTCAGAGTGCTTCCAACTTGCCTGAACATAAAAAAAGGCCGATCGGAGAATCCATGTCGAAAGTATGTAAAATTCGGATTATACACCGTTATGAGCGCCTTGTAAAGCGATTTTGAAACCCCGGCAATCGCACCCGATTCCGCAGAATTTTACACCATCCGATAACCTATTCGACTTCTTTGATCGCTCTTGCGTCTCCGCACCCGCGCAATGCTCCATCCGAACGATTATTGCGCGCTCAGCATTAATTGTCAAATAGGGCTTAATCCGTGATGCGTCCGTTAAGGCACGAAATTTGCTCTACAGTCGTTACAATTAAGAATTACACATGTGTAATTTGCTTGGTTCAATTTGTAGCAGCGCAATTTATTACGTGTCGTCTGTTCGGAGCACTCATTACTCCCGACAGGAGGTCGCGATTCGGAGATCGCTCCTACAGTAGGTCTATCGCATCAATTTTCAATCATCAAACCGCATAAAAGTATGTGTAAATATGATTGTAAATGACTATATATTGAATTTCGGAGGATGCTATGCTATATTTTTGATGGCCGAGACAGCCCAAATCTACCGCCCCCATAGGAACTCTGCTAAACGCTGCTGCTACACATCAAGACAGTGCCCAGCGTGCGACAGAAATGGAAAACTGACACTGAAACATGACAGTCCCAAAGACTCAAGCAACGAGGGAACGTACATGGGCGAACGTCGCATCTCGACTAGATTTCCTTGATTGAAGAAATGAACGAAGAGCCTCGTTACAACGAAACATACTACAAGTTCACACAGTTCGATTCCTGCATTATTGACCTTGATAGCGGCGAAAAAACCAGATTGGATGACATTTGCCCTCCAATCTGCTGGAAAGCGATCTTCGGAAATGAGAATCCGGTTGAGATTGAGATTGGCTGCGGAAAAGGTCGTTTTCTACTTGAAATCGCAAGGCAGCATCCTGAAATCAATTACTTAGGTGTAGAACGTGCGCCGAAGTATGTTCGACGGATACAGCAGCGATTTCAGAGGCATATTAAACATACCGGTCTCCATACAGGTAGATTGAACGGCCCGCTTTTTCCGAATGTGCGATTGGCTTGGAGTGACGCTGCACGGTTTGTCGAATGCTATGTCGAAGAGGAGGGTGTACAAGCTTATCATGTCTATTTTCCCGATCCATGGCCAAAAAAACGCCAACACAAACGCCGACTCTTCAGAAATGAAATATGGCTGCGGGGCATTGAGCGCTCTCTCTATTCAAGCAGTGGACGCCTATATGTTGTGACGGATTACGGCGAATACTTCGACGAAATTCGATTTAGGATTGATCGATCAACGCGTCTTGTTGAATCGACCTCAATGTGCATTCAGAAAGAGCACATTCAATCAAACTTTGAGATGAAGTATCTGGCAGAAGGAAGAAAGATTTACCGTGCGGTATTTGAAAAACCTGGTGCCTAGGACCGTTACCCTTTGAACAGTTTTCATTCAACCACTATTCCCCAAGAATACAGTTTCACACGATTTGGCGTGCCGTTGGCTTAAGCCCCTGTCATTTGCTGCTTCATACCATATTTTGTCTCATCCAGTGTTCCAATTAGGCGGATAAACCTCCATATGGCGAGTCCTTTTAAAAATCTCCCTGCTAGCCCCGGTGTCTATTTGATGAAGAATGTACAGGGCGAAGTCCTCTACGTTGGCAAAGCTTCGTCACTACGCCACCGCGTCGCTTCTTATTCCCAGTCTTCAGCTCAGCCAAATTTCTTGGCTAAGCCAATGATGCGCTACGTCAATGACGTAGACTATGTGGTTACGGCAAATAGCGTGGAAGCTCTGATTCTTGAGAATAATCTTATCAAGGAACATCAACCGCGCTACAATGTCAAACTGAAGGATGACAAACGCTATCCTTATCTAAAGATTTCCGTTCAAGAGCCTTTCCCAAGGCTCAGCGTTACACGCCAAACCGACAATTCCGGCGCCAGATTCTATGGCCCATTTGTGCACGTCCGGGCAATCCGTCAGACAATCAAACAACTCACAAAAGTGTTCCCGATCCGCACATGCGGTCTTGACTTGAAAGCGTCGGAAAATCCCTATCGAGTCTGTTTGGACTATCATATCAATCGCTGTCCCGGTCCCTGTGCCAACCTGATTAATGCTACCGAATACGATGAAATTGTTCAGAACGTCTGCCGGTTTCTGAGCGGCAACACGAGGCAGGTTATCCAAGAATTGAAAGAGAAAATGGAGTCTGCCGCCGCCGTGTTAGATTTCGAGGGAGCTGCCAGGTACCGTGACCGTATTGATATGGTCAACCAAGCAGTCGCTAGACAGAATTTGGACACCGTCTCCGCAGCGGACGAGGACGTAATCGGTATCGCCTACAATGGTACGGAAGCGTGCGCCCAAGTGCTGATGGTGCGCGACGGAAAGTTGATAGACAGGGAACACTACTTTCTAAACGATGTCGATTCCGAATTGCCGATTCAATCTCTGACAGCGTTTGTGCAACAATACTATCAAAACGCCTCGTTCATTCCCAAAACAATTGTGTTGCCCAATGAGACCGAGATGCCGGAGGCAATCCAAAAATGGCTATCCGAGAAGCGAGGTAGCGGTACAAACTTGCACATCCCGCAGAAAGGACGAATGCGCCGGCTAGTGGAGATGGCATCGAAGAATGCTGAACTCATCCTAGCTCAAAAAGAAACGCATGTCGTTTACAAAGCCGGGGACAACCCCGCCTTGATTGAATTACAGGAATTGCTGAATCTTTCTCGCCCACCGCAGCGAATCGAAGGATTTGACATTTCCAATCTCGGAAATCAGTTTGCCGTCGGCTCAATGGTGGTGCTAGAGGATGGCGCACCCGCCAAGTCGGAGTATCGACGTTTCAAGATTCGCACCGTAAAAGGTCAGGACGACTTTGCGATGATGAATGAGGTGTTGAGTCGGCGGATGCGGCGTGCAATTGAAGAAAACGCTTTGCCCGATCTCATTTTGATTGACGGCGGTAAAGGGCAACTAAGCGCCGCCTGCGAAGCGCTAGAGACTCTCAACCTTAGCCATCTTCCAATTATTGGGCTAGCCAAACGATTTGAGCACATATTTCTGCCCAAACAGCCTGATCCGATTGTGCTCCGCCATGACAATCCAACCCTTCATCTTATCCAGCATTTGCGCGATGAAGCTCATCGCTTTGCGCTCGCCTACCATCGCAAATTACGCACTCGGGCACTGAGCCACTCCATATTGGACGAGATTCCTAACGTTGGCACAAAACGTAAACAGGCGCTGCTGCAGCATTTTGGATCTATTGAAAATATTCGCGGCGCAAGCCTAGACCAATTGCTTTGCGTAAAAGGAATCACTCATGGTATAGCCGCAAATATCCGGAAACATTTGAGCGAACGGGGCAAACAGGCTTGAATCAAGCATACAATCAAGGTAACTGTTTAGTCCACCGGTCTGGATTTGCCAAATCAGACCGGGCGGGCAAGGAACGCACCAGAGTAGGGGAGTACGAAACCAAGCACGATAAATCGAGGCATCATAAAACTGAGCCGGAGATGCATGATTAGCACTAGCACACGCCCAACTACATAGGTTCTATGAAAAGATCTAATTGGTCTGGATTTGCCAAATCAGACCGGGCGGGCAGGGAACGCGCCCGAGGAGAGAAGTACAATGCTAATTCCGACGAATCGGGAGTTTACATGCCCAGAACGGACGTGCAATGAAAAGGGATCTCTATCAGGATCTACTATCGCCTTCACTATTCGTTCAGTTGATCACTCATTGTCCATTCGCTTGATTACTACTACAAACCGACATCGGTGATACACATTGAGGGAGTTCTGCGACAGCCGGCACTACTCGAACGCCTGACGCAAGAGCGGCGACAGATCTTTCACTCCGCAGACTATTGCCAGCCCCTCTTGGCTGAATCTTATCTTGGCTCTAACCCGCATCCGGTAAATCGTACATGGCGATGATGTAGGGATGGTCGGGATCGTATTTGGTCAAGGGTTCCGGATTCTCGACCGCGCCAATCGGACGGCAGTTGGCGCCTCCTGCTCCAACCGCTTTGTCCCCGATATCCTCCCGACAGGCTTGGATCTCGGCTTCCAACGCGTTTACCACATCCGGGCGCCGGTCAAACAAATTATTCGTTTCGCCGATGTCCAATTCAAGATCATACAACTCACGTATCTCCTCGTTACCCTTGCGGACGTGAAGTTTCCACTTCCCCGAACGTACAGCTTCAATGTTTTCCCCGGAATAGTAGAAGAAGGTCCGATGCGGCGAACCCGTGCCGCTCGCCTCGTACATGAGGGGACGAATATCTTCACCATCAATCGCCCGATCAGAAGGTACGTTCGCCCCTGCCAATCCCGCAAACGTCGGTAGAAAGTCCATCGCGGTAGCAATCTCGCTGTTTACGATTCCCGCAGGAATACGCCCGGGGAAGCGCATCAGACAAGGTACGCGTTGTCCCCCTTCCCATGTTGTCCCTTTGCGTCCCCGCAAGGGAGCGTTGCTGCCGCCCTCGGAACCTCTCGAACCGTTATCTGAGGTGAAAACAACCAACGTGTTGTCATCCAATCCCAACCGCTGAAGCTCATCCAGTATCACAGCCATTGACCAGTCAATGTGCTCGACCGCACCGCCGTAGCGTCCATTTTCTGATTGTTTCAGGAACGCCTCTGGAGGATAAATGGGCAGATGGACATACATGTGAGCAAAATATAGAAAAAACGGCTGCTCACGGTTGTTTCGGATGAAACGCACCGCTTGTTCCACATAACGTTCGGTAAGTGCCGCCTGATCGGGTTGTTCTTGAATTACCTCTTCGTCGCAAAGTAACGGCAATGGAGGGAACCGATTCTCGCGGCCCGGTTGTCTGCCCATGTCGTTGCTGTAGGGTATGCCGTAGTAGTGATCGAACCCATGGCGCGTCGGCATGAATTCCGGCTGATCGCCGCAATGCCACTTTCCAACGAGCATCGTCGCATATCCCTGCTCCTTCAGTATCTCCGCCACGGTGATCTCGTCCGCATTCAAGCCGACACGCTGACCGGGGAACAGTACGATTTTCCCATCGAAGTCCGCGAATCCGATACGCTTAGGATAGCACCCCGTCATCATGGCGCCGCGTGAAGGAGAACACACAGGCGACGCCATGTAAAAGTCGGTGAACCTTATTCCCTCTTGCGCCATGCGATCGAGTGTCGGCGTGCGGTTCAGAGTCGATCCGTAACAACCTAAATCGCCATAGCCCAGGTCGTCACAGTTGACCAAGATAATATTCGGTTTCGATGTACTCATTCATGTCTCCAATGCCTTGAGTAAAGCGCCCGTGCAACGATTTGGCAAACGTTTCCACATCTGCTGTAAAAAACTCACCAATTATATTTTAGATTGGCTAATGTTGCGCTTTCTTGTCAGTAATAATGGTTCCCAATAAGAATTTCGTAGCATCCCAGTAAGTGGTTTATTTTCCAAAAAAATATGGTTAGTGTTGGGTGCCGGTAGTTGACATTGTCTGAACTGTGATTTATGGGATTTTTGTGATGACCTTGATTGCATGTGGCAAGTTGCCGGTGATGAGTCGGCTAGATTGTTATCTTGAGGTCACTAGGATTCAGGGAAGAAACAAAGTTTTCAAGAAAAAACTTGGTTTCGACATGCGTTAAATACTTAGCGAGAAGACCAGTAAGTCGTGATTCGAAGATCAATCCTACAAGGGTTGGAGTATCGGTGCGGTTAGGAAACCGCACCTACCTACCAGACGCTTGAAAACACGCAATTTTTAGCAGCGTGAATTATAACAATTGAATGACAGGATATCACCTCAGATGTGTGCTTAGCGTCGCCGTCAGTCCGAGCCAAAGACCGCCCTCTCTGAGTGCGGCGCACGTCTCGCTCAGCTTGGCTCCTACCGAGTGTACTTCTCGGTTCCAATTACACGCGCACGGCGTAATGGTCATCCGGATTACGCGCAAACGACACCGAGAGTCCGCCAACCAAGCGAGTGTACTTATCCACGACTGCTTCTTCGCCCAAATGTTCCGCCATCCAAGTTCGGAGCGGGACATCCGCCGGTTGGGGTGATGTGAGTCCTAGAGATTTGGTTTTTGCCCCTAGCAACTGCCTACGAATGGGGTCGGAACGTTCCATGTAGTGCGAAACGGTTCTCTCATCCCGAGGGTGAAACCAGCGGTAACTGTAGCCGTAATACAGGGTTCTACGTGTTATATTGGAAAGATTTGGGCTTCCTGTATGCCAGATGCGTTGCTCAAAGAGAACCGCCGAACCTGCCGGCGCTTGAAGGGTATATACTCCTTTAGGATTCGACACACCATCAGACGGCCATTCCAACTCTCGTTTGAGATGACTTCCGGGGATAAACAACTGATTGCCGTGCCCCTTCTTTGTTAGATCCGTCAGGAGGTAACCTACCTTCAATGAGATTCGCATTGTTGGTCCAGGCGCAACATCGGCATTAACCCGATCGCTGTCCTGATGCCACGGAAGACGCGCTTTCTGGCGTCGTTTCTCCTCCGTATCCGGGGGCCTCGAGAGCGCCACCGTGTGATAAATGTGAATGTTCCACCCGAGAATCCCGAACACCTTCGGAAACACCGTTGGCCAATCAATTAATTCCAGAAATATATCGTCTTTCCCGATGAAATCCACTTCTCCTTCAATACGATCCACCGCCTTATTCAAATCTCTCACCATCGTATCCGGAAGCGCGTTTTCAACAACTATAAATCCGTCTCGATCAAACGCCGCTCGCTCTTCCTCCGTCAATAAATGTTGAAGGCATTCACTATCCATAATATTAGCTCCCCTTATACGGTGTCTCTTCGCACTATTGGTCGTCGTAACTCATATCTTTACCGGCGAATATGATGATGATTGAATTTGTAAGGGAGTTCCAGCACACCTCGATTGTAGCCGGTAAAATTTTACCCCGTTTCGAACCTCTAGTAAACAGAAATCGTTGGATTTTGCCTGCCAATCTATCTCGATTTCGGGGTAGATGGATTAAGTAAGGTGCATAGGTAATAACCAAGTGACTCCCTCAGAATCCGATTGACTTTATGGGGGGACTTCGTCTACACTGCAACAGAAATTTGTGGTATTATCATTTGCTCGATTGAAAGATTGAAGGACCGAATAGATTAAGCGAGCGATCTGGCGATCACCGGCACTGAAGGATTAGGTGACTTCAGCACGTTCCTTAGTCTTTAACACAAACCCTTACATCCCCGCGATTATCATTTACCCGTAATTGACGCAAACAACTGCCGGCTAAAGTGTTTACGGACCAGCATTGCAGCTTCCCTGATTAACGAGTAAGAATCGACCAAATGGGACCACGGACATGGTAGAGCAGACAGGGAGTAGTCACAGATGGAGGAACGCAGTTCGCATCAGAAGACTACACCAACTTCATGTCGTAATATGCCTATTTCTGACGATAGTCCCCACTGCCTTCGGCGTGATTGTAATTGAATCCATCGAATTTGGGTTTGATGGTTACTATAAGCGTGCTAGATGGGCACCCTTGCAACTCTTGGTGGTGAGCGAGGACGAACATGACTCGTTTGTTGGCGAACTCGAAGTAGAGGTCACCAACCTTTTATCGGGAGAAACCATCCAAACTTACTCGACTCCGATTTCCTTAACGCGAACTGATCGGCGGCGCTATACCCTCCACGTGTTTCAACCCGGAACTTCGACCAAGATGATGGTACGCATTGTTAATTATGAAGGTCGGGTAAAAGTTGAACGTGAGATTATTCCGGACTTCCCGAAAGAGACAAAAGACCTGTTTATTCTGGCACTGACGCCTCCGGGGCACGATGTATTGGATGATTGGCATGGGCTAAAGATTGATGCCAGCGCAGAAATGCGCACGTTTGTCCTTCATCCTGCGTCACAAAAGCATTTGCCGCACAATTGGATAGGTTACAATTCCATGGATCTTGTCGTAATTCGCGGCGTATCTCTGGCGGCAAACCGTATCTCGACGACACAACAGTCCGCCCTGCTCGACTGGGTTCGCAATGGAGGCACCCTGCTCATCTCTGGCGGGAGTAATGTACAGTACCTGCGAGACAGTTTTCTCGCTCCCTTGCTCCCCGTATACCTTGGTGAATTGCAAAAGGCATCCCATCTGCCTGAATCAATCGCCCGGTTAGGAGCGCACTCGGATATCCCTATTAGCCTTATCGACTTCAATCTGCGAAACAACGCAGAGATTCTCAGCATCGGGAGCGGTACTGTCCCCGACAACGAAAGCCATCCGATACTCGCATCACGACGATCATTTGGCAGCGGGCAGATTGTTTGTTTGGCTTTCGATTATAACGACGTTACTGCCTCCCAATCCTTGGAGAGCAAACCGCCGTGGGCGCAGTTCCTTACAACAATCGGCAAATCCCCAAAACATCTCGACGATCGTTATGAACCATATCGCAGAGACGCGGAAAAAATTCATGCGGTGTTAAAATCTCTGCCATCGGGGCGCGTGCCGTTACTCCGAACGCTGTCTCTGTTCCTGATAGCTTGTCTACTCAGTGTCGGCGGCTACACGTGGTGGGTGGGAAAAAATGCCGAGCGGACAAAACAGTATTGGGTTGGCAGCATTCTAATCGTCGTGTTTTTCTCCTGTGCCGCGGTACTCCCGAGACATGTTCTCTCGATTCCTGTTTCCGTTAGTCGTTACTCAATTATGTCGGTCTATTCTGAAGATTCTCGCGCTCACTTGCAAACTTATATCGGAGCAATCGCATCCGCCGACTCAACGTCATCATTCCTGTTGGACAGCAGGACATATGTGTCTCCCTTAACGCAAACATCTACGCCGCCGCTGCATCTGGTTGAATCGAAATCCGGACAGATTTGTGCAACAAACTTGAGCGCTTGGCAGACTCGATCGTATAGTATTGAGTCATTCTTTGACTTTCCGGTTCCGCCAAATATGACAGAATGGGCATTGGTGAGAAATCAAGACGAGAAGTTGACTCGAGTAAAGCACCATCTACCCGGCGTGCTTCAAAGTGCAGGAGTGGTGTACAATGGAAAGTATATGCATCTTGGGGCGATAAATCCAAACACCTCTGTTGCCCTAGAGGGCGACTTTACGCCAGCCAAACGTCTACCCTCGCTTCAAGATCTGCATGGTAATCGAAAACACTTTGCTCAAATCCTCGCCGGGGAAGGAATCCTGCAATATCTCGCCGAAGATGAAGTTCCTAAACTGGTCGGTTGGATGAACCGGTCGTTTTTGCCCATGAAGTTCGACCAGCCAGTAGAAGCAATTGATGAGACATTTGTAATCATCTATATCGGCAGAGATGAAGCTTCATCAGATTAGTAATCCGTTGTGCCGCCATTTGTCTCACTTACTATGTTGCGCCCGATGCATGCTCGTCGGGTGGTACATGGGAACCACATAGACATCCCCAAAGACCATTCTACGCCGCGTTGAGATTAACATCCTAGGCAACACGTAACCACACCCTTTCTTGACATGATGGAAACATTTGAATGGCAACCAACGACTTAACTGAACACGAACATTAATCGCGTCGCCCAAGAGTCCCCGCTGTTTCGCGGTACGCGTACGATATGAGGTGAATGGATGGACGTTATATGTCTTGGTATTTTCGTGGTTGATATGATTGGCCGCCCAATCGATCGATTTCCGGAACCGGGAAAATTGACGGTGTTTGACGAACTCGAAATGCACTCTGGCGGCGGCGCGAATAATACGGCTATCACCCTCGCCAAGCTGGGTATCAAAGTCGGAGCAATGGGTAGGATCGGCACAGATACCTTCGGCGACTTTGTGCTGCAGATTCTGGATGACAATCGAGTGGACACGCGTGCAATGATGCGCGATGCCGAAACTAACACGCCGGCCACGTTTGTCTCGGTCGCGTCCGACGGCGAGCGGAGTTTCCTGCATTATATGGGAACGAACCGTGTTTTGTCGGAAGACGATGTCAATTTGGATCTGATTCGGTCGTGCAAAATCTTGCATGTTGCCGGCTCCCTTATCATGCCGAGACTGGATGGCGAACCTACGGCGCGCGTCCTACGCGAAGCCAAAGAATCGGGGGTGTTGACGAGTCTGGACACGGTATGGGACACGACGGGAAATTGGTTGGACGCATTGGAACCCTGTTTGCCTTACGTCGACATATTTTTACCTAGTATCGAAGAAGCGGAGCAACTCACAGGTCTAGATTCGCCGCCCGAGATCGCGAACTTCCTGATGGATTATGGAATTCAAACCGTCGGGTTGAAAATGGGAAAACGCGGAAGCTACGTTCGTACCGGCACGGAGGAAGTTCATTTTCCGTCCTATGAAGTCGACGTTGTAGATACCACAGGGGCGGGGGATGCGTACGTCGCGGGATTCCTTGCAGGAACCGTGATGGGGTGGGACTTGAAACGCACGTGTCAACTCGCCTCGGCGGCAGGCGCGGCATGCGTAACGGCAATCGGAACAACTGCGGGAATCAAGAACCTCGAAGAGACAATGGCGATTATTGGGACATGAATTGGTAGGGGCCTCCAGCTTGAGTGCGTCGACCATCTTACGACTAACACATTGTCAGTATGTTTCGTGATGATCCTTGTAGTTAATGCGTATTGACCCTTGCATCGGTTAATTCGCGTGCAGTTGCAACTTTCTTCGCACTAACTTGATCTAGCGGCTTTCTTTGACCTCCGCCCACCGGGTTGGCAGTTTGTCTCGTGAAGATACCGAGAATGGAGTAGGTTTCCAAGAAGGGTTCCACTCCCCTACAAGAGGGGTTTGGGTGAGGTTTACAAGGTTGGTTCCATCCGCATTCATCATATAGATGTCGCAGTAAATGGGATCATCCTCGTGTGCTCGCGAGAAAGCAATTTTTTTGCCATCTGACGACCAACTGGGTTGAATGTTGAGCGGTGCCTCCTCGGTTAATCTTCCGGGTTGCGTCCCGTCTGCATTCATCACGAATATGTCAATGTGGGCATTCCCTGGACCCACGCGATCGACGTTGGAATATGCCGAGTAGGCAATTTTGTTTCCGTCCGGCGACCAATCGGGATCGTTATTGAACGCCTGAGGATTTCGAGTGAGGTTGATTCGGCTGGTGCCATCGGCATTCATCACGAATATGTCAGAGTGAGACAATATGTCTTCTCTAACCTGCCTTAACCCGAAGGCAATCTTGGTTCCGTCCGGTGACCACGTCGGGCAAGTATCGTCATCTAGGTGCAAAGTAAGGTTTTTGGGATTCTTCCCATCGGCATCCATCACGTAAATTTCGTAATTGTCATCGCGGTATGAGGCAAAGGCAATTCTTTTCCCATCGGGCGACGCAACGGGCGAGTGGTTAACCTTGTGGCGTCCTTGGGTGAGATTCACGCGGTTCGCACCGTTTGCATCTACGATGTAAATGTCGGTGACATCGCCGAGCCACCTGCCGAGACCGAAGGAAAACAGGATCTTTGTCCCATCCGGTGCCCATGAGGGGCCGTCGCCGTGAGTAAGTTCGATGAGATTTGTCCCATCAGTGTTCATGGTGTAGATATTTCCCTTTGAACTGAAAGCAATCGTGTCCCCAACGGCCCGTACCAAATTTAAAGACGTGAATAATACACCGGTCAGGAAAAAATACAGACTGTTCCTAAGGATGGAAAGAGTCGTCTTCATGGATCCCAAATTCATTTTCGCTAATAATGCCCCCGTCTATTCCCAGGCAATGGATAGTGAGCAATCAATGGAACGGATAGCGAATGCGATAGAGGTTTCGTCGTCGCCGAATGACTCGAGGGTTGGAAATTCACAACTCAAAAACACCACTACTTCGATGAAATGAATCGGGTATATAGTAAAACTCTCGGGTCGCCGTAAGGATTCTTCAACATCAAGTATTAGCTTAGAGTTGTAATCAATGACGGTTTCGACATGCTAGTGGAAAGGAGTCCTAACATTTACCTCAAATTGAGAGATGGCAAGATCGGGAGTTCCGACGGAGTTGGGGCAATGGAGGGAATTACAGTTCGGCGGGCATCAGTTTGGTTGTGGGTGACTCGCAGAGTTCAGAAGTTTGACTCTTCTTTATCATACGAATCAAATTCTGCGTCCTCACCGAGTTCGACATCCGGCACCTCAATGGTCGGCGCTTCTATCCAGAGTCGTTCAAGATTGAAATGCTTCCGTTTCTCGTCAAGAAAAATGTGAACGACGAAGTCAACATAGTCTAATAAGACCCAATCGGACTGATGTACGCCTTCACGGTGCCATGGCCGCACGTTCCATTTCTCTTCCAACTCGTCCAAGACCGCGTCGGATATCGCTTCGACTTGAATATCGGATGTTCCACTGCAAATTGCGAAGAAATCGGTAAAAGATCCCAACTCTCGCAGATCCAATATAACAGGATCACGCGCGCGTCGGTTTAGCGCGGCACTAACAGCCGCTTGTACGATATCCACTGTAGGATATTCTGCCAAGGTGCTTCCTCCTAAGCTTCATTCGCAACTCGTGAATTTTCAATCTCGCGCAACGCATCATTGTAGACGGCGAGGGTATCCGGATGAATGACTTTCCGTTTGTCAAGTAGATTGGAGATTTTGAACCGTGCTACCTCAAATACTGCTTGAGTAAGATTTTTGTTGGCAATCTTCCGCACCGCCCCCGCCTCCGGATATGTTCGGTTCGGCTCGGAAAAATCCGCCACGAACAAAACCTTGTCAACCAACGTCATTGACTTGCTGCCCTTGGTATGGCTTCGAACCGCACTGAGGATTTCCTCATCGCCGACAGAGAAAATATCAAGTGCGAGTTCAGCTCCGATGAGTGCGTGTAACAGGGATGCGTTAATCCGTTCAAACTCATCAAGTTGAATCTGGTAGTCAGCGACAGCTTCAAACAACTGACGCGTGTCCATCCACCTCGCGCAATCGTGCAACATTGCAGCAAGGTTCGTCTTTTGCAAATCCGCGCCGTGTTTGACCGCCAACTCCAGCGCCATATCACGCACGGATAGAACATGGCGGTAACATTTATCTTCCAGTTTGGCTTCAAGGTACGCACCAATCTGAGCGCTCTTTGGATGTGCAAGCAACTCGGCTATGCTGGTGTTGTCATCCTTCATCTTCATCACTCAATTCGTCAACCTCGCCCGTCTCCACCAAAAGCCGCGCAAACACCTCGCGCTCTTGTTCGGTCATGAACTTCGTGTTAGCCAATTCGGTGCTTATCCGGTACTCTTGGTTGAGCCATTTGTTTAGGTCAATTGCTTTACACCGGGTGCTGCAGAACGGAAAATGCCCAGGCAGATCCTTGCCTTTTTCATATTCAAACTCAAAAGATTGCCCGCAGATGCTGCATTTATGTTTCAATGCGATAACCCCCGGTGTTTGAAACGCCCGCTCATTTCACCTAAAACCTAGTTTTCTTGATAACACGTTTTTTCACGATCCAGCAGGGAATGCATGCGCTTTCATCAGCCTCCATAGCCCCAAAACAGATTGGAAAGCAATCCCTCAATTTTCCTTTCGGCTCGTGCTTTCTCATGAATTGTGAACCATGTCTTTCCATGAATCCGCTCGTCCCAAGTCACCTGTATAGTTTTTGCTGGTCAATATACTGCCGGACTGCCTCTGGCACCAAGTATCGAATTGACAATCCTTTTCTGACGTGTCGGCGAATTTTGGTCGCGGAAATATCGACTCCGGTAACTGGAAAAATTTGGACACGGTTGCGTAGCGTCGGAGGCACGATGTCAAGATTGTAATTTGGGCGCGTGGTTGCTATGAAATGGCAGATGTCCAACAGTTCGTCAAAATCCTTCCAAATCTTAAACTCAATCAGGGAATCCGCTCCGATAATCCACGCCAATTCGCAGCCGCTCCCATAGAGCGTTTGAAGTTCCTTTACGGTCTGAATGGCGTATGAGGGGCCCGTTCTATCCAATTCTATTCGCGACACGTCGAAATGGGCATTGTCCGATGTTGCCAAGAGCGCCATTTTATAGCGATGCTCCGAGTCAATAATCTCGCCGTCATCCTTATGCGGTGGACGTGCGGACGGAATGAAGAGAATCTTGTCGAAGTCCAACCGGTCATATACCTGTTCCGCGCTCAACAGATGTGCGTAGTGAATGGGATTGAAAGTCCCACCCATGATCGCAATTTTCATCAAATATTCGTGCCGGTACGAGTTTTAAGTGTTGCCGTGATGTTATACTGCACCATTCCATAGTGTCGGATTGCCTCGCCCACGCCGACTAGCTATCCACCACGAAGTATCTCCCGACGACACCCTTTAACGCAGACGGTCGACATGGTTTCATCTAACACTCGGATTCTCGTATTTTACCATGAGACCAGAGGGCTTAACAAAGAAATCATGTACAGCATGAAACCGTCGCGAATGTCGGAATTCCGCGGATGTTTGCTATTCAAACCTCAATCGTGAGGCGTTCACCGAAGGACGTGTGAGATTCTTCGGAAACCGAACTTCGACGAAACTTTCGTCGTTAAAACCCACAAGTTGAGTGAACTGTGCTACCCGTTGCACCTAACGGCGCGTCGGACGCGCAATTTGCCCGGTTCGTCCTGATTCATAGATAGCGTCCATCAATTCACACTGAATTATGCCGTTCAGGGCACTTGTACGCGGCTCTGCGCGCCCCAAGATCGCATCAATCAAATTGTCGTCAGGCGAACCTGCATTCATCTCCTCGGTAATCGGCGGCGAATCAAGGCGTTCAGCACCGTCCCACACCTGAATCCATGAACTGCCCCATCCATCCACGTCTATCCGCCCTTTCTCAAAGACATATGCCATGTGAGAACCGTTGCTTGGACAGTTGCCACTAATCATAATGCCGGCAAGGACACCATTTTCAAAACGGATATTAATGGACGAATTGACGTCCACGGGCGTGTCTTGATTATCCAAGAAAGCATGGACCTCTGCAACGTTCGACTCGACCGACCAGCATAGGCTATTAAGTATATGCGCTCCGCTGTCGTATGCTTGACCACCGCCTGCGAGTTGTGCGTCCTGCCGCCACGTGCCCTTGGTAACGCCTTTCCAATCCTGTGTAAGGTAACCGGTTACCAGTTCCAATTTACCAAAATCGCCGTTGCGGATGCACTCTCGTATGTAGTAGAAGTTTGCTGCGCATGGCGTATTGTAACCAACGACAAATACCTTTCCGGTCTCCTCAACCTTCTTAGCAAGCGCGTAAGCGTCATCGGCAGCCGTAACCATCGGCTTTTCCATCAGGACATGGCATCCCGCATCAAGAGCCTGCATTCCCTGCTGGAAGTGAAGTGCGTGCGGAGTAACAATGACCACTGCATCCGGTCTAGTCTCGCTAAGCATTCGTCCTAGGTCATCGTACTCGTTAGGACGCGGCTCGATTTCTTTGAGGTTGTTCTCAATGTAACGACCGGTAATTTCTGTGTTTATATCGCAAACACTGACAATCTGGACATCAGGATTAACTTTTAATCGGTGGGCATGGCTGCCGGACATACCGCCGCAACCGATCATACCAATTCGAACTGTTGACATATACAAACTCCTCACTGATGGAAAATTTGGCTCATGTTACAGTATGAACATCCGGATTATTCTTCGCCGGCATGTATCGCCTTGGTACTAGAGTCGTAAGAGGAAAGAGGAGATCCAAACGGATGAAATCTGCAAACCTTAATGTGGTAATGACATCCATCTTTGGAAAGCATCAACCTTGAATACCAAGGTTTTTGGCTGTTCACAATACTCATTCACTCGTCCAATCAACCAATCGCGCACATGACACTGAGCCTATGCCAATTATATCGGCACACCCCACAATGTCAATCTAAAAGTAAGTTTAACGTAGTGACAATGATGGTGTTCCATGTTCCGTTTTTCCGTTGCCTTTCCCCATCCGATCGTGCTATGCTATCGCCTAATGGGACTCGATTTTCAGGCATTCTATTTGAGACTCTACATCAACGATTGGTCCAATTCATTCCATGCGAGGTGCTGCGGTTCGTCAACTCATAATTGTACTCATTGTCTTGTGCATTTCCTCTAGTTTCACAATCGCGGCGGATATTCCAATTGTTCGATCCGGACGGGCGATGGCGACTATTCAGATTGGCTACGTCGCATCGGAACAAGAACAATTTGCTGCCAAGGAGATTCAGTCTTTTATCCATAGTTTCACTCAAGTCGAGCTACCAATCGTTACCAACCGTGAATCGACTATAACACCAACTGTGGTTGTACTGGGAACGCCAACGTCAAATCCTACAATCGACGCTTTGTCGGTAGAATTAGACGCTGAACTTGGAACTGAAGGATATGTGATTCAAACCGTCGATTATGATGACGGGAGCATTCTTGTAATCGGTGCACACACCGAACGAGGCGTTATTCACGGGGCATACAGATTCGTTGAAGCGTGCATTGCATCGTTGACGGGGCTTTCGCCGGTTCACCTTGACTTCCTCGTGATTAATTCGCGAAATTTGAATCTCCCTCATCTTGACGAGAAATCACGTCCTTTTTATCCCGTCAGAGCAGTTCTGGAGACTGAAGACCCTGTCCAACTCGCCAGGAATCGAATCAATATGAGTGGCGCTGAAGGCGTCTGGACGGGTACGGGGATAGACGACGGATTAGGTACTGCGTTCAAGTATATTGATTCCGAGCAGTTTGAGATTTGGCAAGATGAACCGCGACCGCAGCGTCAAGATCGTATTCAGGCAATGAGAGATCGGTTTGATGCGCTTAACCGTCGAGGCATTGATTCATACCTTTTCATGTACGTCACCGGCGAAGCCACAGAGGCACTCATAAAGGATCGCCCCAATCTGTTTGGACCACCGGTGGCTTATGGCACATCTCGAAACACGGAATCTTACCTTCCTTTTTGTTGGTCTAAACCCGAGGTACACAATCTCCTGCGCGAGTTAGTAAAGGAGATCGTGTACACCTATCCCACGCTTACCGGTTTTCATCTTCGGTCTTGGGGCAACGAGACCCGAGCTTGCAATTGCCCGGAGTGCGGTGATCGCTCAGAACGCGGGCAGCACCTCCTTTGGCAGCTTTATTTTACGCTTGTCAACGCAGCTCGGGAAGCTCGCCCTGGATTCAAATTCTTCATCACCGGTTATGACCGGAGTTGGCTCAAAGACCCCGAGAGCAACTATATTCGACAATTGCCAAGAGGGACAATCTTTTCTCAGAAGTGGGGCGTTGATGGAGAACCTGTCGCGGACGCCGAGGTCTCGATTAAACAACTGAAAATTTATGGCGAGTTAGGACATCATTTCATTGTGCTTTCACACGATGTTGAAGAAGTTATGCCTCTGTGGATGCTTGAAGGGGATCTGTTTGCCGAGGGTGTGCGCCAACTGGCAAACGACCCGGATGTTTTGGGGTTAGGGGGATTCACCGTTCAGGGAGCTCACCAAGGATTTGGGCGTTTGGATCGCGTTTTGAGTGCGCGATTAAACTGGGACATTGATGTAGATTATGTGAAATTGCTCGAGAATGATTTGACGACTCGCATTGGTTCGGACGCCGCCAGACCGGTTCTCAAAGCACTGCGAATAAATTCATGGACGCTGTCTAGTTATTTTGGGGATTATGCGGGTTCAATGTCTGTCACCGGGAAATATGGCGACGGCTCTAGAGGGTATGCAACCCGGTTCTGGGATATCATAGGAATGCACGCTGTCGAGGACATACTCTCAATTCCCGATCTAGACGCGGCACGCTATGCGGCTGGGCGTTATACGAGTTTACTAGATCAACAGCAAAGTGCCGTTGACGAAATAGCTAGGGCGCAAGAAATTGCCATTCCCGCTTCTCCGAAGGAAGCCGCCGACCTTAGTGATACGGTCAATCTCATGCGCCTATGGTCACTGTTCTTTGAAAGTCGCGTACGTCTGGTTGAAGCGGTAATCATCGGATATGAATTGGGGACAGAGAATTACATTCGCAAAAAACTCGATAATGCGATTGAGTTGTCTAGATTGATGTTGCCGGTTGTTCAATCCATTGAAGCGTTCGTCCCGGTTTTTGGCTATTCCAACAATACGCTTCAAGCAAGTGTAGTTGAGAAGATTGAGCAGGAGATTGCGTGGCTCTCCAATTTTGATGCGAGCGTTCTCATTAGATCAGATGATGTCGATTCCACCCAGAAAAGTCCTCCAATTGAAATTCGTTCCCTTTACAGCCACCCCAACCCCTCAAGAAGTCGAACGACCTTTACCTATGAGTTAAGTCGGGATGCCGATGAAGTCTCCATCACCATCTATACAACCTCCGGGCGCCGCATACGCCGACTTGAAAACGCCCCGACCAAGAGAGGATATAACGAATTGATGTGGGATGGCAGGGATGAAGAAGGTGAACCGCTTGCCAACGGCACTTATATTTCTAAGATTCATGCTATCTCAAACGGTCATGAGACACAATCCGTTGGTCGTATTGCTATTTTGAAATAAGAGATTAGCTCGGAAGGGATTCGCAGTTGATGGCGAACTTTAGATGAGAGAATATTCACGATCAAGAGCCCCAACCCCAAAAAGGAGTCGGAATACTACGATAGCAATGCAGAGATGAAGAAAACTGTCGAATTTATCCAATCAATGAAACGAGCAAGTCAGAAAATCGCCATGCTGACGGCATATGATTGTCCAACAGCGCGGGTTTTGAACGATGCGGAACTTGACGTCATTCTCGTTGGAGACTCGCTTGGCATGGTAGTGTTAGGCTTTGAAGACACCCGATCTGTTACAATGGCGGATATGCTTCATCACACCCGCGCCGTTGCGCGCGGCAACACGGAATGTCTTATTGTCTCCGACCTTCCCTTTGGGGCGTATGAATCCCCTTCGGAAGCGGTTGGGAATGCCCGCTTGCTTCGCGGCGCGGGCGCCGACGCCGTGAAACCGGAGGGTAAGAAGCTGGAAAGCATTAAAGCGATCATTGCCGATGGTATTCCCGTGATGGGACACGTGGGCTTGTTGCCGCAAACAAGCGATTCGTTTCGTGTGCATGGTCGAAAACCATCGGAAGCGGCTCAGATTTTAAGCGATGCGAAGGCGCTTGAAGCTGCCGGCTGCTTCGCCATCGTTCTTGAGGGAATCCCGGCTCGGCTAGCCAAAGAAATCACCGCAGCCTCACGGATCCCCACAATCGGAATCGGTGCCGGGGCAGCTTGTGATGGTCAAGTGTTAGTCCTTCATGATTTGATGGGATTTTTCGACCAATTCAATCCTACCTTCGCCAAGAAGTATGCGGAATTGGGGCAGGATCTCAAGCGTGCCGTAACGCATTATAGGTCAGAAGTTAAACAGGGATTATTTCCGGACAAAGAACACACATACCATTAGAAAAGAGAAGAGCATGTTCAAAATCAGTGTCGTAGGCGATGAGGTTTCGCAAGATTTCCAGAGCGTCGTGAACTTTGCTAAAGAGTTCAATCTGGGGGCGATTGAAATTCGGTCCGTCTGGAACAAGCCGCCACAAGCGTTGACGCCGCGCGACATTGACCGGATGAAACGTGTTTTGGATGGCACCGGCATCCAAATTGTCGGGATTGCATCACCTTTTCTGAAATGTGATATTAATGATATGAGGGAGCGCGAACAGCACCTCGGGATTCTGCAGGCGTGCATTAAATTAGCCAAGGCATTTGACGCGAACCTGATTCGTACTTTCGCATTCTGGAGAACTGACGATGTTGAGCAACGATGGGATGAGATTGTTTCTGCCTATGATGAACCGGTAAAGATTGCCGAAAACGAGGGTATTATCCTCGGACTGGAAAACGAAGCTTCGACTTCACTTGCGACCGCTAAACTGACTGAACGTTTTGTCCGTGAGATAGATTCGTCGAATGTACGCGTAATCTGGGACCCGGCTAATGAATTTTACGCCGAGGGATGGGGCGAAACGCCTTATCCCGACGGCTACGAACGTTTGAAGAGCATGATGGTACATGTCCATGTGAAGGACTCAGCCAAAATCAGAGAGACGGGTAAAATAGAGTGTGTGGCGATCGGTGAAGGGGTAATTGACTGGCAAAGCCAACTTCAGGCACTAGTGGATGATGGGTACGATGGCTACATCTCTCTGGAGACTCACTGGCGCCCGGCACGAAATCTTGACGAGGATTTGCTTAATCGGCCTGGAGGCAACACATTTTCTGAAGCTGGTGCGGAGGCATCTCGAATTTGCATGGAGAATTTGTTCGCCATGATCGAGAAACTTCGGTAGAGGCATCCCGGTACCTCACCCATTTTGTTCATTGATTGCGCTAATGACCGTTCAAGAATTTCAGAAATTGATTGAACAGATCTACTTTGATCAGGACTCTGCCCGCGGAGTGGAGGGTACGTTTGTTTGGTTTGCGGAAGAGGTGGGAGAGCTCGCCAAGGAGATTCGTCGCAATCCACGCCAAACTCAGCGACTTCAAGAAGAATTCGCCGATGTCTTTGCTTGGCTCACGACCCTCGCCAACCTGCTTGGTATAGACCTTCAGGAAGCAGCAGCGATTTACGCGAGCGGCTGTCCGAAATGCCAGTCTACGCCTTGTGCTTGCGAGCTTAGCACCGGTGGCAATGAAAGGGATCTACCCGGTCCGTAGGTAGGATGAAGCGCGAGATTCACGAGGTTGAATCCCCGCGAACTTTTCGTCCGATGAAATCAAGTATCTCATCGCGTTTGCTGCGTCCGAAACGTACATAAACACCGCGAAAATTTTCTAACCGAGATGGTCGCGCGAACGGACTCAGCAACACACCGTTGCGATCTGCATAAAAACTACGGAAATCGGACCACAACTTCATGGATCTACGCGAGAAGGAGACGACTACGACCCGATCGTCGTAAAACTCATAACGGGCAGGGATAAAATAGCGGTATAGTGAACAGACTAAACAGACTGCCGAAAGGATGGTGACGGTAATAGACTGAAAACTCAGATAAACCGCGGAAAACAGTAGAGAGAGAAAGATGAGTAGAAGTGTAGTTCGTTTCCAGTTATCCCGCAGCGGATGGACTGTCCATGAATACTGAAGAAGGGTGCCATCAGAATTTGGCAAGATTGCTCACCAAGTGAAATAACAAGAACAATCCAATTCAAAGAAAATCTACGTTAGCATGCCGGCAGCCAATAGATCTCCAACCTTTCCTTCTTTCCAATCTCTTACTCACTAGAGGGCGCTGTTTCCGCTTCATCAGAACTTGACGATTCGTCTACCGCCTCGTCAGCCTCTTCGGTCTGGGTTGTCACACCTTCGTCGTTGACGATGTCACTTCCATCGTCGCCCGTTACGGCGGATACTTCGGTCTGTTCCGACTCCGTTTCCAAGGGTGTAAGTACGCCGCTATTCCCGCCGCCATAAAAGCGCATGAGAAATAGCGCGATAATCATGAACGCAATTGCCACGTATGTGGTCAACTTGGACAGGAACGTAGCAGCGCCTTGTCCGCCGAGAAGGGACTGCATCTCTGATGCGCCGAATGCACTTCCAGAAAGCCCTTCTCCTTTGCTATCCTGCAGCAAAATGCTAATTGTCAATAACACACAGACAGGAACAAAAAGAACGACCACAATTCCCACAATGATTTCCATAAGATTCTCTCTTTTCTATAAAGATTTGGCTCAGGTGTTTGATGCTTATTGTTTGTTCGCCGATATTGCAATTTGCGCAAAGGTCTCAACTTCCAGGCTAGCGCCGCCAACCAGCGCGCCATCCACATCCGGCTGCGTAATCAATTCTGAGATATTATCCGGTTTAACACTGCCTCCATACTGAATCCGAACTCCGGCTGCCAACTCGACGGAGTACATTTCTGACAACAACGACCTGATAAATTGGTGGGCAAGTTGCGCTTGATCCGGCGTTGCCGTCACACCGGTTCCAATTGCCCAGACGGGTTCATAAGCAATGACGGTTGACGGTAGCATTTCCGATGGAATGCCCGCGAGCCCGGTCCTAACATGATTCTCGATTACCGATTCTGCCCGGTCCGCCTCCCGGTCCTCAAGATTCTCGCCAACACAGAGAATTGGTTTCAGGTCGTTCGACAGCACGGCTTTGACTTTCCTGTTAGCCGATTCATTTGTCTCGCCAAAGAATTGACGTCGCTCTGAATGCCCGATTATCACGTACTCGCAACCTACGTCTTTAAGCATGGCGGGCGAGATTTCTCCCGTAAAGGCGCCGTCATCCTCCCAAAAAACGTCTTGGGCGGCGAGATGGACGATACTCTCGCCTAAAGCGGAAGATACCGAAGACAGTGCGGTGAAAGCCGGTGCCACAGCAATCTCAACGCTGCCAACATCCGAAACCGCGTCCCTGAGTGCGGAGGCAAATTTGATGGCTTCGCCAACAGTCTTGTTGAGTTTCCAATTGGCGATTACAATAGGAGTTCTCACGTACCGATCGTCTCCCATCTAAAACACTCGTGCTGCCAATTCGAGGAGACGGTTCGAGTAACCCCACTCATTGTCATACCACGACAACACCTTGACTAGCCCATTGTCAATGACTTTTGTAAACGGGGCGTCTAAGATTGATGAAAGGGTATTGCCGTTAAAGTCACTCGACACAAGATCAAGATCTGAATACCCCAGTATGCCTTTCAACTCGCGTTCTGAAGCCTGCTTGATGGCAGAATTGACAACATCGACTGTTGGTTTTTTCTCCAGATCGACTGTTAGGTCAACAACAGATACATTCGCTGTTGGAACGCGAATAGCAAAACCGTCAAGCTTGCCGTCCAACTCCGGAAGCACCTGTCCCACCGCCGACGCCGCGCCAGTCGTTGTCGGAATCATCGACAGGGCAGCGGCACGAGCTCTCCTTAGGTCCTCATGCGGAAAATCGTGTACGCGTTGGTCACCGGTGTATGCATGAACGGTCGTCATTAACCCACTAAGGATCTCAAAGTTCTCATGCAAGACCTTGGCAAGCGGCGCAAGACAATTTGTCGTACATGAGGCGTTAGAGATAACATGATGCTTCTCTTTGTCGTACTTGTCATCGTTGACGCCAATCACGACCGTGATGTCGGCGCCTTTCGCCGGTGCGGAGATCACAACCTTTTGAGCACCCGCTTCCGTGATGTGGACTTCTGCCTCTTCTCGATCAGTAAAATATCCCGTTGATTCAATTACGACATCGACACCGACTGTTGACCAGGGAAGATTCGCCGGGGAACGTTCGGCAAATACTTGAACCATGCTGCCATTGATTACGAGGCCGCTATCGGTCGAATCGACTTCAACCGGCAAAATTCCGTGTACCGAGTCATATTTGAGTAGATGAGCGAGTGTATCCGCTTGCGTCAGGTCATTAATTGCAACAACATCCACAGGCAAATCTGGGTTATGAAGTGCAGCTCGGAGGACATTACGTCCAATTCGACCAAAACCGTTTATTCCAACTCTCACCGACATTCACAAAATCCTCCAATTCGTTTCCATTCCCCCTGCCGCACTGCGAGCAGTAACTCGCCATCCGAAGACAACTGACCGATGTTCAACCTGAAAATAATTTCCAAATCCTCAATGGCTTCTGTTTCTAGATCATCACGTGATGAACGGGAATTTTATCACGAAACATTTTGACGAAATTATCACACAAAACCTCTGCATTCGTCAAACAAATTTTCAATCTAGCCTATGTTCTTCACCCGCAAATCTACCTTCTTTAACGCAAATCCTTCTCTGTCTCACTGAGGGTCATCGCCATCTCACCTTGTAATTTTGTTCAGATCAAGAAAACGAAATGATTACGATTGCTTCAAATATTGTCTGCCGTTCGAGGATTGATTACCGTTTGGCATCCTTGTGCGGCACAATACCAAGACGTCTATAGTGGCAGGATTCGCCGGCTGCAAAACTCGAACCGCTTCGTCAATAGTAGCACCGGTCGTAAAGATGTCGTCAATCAGTAAAAGATGTTTGTCTTGTATCGATTCCGGAAAGCGCACATCAAAGGCACCTTTAATAGTTTCGACCCGCTCCGGCTGCGAATTCAACCTGCTAAGCGCAACTGTATTTTTGACTCGTAACAAGATATCCTTTCGAACCGCTACGTTCCAGGCGCTGGACACGGCAATCGCCAACAGTTCTGATTGATTAAAACGCCGCTTCCGGTATCGTTTCTTGTGCAAGGGTATGGGCAACAGCAAATCGTAGTCCGCTCCCGAGGAATCACCGGGTAGATGACGTTGCATCAATTGAATCAAGTGTTTAGCGAAAACGCGTTTCCCCTCATATTTCAGTAGATGAATAGCCTCGCGCAAAGTTGGTTCGTAGAACGCCGCAGCCCGAAGTTTGCCGAATGGTGGCGGATTGGCTAGACACTCAGAACAAATGACGGGTGAGTTTGCCGTGAGAGCATCATGAGCGCCCACGGGAATGCCGCAGCGTTGACACCACGGTGGCTCGATCCACTCAATCTTTGCCCAGCACTCATCGCAGATGTATGGAACTTGACCAATCCCTATCATGTGTCTGCATTCACGGCATGCGGCCGGGTAAATGAACGTAATCAGAGGTTCAATCCATTTCGTAATCACAGTGGCTCCAAGTCAATTTAGACATCCGGATTATGTAATTCTGGAGTTTCTACCTAGCGTCCCCCATTTTACGGTCGTCGTCCCCCCAGTGTCAATCGTGATGATTTGGCTGTCTTGAATTCTGAGATTCAGCAGACACGTTGATTGTGGTCTCGTGCACCGCTCTTGGAGTATTCAGTGTCAGCATGGTTGTCCGTCAAGAGAATCAAGACTCCGTTCCACCCCGCTAGAACGCTTACACGAATTAACTCCTCGGCACAACTCGTACAAAACAATTGCAGAGGTGGGTGGGAGATGATAAACTCCTAGCCAAAGACACGATTGGCTCCGTTGTGAAGTATGAATGACAGATGTTAGCCCTAGAAAGAAGTGAATCGTCTGCCAAAACGTGCATTGAACTAAAAAAGATTTGGGCCAAGTTTATGAGCTACGGCGCGTTGTTTGAAACCCCACCCACTTTATGCTTTTGACCTATGCAAACAGTTCTAACCAATGGGAAAACCTCCCTCCCAGTTGAAGATGTAATCCTCGAACGCCTTGAAAATGGAACTGGCAAAACGCTGCTTTTCATTGTTTCAACTGAACAGGCGCGTCTTCAGCGACAACGTGAATGCTTGGGACATGCTTCTCGTCGCGCGGTAGCCGGATTAAAAATATACACATTCGAGAATCTCGTGAAGCGGTTATCAAGGTACATCGGCATCAGACCTCCCATTTCGCGAGGACTCCAGATGCTCTGGTTGCGAGAGATTGTTGATGGTGGACAGTTTCCTTCTCTGAAATCAAAGCTTGAAATCCCGCTCCCGCAAACAACACTAATGGAACTCCTTGATGCAATTAACCAACTCAAAACAGGCGGTATTGATGCCTCTCAAACGGAGTCAGATTCTGCGGATGCGGGTCACCAATACCGGATGGCAAATTCTGACTTTATCAAGATTTACGACACCTACAATGAGCGACTCGGCAATCAATGGACTGATTCCGCAGATGCCCATAGGGCGGTGGCTAATCGACTAGCCGAGGAGGAAAATCGGGGGACTGGGTTGATGAGCAAAGGTTTTCCCGATGTAGAGTTCGTGGTCGCCGAGGGAATGGATGCTCCTGCTAGCGCAAACCCGTCGATTCTTGAAGGCATTGCTCGGGTCCCGGAGCTTGTCATGTACATCACTTTTGATTGGGACACTCAGCATAACACTCTCTATGGACATGCGAAACAGAGCTATACCCGATTCCTGGAGTTAGGATTTCATGAAGTTGATGAGTCGAGGATTCAACCTTCACGGAATTCGGCTTTGACTCCGCATATTTCTCGAAATCTCTTCCGGAAACCTAGATGTGGGCAACCACCTGTTAAGAAACTCAACCTTGCCGACCGGATTACGCTCTTGAAACCAGGAGACCGCGTCAAAGAAGTGGAAGCCGTAGCTGAAGTAATCAAGGCGCGAATGCTAGATAGATGCTCCTCTTCTCAACATCGAATCTGCCTCTCGTATTACAACTTGGATCTGTATGCTTCTCTAATTCACGAGATCTTCCCGATTTACGGTATACCTTATAACTTGGACAAAGCAACGCCGCTTTCGACATCTCCGTTTGCTGTTTCACTCTTTTCGCTGCTTGATACAATCGAAAAGAACGTCTCCGCACCTTCGGAAGATGCATTCCGTAGTCCGTACGTTACCATTGAAAATCTAGCGCAGTTCGCTGCTGATTGCAGATTCGATTTCCAAATGTTGCCTGGTGAATTCAGGCAATCCGTTGCCCGTCTAATAAAGATCTCAAGGATAAGACAACAGATTCTGGATCAAGAAGGAACTAACCTCTTCGAGGACCACCCTTTCACTGTTGAGCGGGATATTGACGCGTTCGCCAGCCTCCAATCTCTCATAGCTGAACTAGTCGAGTTTCTAATCTCTCATCACGGAGAAGAACAATCCCACGCACTCCGCTCGTATATCAACCGGCTCAGATTCATGGCGTCCCAATCGACCTATCACCTAGAATCTCAAACCGATTCAGGGGTTTCCGTGCTTTCTCTCGCACAAACCAGAGGCTTAGACTTCGATATTGTCATTCTAGGCGGGCTTATTGACGGTGAATTTCCCGCGGCCTCCCGTCCTAATACCTTCCTGCCGCCAGATCTGAAACGTAAAGCATCAGACCTGCTCCGCGAACAGCGGCACCTTTTCTATCAAGTTCTTAATCTGTTTCGAGAGCATCTTTATCTGGTTGTACCGGATAGCGCAGAGGGAGCAGACATGATACAGTCTCCGTTCATCGACGAATTAGTGCGCATAGCCGACATCACAGTCGAACAAGCAAAATCCGATGTGTTATTCAGCCCGGAACACTTTCTTAAGCACTATGGGAAATCTGTTTGGACACAGCCAGAAGAGGGAAATCGGAGCAGTTTACCCGAAACACCGCAATTTTCTAATCTCACATCTACGGCTCGCCGTGTGCTTCCCGTCGTCAAAAACAGTGTGCTTGTTGAGGAAAGTCGCGGCGTCACCCATCATCTGTCTCAGTACGCTGGAAATTTGTCCCCTCAGCTGCTATCTGCGTCAAGCTTGAAGAAACTAAACAATTTTCAGAACCGAATTTTTCCGGTTAGAGAATTGGAATCGTATGGACAGTGCCCTTTCCAATACTTTTCCGAGTATGTTCTACAGGTGAAACACAAACATGATGAGGAAGAGAATGAAGACGGTCTAACTAGCCTTGGCAAAGGACGCAGGCTGCACGACATCCTCTCCGAGTTCTACATGCAGCGCCGCGATAAACCGCTAATTTCTCAATGCACGGATTCGGAGTTTGAACTAGCCGTGCAAGAGCTATTGCAGATTGCGAAGAGTGTCCTTGATGTCTATGCCCAAGACAACCTCTTCTGGGAAGTAGAGATGGAGTCCATAATCGGCGGAGGAGGCAAGCGAGGAATCTTGCCCCGGTTTCTTGATCAGGAGAGGGAACGGCAACTTAACGTAGAGCCCCGTTATTTTGATGTCGGATTCGGACACGGGAACTTTTCAACTCCAAAAGATTCGACTTTGAGTTCGAGGGAACCTGTAACGTTGGGGGGAGTAAATCTGAGTGGAAAAATTGACCGTGTCGAAATTGGAGATGGAATCTTCACTATTTGCGATTATACGACTAGCGCCCGCGTGCCCAAGATTCGCGCCATTCGAGAAGGACGCGGTCTCCAACTCCCAATTTACCTCGCCGTGGTCGAACAACTTATGAGCAAACCGACCCTTGAGGACGCCCATGCCGTGGGAGGCACCTACTACATCCTACGCGAGAACGGCAAGGTGGAACTCGGCATCGGCGACAGAGATTACAATGGAATCGCGTTCAAAGCACATTCGAATAATCACCAACTGTTGCCTAGGAGTTCAAACTCTAAACATGAGCAAACGTCACCAAATCACGACGAAGAAACTATTCAATCAGTAACCGATCGGTCAGTGTTATACGTTTCAGAGTACGTTGCTTCAATTTCTCACGGTCAATTCCCCTTAACATCCCACGATCCAAAGGAAGTCTGCCGCTACTGCGAGTTCAAGAGAATCTGTCGCATCGGTGCAATCACCGAAGATGACGCCGACAGGTAACTGCGGAGCGTAGGTTTTGCCGATTCTCATTAGATCGGAGTGATATATCCAATGGCTTAATTCCAATGTGCCGGAACTCGCAGCATTTTGAGCCGCGTTAATCCAACATTGGCTATGTACATGAATGACTTCGTACGTAGCGGATACAAATTGAATTTATCATTGAACGAGTGGACCACGCGCCAGTAGGGCTGTGGAGATTCGTTCGCTGCGGCGCCCTTTTCCATCCACGTGATAGAACCGCACTGCCCCTTGGAACTGGTTCGTCTTCTCGGCGACATCCACTTCGGCTTCCGCCATCTGTCCCGGCACAAATGGCTTTCGAAAATAGATAGTGAGTTCACGGAATCGGAGATGCCCGGGGTTGCCACCGGCTTTTTGGTAAAGCAAAGCCAGATGATCCAAGGATTGATCCATATAAACCAACGTGTTGATGTGGAGAAACTGATCCGATCGGTCAATGTGGAATGCGTGCGGAACGGTATCTTGAAAGATTTGCTCGTTATCGGACTGACAACAACGATAAGACTCAATATCCCGACTGATGAGGTCGCTATCGGTCGGAGCACGTTCCTTCAAAAATCCGATCTCTGCCGGCACATCTCTTGGGACTCGTTCACCCTTTGGCGCGAGCAGGCGACTCAGCGCCATCCAGAATTCGACATGAGCCACCAAGGGTTGTGTTTCAATCTCTCTGTTGAACATTTTGCAGTTCATGACGACATGGCCGCGCTTTAATTGTCCATTACCATGTCGGGTTGCGACTAAGCGAAATTGGTAATCTTGCCGTAGTTGCGTGCCTTGCGGGCAAATCTCACCGAACGTTTCGAATTTCAGAATGTGGTTGAGTAAGACAGTTCCGTCACCTCGCCTCGGATCATAACAGCCGGGCCAATGCTGACCTATAATCTTGTACAGGCCCGATCCAACCGCGCCCGTCAGTTTGGACGCAACCAACTCCGAATTCATATTAAGCATCTTCGACTCAACCGCCCCTTCAGTTGTACCTTCGAGAACTTCAACTGATTGTCGCGTTACGACCATAGAACAAAATTACCTCGCACAACCGGACATGCCGGTGAAATGAAATCTATACGCACTCATCGGAGCTCGAACAATTGCAATCATAACGGGCGTTCAATTAAAGCCCGAAATGTTCTCAAGACCTTCTACTACCGTCGAGATTGAAACGTACAAGCTTAACCGGATAGCTTCGCATCATCCAACCAGAGAACGGAAAACGCTTAAGAGCCATGATGAGCTACCACTGCCATTATGGACTGTTCTGCGTAATCGTAATAGGCGAGATTACATCTATCGTCGTAATCCTGTCAAGCTGAATCCATAGCCGCTTGTGATGCGCGATGATAAACTCAACATCAAGCTTTAAGCATTACGACCCGAACGACATAGCTCGACTTTGTACATTTAAGCGGTATAACAGACGGTGGTAATTAAGCGTTGGAGAAAAACGGGAAAGATTTTAACCATTTGGCTTTTTTGCTTGACCATTGAAAAAGTCGGTATCAGTTTCCCGTGCTGTCACGGCGTGGCAAGGGGATCTTTATCGCACTCGCTATCCGCTCGCTTGATTCCCGCCTACGGGTTTAGTGTTGTATAGTTTCCGTATAACCCAACCGTTGTACTTTTGTACAAAGTCGAGCATAGAAATTGTTGGATTAGCGGCATGTTGGCAGTTCCTCAGGTTTTCCATGAAGTTAATAGCTATCGTAATGCACATATTTTGGGGTTAGCCACCCACAATTGGGCGCGATAAAAATCAAACCCTGTCATTACCTGAACCCATCTGGTATAATTTAAGCCTAGATGCCAATGAAACACGAAGAAAACAGACCTTGGACATTTGTGCAATCAATAGCCAAACAACAGCGTTGGTGGGTAGTCCCGATTGGCATCGGAATTGTGGGAGTAGGATTTTTCACAGTATCCAATTTGCTCGATCTCACGCCGCCAAATTTAGAAATTATCGGGATTGAAAAGGGAAGCACCTATCGCGGGCGTATCACGCTGAAAGTCTCCGTCGGAGATGCGAACTCGGGCGTTGCTTCGCTTGACTTCATGCTTGATGATTCTCCGCAACCACTTGCACATGACCAAGTCGAAGCGGGAAATATATCGTGGACGCTCGACACAACCTCTCTATCCGATGGCAGCCACGTTGTCTCCGTGGTGGCTGCGGATACGTCTATATTTCGAAACAAAACTCAACAAAGTTTTGAATTTCGAGTTGATAATTCGCCGCCCCAGATAGATGTTTCACCGGAATCCCTTCGTGCTGGACAAGGAAGGACTCTCGCGATTTTCATCCGAGTAAATGAACCGGCAGCACAAGTAGAATGCAATCTCTTTGGCTGGGACTTCACCTGTTATCCACTTGGGTCGGACACATATTTTCGCGGTTTAATCGGCATCGGCGTGACTCACCCCGCGAAGACCTATCCACTCACCCTAAGAGTTGTGGACCTCGTCGGCAACACTGCGGAGGAAGTTTTCCAACTCGAAGTCAAGCGCACGATGTTTCAGCGCGGCGGTTACATTGCGCTCCCCCCGGCACAACGCAAGAACATGATGAACAAGGCTAAAAACCGATCTGACAACATCAAACGCGGCAAGGCGTACACCCGTTCAACAAAGGTCGGCATGCAGCTCTGGAACGGAACATTTATTGAACCTGCCGTAGGGCGGCTTACATCAAGTTTCGGCAAATACCGCGAATACAACACTGGTGTCCGACGTCATCATCTGGGTATAGACATTGCCAATTCGGTGGGTACGCCAATCTATGCGGGTAACGGCGGGATAGTCACTCTTGCGGGCAGGCTGCATCTCTACGGCAAATCAGTGGTTATCAATCACGGACAGGGAGTATCGTCAAGTTATAACCATCTCAGCAAAATTCATGTAGTTGCCGAAGAGCACGTCGAGAAGGGCCAACTCATAGGATTGATGGGAGCAACTGGTCAAGTCACAGGCTCTCACCTCCATTGGGGAATGGTAGTGAACGGAGTCGCCGTTAACCCGAGAGAGTGGACGGAGAGAGATTTTTCTGCACCCTAAATTGTTGATGCACTAAACGATGGAACTGCAACAGATTGTACCGAGCAAAACCTGTCTGTCGTGTGACGTTTGCTGCCGATTTCCCGATCGTGACAGCTTTCTTGCGCCGGTTTTCACTGATAACGAGGCTAGACACGCAATCAACAATGGAGCAGACCGAAATCTGTTTCAGCCAACCGCCGACGGCCGAAGTGCGCGGGTAAAATTGCAGCCCTACGGCGAGACATACATCTGTCCGTTTTTTGACCCTAACTCGAGCGAGTGCCGAATCTATCCGAACCGCCCATTGGATTGCCGGATTTACCCCTTTGCGCTAATGTACAATGCGGATGAAACAGAGATTGTCCTAGGTGTGGATACAATCTGCCCCTTCGCAGAAGCTGAATTTGAAACCGAGTCTTTCCAACAGTATGTCAATTACATTGTAGCTTATGTGAAATCGGAATTGACTGACAAAGTCATCATTGAGAACTCGGCTCTGATTGGTCCTTATCAGGAAACCGTAAAAATTGTGGCGGCTCTCGGAAAACTCGGTCGGGCGCTTGAACAACGCAACGTGCAGGGTAAAATGTGATTATCACACGAGTTAACGAAGAATGCTACAACCGTTAACATTAGGGGATAAATCGCTCTTTGATTATTATGCGCGAATGACTTCCCGGAAGCTCTCATCTTATGCATTTGCGCCAATCTATGTCTGGCGAGAGCTATTTCAATTTTATTGGACTATTATCGACAATCAATTATGCGTGTTCGCTTGTCAGAATGGCGATTATTTTATGCCAATCATGCCGATAGGCGCGTCTCCGAGTAGAGAGGCAATCTGCAAATCGTATCTGTTTATGCTCGAGACTAATCGAGCCAAGTCAATTGCACGTATTGAGAACGTGCCAGAAACATTCCTACCTTTTCTCCACGACTTGGGATTTCGAGTTTTCAGAAAGGAAACCGAATACCTCTACACAACAGATTTTCTGATTCAACTAAAAGGAAATCGTTACAAAAGCCAGCGAGGAGCCTGCAATTCTTTCATACGAAATCAGTCGGAGATGACCCTGGCACCGTACCAATCCGAAGATTATTCTGATTGTCTGGAATTGCATGAACTGTGGCGGCACCAGCGACGAAAAACGTGCTATAATCCTCTCTATGAAGGCATGCTGTCAGACTCCGAACACGCCCATCGCGTCGGTTTATTAAATGCCGAGGAACTCGGTCTAGATGGAATTGTCTTGCGGATTGAAGGGAAAATGAAGGGATACAGTGTCGGCTATCCTCTCAACAACAAGATATATTGTATTATCTTCGAGATAACAGACACACGCCAGAGGGGAATTGCACAATTTCTATTCAGGGAATTCTGCCGAAGAAAGGCGAATTACCCATTCATCAGCGCAATGGGCGATTCGGGTTTGGAGAATCTAAAACGAGTCAAGTTGTCCTATCGTCCGACAGAGCAGATAGGGTCCTATAATGCGGTTTTTCCAGTTGACGACGCATCGTCCTTAAAACTCTGATACGTTCTTCAGCTTCGCATGCACGCCTTATGAAGTTAGCGCTTATCTTCCTCAACGGTTATTATGACCTCCGTTACCCGGAATTCTACAAGGCGGAAATCGAATGGGGATTGAATCATCAGTATCCCTTGATTTGCGCCGATGGTGGAATAAGGTTGTTTCACGAGCTTAATCAATCCCTCGGTGGGCGGTACTCGCCGAATGTTTTAATTGGCGATCTTGACTCTTGCGCGAGTTTCGCGGAAAGATTTTCCGGGGCCACCATGGAAGTCGTCCGCGAGTGGGTAGGTAAGACAGACAAAGATTACACGGATGGGCAGCTAGCGGCCACTCATGCCGTTAACAAATGCGGCGTTAACGGAATTATCATCTACGGTGGGCTCCCTCGCCCAGACTCGTATGAGACAGATCATTTCTTAGGAAATTTGAAACTCATGCGCTTCGGTAGGCGCGTCAAGCGAGAGTGCAAAGGCGTAGATGGCGAGAGAGAGATTCTATGGAAAGCAGAAATGCGGGATGTGTTCCAAACGATACACTTTGTTGTTTCTGAATTAAACTTGCCGAGAAGAAACGATGGATTGCAGCGGGTTTCGCTCCTTTCCGAACACGCCAACGTCTTTGTGGAAAATAGCGAAAATCTGCGATGGAGCTTGGCAGGATTACATGTGGATCCCGACCTCGGAAACTCCTTGCGGAACGAATTTCTTCCGAGCGCGGAATCCGCCACGGTCCGCTTGGCACCGAACTCAGACCCGGTGTATGTGATTCACAACTGGCAGGTTACGTAAAATTTAAGGCGGGGAAAGATGCCGATCGGTGAATTCTTAGGAATTAGGATTCAGTAAAACTAAACTGAGTGGTCCCTTTCCAACAAATCACAAGCCTAGTTTGTTCCCTTTCAATTTTAGTCCGATTCTAACTCCTGCAACAGGTAATCAAGTTCATCCTTAACCATATCGCTTTGTTCCACCGATCTTCGATACTCCCAAATCTTCCATTCGAGATTCATATCTTCCGGGGACATCTTGATTTGTTTCTGTACAGCCTTTTTCTTCAAGAGTTGTACTAATCGCAGGCGATCTTCAGAATCTGCCACCTTGCCCGACGTCAGTTCGTCAATCAGAAGCACTGCCAATCCTTTTCCAAAACCGTTATCCGCATGAGCCGTGAGAGCAATGACGGAAGCGTTCTTGACATTAGTGTTGGAATCGCCATTTAGCAAATCGACTAGGGGGCGAACCGCAATCTCTGAAGGATAGGTTTCAAGTGCCCCTACACAAATCAACCGCACTCCATTGTCAGAGTCCTTGAGTGCATTCGCAATCTCAGCGGTCGGCGAATCGTTGAGATACCGCATTGCCCATGCCGCGGCGCGGCGCTCTCGGACATCGGTACCGCTTAATCCCGCAATAATCTCCGCTCGGTATTCTTTCTTTCCAAGTCGATAGAGGGTGGTGGTGATTGCCATCTTCAATCCGGAGCTTTTGGAACTGTTTCGCATTGATTCCAACTCACCGATCGCGCTTTGGTCGCCAATGTCCCCGATCAACCTGACAAGCCTTAGTTTCACATCTATCGGCGTGTCAGTATCGTTAATCGCTGCAAGAATTTGGGGCACCGCCTTTGTACCAATCTCCATCAACATCTCCGCAAAGTCGGTCTGGAGATTCGAGTAGCGTCCCTTCTTCAAGTTGTCGAGAACCAGTGGAACAACGTCAACTCCCTTGTCAACCAATATCTGTTTCGCATCCATCTGAACGCGATGCCGATCATCCAAGACTTGGAAGATGACCTTCATTTCCGCTTCACCCAATGCCGCGACCCTACGATCTCTTTCCCTTTTATACTCCTCCTCCAATGCTGGATCCTGGATACGCGCCATCCCGGTTGAAATCCCATGTGCATAGGCAATCGCCAACAATGCCCGCGGCTTAGTCTTATTCCCCTCTTCAATTTCAGCTCGTTTCAGGTTTTCAACCGCTTCCAAAACCAGACCCGCACCCAAGAGTTTCTTCTCTCCGACCTCCAATTGGGTAATTATCTGCTTCTGTTCGCATCCGGAGGCTGCAACCAATATCACAAGCAACGGTATCATCAACAACTTCTTCATGCTCGTTTTCTTCTCCTCTTTAATGACTTCAAAAAGATTCTGTAAATTTTATCTTCCGGTACTAGTCTGCCTTGAATTTTGTTCAGAACGCGACGCCTATACAGCAAGATTCCAGAGATCCGTCACCTTATTGGGCAATGATTTTTTTGACCGGAGTAACAGTGTACAGAATAATCGAAACTCTGTCAAGGAAATAATGACGAAAATTCGGTGACGAGACTTCGATTGTTGACTGAGTATGACTCAACTGTATTGCCGCGCGCGACATGGATACGGCAGTTAGTGTTCGGTAGCAACCTACGTGTCACCGAATAACTGCAAACTTGCCACTTACAGTTGTCTGTCCCCGACCAGTATGTCTCGGTGATTCAACGTGATAGATATAGACCCCGTCCGCGAGTGGAATTCCGTCTGTTGCGCGACCATCCCATCTTACGGTCGGGTTTTCATCATGATGTTCAATCTTCTTGACGAGATCGCCGGCGCTACTGAAGATGCGGATTGTTGCGAAACGGGTTAAATTGCGAAATTCGATTGAATTGCCGCCGGGCTCAATTCGGTATGGATTGGGAACAACAATGACATCTTCAAGGTTGGATCTTGGTCGGTCTGACGGGTTACCCGGAACCACAACGTTCGCTGTCGTTGAAAAGCCGCTCTGTTTCCCGAACGAATTGAGTGCCGTGATAGAATAGAAATAGGGTAACCCCGGATACGTGTCTACATCGACAAAGTCGGCGCTGTCTGAAGAAACTACCTTTATTTGGGTCCACGGTTCCCGCCCCGTATGGTTACGATAAATGACATATCCTATTACATCTGGATCCGAGGATGTCTTCCAACTAACTCGCACTTCATTTTCCTCAAGAACCGCCGTCACACCAATCGGATGGGTTGGAGCAAGACTCGGCGTTATTTTGACCTGCGTTGAATCGTATGGGAGTGGACTCCAGTCGGACCTAACGGGCCGAACAAAATAGGCATAGTCTGATCCCAAGGCAATCTGTGCATCTGTGAAATTGGGAATATCGATAGGGTTCTCGGTTAACCGTTCGAATGTGTTTCCGCTCCCACGGCGCCTAAACACAATATACCCGCCTACACTCGAATTAATCGATCGCTCCCATACCAGTTCAATGGATTCGCCGAGTGTTTCTGCCGAAAGTCGCTGCGGAGCGTAACTCATTCTTTTGGCTACATCAACATTCTCTTTGAGAGCTGCTAGTTCCTTTCCTACAAGTAACGCGAACGTCACCGAAAATGACTCGCGCGCCTCCAGATTATAGGGACCAACGACGAGGATAGACACATAGTCTTGAGGCATCAGCGCTTCACCGGTTTTTTGATTCAAAGATTGATCGCTCATGAAACGCGATCTTACAACATCGGTAAAATTGTCTGCGTTGAATGGGACAATTCGGTAAGCACTCAAATTTCCGTCAAGTAAAGACAAGCCGACATGTACCGGATTTATCCCATCTGATTCATCGGCATCATAAGCAAAAAGCATTCGGTGGTCTTCGAGCCACTCGACTCGATCAAGACTTGGTTCGTCTCTTTCAGCATTCGGCGTATCGACATCCCAATCTGCCACGAGCGCCAGATAGATTGCATCATGGTTGCTGTCCCGCCCATTTACAACTGTTAGTTTAATTACAATAAACTCCTCGGTACCGGGTTCCTCACTCACTCGCCATGAAAAGCTATTTTGTTCGACCAAAATGTCTAGGGGGAAATCCTCTGTTCCCGACGGAGCAAACTGTGCCGTGATAATCTGTCGTCCGTCGCGGTCTACGTGGCCGGTAATCCGTCCCCCCTCCGTGGGGCTCCATTCACCCAAAGACCACTGCTCTTCCTGAGAATCCCATTCCCAAGTGTTTGCAACATTTCCGTTTCGGTCTCCAACCCAAATCTCCGATCGTTCGTACAGGTAGTACCTTCCGTCAGACTTGGGAAATCTGAAATTAGGTGCGATGGTGCTTTCCCGGACGGCTCCCAATGATCCGAAGTCTGTAACTGCAACTGCAACATTTCCTGACGTATGGCTTAGCGCAGACTGTGCATCGGCTTGTAACGAGACGGCTAACAAACCGAGAATCCCTACAACTAAATTCCATCGAATCATATTTCTTCCGAATATCCGTCGGATTTGATAGGCGACTATCATCAAAACGGTTTGTACGCCCGGTTGTCCATCCCTTTTTCTACATTACTCTATGGCGGCATACTCCCGACCATCGCGATCATGAACACTGCCGAACACCAGCAATCTATCATAGCAAGGGCGTGAAGTACCTGTCAAGGAACATTGGCTTGTGATATTGACAGAGCCAGAAACATGGGTTATACTCAGCCTTCGTGACGCTATCTTTACTGTGGTTCCATTCGTGATAAATCCTGTTACTCATTCGCACAATGTCCCCATCGCATGTCACGACTCTCCGATGAGCCTAGCCGCCTAGGTCGAGAAGATTCCGTCTGAACTTTGATTGAATAGTTCTTGCGCCACCAAAATAACGTCAGCATTGAGGGAGATTATGTTGAAACCTCG
>JAJDTR010000087.1 GCA_022827055.1 Candidatus Poribacteria bacterium | reverse complement strand
GCTCGCAGAAATTGCTCATCTGACTGTTTGACTGCTTTTTCAAACCGACTCATGGGTATCCTTTCTACAACAGAAGATTGTTGAAAGGATATAACGTAAAATCAAGCCAAATAGATACTTATTTTGGAAAGATGTCTATTGAAAAAATCGGTCGCGATGTCACGGAATACCACGTAGGGCAACGCGTGAAGGTTGCTGCTCCACACGCCCAATATGCTGTTGGTGACGCCGATTCGACGAGAGGCCACCTCGTTCCCCTTCCCGATGACGTGTCCTTTGAGGAGGGAACGTTCCTTTTGCTCTGCTCGCAGGCAACCGCTTGGACGGCATCGTCCGGTATCAAGAAGGGCGACACGGTTGTTATTCTCGGGCAGGGCGTGGTCGGAAGTTTGATGATGCAGATTATGAGGGGATACGAACCTGCCAAAATCATCACCGTAGATGCGCTTCCGTTGAGATGCCGGATCTCCAAAGAATTGGGAGCCGATTTGGTCATCAACGGATCGAATGAAGATCCGGTTGATACAGTTCGTCAGCTAACCGATGGCAAGGGCGCCGACCTCGTGGTCGACTGCGTCGGTGGGTACGCCGGAATAAATTCGTTTGAGCAGGCGCAGGACATGGTGCGCGCAAAAGGCACAATTCAACTCATCGCAGCCTATCAACAGGCGCCGCTCCCACTTCACTCTTCCAAAATCATGCACAAGCGGCTTATCGCTGGTGACGTGTCAGATGTGCCGCAATCGCAACGCCCCGTTCAAGCTTTGGAAAAAATTCGCAACGGTGAGATTCAGGTTGCCAAAATGATTACCCATCGTTTCCCCTTCATGCAGGCGAAGGAGGCATTTGATTTCCTGTGGAATACCCCGGGCGAAGCGCTCGCCGTATTGCTGACCTGGCGATAATACTTGCTAATGACTACTCCATTGTGAAACGCACGAGATTGGAGCAAACGTGAAAATTACAAATATTGAAGCCTACCCTATCTGGAATAACACCTGGAACTTTGTTTTCGTGGTCGTCGATACCGACGAGGGGATTTACGGCGTTGGCGAAGCCGGCAGTCCGGGACGCGAACAAGCGCTAATGGGGCTTATTGAACACTTTAAACCAAAGCTTATTGGACAGGATCCCGGTCGAATCGAGCACATTTGGCAAAGTCTCTTCCGAGGCTTTTTCTTCCCCGCCCAACGCCTTGAGAGCGCCGCAATCTCCGCCATTGATATGGCGCTATGGGATATAAAAGGAAAAGCGCTTGGCGTACCCGTTTATGACCTGCTAGGCGGCCGCGTGCGTGACAAAGTGGTCTGCTATCCCCATAACGTCGGTCATCAGATGGAGATCGCGCCACTGGTCGAATCCTGCCTAGAGACCAAGGAGAAAGGCTGGAAGTTTGTACGCTTCGGATTGCCTAACGATGGGGAGACACTCGAACCGCGGCCAGTCGTCCTTACATCCATCAAACAGTTTCAGGCGGTTCGAGAAGCTATCGGCGACGAAATCGAGATCTGTTTCGATGTCCACACTCGGCTCGACCTGCCCGATGCGGTTTGGTTGTGTCAAGAGGTTGAGCAGTTCCGACCATTCTTCATAGAGGATCCGCTACGCGCGGAAAACCCTGACTCGTTTAAGACGCTGCGCCCCCGCACGACCGTGCCACTTGCCGCCGGAGAACAGTTCTGCTCCAAATGGGAGTTCCGTCAACTTATCGAAGAGGAATGGATCGACTACGCGCGTATCGACTTATGTCACGCCGGTGGCTTGACCGAAGCCAAGAAGATCGCCGGTTGGTGCGAGACACATTACATCAAGCTGGCGCTGCACAACCCTATGGGCCCCATCTCAACAGCAGCGTGTCTGCATCTGAACCTTTGCTGTCCCAATTTTGGCGTACAGGAGCAAGCCCAACCTCCCGGAACCATTCTCACCGATCTGATTCCGGGGCAACCCGTGTGGGAGGACGGATACCTGTTAGCCCCAACAGCGCCCGGACTCGGTGTCGAATTCAACCGGGCATCCGCGCCGAAAGAAGCGTCGCAAATGAGTGAGATGCCGCAGCTTCGGCGGCTTGACGGCTCGGTTACAAATTGGTAAGAATCGGAGATAAAGCGATCAAACGACTGGATAAGGAGTGCGATAGAGTTCCCATAGAGATCCTCTCCGAATCGTGACCTTAATTCACACCGTCGATGCACTAGCGTTTAAGAGAACCGGTATAACCACTCCTGTCTCGGCAAATAAGCCAAGGTGAAAGAATGGTTGACGAGAGACGAATTATTTCCTGTCGCTCCGAACCTGCAGAGCCGTTTGTCTGCGGCGAACTGGTAACCTGCACCCTCGTCATCAGCGTCCTAGAAGACATTCCTCCTAATGGCCGCATCCGCTTCCACTTTACCGAATCACCCTACTACCGAATCCCACCAAACTACGGACTGCCGGCAAAGGGGTTTGTATTCTTCGCTCGTCACCACTTTCAGACGGACAATCCCCAGAACGTTGGATACATAACCGCTGAGACGAAGTCTGGCCAGTTCGTGTCAATCGAATTGGCGCCGGGGCGTTGTTTCTTCACGATAGTCTGCCAAAACGGGCTGACTGCCGGTGAGACGCTCGTTGTTACAATCGGCGATACGCGTGCAGACAGTCCCGGAATCGAGGTCGCACACCACCCAACCTACGGTGACTGGCAATTAGTTTGCGATCTGGATTGTCAAGGCGATGGTAATTTTGTAAGACAGGACCTGATGCCCCACATGCGTGTCATCACCGCCTCTCCCAGCCAAGTGTTGGTACGGACGAAGTCGGGTGCAGTGCCGGGACTGCCCGCCGATCTCCAGATTATGGTGACCGACCGATTCGGAAACCACGTAAAAAATTTCCGAGGGACCTTTCGCCTCTCTGAGGACGCGTCGAATCACGCGACGCAAACCGAGTTTACCTTGGAACCCAAAGACATCGGCTCAAAGTGTTGGCAGAATGCCGTTGTCTTCGACGAAGAAGGAATACACCGCGTCAATGTTGAATCGGTAGGCGCTGCAGGAGACGCCTCGCTTCGCGGTGTAAGCCAGCCTGTGGTTTGCGATTCGCTGGAGGACGATTACCAGCTTCTTTGGGGCGACATCCATGGCCACTCCTACTGTACCGACGGCACCCACTCTCCAGAATTTTTCTACAGTTACGGAAGGAATGTCGGCTATCTCGATTTTTGCGCTTTAACCGATCACGATACCTTCAGCCATGACGTATGGCAGATGATGATGGACTCGGCTGAGAACGCAAATGAGCCCGGCAGATTCACAACCTTTCTGGGATATGAGTGGGCTGGGGAATTGTCACAGTCGATTTGTGTCCTATTCAAGAACGCTGTCGGTGGATATTATCCGGGGAGCGAGGACGCCAGTCGCATCCCACGAGACCTGATCGAATTGATTAAGAACGAAGATGCGATGATCATTCGCCACGACATGCCGCCGCCGGGAGACCGCTGGCAACAGTTGGACCGTTCCGGTCAGTTGGAACGCTTGGTTGAAATCTATTCGCCATTCCATAGTAGTGAGAGCGCACATAACCCCAACGCTCGAGGACCACTGGACGATGGCAATAGCGTCCAAGCTGCCCTTGCCGATGGGTTGCGTTTCGGCTTTGTGGGATGCTCCGACTCACACATCTCTATGCCGGGGCGCCGGCAAGGTGTATCCAAAGGCAGTCCGGGCTATCGGGCGGGCATCTACGGATTGACGGCGGTGTATGCAGCAGAGAACACGCGGGACGCGGTTTTCGACGCTCTTCTAGCCCGCCGCTGTTACGCCGCAACTGATCGCATCTTCCTCGATTTTCGCGTCAACAATCAGCCGATGGGATCGGAATTGCGTCTCCGAGAACCGCGGATCATCAGGGCGCGCGCCGCCGGCACCGCTCCCTTCGTCCACGTGGAGATTATCAAGAATAACGGCGTCGTTCACAGCACTGCCCAAGGCGTTTTAGAAATCGAATTCGAGTACGTCGATGAAACGGAAATCTGTCCAAACGACTATTACTACCTGCAGATAACCCAAGAAGACGGCAACATGGCGTGGTCAAGCCCCGTGTGGGTCGACCCTTTGTAATACCATTTCGTTTCAATAACAGTGCATAGAGTGAAACAACCTAAGTTGCCACCTTTGTAGCACGATCTGTTAGATTGTGCTTACCATGCGCAAACTGACAAATCAAGCGATCGATCAGCAAGCGATCAACTGAGTGAATAACGAAGGCGATAGTAGATCCCATAGCGAAGGCGATAGGGATCCCCTTGCCCCGCATTGACAAGATTCGATTAACGGTTACTATTGCACTGTAAATATAGAGAAACGGATGCCGAACGCATCTCAAGCAGATAATACCAACGGAGTCAAAGTGGTGGGCATTTTGGATGGTCGAGTGGCGCTAGTCACCGGCGGCGGAGCCGGAATAGGCAGAGCCGCGGCATTGGCACTAATCCGAGAAGGCGCAAAGGTTGCAATCGCCGACATCAATCGAAAAGCCGGCGAGAGAACACTAAGAATGATAGAATCTACCGACGGAGACGGCATCTTTCTTGAAACCGACGTGTCCGATGCAGCCGAGGTCAAGAAAATGGTTCGTACGACCGTCAATGCGTATGGGCGCTTGGATTGTGCCGTCAATAACGCCGGCATCTTTCGGGGGATCAATTCACCGACACACAGGTGTACCGAAAAGACATGGGACGCTGTCATGCAGGTCAACCTTAAGGGGGTATGGCTCTGCATGAAATACGAACTCCCGCAGATGCTCAAACAGGGGCGCGGGGCAATCGTCAACATGTCGTCGATCGCCGGCTTGGTCGGCTTGGAAGATTTGTCCGCATACGCAGCCAGCAAGCATGGTGTCGTTGGACTGACCAAATCCGCCGCATTGGAATACGCTCGGCAGGGTATCCGAGTTAACGCGGTGTGCCCCGGTAGCATCAATAGACCCACAGTCCGCGGCGATAAGGTTTGGACGGTAGAGAAACCGGACGACGGGCTTCATCCCATGGGGAGATTCTGCACTGCGGAAGAGGTTGCCGAGGCGGTTGTGTGGCTGTGCTCGGATGCCGCTTCGTTTGTCACCGGACACACACTCGTTGTGGATGGCGGTCGAACCGCACAATAGCAGAATGTAGGGTGGACACTGCCATCAAGCGACTGGATAGGGAGCGCGATAGAGATCCCACCAGCCTGTATAAGCCCGCGTGGCAATCTACACAGGTAATAGCAACTCAAATGACCAAGAATGATTTCGTCACCGAATATTAAAACAGGTTCCCAACGTGGCTGGACAATTCAAAAACAGCGTGGTTCTCGTAACCGGAGGAGGTTCCGGCATCGGCAGGGCTTCCGCGCTCGCGTTCGCCAGAGAAGGGGCAACGGTCGCGGTTGCAGACCTGGCTGTTGAGGGAGGCAAAGAAACAGAGTCTATCATCAGAGAATCCGAGGGTACCGCTATTTTCATCGAAGCGGATGTGTCCAAGGCAAGTGAAGTCGAGGCGATGATTGACTCGGTACTCGGAACCTATGGTAGGCTGGACTACGCGCATAATAACGCCGGGATCTTGGGAGACCTGGCGCCGACCGCCGAGTGCACTGAAGAAAACTGGGAAAACGTCATCAACACGAACCTCAAAGGGGTTTGGTTGTGTATGAAGTACGAAATCCCCAAGATGCACGGAGGCGCCATTATCAATACCTCATCCGTTTTCGGATTAAAAGGCGGACAGAACTTGCCCGCCTACATTGCGAGCAAGCATGGCGTCATCGGAGCAACAAAGGCTGCCGCCTCGGAATACGCGCATCGGGGTATTCGGATCAACGCAATGTGTCCGGATGCGGTTCGCACGCCGATGCAGGAACGGTTTATGGGTAAGCCCTTCGGCCGCGCTCCCGAGGAGGTCGCCCAAGCCGTGTTGTGGCTGTGTTCGGAGGCCAGTTCTGTTATAACGGGCGAAGCGTTGACGTATCGAAAATGGAAACGCCGGATTGCCGAGAGCCAATAGGACATCAATCGTCCCGTGCCTTCGCCTTCGGGGCAAATTCGTTACAAAACACGATGATAGCGACAAAGCTCAAAGTTTTCGGATAGCGCAAAAGTGCATCCATTTCTGCGTATGATTGAAGAACATCGGCTACAGGAGTGCCGATGATTAACAATTCACCGTATACGCACATATGGAGGCAAAAATCATGAGTAAATTACCGAAAATAGAGATTGGTTCGCGTTTATTTCTAACAGAGGCGCCTAACTTGGATCCGGGAACGCTTCTAACGTCCGGTCACTACAGAGACGAGGTGTTTAGGCAGCCTCTTCCCAATCCCAACCCTGAGGGAATCCTTGAAAGCGTCGACCTCAGTTCCTATTTGGAACTTGTCTGGGAGGTTGTCAGGCTAAGGGAGTACCCCCACCTGCCGTCACGCCTTGATTCCCGGTTCCTGTGGGCTGATGAAACCATGGCTCGCCAATGGCACTATCTGAGGCATGTCAGGAATAGAATAAATCAGCGTAAGGATAGCAAAAGTGCGGGCATGGGGGTCGAAGCAACAGAGATTTTACCGCGTTATCGACAGATTCATGACGATGTCGGACTGACAGGATTATACGAGGTGGAAGTGGTCGAGTGTCAACGCGCCTGTTTCGCCGATATGAATCTGATCAGCTATACCAAACACGGCGATACGATCGGCTCGGTAATGGAGCGGGCGCGGACTTATTGGCGCGGCGATGGAGCAGACCCGAAACATTCGGAAGTCCTATTGGAAGGCAGCGTGGTCATTCGCGGGAGTCTGTTTCAGTCAAACGTCGAGGACGTCGACGCTGTGAGAGACATTGAGACAAATAGGGCGATTCCCGCGAGCCTTCGTTGGACAGAACCCTGTCGTCAGTTGCCCGGTGGAGGCCTCATGCTACGAGGTCGGCTGGGCGCCGAATCGCATCTTCCAATGCCCGTTGCCGGTTGGCCCGTTGTAAGGCTGGAGGGAGACAGCGCACCGCTACTCACTCCCGATGTACCGGTACTTGTTGAACCGGGAGAGCGAATTGGGGTAAACTATCACCTACCTCACCTGAAGGTGGGAGCACGCTGTCAACCCATCCTGTTCTGTGACCGGTCAGCGGCTCACTACTATCAACTCAACCCCTATTGGGAGGGCGAGATAGAAGGAGAATGGCAAGTCATCAAAGAATCGACGCACCTCGGTTCGTAGTCGGGACAATCATTGCATATCTCGACAAGGCAATCGTCTTGTAAGGGACAAAATCGTTATTCTCCATACGGATCAAGTTTTGGTAGGGTTCTCCATCGCAAAACCCTTAACTTAGTCCCCATCGGGCGGGGGCAAATCTCTATCGATCAACTGAGCGAATAGCGAAGGCGATAGAGATCCTGTTGCCCCGCCTTGGAACAACTCGATTGACACTATTTATGCACTGAGAATATTGAAAATGGTATAATCGCTGACAATCAAGGCAATCCCATAATCCTATAAATCACAGTTCAGACAATCGCTAAACGCATTATAAGCACTATCAATCTCGAAAAAAACTTTTGAGTTATTGGGCGATTTCAAATCAAGGCCGCACTGGGAGACAAACGATGAGACTCATACTAATAGGCTCCGAATACGCGGGCAAGACAACACTGGCTAACGCAATCACCGCATGGCTTAAAGAGACAACGGGCGGCGGTCGAACCTTCCACGACCACTTCACTATTCCCCCGGCCGAATTGCCGGAAGCCGAGCAGGAAGAATTCTTGAGGATGTCTCCGGAACTTCAAGCGATGTACCAGCGCTATTCGCAAGAGTACCATCTTCTCCCGTCGTTTTACGCCGATCCCGACCACATGCTCGTCGGCTTCCACATCGAAGAAGCGGTTTATGCGCCGCTGTACTACAGCTACGGCGACTCGGACGACTTTTCGGCGGCGGCGCGTGCAATGGAGAAGAGAATCTTGGAGCAGGCTCCCGACACCGTACTCATCTTGCTCAAAGCTTCGCCGGAAGTGATTGCGAAACGGATGCGCGAAACCCCGCACAAACACCAAGTCCTTCGTGAAAAGGACATTGAGCATGTGCTTCAGCGGTTTGAGGAGGAATACGAGCAATCGCTGCTGGATAGAAAGTTTGTGATTGATTCGACTTCGGCGACAGCGGAGGAGACGCTTGCCGAATTCGTCGCCCGGATAGATCCGTTTCTCTCACAATCCGATCGCTTGCGAATGATGACCCACCAAGCCTTGCAGCAGAACGAAGAATTCTTTGAGCTACCTACTGGATTGTAGCCGGATTCGTTTTTATTCTAAATTGCATCATTTAGACACTCCAGACAAAATATTTCTACAGGAGCTAACATCATGCACACGCCACGCATTGATGACCGTGATTGGTCCGCATTGACCCTCGGAGACCGCATTCGTCAAATCGAGGTGGAGGGCTACCTTCTACTACCCGATCTGCTAACCCCCGAACATGTCGCCCGGCTGAAGGCGGAAACGGCAAAGTTGAAAACACGCCCCGTTGATTACAGTGTCCACCAACAGGGCTGTTCCGATATTCAATTCACCGGCGGCGTAATTTCCGAGTTGGCGGCGCATCCCCCGGCTCTCGCTTTTTTGCGCGAACTTCTTGGCGATGAGATTCTTGTGATGTCCTACGGGTACGCGCGCTCCGAACCTGGGCACCCGGGAATCAGTCTGCATACAGACGGGCAGCCCTACGGCTCCGCCATATTCGGTTATGAGGGCAGTATTCCCACTATGGTGCGGGTACTGTACTACTTGGATGACCTCACCAACGAAGTCTCCCCGTTCAGAGTCGTGCCTCGATCTCACCTCTCCCTACATGCCGACGGCAACCCGTACACACGTTACGAGTCCCATCCCGAAGAGGTAATAGTGCCTGCGAAAGCCGGTTCCGCCGTACTCATCAATCACAAGGTTTTCCACGGAAATTTCCCCAATATCGGCGACAGAGCGCGCGAGATGTTGGCGATTGCCTATCGACCGGCGTGGGCGGGCCCTATCAAGGAGGTTCCCACCTGGGATGAGTCGGACGTGGCGCAACTTCCCGACAACCTGCGCCCGCTGTATGGAGACTGCAATACGCGGCACTGGGATTACCACGGCGGCAACAAACCACCCAACATGGCGAGCGAAGCCCGGGGCTTGAACCCGAGCCGCTGGGAGCGCGCGCAATAGCCCAAATTCACATCAGAGTGTATTCGAAAATGAATCACAGACATTCATGACTGGTTACTGCTCGGCTTGGATTGCCAAATCCAAGCCTTATCCGGTCTGTCGGTGCGGTTGGAAAAGGATCTCTATCGCGCTCCTTATCCAGTCGCTTGATCGCCTACCGAAACATGTGCAAATTAGAATGGAATTGACAACAATTCAAAAATCCAGATCGACGCCAAACCATTGAGGAACACAACATGAAACTCATTCTCGTAGGCTGCGAGTATACCGGAAAGACGACATTACAACTGTTGATCTCCGCATGGCTGCAGCGCATCACCGGATCGCATCGTCCGTTTTTCCACGATCACTTTGCCCTGCCTTCCGGAGAACGCCCGCCGATTAACTCGCAATACCCCGTGGAGATCCAGGAAGAGGTAATGGCGCTGAGTCCCAAACTCAAGGAGATGTTCCAGCGCTACATCATCGAATATCATCTCGGCTCCTCCTTCTATGAATATCCCGATCACGGTATGGTGGGCTTCCACATTGAGGAAGCGGTCTACGCTCCGCTATACTACGGCTACGGCGGTCCCGGGGAGTATGCCGACCGCCGTGTGATGGCCCGAACCGTTGAGGCGCACATCATGGAACATGCACCCGATACCGTACTCGTCCTGCTCAAAGCGTCAGCCGAGGTCATTGCGAATCGAATGCGCGACAACCCGCGCCCGAAGGGGCTTCTGCAAGAAAAAGATATCGATTACGTCCTGGGTCGATTTGAGGAGGAATACAACAGCACGCTCATCCGGAAACGGTTCGTTCTTGATACCGGCGAAGGGACGATAGAGGACACGTTTACGGAATTCGTGAGGGAAATCCAACCTCACCTAACGGACGATGATCGGTTGCGAATCTTGAGCGCGGCAACCCCGACCCGCCGCGCCGCGGTAGATGCGAACCTCCGCTATTATCGGGATGACGACCTGCGCCGCATCCTATCAACCACCTCGCCTTCAGGACGCGGGGGTAGGTAGCGTACATTCGGATTCGACCGTATTCTTCTTTACCGTGCAGAAGCACTCTCTTTTCGTAGGGGCGGGGTTTCCCCGCCCGATAGGGACTAAGCAAAGGGTATCGCGATGGATAAACCCACCAAAACCAAACGAACTCTCTTAACTCGATCCCTATACGACCCAGAGGCCGTCCCCTACAATCGAATCTTATTGCCTCGCCAACCATAGACATTCCCATTGACCGGCAAACGCAAAACAGATAAAATGACTTTCGTCTATCATCGACCTGCGCACCAGCCTCATAACGACGATGTACCGGATACACGATAACCCCAACCATGGCTACACAGCCGCCAAACATCCTCTGGATCTGCACCGATCAGCAACGCCACGACACCATTGGCGCGCTGGGAAATCCGCACATCCACACCCCGGCGCTCGATAAACTCGTTGCCGAGGGTGTCGCCTTCACTTCAGCCTACTGCCAGACCCCGATCTGTACGCCCAGCCGCGCCTCCTTCCTGACCGGTCGATACCCCAGCCACCTCGGCGTCAACAGCAACAGTAACATCCGCTTTCCCGATGACGCGCAGTTGGTCACGCGCACGCTGGCAGATGAAGGATACGACTGCGGCATAGCGGGCAAACTTCACCTTTCAACTGTCACCGGCCGCGTAGAACCGCGCCCCGACGATGGCTACCGCGTCTTTAGGTGGTCGCATCACTCCCGCCCGGAGACCTACTGGGGTGTCCAACACCACGCCTACCACCAGTGGCTCGAGAAGCAGGGCGTAAACTGGTTCGACTACTATCCGAATCGACCTTGGGGCGAGAAGGGGCACGCGTCGGTGGGCGCCGGCATTGAGACCCGATACCACCAGACCACCTGGTGCGCGGACGAAGCCATATCCTTCATGTCCGAGCCGCGCGAGGGACCCTGGCTGATGAGCGTCAACCCGTTCGACCCGCATCCGCAGGGCGCGTTTTTCAGCGCGCCCCAAGAATACCTCGACAAATATGACCCTGCCGCCCTGCCGGGTCCCCACTTTCGAGAGAGCGACTTAGCAAACCAAGCGCGGTTGCGGGGGGTCGATTTCCAATCCACCGCAACCCGACCCGAAGAATACCCGGCGCGCGAGATGCAGGCGGCTTACTACGCCTCAATCGAACTGATTGACGCGCAAGTCGGGCGGATGATCGAAGCGTTGGAGCGCAGCGGGCAGCGCGAAAACACGGTCGTCATCTTCATGAGCGATCACGGAGAGATGTTGGGCGACCATGGTTTGACGCGCAAGGGTTGCCGTTTCTATGAAGGGTTGGCACACGTGCCCCTCATCATTTCATCACCAAGCCGGTTCCGGCAGGGCGTCCGAAACGGCGCGCTGGTGGAATTGATTGATATTGTTCCCACCTTGCTCCAACTCGCGGGACTTGACGTGCCCGACGACGTACAGGGGCAGTCGTTGCTGCCAATTCTGACGGGAGAATCGGCGGCGGATAGCCACCGCGATGTCGTCCGCTGCGAATACCGGGACGCCCTCGATATGCCGGGGGTAAGCCACGCCGACATGATTTTCGACGGACGCCACAAACTGGTCGTCTACCACGGCACCGGGCTGGGCGAACTTTTCGATCTGGAGGAAGACCCGCACGAGTTTGACAACCTGTGGGACGCGGCGGAGGCGGCAGACATAAAACAGAAGTTGTTGCTCCGACTATTCGACGACGTGGTGTTCGCGGCTAGCCAAGGTCAACCCCGAATCAAATAACATCCTGACAGAAAACCTCTATCGTACTCCGTACGGTAGGTGCGATCAAACGAACGGATAGTGAGTGCGATAGAGATCCCATTCCAACCGCACCTGCGAGACTGGACAAATGACGGTTCGGTTGGAAACCGAACCTACCATTGCTATAAATCGTAACAGATTTCCTAATGTTACAATGGAGCAACACCATGACCCAACCCCTGCGCATTGTTTCAATCGGCGCGCATCCGGCTGACATATTTGATCAATCCGGCGGCACGATGGCGCACCACACCAGCCGGGGCGATTATGTCGCTTGCGTCGTGTTGACACACGGCGCCCGCGTGCACGACGCCGTGATTAGCGACGCCATGTTCCATCGTGAGGAGGTCCCGGACGAAACCGAGCTGATGAAACTCATGGAAGATCGTTCGGATGTGAAGGGGGAGGAAGTGCGCGCCGCATGCAAGATCGTGGGAGTGGAGGACATCTATTTCTTTGGTGCGGACGATGCGGTGCTGCTTGTCACTGACGACATGGTCAGGCGCCTGGCAAAGTTGCTACGCGAGTTACGACCCGATGTCGTTTTAACCCATTTTCCCAAAGAAAACGACGCCCTCACCAACTCGCACGCCATCACCGGACAGATCGTAATGCACGCCATTTCGCTCGCCGTTAGCGTGGATCCCGGCGATCGGAATCCTCCCCATCGCGTGGCGGCGGTCTTTTTCTTCGGCACCGGGGCGGCTGCGGTGCCCGCGAACGTATGGAGGTCGGAGGGCGGGTTTTACAACGATGTATTCATCGACATCACGGATGTCGTGGACAAGAAACTGGCGGCACTGGACTGCTTGGTAAGCCAGGGCTACGGCGGTGCTTATGCCCGAAAGCGCATCGAAACCAGTGACGGCGCCTTCGGCGTAGCCGGCGGATGCGCCTATGCGGAAGGATTCATCTCTTTGAAAGCTGAGACCCATTACTATCTGCCCGTCACGGAACACGCGCTTAAAGTCGCCCGTTTATCCGACCACCAGTTGATTGAGCAGCGATCCTACCGAATCTCGGTTGATTAAACATAACGTGTAAATGTATAGCGCAATCCGGCGGTTACGGATGGAAGACAAATGAGGATTCAAGTCTCAAACCGACGATTTAATAATCCCTCTGGAGCGAAACCCATTGTAGCGTCATACTTGGCGCGATTCGATAGATATGTCTCGCACTCCAGCGGGGATTAAGCGAGCGAAAAGCGATCAAGCGAACATGTATTGAATGTGAACGAGATTCTGAAGCGTTAGAAGATTCAGCACTATGGGTGGATTCCCAAATCTTAAGTATAGCTGTCCATTGCTTAAGCGCCGACTGATTAGCGATCAGATATCCCCGTGCTCTATAGCACCTAGCAGTAATCCAAGCCCTAATCCCCCTATTATTACTATTACCAAAAGTACTGTGTCCCCCTCCTCAACAATAAAACCTTTTGCTTTCCAAGTGTAAATGATCCCGTCTTTATCTACCCAAAACATCCGCACCTTTTCTCCCTTGAGGACAACGGGATCGGTGTAGGTTGTCTCACTATCAATCGTGTATTCATCAAGATAAGGGGAATAGGTAACAGTCCCTTTTGTCTTAGCCTTGCCTTCCGCGAGCGTAATGTCGATATTCTTTTTCCAGATGTAGATTTTCCCGCCAGCACCGTCGGTTGTTACATGCTGGGGCGGCCCCCAACTTCTAATTAACCTTGAAACATGAGCCCCTTTCCACGAGTTCATAATCTTAGCCGTTGGTGTGCCACAACCAAGTACCGTTAGGCAGAGCATGAAAACTCCAACGGTGGAAGGTAACTGTGCCGCACTTCGAGCAGTATGATCAGCGTAAGCCCTAAACATAACAATCTTTTCCTTCCCTTGATTGAATGTGAAACCTGATAATCGCATTACTTCCGATTAGTGGCATTATACACAATAACATAGTGTCGACTCAAGCCTCCTCCTTGATGCAGTTTTTCATTTATAAATCATCATTGCCCCATTATAATACATCATTCCTAATTTTCTCGGGAGATCGTACACCATTCAAAAAAGCATGTCAGACGAGAACTCCTCGGCGTCTAACTCTGCTTGTGCAAACGGCTTGCCTCACATGTCACCATTCCCCCGTTGGATTCAAAGTTCCCACTCCTCAAAATCGCGCCAATCAAATTTCGGCTCCCAGCCGAGCATCGCCTTGGCTTTGCGAATGTCGAAGACAGCGGCATACGGATCCGCCTCAAAGTACCCCATATCCTTGACCGGCGGGAGCGTTCCATAGATAGACTCCAAAACATCCAGCGTCGGGATGGAGTAGAACGTGTGTTTCGCAGAGAGAAAAAACGCCTCGAAGCGTACATCGGCATCGGAATCAAATTCAAAGAAGGCGGCAGCGGCGCACGCGCGCGCCACATCTCGGATAGCGATATGAGCGCCGAACCAGAGTTTGCCCTTCATCTCCTCAAGATTCATGTCGGCGCGGGCGCGGGCAACGATGTTCCTTACGGATTCCTCGGTGCGTTTCATCCAGACCCACATGTAGCGCAGAGAGATGACCTCCAAACCGAACGCCTTGGCATAGTTGGCGCCAATCCGCTCGCCGAAATGTTTCGACAAACTGTAGGTCTCATGAGGCCATAACAGATGCTCTTCGTCAATGGGAACATACTGGGGTACCAACTCCACGCTGTGAATTCCGAAACCTGTACTCGACTCGCTGCAACCGTATATCACACGGTTGACACCCTTGAGACGCGCCGCCTCGAAAACGTTAAAGGATAGCGTGGTATTCACGCCCATCACCGTCTCCGGCGGATCGTCGTATGGGTCGGGTATTGCTGCCAAATGCACGATTTGGTCGAACCCATCGACAGCTTTGCAAGTCGCCTCAAGGTTCGTAAGGTCTACTTCCCGGAACGCCACATTGACTTTGGGCGCCGCAACGTCGAGGCTTGTCACGTTGTGCCCGGCAGTAGCAAGTTCATCGCAGACGTAAGTGCCGATAGCGCCGCTTCCGCCGGTGACCGCAATGTTCATATCAAAATCCTCCTCTCGAACTGCGGGCGATATTCTATCATTTACCCACTCCGAGCGCAAATCTGGTATAATAGATAAACAAGTTGCTACTTTTGTCCGACAGAGGTACAGAAACCGAGTTTTTCCGACGTAGTAATACCATTTCTCTAAAATGATTGTGCATTGACCGCGTAAATCAGGTAAAGAAAATTGCACGAACCGGAACAAGATGTCTTGCCTCCGCACAAAGCCGGCGGGGCAAGATGCCCGGCCTACGGCATATGTGAATGCTATAGTTAAGTCATTTTATGCACTATAATGCAAGCGAAATGGTATAACCCGAGATTGACGAAAATCAGGCTGATTTACCTATAACTAAGCGAACGTGAACCAAAAACTCGGTTTCTTTGTTCTAGGTAGCAACTTGGGTTAGATAATTATGCCGACGTTGGACTGGCAGTTCCACCTTACGTCGAAACAAATGAGGCTGTCCATGATACGACACGATAAAAAAAACCGAACCTTTGATTGTGAACCCACACTGACAGATACCCAAATTCTAAAATTTTGCAGAGAGGGTTTTCTCATGATGGAAGGTCTTGTGCCGGACGAGATAAATCGGCGCACCTTCGCTTATCTAGACGAACACCCCTCCAAAGGACCGAGTTCTATCATCCTTGAAGACTGGTTTCGTGACAACGTCCTCCTCGAACCGCAGGTGGCAGGTGCGGTGAGATCCATCCTCGGCACGGCTGTCGGACTTCCAGTGCTCATGAGCAATCACCGCGTGCAGTGCCCGGCTCCGCTGGGAGATTGGCATCACGACGCGGACTCGCTGTTTGGCCCCGAAGTCAACTACCTTCAAGTATTCTACTATCCGCAGGACGCCCCCGTGGAGATGGGACCAACCGAGGTGCTTCCCGGCTCGCATCTGCAAGAATCTCCGCGCGGCGTGGAACATCACCGAGGCGTGTTAACAACCGCACCTGCCGGATCGGTCTTCATCACGATTTATTCCCTTCTACACCGTAGAACCAAATCCACCGCTTCCGGAATGCGCAACCTGTTGAAATGGAGTTATTGGCGAACCGTTCCGCCAAAACGCGATTGGATCCACGAGTTGGACTTCGACTTCCACACCGCGGACTACGGCGGCCACGGCGTCTGCAAATACATCGCCCACATGTTTTACTGGCTCTGCGGGAAAGCGGACGAATTCCGCACGTGGGGCGGTCAATCATGGCCCTGCAGCTTTCCGCCCGGCAGCCAAATCGACAAGTCCTACGGCTTCCCATCCGGCCCACCGAAGTGGTAAATTAAGTTTGTACAAAATTACTGCTCTTGACAATCTTGATAGAGATCCCAAAGGCTCGTAGGCGGGAATCAAACGAACGAATAGTGAGTGCGATAGAAATCCCCTTGCCTCGCCCAATATTGACCTGAAGACTGGGATAAAGCGACTGAATAAGGATCAAGCGAGTGGATAGATCAAATGAGCGAATAGCGAATGCGATAGAGATCCTAGCGCGATAGAGCCCTCACAGAGATCCCTCAACCGAGCAATCAACTGAACCCCGCTAGACTAGCTGGTTAGGTCTCTACAACAGCCACACACGCACAACTCCCGGTCTAGGCCGATATTTCTTGACGGTAGGTCGGCGGCATGATATATTTTGCCCGTTAATGTGAAGGTGGCGAATAGTCACCATTATGCGTGCCGTAGAATCGACCACTTGAGAGCAGAAGTCCGGCAATATTGACGCTTGGATTTCACAGGACTTTCGCAACTTCAATCCAACACTTGAAAAGGAGTTCTACCCATGAAGAAGAAACTTGCGGCTATCACACTAAGTTGCGCCCTACTGTTCAGCGTCGCGGTGCTAAGTGTAAACGCACAGGCACCGACAGAACCAAAGATTGTCTTCATGACCGATCGGGATGGGAACTTTGAAGTCTACATTATGAACAAGGACGGGAGCAATCAGCAAAACCTAACCAACAATCCCGCTGACGACTTTGCCCCAAGGTGGTCTCCTGATGGCACAACTATAGCTTTTGTCAGCGGCAGAGATCACATGGGTTGGGAAGGGGACGTTTACCTTATGAACCCCGATGGTAGCAATCAACGTAGTGTGGCAAACACTCCGGAGGGTGAACAGGATTTAGGGTGGTCTCCTGACGGCAAACAGATTGTCATGGAGGTGAATATTGCTCCGCGCCAAATCTTCGTTATGGATTCCGATGGTGAAAATCGCCTTCAACTAACGGACGAGACGATGGCAGACAACCAGCAACCATCCTTCTGTCCTGACGGTCGTATCGCCTTCACCTCCGGTCGGGATGGGAACGGTGAAGTCTACCTTATGGACGCTGATGGAGGTAATCAGACCAGAATAACGAACCATCCCGCAACTGACCGGGAGCCAACCTGTTCTCCGGACAATACACAAATCGCTTTCTGGTCCGATCGGGCGGGCGATCTGGAAGTCTTCGTTACGGGTATCGATGGCGGCGATGCACGCAACATAACGAGAACCCCCGGGCATCACTGGCCTTCGCACTGGTCTGCTGACGGTTCGGAGATACTCTTCACCTCCGAGCGGGATGGGAACGGTGAAATCTACATTATGAATTCCGATGGCAGCAATCAAGTCAACCTAACCAACCATCCCGGCTATGACGACCGACCGGACTTGTTTGAGCCGGGTGCCGGGACGGCTGTTTCTCCTAACGGCCGGTTCAAAGCAACGTGGGGCTGGATCAAGAAGAAAACCGAATAGGATTAGAAACTCTTCAAGATCATAGTGGCCCTCGTGTTCTTGGTGGTGTAACCTCCGCTAACTCTACACAACTAGACTTTGCACAAACGTACAACGGTTGGGTTGAACGGAAAACCGAGTCACACCAAACCCGTAGGCGGGGCATCTTGCCCCGCCGCGCCACACCAAGATCCAAGTGAAACTCAACACGTCCTCCGCATGGTACTAAAAACCCCCAGCGACTTTTTCAATGGTCATTCAGAAAGGCCAGATGGTTAAAATCTCCTCCATTTTTCTTCAACGCTTGATTGACACCGTTTGTTGTCTCGCTTAAATGTACAAAGTCAAGCAAAATGAAAGCGGCAATTAGTTGTCAAGGCTTTAGGCAGGCTTACGATGGGATTTAATGAGAGATTTGCGTTTATCTCGTTAAGTTGCGTGTTACTGTTGAGTGGCATTGCACCATTTACAAACGCAAAAGCGCCCGAAGGAACAAGGATCGCCTTCGAGTCCGGCCGACGTTTACATGGCGGGCTCACCGAAATCTTCATTATGGATGCGGATGGGAGGGATGAACACCCCCTATTCGTCGTCCCGCCTCATAACGACCAAAATCCGGCTTGGTCGCCTGACGGCAAAAAAATGGCCTTCACCTCCCAGCGGGCCGGCAATCAGGAAATCTGGCTTGTGACCCTCAACAGTGACCGTCCGCTGGGTGCCGAGGCCGGCAAACCATTCCAAGTGACGAGTAGTCCCGGCTTGGACCAATATGCAGCCTGGTCGCCTAACGGTAAAAGAATCGCATTCCAATCCAATCGGGATAAGAACTGGGAAATCTACGTTATAGATGCCGATGGGACAAATAAGCGCAGACTGACCAACCATCGCGCGTCTGACACTACCCCAGATTGGTCTCCCGATGGTAGGGAAATCGCCTTTGTCTCCGCGCGGGATGGTAACCTCGAAGTCTACGTTATGGAACGCTCTGGGAACAATCAGCGCAACATAACGAACCATGCCTTCACCGACACGAATCCAAGCTGGTCTCCCAGTGGTAAAAAGATTACCTTTAGCACTTATCGGGATGACAGCGAGGAAATCTATGTCATGGATGCCGATGGGAAGAATCAACGCAACATAACGAACCACCCCTCGGCCGACAGTAATCCTTCCTGGTCTCCAAGCGGCAGCACTATCGCCTTCCAATCCAATCGGGACGGTAACCTCGAAATCTACGTTATGGATTCGAATGGAGACAATCAACGTAGGCTAACGAGAAAAGCCGAGTTCGACAAGAATCCCGCTTGGTTCGATCCACGTGGCCTTTCTGTATCACCTACCGGCAAACTCAAAACATTGTGGGGCTGGATTAAGAAGAAGACCAAATAAGATTTGAATGTCTTTAAGGTCATATTGGCCCACGTGTTCCTGGCGGAACGAATCCTCCCCTAGCTCTACACAACTCGACTCGGGCTAAAGTCGAGTATAAATGATCGTGGCAAACAGTTTCCAAAGCTTCAGGGCGGCATACGATGGGATTCAGACAGAAACTTGTATATATCTCGTTAAGTTGCATGATTTTGTTGAATGTCATTGCGCCATTTACAAACGCGCAAGCGCCCGAGGAAACAAGGATTGCCTTCGAGTCCGCCCGACGTCTAGGCGGGCTCAGCGAAATCTACATAATGGACACGAACGGAAATGATGAACATCCCCTGATGAAACAAGCACCTGGCAACGAGCAATTTCCCGCTTGGTCTCCTGACGGCAAAACACTCGCCTTCACCGCCAATCGAGATGGTGGCGGCGGGTCGGCGCTGGTGGATATCTACCTTGTGGATCTCGAGGGTGACAGAGAACTGGGCCCCATGGATGGCAATCCACGCAACATAACGAACAATCCCGCATTGGACCACTATCCCGCCTGGTCTCCCAACGGGAAAAGTATCGCCTTCCAATCCAATCGGGATAAGAACTGGGAAATCTACGTTGTAGGTGCCGATGGGGAAAATCTACGCAGACTGACGAACCATCGCGCGGCTGACACTACGCCAGATTGGTCTCCCGACGGTAGGAAAATCGCCTTTGTCTCTGCAAGGGATGGTAACCTTGAAGTCTACGTTATGGATCGCTCCGGAAACAATCAGCGCAACATAACGAACCATGCTTTTACGGACACGAATCCAAGCTGGTCTCCCAGCGGCAACAAGATTACCTTTAGCTCCTATAGGGATGCCAGCGAGGAAATCTATGTTATGGATGCCGATGGAATGAATCAACGTAACATAACGAACCACCCTTCGCTTGACAGTAATCCCTCCTGGTCTCCTGACGGGAAAAGTATCGCCTTCCAATCCAATCGGGACGGTAACCTCGAAATCTACGTTATGGATACCGATGGAAACAACCAACGCAGACTAACGAGAAAAGCCGAGTCTGACAAGAATCCCGCTTGGTTCGATCCACGTGGCCTTTCTGTATCACCGACCGGCAAACTCACGACCTCATGGGCACAGCTTAAACAGAACATTGATTAGTGTCGTTCTTGATGGATTCGGTGGATTGCAGCACATTTCGTCCTTATCCTTTCGCCGCTTAATCATTCCCGGGTGGTCCGTTTGACTCACTTTGAACGAGCCCAACACACCTTCACTTTTCTTGAACGCAATCTTAACAACTCCGATTATCCCTGCTATTGGCACACAGTTTCGCGCGAAGGCAGTATTATGAACTCCGCTACCAAATCGTGCTGGACTCATCGCTATGCATACTTTCGTGGGGCTTCCAACACTTGAACGGGAGTTTTGCAATGAAGAAGAACCTTGCGTCTATCACAATAAGTTGCTTGCTACTGCTCAGCGTCACTGTGCTGTGTATAAACGCGCAGCCGCCGACAGACGCAAAGATTGTCTTCATGACCGATCGGAATGGAAACTGGGAAATCTACATTATGAACAAAGACGGGAGCAATCCGCGAAACCTCACCAAAAATCCCGGTGACGACTTCGCCCCAAGGTGGTCTCCTGACGGCTCAACCATAGCCTTCTGCAGCGGCAGGGATCACAAGGGCTGGGAGGCGGACGTTTACCTGATGGAGTCCGATGGCAGGAATCAACGTAGTCTGGGGAACACTGCGGAGGCTGAGCTGGATATAGGTTGGTCTCCTGACGGCACACAGATTGTCATGGAGGTCAACCTTGGACGGCGGCAAATCTTTGTTATGGAGGCCGATGGCGATGACCGCGTTCAACTGACGGATGCGGCGCAGGGAGAAAACCAGCAGCCATCCTGGTGTCCTGACGGTAGCATCGCCTTTACCTCCGATCGCGATGGAAACGGTGAAATCTACCTTATGGACCCCGATGGCGGCAATCCGCGCAGGATTACAAACGATCCTGCCACCGACCGGGAGCCTACCTGCTCTCCTGACGGTAAAAAAATCGCTTTCTGGTCCGATCGCGCTGGGAATCTGGAAGTTTTCATTATGGATATCGATGGAGGCAATCCACGCAACATAACGAAAACTCCCGGAGATCAATGGCCCTCCGAATGGTCTCCTGATGGTAAAGAGATACTCTTCACCTCCGAGCGCGATGGGAACGGTGAAATCTACATTATGAATTCCGACGGTAGCAATCAAACCAACCTAACAAACCATCGTGGCTATGATGACCGTCCGCACCTGTTTGATCCTCGCGGGTTTTCTGTCTCACCTGGCGGCAAGTTCAAAGCTACATGGGGCTGGCTGAAGCACAAGATCGAATAGTGCGTTTTGGAGGGATTCGATTGCTTGCAATAAGTTTAGTTCCTGTCCATACGCCACTTAATGGTTCTCTCGCAAAGAATATATGCTATCACTTGATTGTAGGAGCGATCTCCGAATCGCGACCTGCGGATTGCTCAAATCTTGATAGCCCCAGAGGAGATCAAGCGACCGGACAGGGAGCGCGATACAGATCCTGCAGCACGTTTCTGGAATTACGGCAGTTCCATCATCTGCTCCGAAGGAATGACTATTAAGGGTGGGCGGTGGGAGATCTTCCGCCCTTCCACTCTTCCATTCTTCCAATCCTAGTCTCCCTTGCTGATGCGGTAGACAAACTTTTTTATTGAAATTAGCTTATTTGAACGTAAGCGCTATCGCATCTTATCTTCATTGACAGAAAGAGTGGAATACGAGTAAGATGATTCCCGAAAATCTGTTGGTTCCTTACCGGTTACCTGCCCATACCGCTAACGTCAGCACAATACTTGGCTAGAAATGTAAGGAAATACAATAATGAAAATTGCGTATGTTGTGTCCGTTTGTTTTCTCATCGGACTATGGATCACGGGCGACGCGCTAGCTCAGAGGGATAAGGGGACAATCGTCTGGTCCTCTAATAGAAACACGACGGCCCCTGGTGAGGTTCCAGGTAAAGACCATGATCTCTGGGTTATGGAGGCCAGTGACGGCAAAAACCGAATAAGAGTGACGGATCTACCGAAGAATGAGATGGAACCGGCATGGTCTCCCGATGGCTCACAAATCGCCTTTGGGAGTAATAGGGATGGGAAGAGCGATGTTTTTATAATCGATGTCGATTGGGATGAACTTGGAAGGGTGATTTCATCGCCGCACAAACACGGTTGGAGAGTTGCTGCCACGATGAACAACAATGTGCGAAACCTAACCAACGATCCCGGGAACACTGACGAGTCGCCAACATGGTCGGGAAGCGGTGAGACAATCGCCTTCATGTCCAGGAGAGACGGGAACCGTGAAATCTACCTTATGCGTTCCGACGGGAGCGGTCAACGCAATCTGACAAATCATCCCGCAGAGGACCGCGAGCCGGCGTTCTCTTATGACGGCACAAAGATTGCCTTTAGAAGCAATCGGGACGGATCCGAGAACATCTACATCATGAACCCCGATGGAAGTGGAGTAGAAAGAATAACCGATCACCCCGGCAGCGAATCGCAACCAACCTGGTCGCGTAGTGGCAAAAAAATCGCCTTCTCAACGAATAGGGACGGGAATGGTGAGGTCTACACGATAGATATTGAAACGAAGAAGGAACGCAACATTACCGACAATCCGCGTTGGGGAGAAAGCTCTCCAATGCTGCCTGCTAACGGTAGAGACATTATCTTCTCCGCCGTGGTTGGAGCCGACAGCTTCCAAGCCGACCTCCTTGTTATTGAAGATTTCGAGAAATGTGGAGCAAGGTGCAAGCCCACAAACTTACTAGAGGATATGGACCCTTGGGGACGGGGCCGCGGTACCAGAGATATTGACCCCGACTGGATCGATCCGGCGTTTCCACGGTCTGTCTCCCCCGGCAGGCAGAAACTTAGCACGGCGTGGGGGAAGATAAAACTCATGGGCGCTAGACGAGAATAGATAATTCGCCATTTGTCTCCCGCGCAAACCCTGTAACAAGAAATCGGAATTTTCTGTAATTGTCAAGCAGATGCGAGACACTCATAGCCGATTCCCGCTCGGCTTGGATTGCCAAATCCAAGCCTTGATTGAAGCGACTGTAGATTCGCGAGAGCAGTGCGGTGTGTAGACTAGCTCTTTGACCAACACAGGCATTGCAAACCCCCGAATCTTCTTTACGAAAAGAGACCAGAGGGTTTTCTGTTTCTACCCGAAACATCTCTTCTAATTTGAGGATAGGTTGGCAGTGTGAACGATGTCGAGCAATCGGTATGAGAGTCGGTATAAAAGAAAGGCAACTGATTGGTGCATCGTGTGGTTCGTAGTATTACAATTCATCGCACATCCGGTCTGAGCACCTAAGCCCCCCGATTCATCGGAAGTAGCATTATACTTCCCTACTCGGCGTGTTCCCTGCCCCCCGCTCGGTCTGGATTGGCAAATCCAGACTGATGGACTAAACAGTTACAAAGAAAGAAACTCGTTGCCATGATACGCCTACCGAAATCCACATGGAAGATAGATCCCTTTTTGGTCGTAATTGTCTGCATTGGAATCGCCGCGCTATCGCTTAAATGCAGCATCATATCCGATATTGAGTTCATCGGGGGTACCGATGAAGCGGCGTACGTCGGCGTGGCGGTGAATCTGGCGAATGGCAAAGGCTTCACCAACGACCACATGCAGTATTCGTTTTTCCAGTCTGGGCTGAAATATCCCGAGGTTACGCATCCGGAAGCCCATTATCCACCGTTGTATTCCATTCTGATCGTCCCCTTCTTCCTGACACTGGGAAAGACCGCCTTTGCAGCAAAATTGCCTTCCATTCTAATCGGTTCCATCTTCCTGCCGGTTTTCCTTTATCTGCTCACGGTGCGATTAAGTCGCAGTCGATTGACGGGTTTCGCCGCAGGATTGAGCGCCATGTTCTTCCCGGTTATCTTTTCATCGTCGATGAAGGCCAGTGGTGATTTGCTGTTCGCCTTCACGATCCTAGCAAGTTGCTATTTCATCATAAAGGCGCAGGACTCGCCGAAATACTTTTATCCTGCGGGAGTCTTCATCGGACTTGCATATTATGCAAAGGGCACCGGCCTGTGGATCATTCCCGCCTATTTGGTCTTCTGTGTTTTTTCGGGGGGTTTCAAGATCCTGCGAAACCGCAAGGTGTGGATCTGTTTTGCTATCGTTTTCTTCGTAATGCTTCCGTGGTTTGTTAGAAACACGATTCATTTTGGCAACCCCATCTTCAGCACACAACAGTACGCGGCCGGTTACATCGGCTACACAGACTGGGAGGAAGGTTCTTACTCCCTCCACTGGGGCAAAGAGATGCCGTCCCTGTTTGACAAGCTCGGAGATGCGGGATTCAAGACGGTCGGTGAAAATACATGGAATCATTTCAGACGGTATGTCTGGTGGTCTATTATGAACATGAGGGGTTTTTCATTGAAAGACTTCGAAGCGAAGGAATTCCTTGCCTATTATGCGGGCATTCCCGCTGCCCTGGGGCTGCTGCTGTTCTTCCTGTCTTGTCTATATTCGCTGCTGCGCCGCCCAGCCACGGAGCAGGAACATGAAAAAAGGGGGATAGGCAGGTTACTCATACCTTGGCACAATCGAGACCTCCATATTCTGTGGCTGGTGAGCGCCTTTCTAATCACCTTCCTCGCGGTATGCTGGTCTCCGATCCAGCGTCTGGTGTTCCCGGTTGTAGTGATAATTATGGCTATCGGTTGGACCACCTACCACACGGCGGCAAAACAGTTATTCGCAAAGACAAAGCACCCACGAATGATGAATTCATGTTTGATTACGGCATTGATGATGCTTGTGCTGTATCTGTCCGCGGCCGAGGTATATGGCGACCAAAAGAGAGGCTGGCCGTACGGAGAAACTGGTGAGGCGAGGATGGAAGCGGGCAAGTGGCTCAAGAAAAACGCGCCTGGCTCCGTTGTGATGTACCGTGAACCGGGAGGCGTGTCTTTCTATTCGGAGGGGAAGGCGCTGCAAATACCGCTGGACGAACTTGACAGAATTATCATGGTGATGAAATTTTACAACGCAACGCACATCATACCGGTCGCAATCCCCGGCCCCCTTGAAGAGCCGATACCGCGCTGGGTATTGCGCCCCGCGACGAAACCATTGGTGGAAGGAGAAATGCCCGGATTAAAACTGGTTTATGACAAGGGACTGAAGATATACGCGATACAGTATGACCTCTTGCCAGGGGTGGAAATTGATTTCGAAGGCTTCCGCAGAACTGGTCGGAACGCAATGCAGTAAATCCCCTGTTTTAGCACGAGGGATTTCTATCGCGCTCCTTATCCAGTCGCTTGATCTGTTAGATTGTACTTGTAATGCGCACACTGACAGGAGTCGTAGGTTGGGTTGAACGGAAATCCGTCGGTAATCGCTAATCTCTTATGAGTTTTCGAGTGCCTACTTCGCTTGAGCGTGCCGAAATAGGAGTGAAACCCAACATTAATCGCACGTTCTACCTCCATGAGACCTCCCCTGCACTTGCTATTTGACATTGAGTCGAAGTGCCAACGCAAATTTATAGTCAATCGAAGTCAAATTTACAAATACTTGATTGCGATTTGACGATTGAAAATTGCTGCGATAGGCCTACTGTAGGAGCGATCTCCAGGTCGAGACTTCTTTGCTGCTCAGATTCAACCGGTGTTAACTAGCCAAATGCCGAGTGAGGTCGTTTTTGGTTAGCCTGGTGTATTGAGTAATTATGGAGATAATCTGAATCGTGAAAGCTGCAATATCATACCTGCGTTCCCTTCCCGACCGTTGGGTGGAGACAGCCCCTTCAGCAAAAAAGAAAAGTTTTCTCATCCTGGTGCTGCTCCTACTGTATATCTCGCCGCTATGGATATTCAAATACTTCCACTCCCAAGACGGCGCCGCACACGTCTACAATGCGTATGCGTTGAGAGTATTCCACGATGAAGAATCAACGCTTTTGAGGGATTATTTCAAGCTCAATCTCACACTTTTCCCCAACTGGCTCGCGCATGTCTGCATGTCCCTGCTGATGCATATTTTCCCTCCTCTGATAGCGGAAAAAATTCTCCTGAGCGTCATCATCGGCTTGTTTCCATTGTCAATTTTCTATTTTCTGGACTCGGCGCATAAGGGAAAGAGTCTATACGGTTTTCTGGGATTTCTGTTCGCGGATAGCTACGTGCTTCACATGGGCTTCTACAGTTTTTCCCTCTCCGTGCCGCTGTTTTTCTTTGCGTTGGGCTATTTCATAAAGCACAGAGAGGATTTGCGAGCAAACAGAATAGCAATCCTCTATCTGTTTTGCATCCTGATTTACTTCTGCCACATACTCTCGTTCGCCCTTCTCATACTTTCCCTGACTCTTCTGTCCATCACAACTTTTTATCGCAGACCGAGACAAATCTGGGAGATCCTGCTTTGCATGTTGCCGCTGTACTTCATCATGGCAAATTATCTGTTGTCATCCGAAGTTGGACAGGCAAGCGACCGAATGAACATAAGATGGGAGCGCCTCGGCGAATGGAAAGTTTGGGATTATCTGCTTAGCGCCAAGATGTTGATGTTCTTTACCAGTGCTCACCTGATCCCGACGCGTCTCATGTCGGTTCTGGTGGGGCTGTTGTTCGTGGTCACTATATATAAGAGAATCCGCCAAAGGAGAATTCTCGGCCCGGACAACCAGTTCCTCCTGCTGTCGGGTGTTTTCACATTTTTCTATTTCATCATGCCTTGGGGTATAGGGACCGGCTCCTTTATCTCCGCCCGGGTTCCGCTCTTCATCATCCCGGTGCTGTTGCCGTTTCTCAGCGAAGATTTTCACAAATTCGTCAGAAACGGGATCGTTTCGGTCATAGTCGTCCTTTCGATTGTCCATCTTGCCATTAGCTACAGCTACTATTATCCTCTGGACAAAGGTATGAAGGAATACACCTCGGGCGTTCATCTCATTGAGAAAAACAAGACTGTCTTGGGCCTTAGTTCCGATTATCGGCCCGGGGTGAAACAGGTGCCGTCCATCACCCACCAGCCGTATTTCCACATCAAACCGTTTTGCACCGCGATAGACTATTACTGCGTGGGTAACAACGGTGTCAGTTTGACCAATTACGAAGCCAAGTTTGATTACTTTCCGCTGAACTGGAGAACCAAGCATTCGGGAACAATCGATTACATAGTGGCATGGAAACTGGACATGTCGAACGTGATGTGGGGTGAAGATGATCCGATTCACGGCTTGGATTACAAGGGGATAGCAGAAAGCCTGGATACGGATTACAAACTGCTCCATTCCACCGAAAACCTGCAAGTCTACCGACACAGATCAAGCGAGTGAATAGATCAAATGAGCGAATAGCGAATGCGATAGAGATCCCCATAGCAAACTCCATGTGAAAACAGATCTATAGGGTTCCCATGCACTCCGTAGGCGGGAATCAAACGAACGAATAGTGAGTGCGATAGAAATCCCCTTGCCCCGCAACCTGACCTGACAGCTTTCAAAATCCCCGATTCACCCGCATTAAGGCTGGCCCTCTCCGCTCGCCGCGCACCCTAACCGCTCGGTCTGGATTGACAAATCCAGACCGCAGACATCATTTGCAACCCAGACCAAAACTCAAGCCACCATCGTTGGAAAGGAAACTGGCACACAACCATGGAACAGGAAGCCAAGAGCAATGCCATTCGAGAGATTGGGGTCGGCGCGAACTCTTTGTCGATAACTATCTGATTGATAAATTGAACGACACGACACTGAGACTGCATCATCCCCAACCTGCCGAACCCGCCCTAACCTTCGGGGAGGAAGAGGCGGCGTTCGGTGGCTATCCAACCGTTCTTAAAGACGACGATGCGTACCGCATGTACTATCGAGGCGCCTGGGGCGGAGGCGAAGGCAGTGCGGATCACACCGAAGTCACCCTCTACGCCGAGAGTCCCGACGGGATAAACTGGCACAAGCCGGATTTGGGCTTATACGATATCCCGAACCTCAGTCCAAACAACGCCGTCATTCCGAACGACCCCTCCCTGCAGACTGCTCACAACTTCACTCCCTTTCTTGACGCCCGTCCGGGTATACCGGCATCCGAACGCTACAAAGCGTTAGCAGGATCGTTCGTCGGCATTGACACCAACGACCCTCGGGACGGCTTCAATGCCTTCGTTTCGGCTGACGGCGTTCGGTGGAAAATGCTAACCGAAGAATTTGTCATCAACCCATCCCATTTTGGCGTGCACACCGATCAATCAAGCGTGCCCGCGTTCTGGTTGGGCAGCGAAGACTGCTACGTCGCCTACCTCCGCATTCGCGTGGACGAGAACCTGCAGCCCCTTACGTCGCATGATGGACGTTCCATTCGTTGGATTGGTCGGACGACATCGCACGATTTTCTCACCTGGACGGAAGTCGTGCCCATGAATCCCGGCGGCGCACCTCTGGAGCAGCTCTATACCAATCAGACGCAGCCCTACTTCCGGGCGCCGCATATTTATCTGGCTTTCCCCAAACGGTTTAACCACAACTTGGTAGTTCTCCCCGAAGATGAGTTTGACCGGTACGAAGTGAGCGCGAGCCAGCGCCAAGGCGTATCCGAGGGTGTTTTCATGACATCAAGAGGTGGGACGACCTTCGACCGCACCTTTATGGAAGCCTTCCTGCCGCCCGGGTTGGATCGTCAAAACTGGGTTGCCCGCAACAACATGGCTGCTTGCGGCATCGTGCCGACCGCTCCCGAGGAGATATCCATTTACTACCTGCAGCATAACAGCCAACCGACCTCCCACATCCGACGCCATACCTTGCGAACCGACGGCTTTGTCTCCGTGAACGCGCCTTACCACGGAGGCGAATTGATAACCAAACCGCTAATCTTCAAAGGTAAAGCCCTGGAAATCAACTTCGCCACCTCCATTGTGGGCTGCATCGGCGTCGAAATCCAATACATCGGCGGACAGCCCATCGCCGGCTTCAAACTTACAGACTCGAACGAAATCGTGGGCGATGAAATTGCGCGGGATGTCTCCTGGAAGGGCGTTCACGGCTCCGATGTCAGCCGGTTGGAAGGTCAACCCATCCGCCTTCGTTTCGTAATGAAAGACGCCGATCTTTACGCCCTCCGCTTCCGCCCGTAATTTTGAAGCCACTCACTGCCATCCTCATTCGATTTGATCTATCTGCCAACCACAACCTGACCGAATAGCCGTGAGAAGAAATACCATTTCACTTGAATAATAGTGCATATAATGCCTTAATTAAATCCTTCGGATACTCCGTAGGCGGGAATCAAGCGACTGAAAAGGGAGTGCGATAGAGATCCCCTTGCCCCGCCTACTCCGCGGGGAGACAAGGTTTCTTATTACACTAGTTTCTTTACTCGATCCACGTAATTACTGCATTTTCATACTAGAGAAATGGTATAACCTATCACAAAACAATGGACTTGAATCTGTGCGGAGGTATTCATTGAATTTACGAAATTGAACGCTCAAATCCGCCTAACTAGGCGATTTCGTCATAGGGAATAGCGATTGTTATTCGCCGCCACGATTCAGGCACGGGGTTCGGTTGGATGTCCACTCCTACGCCCCAGCGGGGCGCAATGTCAATAGAATACGAGCCTCCCGAATTCCCGCGCTCCAGCGGAGCGCAATCGAACTCGTGAAATTGCGTGTCAAGCCGGTTTCATCCGCGATTTGGACCAATTAGAAGGAACTCGGGGATTTAGAAAAACTACGGTGATATGCACTAAAACTTCGACCATCATGATTTTCACGAGGCGCACAAACCACTTTGCCATATTCCAAATTTAGTGTATAATCACGAAGGAATTCATTCGCGACTTGGAAATCGGACTCCCGAACTTGCCCTCATCTCTTGGACAGAGATGAAGAAGACTTGAGGCTAGCATTTCTTCAACCTCCTCTGGTTGTGCGGATTCACATTGCCTTGAAAAATCAATGAATTTTCGACAGAATCTCACGCTATATCTTTTACTCTATATCATCCCCTGCACTCCCCTACTCGCGCAAGCCGTCCACATCCCCGACCGCAACCTCCGCGCCGCCATCGCGGACACGCTGAATATCGCCCACGACGCTCCCATCACACAAGAGGATATGAATCGCCTCACAGATCTTATTGATGTTCGGCATCGAGGCATCGCGAATCTTGCCGGCTTGGAGTTTGCAACCAATCTTTACTTCCTTCGGATTGCCGACAACCCGACAATCGACCTGAGTCCCATCGCCAACTTGACGCAATTGGAACGTCTGATTTTGTGGTCAATTCCTCAGCTTGACATTTCCCCGTTAGCCAATCTCACAAACCTCCGAGACCTTACTATTGCACATTGCGATATCGTCGATATTAGCCCGTTGAGGACGTTAACCCAACTGACCAATCTATACGCCGGATATAACCGGATTATCGATATCACTCCGCTCGAAAACCTGACAAACCTTGCGGCGCTGGGACTCAACAGGAACCAGATTATCGATGTTACCGCACTTGCGAATCTCACGCAACTCACCGAACTGCACTTGAAAGGCAACCGAATTGAAGATTTCAGTCCGCTTGAACGTTTAACAAGATTGGAATCGTTAGATATTCGAGGTAACCGAGGTACAAACGTCAGCCCGCTTGACGGACTCGCTTTAACCGAATTTTTATACGACGAAATCTGTGAACATGTACCGTTTCCCGTCCGCGATAGAATTGAGAATAGGAACTATCCCTCCATATTCGCAAGATGGAGTGGACCGAGTTGGCCTCCTATTGTCAACCGCCCCGAACTAACCGGTATCGAAAATCAGGCAAGTCACGATCTGTGGTTTAGTGTCCCTATGTTCGGCTTACGATTTGAATACTGGCCCGAAGAAATTCGGCTTGTCGGTGAACTTGACGAGGCAATACGGCGGCGAGAGGAATTTCTCGCCATTAACCCCAATATGGTTTTTCTGGTTCAAGTTAGGATGAGGTCTGGTGGGAGTGCGGATTATTTACCTGAAGACTCTCCGTATTGGATAAGAGAGGCGGAGGGAAACTCTGGAGGAGAAAGATTAATTGACTTCACGCACCCGTTTATCCAAGACAGAATTGTTCAACAGGCTATTGCCGTATCGAAGTGTGGTTTATACGACGGTATTTTTTTCGATTGGTGGGGCGAAACTGAGGCCGTTCTTGCTGATCGGTTCGGTGATTGGTCACATAAATTCCGAGGGAATGAGGCAGAACAGCGTGCTCGAGACAACGTTCTACGACGCATCCGCGCTGCAACTAGGCCCGACTTTTTGATTATGGGCAACACCGAATACATTACACCCCCATCAAGAACCGGACCTCACTTGAATGGCGGCTTTATGGAAAGACCAGTACCCCGTATTCTCGGTCGCGCCGACATTGAAGAAGTGCTTGCTGCGGTTGAAAATGCCTTGATTTGGAAAGAACAGAACATGAGAGAACCGCAAATAATCGCTTTGGAAGGAGAGGCAGTTCGCACAGAACCACCCGATAGCCCTACGAATCTCCAATGGATGCGAGCCATCACAACGCTGAGTCTCACGCATTCCGATGGCTATGTACTGTACACCGGCACCGGTATTCCTAAAGATTACCGCCACTACTGGTTCGACTTCTGGGATGCGGACCTGGGGCGCCCACTTAGCGAAGAGAAGGCCCAGCTCTACGATGAACAGATACCCGGTCTTTACATCCGCGAATACACGAACGGGTGGGCGGTATACAACCACAGCGGCTCCGAACAGCAGATAACCCTGCCGGAGCTTGCCGTGGGAGTGGCGAACCGTTTGGAGGCGAACACACACACGCTGCCCGATATTGACGGAGAGATGTACTTACGGGTCAAACCGGTGAATCCGGCGGACGCGAACGGGGATGGGGTGGTGAATATCTTCGACTTGACGTTGGTGGCTCAGGGATTCGGGACGGACAACCCTGACGCCGACGTGAACGGGGATGGGGTTGTTAATGTGTTCGATCTCGTCTTCGTGGCGAATCAATTCTGAAAAATGATCGACCGAGTGGATAACAACAGTGATAGAGGTTCCTTTCAGCCTGACCACGATAGAAATTCTTTTACGCTTCAGTGCCCAATCCCCGCTCTGGAGGAGCGGTATGTCAATAGAAAGGGGATATTTTAATTTACGCGCTCCAGAGGAGCGCAATGTGGTGGACTCCCTAGCAGCAACCTCGGTTCGGTTGAACGATCAAATGAGCAAATAGATTAACTGAGCGGATAACGAAGGATCAAGCGAATGGACAATGAGCGCGATAGTGTTTCCATAGAGATCCCAATCTCCGTGACTCAGACAATCACCGACAATTTCTAAACTTGAAAGGAAGGTGCATGGAGAAGTTTGAAGCCCCCATTCAGCAATCACTGCTCCAAGAGCTAATCGAACTCTGGGAAACGATTCCCGAACTTCGCACCAACGAAGAATGGCGGCGCGAGTTACTCGGTCTCGAACCGTCCTTCAATCGGATACTCATCTATATCGTTCGAGAGGGTGGTCGAATTGTAGCCATGTGCCAATTTTACATCTCTCGGCGCATGCCCATCCTGAGCGAGTTTTCTTACCCCGGCACGCGGCCCGAGTGCCGTGGCAGAGGTATCGCTACTCGACTCTGGGGCGCAGCCATCGACGACATGAAAGCCATGGGGGTGGAGGCTATATTTCTCGGCACCTTCGATCGCATCGCCTTTCGATTGTATCGCCGCCTCGGCTTCTCCAAACTGCCCGCCTCCCTCACATTCGTTCAAGCACTTAACGGACTGTCCGCCGAAGAATTTCTGGCTGACTGGTTCAGAGATGCAGGACCTGCCACGTTATCGTCAGGCAATCCCGGCGACCAGCTCCCATCCTACCCCCTCATCGTTTCGCAGCACGATTGGCAAGTCCTGGATGCGAACGCCGGTTTGATGTCCACACGCTACAGCCTTCACCGCACCTTCCGCGGTTTGTATCTGAAGTGCGCGAACGTCGGAAATGATGAGAACGGAGCGCGATTCTCCGCAACCACGAGCGACGGCAAAGTGGTAGGCATGTCCACCGCGCGGTTGGAGGACGACGGCACGTGCGCCGTCGATGGCTTTGTCCACCACCGTTATCCCGATTCATGGGACGACTTGATACTCGCGGGGATCGGTTTCGGCGGAAGCCGCGGCGTCAGTGCCGTTCACGCCCGTGTCTCCCGTGAAGATATCGAAAAATGTCAACGGTTCGCGGCGTTGGGGTTCCGCGAATCAGGTTCCGCCCCCGACTTTGTGCTCGACTGCCTACAGTTGAATAGACAGAAGGAGATCGAACCGATATCCGTCCCCGCCGTGAAAATGGAACTAAAGCTGTAATACCATTTCGCTTGAATAGTAGTGCTCATGAAGTTTCATTCTTAAACATTCACTTTCCCCGTAGGCGGGGCATCTTGCCCCGCACCAGACAAAATTGATTGACGAAATCAATGCCCGACAAATACAGGGAATGGGTATCATCACACAGAAAGAGAGGATTATATGAAGCGAATTAACCGAATCATTGAACTGCTTGAAGAGGGGCAGCCCGTCTATTGGGCAGGCGGCGTCGGTCTAAGCTACGAAGGCGGCGTGAAATCCGCCCAGACAACCGCGGATTGGCTGGTTATCGGAATCGAACACGGTCCTTACGACATCACCGCATTATCGGAATTCATGCGCGGCTTGGTAGATGGCGGTCCGACACCGACGGGTCATCGGACCCCGCCGGTGATAGTCACCTTGCCGTTTGACGGCACCGACGAACAGGTCATCCGTACCAACGCCTGGATGATCAAACAGGTACTCGCCACCGGCATCCACGGCATCCTGCTGTGCCATGCGGAAACCCCTGAAGCCGTGAAAGCCTTCGTCGAATGGTCGCGCTTCCCGTTCCAGACGATTGGCGTTGGAGCAGGACTCGATCAAGGACGGCGCGGTTCCGGAGGCCAAGATTCCGCCGCGCGGATTTGGGGCGTGCCCGTCCAGGATTATCTGCGGAAGGCGGATGTTTGGCCCCTGAACCCGGACGGCGAACTCCTGCTGGGCGTCAAAATCGAGAACAAGCGCGCCCTAGCCAACGTCGAAGCCAGCACAAAAATTCCCGGCATCGGATTCGCCGAATGGGGACCATCCGACATGAGGATGACCTTCGGCTATGACACCGTAAGAACACCGGAGAATACGGAAGAGGGTGAACTCAAAGCAGCCCGAGATCGCGTTTTTGCCGCGTGCAATGCGGCGAACATCGGTTTCCTGGACGGAGTCGATCCGGACAACGTGGTTGACAAGATTAAAGAAGGTGTCAAATTCCCCGCCGGCGGCGAAGAAGCGGCTGCGGTAGGTCGCAAGTTCACAAACCGCAAAATGTAGTCAGATTCCTAGCGAATCATGTTCGAACCAGTTTTACCGGTTTTATGAAATCCAAAGAGCACGGATGTAAGAGTTTAGTGCAAACTTGGAATTCATTGATGGGCGATGCTTGAGGATTGCACGTTTTATGTGTCTATCCAAGATGCGTTGGAATTCCCCGCTCCAGCGGAGCGGCATGTCAATAGAAAACAAGCTCGCAACCGCCTTCCGCTCCAGAGGAGCGGCATGTGCATTTCAACGATAAATGGTGCAGTAGCTAATGGCACTATAGGCGCTATCGTATCAGTGAGGAGAACATTCGTTATACCATTCACCCCTGATATCATAAGAAATTGCCATGCATTCGCGTTAGATTTCAATAGACCAAATAGTTCAGGACTAACGCATATTGCCCCTATTCAAAGAGGACGACAACGGCGTAAAACAATAGGTAATTAAAATGCGTAAGATGTTAGTTTACGCATTACGATCAAACGACCGAATAGGGAGTGCGATAGAGTTCCAATTACGCATTACGGATGGCCACTACAAGGTACTAGAGCGCCCAACTGCGAAAGTCCTATAGAAATTAGGAGACAATACCCTATGGGTTTACCCACTCGCTTTCAAGCGAATCATCTGCACGCCATCGCGCACCGCCTGTTCATGGCTGCCGGCACCCCTCAGCCCATCTCCGATTTTGTGGCGCATATTCTCGTCAACGCCAATCTCGCCGGGCACGACTCGCATGGAATACAGTTCCTCCCGATGTATTTGGACCGCATTGAAGCGGGAGGGATAACCCCCGCAGTCGAACCCGTCATCGCCAGGGAAACCGCGACAACGCTGCTGGTCGATGGAAAGGGCGGTTTCGGGCACTACACGATACGCCAGGCGTTGTATTGGGCGATCGACAAAGCGAAGGAGAGGGACGTCTGCTGCGTGAATTTCACCGGACTCACGCACATGGGACGGCTCGGCGAATTTGCGGAGTTGGCGGTAGCCGCCGATTGCATGGTAATTCTCACCAGCGGCGGCGGCTCCAAAAACAGCGGCAACGTAACCCCATTCGGCGGCGCTCAACCGGCGCTAAGCACGAATCCCATCGCGGTCGGCGTACCAACCGGAAATGATGAGCCGTTTATCTTGGACTTCGCCACCAGCATCGTCGCGGGCGCTAAAGTACGCGTCGCTCACAACAAAGGCATTGACGTGCCCGAAGGCTGGATTGTGGACAAGCACGGCAATCCGACCACCAATCCCGCCGACTTTGAGGAGGGAGGCGGTTATCTGCTGCCGTTCGGCGGCCACAAGGGGTACGCGCTCGCACTGCTTGTCTGCCTTTTGGGCGGACTAGCCGGCAATTTCGACGTCGCACGCGCATCCATGGGCGGTGCGTTCCTTCAAGTCATCAATATCGACTCATTCTCCCCCTTGACGGACTATCAGGAAGGCGTACGCGCGTTCTTGAACGGTTTAAGATCGACGCCGCCAGCACCCGGTTTCGACTCGGTGCAAGTTCCCGGCGATTTCGAACGCCGTTCGCGCCGCGAGCGTCTCGCCCACGGCATAGAAGTACCCGAACCCGTCTGTAAACGGATCGAAGAATGGGCGACCAAACTGGACGTGTCTTTGTCCGAGGCAGAACGCGAAGCCGCAAACATCGATCGCTACCAAGCAACCTCATAACAATCGCTTTCGGTCGGAGCGACCTACCGGTCGCGACCCTGTAGGGTGCGCACCAGCCTTTGTAGGAGCGATCTCCGAATCGATCAACCGACCAATCAAGTGAGTGAATAACGAACGCGATAGAGATTCCTTAGGGAGGGCGATAGCTTTTCTCCGTCATTCGCACTATTGATGCACTTTCATTCTGGAAAACTTGGGCTAGTTGGCATTCCTTGACCCCATGACCCCAATTTGAGAATCTCCGTAAACCCTGGATATCCAAACTCAGGAGGTACACACTTGCATGGAAACCCATCCCGGCAAACAGATGTTTATTGACGATTTTTTCATCGAATCATTGACCGGCGCGCGCCGCGTACTCAATCATCCCGACAAAGTCACTGTCGATGCTCCGCTCCACACCATCACACCCGACAAACCGTGGGAGAGCACGACTCCCGGCGGCGCAGTCCACTACGACGAAAATAACCGCATATTTCGGATGTATTACCCCGGCGTTAATTCCCACGTGTGCGTTATTGAGTCCGTCGACGGCATTCACTGGGAACGCCCGAATCTTGGGCTAGTCGATTTCGACGGTTCAAGGAACAACAACATCGTTAATTGGCCCGGCGACTGCCCCGTCATCGGGAGCCTGCTGTGGGACCCGCGCGAGACGGACGAAACCTATCGCTGGAAACGGATGCACCACTTCCCCCTCAAGGGCGTATGGCAGGCGCTCTACTCCGAAGACGGATACAACTGGCATCACCGACCTCCCGGACCCCACAATGATCAAAAACAGTTCTTTGGATTCGGCTCGCCCGCGGAGACGTTCGGGGGCACGATGGATCCCGACACACCTTACGTCACCTATTGCCAGCGCGGATCCAGCCGAAGGACGCGCGTGCTCGGGCGGCGCGAGAGCCAAGACTTTGTGAACTGGTCGCGCATGCGAACGGTCATCGATCAAGACTTGGACGACCCGCCCGGTACAGAGTTTTACGCTGCAGGGCATGACATGGCGAACCGCACCGACGGCGGACTGCATATCATCATACTTGACGCCTACTCCACCGATCTGGCCGAACCGTATGCAATTGAGGGAGCCGAGAATTACTGGGGAGGTGCGGGTGGTCCCTCCGTGATCCCCGCGCGTATTGACGGAATCGTCAACCCGCAACTTACCGTGAGCCGCGACACCATATCGTGGAAACGCTACCGCGAACCATTCTTCCATCGAGGCGATCCCGGATCGTGGGATTGGGGCAGCATCTACTGCTCCGGACCCATCCTGCATGACGACAAACTTCTATTTTTCTACAACGGTGTCAATCTGACGCACAACAGACGGAACGCGCAGTTGACATACGAAGACAAATCCACATCGGCGAAAGGGTTAGCCGTGCTGCGTCCCGACGGTTATGTCAGCGTGGAAGCGGAATCGTACGCCCCGGGCGTCTTGACCACCCACCGTTTCCGTCAAGAATCCGGCGGTACCGTGACGGTCAACGCCGACGCCGACGCCGGTGAACTCCGCTATGAGGTGCTGGAGGACACGGGCGCGCCCATTCCCGGTTTCACCGCCGCCGAATGCGACCCGATTCGGGCCGATTCCCGTGACGCACCGTTAACGTGGCGCGGGGGTGCCGGCTGGCCCGGACTAAGCGAAGAACGGCAAGCGCTCTACCCGAACCTCCAGAAAGAGGAATTCTACATCAAGCTACGATTCCACATCTCCCCCGGAACCAAGTTGTACTCTCTGACGCTGGACCCGCCCGAAGTCACGATGTGGCACGTGAAGGTCAAGGGACGCATAGACTAAACGTCGGAAAGCGCAACTGTAGGGTGCAATCAAGCGAGTAGATAACGAGCGCGATAGCTAATCCCCTGCGCACCAGCCTCTTT
>JAJDTR010000129.1 GCA_022827055.1 Candidatus Poribacteria bacterium | reverse complement strand
ATATAGATGTTCCTCCAATCTTTGTCCCGGTTCAGCTACGAGAGTGTCAACGACAAGGTTGATTTCTTTAGAATGGTCCCTCATGTTTTCTTAATACTCTGAAAGCTATCATAGAGTTGCCCTTCAACCTTCCTGGATATGTTCTACATTATACAAGTGTGTTTCGCAACCTATTGGTAACACTGGTTAAGTTGGGTTGTCATTACAGTATGGGAAAAGAAACGGCCAAATAGGGTTCATTCTCCACGCAATCCGGGAATTCCTCCGCCCTACTTTCCGGCTCGACGAAACTTCGCCTCATTGCCTAATTACCATGCTATCTATTCACGAGGCACCGGGAGAAAATTATACGTCTTTCAAAATCAATGTCAACAGAAATGTTGTTCGGAGCCATTCTTAGGAAGTATGGAAGACAACGCTGCGTATAGCCCAGATGCAACTCATCAACGTTTCTCCGACTGCCAATCCCACGAAAAACGGAATTGCGCGCCGATACGCCTTGATGCCGCCATGCTTGAGTATCAACCACCTCGCGACCATGGCAACCAGCAATGGAAACCAAATGAGTTCAGGGGTGTTCGGTGCCAATCCGATAACATACCCCGCAGGGTGAAGCGGGCACCACATATACCGAGTACGAATGAACATCACACCTAGGTTGAAAAGGAACGCGGCAGCAAGAACAATCACCGCCAACCAATTCGTAGTCCGTGGATTAATCAGCCAAGAAGAAAGGAACGTATAGGTCTCCAACCCACCCGCGTGAATCTGTTCCGCATTCGCCGCCACTCCGGTTTTATATATGGTGTAAGGATAAATCAAGAGACTTGATTCAATGCCGACAATGCTCGCGATAATTAACACAACAAACATCGTTCGATTCCGGATTCCCGTTCGGTTCGCGAGTTTGAATGCCTCTAGTTGGTCTGGCATCGGATGTGTACGAAAAGATGCGTAACTTGCGCCGCTAAGCCAATTCAATAGTGACAGCATCGTCAGATTTGGCGTTCTTAGAAGTCGTGTGCCGAACAATGATACTATCAGATATTGCGGCGTCACATAACCGATTCCGTGCACCGGCGGTCCTAACTCGGCTCGCATCCGCGCTAGTCCAAGCACAATTGATAGATATACACCTACAAAAACGGCGCACGCCCAAATCGACATCCCACCTCTAACGCAAAAACCCATCAACAGTAACAGACAGACGCACAGTGTAATTACTGACCATCTATAAGGAATCGGTTCGGTGGCGTCTTGCATCCGATCTGACCGCACGGTTTGGCGAAACACATGAGAAATGTGTTTCCTCCCGATCCAACAGGCAACGAGCAGCAGGGCAAACAGCGCACCCGCGCCCTGTTCTCCAAAAAATGGATATCCGGGAACGCTTTGGAGGCCAGCTGCGCTGCCTATTAAAAGTTGTGCTTTATTGACAAAGTAGAAAAACACGCAGGAAAAGAGAAGATCCAAGGGCAGAAGAAATGCTATTCCAATCATCAGCGCGTTAAAGCGAACCGGTAGACTTCCCAGCGCGTTCCACGGCTTCTGAGTAAAATAAACATTGAGGTCATAGTCGGTGATAATTTGTGGTAGATTCGGTATGACGCCGTGAAGCCCATTGATCAACCCGATTACTACCGGTATCGAAAAACCGACAACCGACAAACGCTTTCCGAACACCCCGCCTGACCGTGTTGTAATCTCGTACGGAATTTGGATTATAGGGTATGCAAGTCTCTCGTTCTCCACCCACTGTCTTCGGATGATTGTGGTCAGGCATAGGAAAATTACCATGAGGAGAAATACCACAATTGACCAAGAAAAAATCGGCGTGATCCAATGGGTCAAGTAGCCATCCGTGAAAAAATTACGGTTTCCCTCATAGAAGTTCTGGACGGTACGTGAATCGGAGATAATAAGCCAGTCGGGTAGATGATGGAAAAATAGTGCTCTCCAGTCATTTTCGAGGGTTGCAAATCGGTGCGCATAAGGCATCAGACCCATTAAACGCGGTATGTTGTCATGGCCCGTGAAAGCGCTCCCGACGGCGACCATCGAAAAAATTATGAGCATCTCCTGCTGACTGAGTTCAGCTCTCGGCAGAACACGCCGAATAATCATGTTTAACCATGTAACAATCAACAGCGAAAAAAGCACATTTATCGACAATGCAACCGTCGTGAGATGTGCCGTGTGCCAAAGCATCTCTGCGTATGCAAGCCAGTACGTGTTGACGACAATCAACAGGCAGCCAATGAGTACGGTTCGCTTTGAAATGGGGTAAAGGGGGTGTTGTTTTGCCATGCTGAAACCCTAGGTACGAGCGAGAACCGGCAATATTCGGTACAAGCGAAATACAGGACAGTTATCAAGAAGAATTACAGACCGGTAAGAACATTTCCTCATGATTGCACCATCTGGTACAGCGAGGTGTAGAAAGCCTACCCGATTTTGGGCACGGTGTGTTGATGTAGAATAATGATATTGGGTCAAGAATCCCACGGTTAAAGGATTTAGAGGGAGTGGCACATAAATTGCTCCGTACTTCGCCTGCAGGATAAATGTCTATCGCGCGAAATGACATATCTTGACCGCTGCTTAATGCGGCCTCGTACCAATAAAACGAGGCTTTTGTCCAAACGTTATCGCGAATTTGAAAAGTTCCGTTTTCTGGCAAATACTACTGGGTGTTTCGTGACTCGACAAGTCCGGTAATTCACCCAGGAACTCAACGCCTGATATTCGCTCGGGAGGTGACCGGCGGTTAGTGCGCCGCGAATTCCTGCCCCCTGACGATTAAGCCAACGAAGTGAGGAGACATGTCATGAGTACCAAGAGAACTTCCAGCGCGTTTATGACATCAGTGGTTCTTCATATAATTGTCGTATTGATCGCGGGTTTGTACTTTCTGAGCCAGACCCAAGAATTCAAGAATATAATAGGAGTGGACATTCTCCAGCCGAGCAAACCACCAACACCGCCTAGGCCGCCGCACATTGCCAAAGCGCCAATTCAACCAACAGTGCGACAACATGGCCCGGTAACTGAGGAACTGGTTCCTGCTGCAAAGAGAGATATAATAACCTCACCACTGCGACCCAGCGTGCAACCGCAAGCTGCACAAGAGATTACCCATCAAGTCATTAAGATCGCGGCACCGATCCAACCAAACGTCCCTACACTGGCAACAGCCAACGCTCAGGTGCCGCGTCCGGTCACGCAAGTAAAGTCGTTGATTTCCGACGCTCCCGAGGCGCTAGAATTTTCCGCACCGGTCGAAAGCGGTCTCCGCACGACCCTAGGGACGACAAGTCGCGGTATCGCGGGAGTCAGCGTGAAGTATACGGCAGGCTCGCCGCGCATACCCGGACTCTCCATGGTCGAAAGTGTCGGTGCTGCGCGCGAATCTGAACTCTTGGCTGATGTTACCGGAAAAATCCGACTTGGAAATGTTGAAGTACCGCCGTTACCTAGAGGCGAACCTGGTGGTGAGATTGTCGGCGCAGGAAGGGACATTCGCGGTGTGCTGCGTTTCACTAGAATTCGCCACAATCTTTCCGATTGGTGGGCTGATTCGTCTTCACTCAATGCCCTGACGAAATGGCTGAACGAACGCACGAAAATCAAAGCCGACATGAACGTAGAAGGAGGGGCAATAAGGTTGACTGATGCCAATCTGCACAAGAGTCCGCTTGTCTTCATGACAGGGCACGATCCTTCGATTGTGCGATCTCACAATCTACTCGGTAGTCAGTACGGCGGCGGGATATTAGACAATCGATTCTCACCGGCTGAGGCGGCAGGGTTACGTCGATATCTAATTGAGAGCGGTGGTCTCATGGTATTTGACGACTGCGGTGTAAACGCGCCCGCGCAGGCAATGGTTCGTCTGTTTCTGGCTCAAATGCGATACGTTATGCCCGAGTTTCAGATTGAACGAATTCCCAACGACCACGAGATTTACAGTAACTACTATGAAATGGGCGGGCCTCCTGTAGGGTTCGACATATTCTGGTGGGGAACGAGGCCGCAGAGACGGAATTTCCTTGAAGGGATATCGATTGGAGATAAACTGTCCGTAATAGTCGTTAGGCGCGATTATATGTGTGCCATGGAAGCCGTCAGCCTGCCGACTCGATCAGTGCACTACTCTCCCGGCGTCTATCGGTTTATGACAAATGTCGCAGTCTATGCACTGACTCACGGCAGCATAGCCGATTATAAGAACTATATTCCTTCGGACACTTTGGCGAAACGACGTTTGCCGGCTAAAGCGCCGGAGACCGCCCGAGTTCTAAGCCGTTAATCAACCCCTCGCTGTCGCATTACCGAAATATATACGACAAGTCAGAGCTGTGGCGAGAAACGCGCCGTCAATTCGCCGCAGCGATGACTTAGCGACCAGAATTCGTGTAGTCTAATAACTACAAAACTGTTCCGGCTCATTCAAACGTTTGCCAGAATCTTGTCTTCATGACTATCTTCGGTCAATTGGGCTCTATCGTATGGCTGTGCAATGCCGCCTTCTTCACTCGCTCCAATACCGGTTTGTAGGGAGTTCCGGGCACGCGTGACGGCGTGAAAGTGCAGTCATCGTTCAGAACCAGCTCTTGCTCCGTCAAATCTTGGCGGTAGAAAAACTGGCTCGGGAACAAGTCTCCCGGATACGTGAAATTGCCGAGCGTCCCCAATTCAACCAAAATGCCCGCACCGATACCGCTCTCCAACATGCTCCCGACCCAACAGGGTATGCCGGCGTCCCGCGCCATGTCGTGCAGTTTGACCGTTACGGACAAGCCGCCTACGCGGCCGGTTTTTAGATTTAGAATCTGACAGGATTCCAATTTCAATGCCCATTCAAAGGTACGGACGGATGTAATGGATTCGTCCAAACACACAGGCGTCTCAATCTGCCTCTGTAATTCGGCATGGTCTAGCAAATCGGTGTGAAACAGCGGCTGTTCAATCATCGCCAACCCCAGTTTGTCAACCTGCTTAAAAAAGTCAATGTCATCAAGCGAATATCCTGAATTACAATCAATGTGGAAAGTTTGTTGGGGGAAAGTCGAACAGACTACCCGCAGCATATCCAAATCCCAGTTAGGGCGTACTTTGAGTTTGACCCGTTTGAAGCCGTCATCTACTGCCCCTTGAATCTTTTCCAACAACATGTCGATTGAATCCTGTACCCCGAAGTCGGCCCCCGCTTCAACCTTTCTAAACTCCCCACCGATTAGTTCGTGCAAGGGTTTGTTTTGGATGTTTGCTTGCAGCATCCACCACGCGATCTCCGGACCTGCCTTGGCAAACGGGTTGCCTTTAATCCAACTGTAAGCGCCCAATAGGTCTTCCGCCGTCTCAAACGACTTGCCCACCAGCGCTGGAGCAACATATTCGACAATGTTATGATATACTGACATCGCCGATTCAGGGGTATATGCAGGGGCTTTCAACGGAGTTGTTTCGCCCCAGCCCTCTTGCCCCTCCGATTCCATTCGCACGAGAACGGAATGAATGCTCGGATCCTCTCCGTAAGCAGTTCGCCAAGGATATACCAACGGTAAACTGACATAGTAAACATCTATACAATCTATTTTCATTAACTTTCTCCCTGAGGTATATTAGTGGATCGCGAACGCCCCAAAAACTGCATGTGCTTTTTCGAACGATCGATGAAAACAGTGAATTAGCGTGCATGCAACGCACCTTGAAACCATGACTCTTCGCGGCCTCTTCGTCAATGGTTTACCTCGTTGCCGGCCATTCAATGGGGATGTGTTTCCAAACCGAGCGATTCAAGAATCAATAACACCACGAGAATCACTGCCGTGCCGATAGCTACCTGTAGAAACACCATCTTGCGGTTCGCACCATGAATGACGTTCGGCAGGACATCGACCGTTGCAACATAGAGCAAAGTACCCGCCGATGCCAATACCGCAATCCCCAGCCAATACACTTCCAACGCTCCGAAGATGCGCCAAGCGATGAATAATGCTAGCGGTGTCGCTAAGCTGAAAACCGTCAGCTCTTTCCATGTACGCCGCACATCACCATGGGAATGTTGGCTAAACGCGGAAAGGCTGAATGCAGCAGGCATCTTATGCATAACTATCCCCAGCATAAGCGGCAACGTTAGTGATATAGAGTTTGTCGTCAACGCGGCTCCCACCGCCAGTCCGTCAGTGATTGCATGGATACTCAGACCAACTACGATTGAGGTTGCCAGTCCCTTTCCGCGCGAAGAATCGCTAGACGGATGGTGTATATGGTCCTCGCCCGCGTCTTCGTGATGATGTTCTTCGTGCAGGGCATGACCGAACCCTAGAGATTCAATCGCTAGCATCAGCAAGAATCCCATTAGCAGCGCAAGACCTGCAGTTTGGTATGCGCCGAAACTAAATAATCGATGGAAGGAATGTCTCTTGCTATGTTCATGCGCTTCGTCTTCGTTCTGGCTATTTTCGTGTGAATGGCTTTCCTTTGCATGCGATATGTGGGTGTCACTCCCGTCCCTGGATACAAGGTGAAACCCTTCCGGCAGAGCCACCAATAACGCGGACGAGATCAAGAAACCCGCAGCCAGGCTCGTCGCCCAGCGTAAAAGGTTGGTGTGGGTACGTATGCCTAGTAGTGGAATAGCGCCAGCCACCAAGGACGCTACAAACATGGTCAGCATGATAATGGCGGCTAGGCCAGATGTTGAAGGTGAAGATTTGCTTTCAACACCACACCCCGTAAGAGTTGTCAGCAACAGCAGCATGTAGACTACATTCTTATCAATCTTCACTACGGCACGTGGGAAAGGCATAATAATCGAAATGCGGTGTTCAGTTGTTCAATTTGTGTCGGACTTGTAACAAGCGTAATGAGTTTAGGACGACGAGAATCGTACTGCCTTCGTGAAATATGATGGCAACGCCGATAGTTGCTAAACCAAAAACCGAAGAAACAATGAGCCCGCCAATAACTACCAGGGCAATAAAAAGATTCTGAAAAATGATCTTCCGTGTGGCACGACCAAGCCCTATTGCAAATGGGAGTTTCGATAGATCGTTTGCCATTAAAGCGGCATCAGCCGTCTCAAGAGCAACATCTGTTCCGGCGCCGCCGATCGCGATGCCCGTTGTTGCGCTGGCAAGTGCAGGTGCGTCATTAACCCCATCTCCAACCATTGTTACGTTATGATATGAATCCGAAAGTTTACGGATGGCCGTTACTTTATCTTCCGGCAGCAGATTTGCTTGGAAATCCATGAAGCTCGCCTGTTGAGCAATATGAGACGCAACGCGTTCGCTGTCACCCGTCAACATGACGGTGTGTCTAATCTTCATCTGTTTCAATTGTCCTATCACGCTTTTTGCCTCGGGCCGCAATACATCTGCAACTGCGATTGCCCCCGCAGGCTGCCCATCAACAGTAACCAGCATCGTAGTTTTTCCCTGATCTTCGAGTTTCGCGATTTGAGCCTGTACTGATGCTTTTATTTCTACGTCTGATTCATGATACAATTTCATGTTTCCGATATAAACAGATATTCCCGAAACTTTCGCTTTGATTCCGCGTCCGGTCATTGATTCGACTTCGGTGACTTCCGGCAACTTGAGGCCCCTCTCCATGGCGACATCTACAACGGTCTGCGCAATCGGGTGGGCAGACCGGTTCTCCACGGCTGCAGCCATTCTTAACCAATGGTTTAGCTCTAGTTCGCCCACCGAGATTAGGTCCGTAACTTCCGGTTTGCCTTTGGTCAAGGTGCCGGTTTTGTCGAACGCAACCGCTTTCACATCTCCTAAATTCTCTAAGTGAATTCCTCCCTTGATGAGTACGCCGTTCCGAGCAGCTTGTGCAATCCCGGCAAGAATTGCAGAAGGCGGACCGAGTGCAAGTGCGCAGGGAGAAGCTGCTACCAATAGTACCATTCCCCGTAAGAAGGATTCGCTGAATGGAAAGCCGAAAAAAAGAAGGAGCAAAATCATGAAAATGTCGCCAATGAGAATCAGCGGGACGAAGACTCGTGAAAACTTCTGGGTTATCCGCTGTGAATTTGATTCTCGGGCTTGTGCCTCCGCGACCATTGTCACCACACGAGCCAGCATCGTGTCATCCGAATGACGAGTTACCCGAACTTCTACGCTCCCATCTCCGTTAATGCCCCCAGTGTACATTTGCGACCCCGGCTCTTTATCCACCGGGACAGACTCTCCCGTGATAGTGGACTCATCGACGGTAGTGCTGCCGGCTATCACTTCACCATCAACGGGAATACGCATGCCAGGCTTCACAATTACCACTGCTCCGATTTTCAGGTCATCAACATCCTGCTGTGATTCCCCAGTCTCATCTTTCACTAGCGCCGTTTTTGGGGTAAGTTCGGCCAAGCTATGAATTGCATTGCGAGCCTTATCAAGTGTTCGTTCCTCCAATGTATGCCCTAGGCCGAACAGAAATAGCAACAACGCTCCTTCGCTAAACTCACCCAAGAACGCAGCACCAATTGCCGCCACCACCATCAACAGATCTATATCGAAATGCCGTTCCCTTATCGCGTTGATGGCGTGGCGGACTATATCAAATCCGCCAAACACGTAAGCTACAGAATAGAAGAATAAACTCACGGCGCTTATGTGGTAAACTGCTTCAAAGTGAAATGGAAATCCAAAGAATCGTTCTCCGGTCCACCCAATAAGAAGGCACAGCCCACATAATAGGCTAAACACTAGTTCGCGATTATCTTTGTACCGCGAAAACATACTCTCAGCCGCCATGCGATAACCCAATTGTTCAACTAGCTTTTCGATCGGGCCCCGCTTGACATAGTATCAGTCATGTTCGATCCACACGATTTTCCCGCTAAGCGGACATTCACGTGCAAACACCCTCAATTTGGTTGACACGACATTGATTGTATGCGAGGCAATTGGAGCAGTTAATTCCTTTAGAACTTGTTTGAAAAGTGCAGTTTGTAGGGTGCGCACCGCGCACCAGCCTCTAAAAGCCCCAGAGGGGCGGAAGGTGTATAGAAACGCCAAAACCCTGTACACCTAAGCCCCAGCGGGGCGACAGGTACGTAGCAGGAGACAATTAAAACGAACGAATCTTCCTACAAATGCCCCAAAATGGTTTTGCTACCGATTGTTCAAAGAAGCACTTATCCGGGATTAAGTCATGACGTTTAATTTCAGTCATGGTTAAACATTCTGTTTAACGCGGCCTGGGCGGACAATATCATAATGTTGACTTGCGCCCAAGTCAAGAGAATTGGTAAGTGCCCTTTTCAACAATGGCTCTCGCGGCTATCCGGCACAATGCCCTTATTAGCATCAAGCGGTCATTACGCATTTCTGTCGAGCGAAATCGGACCATGGTGGGGAGAGATGTCGGTTAACAAATTATTTTCCCGAATCGCGCGGGCACGCTTAATCAAGCGTTCGAAGAGCCCAAGTTGGTGTCTAACCGGAAAGTCGGGTTGTCAACTGGAAGGAAATAGGATGAACTTATCATGCAGCCACTCTTCCTCGAAGTGCAGACAACTGCTATTGGGTTCCGCCTGCTGATTTCAATTACATTTGCACACGAAACCCAATGTATTCGACTGGAGTTAGGCTGTTAAACATGATCGAACTGTTAGCGAATTGTATTAGAGAAAATGTGCGAATCTCAATGCCTTCCCGGTGTCGTCGATTGGAAAAGAATGGCGATGGGGCGTGCACGAAAAAGTGGTAAGAGGTTTCGAGTGGTAAAAGAGCACCGGAGCGGAGTTTGCCCCCGCTTGAGGTGAGATAACGGAGGGAAGAAAACTCTCAACCTGTATAAAGCAACAGGATAACCGATAATAATGCGACAGTGGGAAGTTAATGTTACGATTACAGAGGCGAAGATAGAATGCTCATGGCAACCTAACAACCTCCGAATTGAACTCACGAAACAGACTCAATTGCTGATATTTGGAAATGACGGGTGTGCAGGAGGCAATTAGCATGTCATGAAATCACTCAATCTCCCATGTGTCACCCGCATTCAGCAGTCCTTCCAGATCGCCCTGTCCTTTTGTCCCTCTCGCGGCATCAATTTGTTGAGTCATGAAATCTTCATAACACGGCCTGTTGAAAGAACGAAAGATACCGACGGGCGTTGGCACGTTTGGCAAATCTGTCATACGGGCAAAGAAGTGTGCGAGTGTCGGACCATCTGCAAACTGATCATGCACCATGAGATCTTCCACCGTGTATTTACCATCTGTTAGCGACACTACCTCCGGTCGAAGTTCATTAAGTCGAATCCCCTTATCGCGGTCCTTTCCGAAAACCAAAGGTTCACCATGTTCTAAGAATACCGTGTTGTCAGCCTTTGTCTCTTTCTCGGTATACTGAAAAAACGCGCCGTCATTGAACACATTGCAATTTTGATAAATCTCAACGAACGAGGTCCCCTTATGTTCAAATGCTGCCTTAATAATACGGCGCAAGTGATCTGAGTCCCTATCAAGAGATCTGGCAACAAACGATACTCTAGACGCTAACGCAAGGCTAATTGTGTTGAACGGATTCTCGATGGACCCCATCGGGGTTGAGTAAGTTACTTTTCCCTGTTCGGAAGTCGGTGAATACTGCCCCTTCGTCAAGCCATATATGCGATTGTTGAACAACAGCACATTGATATCAAGGTTGCGTCGCATCAAATGGATGAAGTGGTTCCCTCCAATTGACAACGCATCACCATCGCCCGTGATTACCCATACCGAAAGTTCGGGGTTGGCAATTTTAACGCCCGCCGCTATCGTCGGTGCTCTTCCATGTATCGTGTGGAAACCGTAGGTATCCATATAATACGGAAAGCGGCTGGAACAACCTATTCCGGAGATGAAAACCAAATCTTCTTTCGGAATCCCCAATTCCGGGAGAATTCGCTGTGTTTGTGCAAGAATCGAGTAATCGCCGCACCCCGGACACCATCTAACATCCTGATCCGATTCAAAATCTCGTTTGGTTAATGTGGGTGCGGCTCCGGGCACTTGGCTGGGGGTTTCTTGTCTCATACTTCACCTTCTAGTAACTCATCAATTTTGGATTCGACTTCAAACACGTGAAAGGGTTGACCCTGTACTTTATTGAGACCTTCCGCTGGTATCAAATATTCGGCGCGGATTAACTGCTTTAACTGACCAAGGTTAAGTTCGGGGACAAGTACTCGATTGAACCGCTCAAGAATTCCACCCAAGTCCTTGGGTAAGGGGTTGAGGTATCGCAAATGCGTGTGTGCGACAGACGCACCGTTCCCCTGTTTGCGCTCGACTGCCGTTCGGACAGCTCCGAACGTTCCTCCCCAGCTCACAACGAGGAGATTGCCCTTTTGAGGCCCGAAAACCTCCAGAGGCGGGATATCATCGGCAATGCGTGCGACCTTTTCTGATCTAATATGTGTCATCTGCTCATGGTTTTCCGGATCGTAGCTGACATTCCCCGTGATGTCAGCTTTCTCCAATCCTCCGATTCGATGCTCCAGACCGGGAGTCCCCGGTTTTACCCATGGGCGCGCGAGCGTTGTCGCATCACGAAGGTATGGGTTGAATCCCTCCTCCTCTGTCCGAAAGTCCACGTTGATTTCAGCCAAATCCGAAACTTCCGGAATTCTCCACGGTTCTGCGCCAAACGCGACATAGAGGTCCGACATAAATATGACAGGCGTCATATACTTGACGGCAATGCGACAGGCTTCATAGATTGCATCAAAACAATCCGACGGCCGTGAAGCGGCTATAATCGGAACGGGCGATTCGCCGTTCCGTCCATAATACATTTGCAACAGATCCGCTTGTTCGGTCTTTGTAGGCATACCCGTTGATGGTCCTGCGCGTTGAATGTTGCACACAACGATCGGCAACTCCGCAATCATGGCAAGATTTAACGCCTCAGACTTTAGGGCGAGCCCCGGTCCGCTGCTTCCGGTTACACCCAATGCCCCGCTGAACGCCGCGCCTATGGCGACTCCGATGGCGGCGATCTCATCTTCCATCTGCATCGTAACTACGCCAAATTCCTTGTGATTTGCTAGAGCGTGAAGAATGCTACTCGCAGGGGTAATCGGATAACTGCCGTAAACCAATTGCAAGCCCGACACCTGGGAGGCGGCAACAAGCCCAAACGCCGTTGCCATATTCCCCTCAACATTCCGGTATTTTCCCGGCGGAAATTCTGCGGGTTCTACTACGTAGGACGTAGCAAACTGCTCTGTCGCCTCGCAGTAAACGTTGCCCGCTTTAAGTGCCAAGGTATTTGCTTCGACATACTCGGGTTTTTTTGCATATCTCTCTTTTATGAAATGGAGCGTGTTCTCCATCGGGCGATTGTACAACCAGAAAACCATCCCGACCGCAAAGAAATTTTTGCACCGATCGACCTCGCGCTGACTTAAGTCTGTGTCTTTTAGCGCTTCCCGCGTTAGCCGGGTTAACTCTACCGGATAAACCTGAAATTTTTCTAGAGAACCATCTTCCAAGGGATTGCTTTCATACCCCGCCAACTTAAGATTGCGCGAGGCAAAATTGTTTGAATTTACGATGAGAAGACCATTCGGTTTGAGGTTGTCTAAGTTGACCTTTAGCGCTGCCGGATTCATTGCAACAAGCACATCGCACGCATCTCCCGGTGTGTGGATGTTCTCACTCGAAAAATGTAGCTGAAAACCGGATATACCTGCCAATGAACCTGCGGGTGCACGAATTTCCGCCGGATAATCAGGGAGCGTCGCAACATCATTTCCCACAATTGCAGAAGCTTCGGTCATCTGTGTACCGATTATCTGCGAACCATCGCCGGAGTCCCCAGCAAACAGAATCGTAGCCTCCTCGATGGTCTGCATTTTCTTATTCATCGCACTTCTCTATCCTTCCCATGTAGCGTCATGCCACATGGTCCTGCTGTTCTACGGCGTCGACTCATCCTCTTCTCAAACTGCCATGTTCTTGCCGTTTTTATGCACCCAAATCTTTGTCTGTGCATCTACTTTTAAGCACCCTCACGGGATTTCATCGCGCGGCGAATCGGTTTGGGAGGGAGTGTTAGCACATCTTGCGGGAAATGTTCGACCAAGTGGGAAATAATATCGCGCACGGACACCGTTCCAACCGGATGATTCTCCTCATCTACTACAGGAACATGCCTATATCCGCCTTTCGCCATATACAAGATTGCCGCATCAAGTGAATCTTTCACGTTCGCGGTCTGTGGATCGGCTTTCATAAAATGTTCGACCGGGATCTGCCTCAGATTACCCACCGGCTTGTTTAGAATTTTCACTAACACGTCACGCTCGCTGAATATTCCTTTCAGAATTCCGGCGGAAACAATCAACACATGCCCGACATGACGATCAATCATTAAATTGATAGCATCTTGGGCGCTCGCGCCCATTTCAATTGTGACTGGAGGAGTCATCAGAGAATTTAGCGGAACCTGGATCTCGTGCGCACTCAACGTCTTTGAAGGCTCATCGGGCGATTCATCCATAATCGCCAGCTCTTCATCAACGATTTCCTCATACAGCATCTTTCCTCTCCTCTCCGTTACTTCCTTCCAAGAAAGCTGCGACGTGATGAGTAATGTCTTTGCTTGAGATCACACCGACCGGATAGCCGCCTTCGTCGCTTTGAGTCTCATCATCGGACAATACTAAAGGTACATGGCGGTAGTGTCCCAGATGCATGAGATTCAGTGCAAAAGCAATCGGATCACTTGCACGCAGTGATTCCGGTTCGGGTGTCATGACGTCATCAACAACCACCTCCTCCGGGTCCGCGCCTGTGCCGGTAATCTCCACGAGCAGATCTCTCTCGGTGACGATGCCGACAAGCCTTTCTTCGGCGTCAACAACCAACACGCATCCAAATCTGCCATCCTGCATCAACTGGATAGCTTCACTAACCGACGTGCCAGTTTCCACTGAACAAGGTTGATTCGGATTTAGGGTGCTGATTGGCAGAGACAACATGTGCGCATCCATTATTGGCTCCTTTCACAGAAAACGACAATAGACACGTTTCGTTTCCGTAAAAATTGATGTAGGATTACTTGAAGAATCAAATGTGTATTCAAATTTCCGATCCCAAATTCAAAGTTGAAATTTCATGCCGTACATATCCTGTCAAATCCAAGGACATAGGGGGTGTGCATAGCCTCTTCTGCGAATCGTTGCGACGTGTTCATTTGGTGGTATTTTTAGCTTTTGGTGTTATCACGTCAGGCACATATTGGCACAGTCACGGATTGGGTTGCACCTCCCCAACCTGAAACAGCCATCGTACTTCGTCCGGCCGGTCCACCTGCCACCATAACAATTACCTCGTCAACTTTGCGTGGGGTAATTAGTCTTGTTTGGGAAGTTTCAATCTTGGTGTGCTCGCACACGTATTCTTGAACTTCAAGCTTGGTTAAACCATCGTCGCCAATGGTCTTTGAGTGCTCCGGACTCAATACTATGACGATTTCTCCGTCGGCGATTCCCGGCACGGCGAGATTAAGGCAAATTGTATTGAGGATTCCTTCAGCCGTGTTGCTGCCGTGGTCATCAATGACCCGAGGGGAAGCGCCTGCAAAGACAGTTACGGTGCTTTGAAACGCCTCGAACCCACGATCGACGTGCAGTGGCGGCCACGGGCTGACCTCTTCTTTTTCTCCAATGCAATACGTGAACTTCCCCGAATGTCCGAACGTCGCGCGATCCAATTCCCCGGGCAATGCACCGCCGATGTTGGTGCAGATGAGACGAACTGCCCTGCCAATAGTGGCATTGCTCCGCCAACCCTGGCCAAAGACATTGAAACCATCGTTGATTTCCAATTCTTTTCGTATGGGACCATTAACAATTAACAGCGGTGATACAAGGGAAGTGGTTACCTGAACGCCATGCAAACTGAACACTTCAGTTGTCATGGCTTCTATCGCTGCTATTATGACAGGCATGTATTCCGGTTTGCATCCCGCCATGACCGCATTGATGGCGACCTTTTCGACTGTGGCGCGTCCCCACTTGGGCGGAATTGGCGCGATCATCTCATCTGCCGGACGTTCCGTGCCGGTAAGCATGTGTTTTACCCGCTCGGGCGTTGGTGGAACCACGGGCAGCCCATCCGCCCAACCGTTCTGATAAGGGACCTCTATCGGATCCGTTTCGTCGTTCACTTCAATTAGATCGGACTGCCAATGTAACTCTGTCATCTTTGTCCTTTGCGCCGCCACTGCCAGTGAGAATCGGAGAATCTTTGCAATCTACATCGCCACGATTCACTTCAAATGTAACCGCATGTTTTCCCAAATGGTATGGGGTTGACAGTGCTCTCAAACGTTGCTATTATTGTACCAAATATTAGGTCTATTTTCAAGGGAGATTCCTTTGAATTCCGTTACATTTCAAGGCATACTTGCTGCTCGCCATCCCGTCTACCGCTTCATAAAACCCACCCCGCTAATTCCATATCCTGAGTTATCTAGTTTCTTCGGATTTAACGCCTACATCAAGCACGAAAATCATCTGCCAACCGGGAGTTTCAAGATTCGCGGCGGTTTGAACTTCATGGCGCAACTTTCGGATGAACAGAAGGGGCGCGGAGTGGTAACGGTCACGAGAGGAAATCACGGTCAGTCGATAGCCCTTGCAGGAAGGGAATTTGGAGTTCACACCACAATCGTTGTCCCGTATGGAAACAATCCGGAAAAGAACAGTGCAATGCGTGCATACGGTGCGGAACTCATTGAACATGGAGCTGACTTTGACGAGGCACGAGAGCTGTGTGAAAGTTTGCAAGCCGAGAGAGGGTATTATTATCTGAATCCGCTTGTTGAACCTGCTCTATATCACGGCGTGGGGACATATTCTCTCGAAGTCTTCGAAGAACTACCGAATCTGGACGTAATTATCGTACCAATCGGAGGAGGTAGCGGATCGTGCGGCACGATTACCGTGGCACGTGCAATCCACCCGGGGGCGAAAATTATCGGCGTCCAAGCGGAGAACGCACCGGCGATTTACCTCTCATGGAAGACGGGAAAGACAATTCAAACAGAATCATGTGAAACCATAGCGGACGGACTAGCCACACGAGTACCATTCGACTTGCCGCTGTCAATCATCAAGAAAGGAATCGACCAGATCGTTTTGGTGAGCGACGACGAAATTCGAAAAGCCGTTCGAATGGCGTTGCGATATACGCACAACTTGGCGGAGCCGGCTGCTGTTACTCCAATTGCGGCGGCTCGAAAGCTGAAGACTGAACTGGAAAACCGGAACGTCGTGATGATTATGAGCGGTGCCAATATCGATACCGCAACGCTTAAGTCGATAGTAGGATAAATGAGGTCAACGCCAAATCGACCGAGATTCAGCTCCAAGAATATGCTCAATCACTACGGTGACATACATGCTTGAAACTCCGGACGGGGATCGAATTTTTCACAGGACGCTCAAAAAGGAATGGCAATACATCACACACGGTGATGGCATCTATCTATTTGACACCGAAGGTAAGCGTTATCTCGATGCCGCCGCGGGTGTGCATGTTGTGAGCATCGGTCACGGTGTTAAAGAAATAGTAGACGCGATGGAAGAACAGGCGAGAAAAGTCTGTTTCACGTATGGTCGTTTTCTTACTCAAGCCCAAGTCGATCTCGCCGAGAAAATCACCGAACTCGCGCCAGAGGGATTATCGAGAGTATTTTATGTTTCAGGTGGATCGGAAGCCACGGAAGCCGCGGTGAAAATCGCACGGAAGTACCACATTGAAACTGGAAATCCCAAAAAATATAAGGTGATAGCCCGATGGCAGGGCTGGCACGGGAACACAATCGGCGCGCTTTCGATGTCTGGACGCACGCCCTGGCGCGAGGATTATGTTCCATACCTTCTCGACTTCCCACATATTCCGCCGCCGTTCTGCTACCGTTGTCCCTACGGACAAACTTATCCCGACTGCCACCTCAGTTGTGCCGACGAACTTGAACGGGTAATCACTCAAGAGGGAAGCGAGTATATCTCCGCATTCATCGCCGAGCCAATCCTCGGTACGTCCGCTGCCGGCGTTGCACCGCCGCCGGATTACTATCCCGCAATTCGAGAGATATGTGATCGGCATAATGTTCTGTTGATTATTGATGAGGTTGTCACCGGATTTGGACGCACAGGTCTAAATTTTGGTATTGAACACTGGAAGGTGACTCCCGACATCATGGCTACGGGAAAAGGGTTAAGCAGCGGATACACGCCTATTGCCGCTACTATCGCGCATGAGAGGATATATGACGCGATTTACTCGAAGTCAACATCCTTTGTGCACGGCCATACCTATGGAGGAAATCCGCTCTCCTGCGCTGTTGCACTTGCCGTCCAGAACTACATTCAGGAACACAACCTTGTGTCACGGTGTGCAGAGATGGGCGAGTTGATGCTTGATAAACTTCGTGATTTGCAAGAGTTGCCAATTGTCGGAGAGGTGCGTGGAAAGGGGCTACTCATTGGAATGGAATTCGTCGCCGACAAGAATAAGAATACACCGTTTGATGTCTCAAAAGATGTAACGTCAATAGTTGTCAGTTCCGCCTTTGAAAACGGAGTATTGGTTATGCCCGGCGCACCGGGTTTGGTTAACGGCGTCAGTGGCGACCACATCGCTATCAGTCCACCCTTTACGATAAACGAGGATGAAGTGTCTGTTGTAGTAAATGTGCTGGGAGATGCCATTGAAGAAACATCAAAGCAATTGGGATATTGAAAGTAGGACTCGCGCAGTCAAACACCTATGGTTTTCAATGTTTGAGGCATAGGGTGAGTTGCGCCCGTGGCGATCTGGATTCAGCGATTGGATAGTGGAGAGGAGTAGAATCATGGAAAACGAAAAAAGAGAAGAAACGAGAGCAGACGTGGACAATGAGGAAGCCGGGCAGATCTGGTACAAAGCGCTCGACGTCGATGAGTTAGCCGAGGGGCGGGTCAAACCGGTTACGTGCGCGCACAAGACCCTCTGCATGACACGATTCGAAGGAAAATACGCGGCACTTGACAACAAATGCCCGCATCAAGGCGGTCCACTTGGGGAGGGCTCGATAGAGCAAGGATGGCTGCGATGTCCGTGGCATGGATGGGATTTTCATCCGCTTTCTGGTAAACCTCCCGGCGGTTATGATGATGGAGTCGAAACTTATCCGGTGCAAGAAAAACCGGACGGCATTTATGTCGGATTAGCGGCGGAACAACCACGAATTCGTACAGTATCCGATGTGATAGTAGAAACGATGGTGAATTGGGGAGTACGCCACGTGTTCGGTATGGTAGGTCACTCCAATCTCGGCTTGGCTGACGCATTGCGAGAACAGGAAGAAGCTGGAAAACTGACTTATATCGGAATTCGCCACGAAGGCGCCGCATCGTTTGCCGCATCAGCATACGGCAAACTGACAGGACGACCGGCTGCCTGCCTCGGAATCGCTGGGCCTGGAGCGACAAACTTGCTCACGGGGCTTTGGGACGCCAATGTCGATCGGGCGCCAATCTTAGCGCTGACCGGACAAGTTGACACCCAGGTACTCGGCCCCGGCGCTTTTCAAGAGATTGATTTGGGGGCGGCATACGGCAAAGTTGCCCAGTGGACGCAATCCGTGCTGCATACCAGCAAACATGCCGAACTCATGACCCTCGCATGCAAAAGTGCAATACTCAATCGCGGAGTCTCACACCTAATCTTTCCGGATGAAGTTCAGACTCTATCCGCGTTGGAAGATGCTGACGCCGGTTCTCCCGAGGGGAGAGTTACACCACGCGCAATCTCTCCTCCGGAGGACTCACTTCAGGAAGCGGTTGACCTACTCCGAAATTCAAAAAGACCTGCCGTCATCGTGGGCCACGGCGCTCGCTTCAATATGCCCGAAATAACTGCCTTCGCAGAAATGCTTAATTGCCCAATTATCACCACCTTCAAAGGCAAGGGGCTAATCTCTGACAAACATCCACTCGGTTGCGGTGTTCTCGGTCGGAGCGGCACGCCAATCGCCAGTTGGTTTATGAACGAATCCGATTGCTTGCTCGTACTCGGCGCCAGCTTCAGCAACCACACCGGCATCACGGACAAAAAGCCGACTATCCAAGTAGACTTTGACGCAATGACGTTAGGGAAGTTCCATGCCGTGGATGTACCTGTTTGGGGAGAAATCGGCGTTACGACAGGATTACTTTCCAACGCTTTCGACGGAAAGATTGACACAATTAACCAACGTCAGGAAATTGCGGAACGTTGGAAAATCTGGAGAACCGAGAAAGAACGACGGCTACATGAGACCCGCGGAAAAGGAATTAACTCCGCGTCCGTCTTTGCCGCCATGAACAGGCTAATCCCCGATGATGCGATAATTGCTGTGGACGTGGGAAATAACACCTATTCGTTTGGTCGGTATTTCGAATGCACGCGCCAATCAATCCTGATGTCCGGTTACCTGGGTTCAATCGGTTTCGCCTATCCGGCGGCAATGGGGGCATTCGCGGCAACGCGGGAAGACGACCCGCGCTACAAGGGTCGGCCCGTGATTGCGGTTTCCGGCGATGGTGGTTTTGGACAATACATGGCTGAACTTACCACCACGGTTAAATACGACATGAACATCACCCACATCTTGCTAAACAACAACCAACTCGGTAAAATCACCAAAGAGCAGCGTGCCGGACACTGGGACGTTTGGCAAACCTCGCTGCACAACCCGAACTTTGCGGAATACGCCAACATTTGCGGCGCGCTGGGCATTCGTGTCACGAACCAAGACGACCTAGATCGCGCCCTAACGGACGCACTCTCTCATGACGGACCGAGCATGGTTGAAATCGTCGCCGATCCCGACCTAGTTTGAACTCGCCAATCAATGGTAGTCGAGGAAAGTTGTAGGCACGCTCCATAATCCGAAACCATCGTGCAGTTTCACTACGGTGGAGCGTGCCTACTACAAACTGAACTTCGCCAATCCGATTCTACTTAATTTGCCCCTCCACAGCCAAGGCTCTGGCGCCAACGCCCAGCACCGACACAAATCCTTCAGAGTCGGTATGATCAAAATCGCCAACCGCCTCCATTGAAGCCGTCTCCTCGGAGTAGATTGAGTGTGGAACTCCGCCCGCCGCGTGGAATGAAACATTGCCTTTATACAGTCCAACCGTAATGGTTCCTTGAGCCAACCGGGTGAACGGTTCAATTGATCCAAGCAACGATTGCGTAGCGGGATCAAACCAATAGCCTTGATAAATCTGCTCCGCAACTGTATCCGATACCTGATTAAACACGCGTCGCGCGCGTCTATCTAAAATAAGTTGAAGCAGATATTCGTAGCACCTTCCGAGCAACTCCATTCCGGGCGACTCATAAACCCCTCGGCTCTTTATCCCCACAAATCGATTCTCGACCGTGTGGATGCCTACACCTACTCCGTTTCTGCCTCCGATTCGGTTCGCTTCCAGTATAGCCTGAAGCGGCGTGGTTGGACTCCCGTTAATCTCCACAGGAATCCCTCCAGAAAAGGCTACGGTAAAATACTCAACTTCGTCTGGCGCATCTTCGGGGTGAATTCCCATTCCGGGTGTGATAAACTTGGCAGGCGTTTTAAGCGATTCCAACATTCCAGCTTCGTGCGTTAAGCCAAGTAGATTCGCATCGGTAGAATAGGGTTTTTCGTGCGTAGCAGTAACGGGAAGCCCTCGTGCATTGCAGAAATCAATCATCTCCTTCCTACCGCCAAATTCATCCAAGAAAGCCGGATCTCGCCAAGGCGCATACACCGAAACTTCGGGATCGAGCATGTTCGCCGCGAGTTGAAATCGTACCTGATCGTTGCCTCTGCCGGTGCATCCATGCCCGAGAATAGTTATGCTGCGTTTGCGCATCTCCGGTAGCAAGGTTTTCACCGTGATATGGCGCGCAATTCCGGTTGTATTCCAATAGTCGCCCTCGTACATGGCTTGGCACTGGATGACCTTCACTCCAGCCATTGCCAGCGCATCCTTGGCATCGACTATTACAGATTCTTGTGCGCCGGATGCCAGCATCCGCTCACGTATTTCGTTAACGTTCTTTTCATCCGGTTGGCAAAGATCAGCGGTAAAACACACTACGTTAACACCATGATCGACTAACCATCTCGTAATCGTGCAGCTATCAAGTCCACCCGAAACAGCTGCGCCAACAGTTTTTCCTTTTAGTTGCTCGACATTCATTTTTTCCCCTTAATATTGTCCATCCGTGGCTATGGAGCCGGGCGGTTGAAGAATTGGCAATCCGATTCGTCGTTCAGTTTGCAGGATGCGGCACTTCAAAGTTTAATCACACCGATGAATTCAGTATCTCTCGTGTTTTATTAGATGACCGCTATTTTCGTATTGTACAACAATGAAAATCTGGAATAAAGCCAAAAAACAAGGTTCGTTCTGTGAACAATCGCTTGACAGACACTTTGACGAATCATACAATTGAGAATCAGAATCCTTCGGATATGTATGAATTACGACGTTGTGGGAGTCGAACACGATATGAATGCCAATTGGCGACTGCTCAAAACAGGGAAGCATGATGCTGCTACAAACATGGCGATTGACGAGGTAATTTTGCTACGACAAGAAGATTGTCCTCAACCAACGTTGCGACTCTATGACTGGTCCCAACCCGCATTCAGTTTCGGATATTTTCAAAAGATTTCGACTGAAATTGACGTAAAACGATGCGAAGCCCATGGTGTCGAACTTGTTCGCCGGATGACCGGCGGTGGCATAGTTGTTCACGGTTGGGATGTGACCTATTCAATTGTAGTTCCCCATGGTACTGGAGTGATTCCCGGCGATATCTCCGAATCTTACTGTTGGATTGCTAACCGTCTGCTTGATGGGTTTCATCGGATTGGCGTACCCGCCGCACTACAGGGGGGCAAGTCTCGGGGATCGGAGGTTGGACCAAACACCTGCCTTGCTAATCCGGCGATGCATGATGTCATGCTTGACGGAAAGAAAATTGCCGGAGTATCACAGCGTCGCAACCGAGTTGGTGCTGTTTATCAAGGCTACATCGCACTGAATATGCCCCCCGCTGAGATTCTTTCGCTCGCGTCGAAATTCCCCGACTACCAACAAACTCTATCCGAAAAATCAACGTCGATTAACCTTAGGCGGCTCTACCCTAAGAATCGTAGAGAGATTGAAGACGCAGTTATCACCGGTTTCAAAGAAGTACCGAGTACTCAATTGGACACTTCCGCCCTTTCGACCGAGGAATTAGAGGCGGTCAGATCCTTGGCACAATCCAAGTATTCCACATCTGAATGGACGTATCGACGATGAGCCGGACGCATGACGATTCTTCCACTCGCGACACCGAAGCTATCTTCATCCCGCCCGGAGCGTTTATAATGGGCACAGACATTGAACCATTTTACGGCTCCGCCCTTGAGCAATCAAAACATGCCAAACTGGACGAATCTCCAATCCACGCTGTAAATCTCGCACCATACTATATTGATCGCTTCCCCGTGACGAATGCGGAATACGAGCGCTTCATTCAATCGACCGATTATCCTTCCCCGGCTCATTGGCATGGCGCAAGATTACGGCATGAAGAGGCAGACCTGCCGGTCGTTGGCGTCAATTGGCATGATGCCGCAGCTTATGCGCAGTGGGCGGGAAAACGACTGCCTACCGAGGCGGAGTGGGAAAAAGCCGCTAGAGGTGTCGATGGTCGCATTTACCCATGGGGGGATGATTTTGAATTGTCAAACTCTGCAAACGAGACGCACGGCGTTAAAGAAAGCACAAACAACAGTCTCATTGCACAATTACTCACAGATCGTCTCACCCCTGTCGGCAGTCGACCGAGAGTGTCAAGTCCCTACGGCACACATGACATGGCGGGTAATGTATGGGAATGGACGGCAGATTGGTACAGACCATATAATGAAAACCGGCACCGCGAACGCGAGTATGGTGCAAAGCAAAAGGTTCTGCGAGGCGGTTCTTGGCTTGAAGTTCGAGATCACACCGCGGAACAATATTTCCGATGCGCAAACCGGCTCCACGCACCTCAAGACTATGCAGCAAAAAACATCGGATTCCGATGTGCAATGAATCCAACCCCGGAAGAAATACAGCGTCATGCGCCCCAGGTTTCGCTAGAGCTAATCTTGAAGTATATCAGACAACGGAGACTGAAAAACTTGCATATCGTGAGAGGGCGCGCGCGAAAGCACTCCATTCAGGATTTTATCATTGCCACCCTCCTGATCGGCGGGGCGGGGTACGGAGTCGCGTTGACTGAGTATATACTTGCCGGTCTAACCGGAGGATTGATCGGATTCGGCTTCTTGTTTAGTGCTAACGTAAACCTATGGCGGCAATTGAAAGCAAGACACAGATTGAAACAGCTCTAAGCATTTGGAAGAGCCAATATCGCCTTACGCCTATGCGGTGTAGGTTTGGAAAAATAGGGTTAATGTTGACGGCACGGCGAGAACTGGTTAAAATGGCTTTCGCTTATCTCAAAAGTGGGTTGCGAAAACTATAGGCATTTTCAGTTGATGCAAAAACGACCAAAGATTAAGACCACGAATTTCTTAACCTGCGTTCTTAGAATGGACCTAGGTAAGCAAATCCTGTACTACTAAAACCGTGAGGTGAGTTGTGAATCCAATAATCAGAAACGTACTTGCCGTCATCGTAGGTTTCATGGCAGGCAGCGCTGTAAATATGGGACTAGTCATGGCGAGTCCCCATATAATCCCACCGCCTGCGGGCGTTGATGTGAACGACATCGAATCCATAAAGGCCTCTATACATCTCTATGAATTCAAACACTTCATCGTTCCATTCTTGGCGCATGCCCTAGGAACCGTGGTAGGCGCCTACGTCGCCGTAATTATATCCGCCAGTTACAAGCTGATAGTGGGATTGGTGATTGGCGTGCTATTCCTATTGGGGGGAATTTCCGTTGCATTCATGTTGCCGTCTCCGACTTGGTTTATTGTCGTCGACATAGTGGGAGCCTACATGCCTATGGCATGGATCGGCACAAAATTAACAGGCAGAGCGTAGGAGTTATCACCTCGCGTAACAAAGTCAAGCGTATTTAACACGCATGTCCGGCCGTCTGGACATTCTTTCAGACATTTTTACACCTTTGGCGCTGAGATATTGAATGGTGTTTATTAGTCCTGAGGCGACTTCTCTTGGCCATTATTCGAGCGCCAATTGTCGGCCTCTTTCTGTAACTTCTCCAAATCCTCGGGATTCTTGATATCTACGATGTGCGGCGTGATAATAATAACAATTTCGGAATTCTCCGAAACCTTTTCTGTTCGCTTGAAAATACGCCCGATGAACGGAATATCTCCGAGAATGGGTACCTTGCTCTCGATTTCCTGTTGTTTGGACTTAATCATCCCGCCCACTACAATCTGCTGTCCATCTTCGACATCAATGTAAGCGCTGATTGAACTGTCTTCGGTAATAGGCGCGTTAAAATCGGTGAACTCGATGAAATTGCTTGCCTGAATCTGTTCAATATCAAGACCGATGGTACGTTTGCCGTCGGATCCCTCTCGTGATCTCGCAATGTGCGGCGTAATCGTAATGTTTATGCCAACAGGCGGAGTGATGAAGTCGTAGTTGAATAAAGGTTGATTCACGCCCTCCCCGAGAAGGCTGGTCGTATCCACGCTCTGCAAGTATGGAATCGTACGTCCACGACTCCACGTGGCTTGCTGGTTATCGCGCGTCAGCAGCGAAGGAGTTGACAATGTCTTCACTTTGTTCTCACGCATAAGCGTGTGAAGCAACCCCATGTACTCCTTCGTTGCAATGCTGTACGTGAATCCGCTAATCTCCTGATCCAATCCTAACTGCGTGTCGACGCTCCCAACCAAGGGATTTCCGCTGCGGAGCTGCTCACCAAAAAGCTTGTTCTCCTGTGCCGTTAACTCAATGCCGAGTTTTGTGCTTTCATCTAGCGTTACCTCAAGAATCTGAATGTCAATCCACACCTGCCCGCGTACAAAATCGAGTTGCTCAATCATGGCTTGAACCTGCGGCATATACCGCTGTGCAGTTCTCACAAGGAGCGAATTGGTCTGAATGTCCGCTCCAATCTCTACCTGACCGCGTAGTGAATTGATATCTTTCTGCTCAAGGCGTCCGCCCGACGCAAAGAAACGTCTAAAACTGAAGTCCGATCCGCCATCTTCTCCTTCACCCCAAATGCTCTCCAGCAGGTCCGCGGTCTCCTCTGCACTGGCGTACTCCAACCGAATCAATCGCGTTATCTCTCTCTGTCCTTCAGGGGTCGGCACATCAAGTTCCTGAATAAACTCCGTAATCAATTCAAAGTTGCGTTGCGTAGCAGTCGTGACAACCACCGCATTTAGAGTGATGTAAGGTTCCGCTGTCACGTTTCCCGCCAGCGAACCTTCGCTCCGATTTCGCTGGGGCAGGAAAAAAAAGAAACCACTATTATTAGCACCTTGATAGACATTGTTGATTATGTTGGACACATTCTCGGCATCCGCGTATTTCAACGAATAGACCTTTGTACCCCATTCCTGATCCGGCATGTTTACATCCAGCCGATTCACAAGATTTTCAATGGTCGTAAAATTCTGCGAGGCGGTCGAAACCAAAAGTGCGTTTAACCGAGAGTCCGGCACGAGGTGTACTTCACCCTGAACACCGACGTTACTATCCTGTGATTGGCGCTGTTCCCGTCGATCCCACCACGGTCTATTCCGGTCTCTGCCGGAAGTTCCCCCTTCAAACAAATCTACCAGATTATCGGAAAGCGTCTGAGCATCCGCGAACTTCAGGAAAAAGATCCGGACCTCCTCTTGTGGGTCGGCTTGATCGAGTTCCTTTATGAGTTTTTCTATCAATGGAATATTCCGCGGGTCCGTAGAAACAACCACGGCATTTAGGCGGTCATTGGATGAGATGTTTACAGTTCCGATAATGCCTTGATATTCCTGCCCACGTCGTTCTCGCTGTACCTCTCGCTTGCGTCGATCCCATTCGCGCTGTTGCCACCATTGCGCCCCGCCACCAGGCCGCCTGCCCGCGCTCTGTCCGGTAATTACCTCCTCAAGCGTCTGTGCGACATCCTCGGCTATTGCGAGGTTCAATCGGAATACCCTTATTTCCGTCTGAATACTGGGCGCTGTGTCAAGCTGACGGATGACGTCTTTCAATGCTACCAGATTGGATTCGGAAGCCTTGATAACTAACGAATTCGAACTTTCGTCGGCAGCAATGTAGATTCGTCCTCGGAGCATGTCGATGCCTACACCGTCCTCCTTCGCCTTCTCAAGCATCTTGTGCATCTCTTCAGGCTGCTTGGAAGATCCGATAGTTTTGAGCACATTTGCGATCTGCGTCTCATCTTGGAACACTTGATTTAAGGTTGCTGCAAGCGAGGATGCGGAAGCATTCTCTAGATGGACAATTTCCACCTTGAGCGGCATTTCCGGCGCCTCATCGGCAACCTGTAAGATAGTTGTAATTCGGCGCACGTTGGAAGCGACGTCTGTAATTACCAATGAATTGCTATTCGAATCAGCGAATATATTCGCCGCTTTGTTCAAGAGTGGTTTGAGAACACCCACCAACTCCGACGCCGCAGCATTTTCCAACTGGATAATATAGGTTTGAATCTCATCACTCATTTCGACAAGGCTCGCGTCCGCAGTAATTCGTTTGACCGGCACCTTCATCTGCACCGCTTTTTCGAAGGTTGTGATAAGCACTGTGTTTCCGTCGCGAATTGTTGTCAGATTATAGGTTGACAAGACGGTTTTGACCTCCTCTAACATCTCTTCCATAGTGACATTTTTGAGGTTCGTCAATGCAAACTTCTTGTCCTTGATTTCATTTTCGGAGGCAACAAATGTCAAGTCGGTTTCTTGGCTCAAAAATCTAATTAGATCTCTAAGGTCCTTGCTAATGAAGTTGAAATCAAACCGTATTGCTTTCCCCGCCTCGTCGCGCTCCGATACACGCATAGCCTTTTCATCATTCTGCGCAAACGTGTTCCTTCCGACAATCGCCAAATTCGCAGCCAGCACAATAAGAAGTAAGAGGGCAGAATAACTAGGTTGCCGCCTGCCAATTTTATAACAATATGTATTCATTATTGGTTATCACACCTCTATCCAAAACTTTGGGGTAGTCATTGAATCCAAGCAACTTGTTCCCAGCAAAGAGAAATCGGTTGCTCCCAACCTACTCGAGATTTATTATAGGATTCTTGCCATCATTGTTAACTCTACACTGACCCTGGTTCCTCCTTCCTCCTCTTTTTTCTCCGATTTGTCGTTGACAATCTTAAGGTTTCTGACATACAGCCATTTCGTAGAGACATCAATCAATTCCATTAGCTTTACCACTGTGCCTACCCCGCTTATGAATTTCATATCAACACCGTACAATTCCGGTTGGTATGTCAAAGAAACGCCGGTAAGCCAGTTTTCAAGCTCTTTAATCTGGAGCTCGGTATCATCGACATATTCGGTTAAAGCCATTATCTGTTCTTCGTAGTCAAGAATATCTTCAGTTGATTCACCCGAATCATTCGTCTGAGTTACTTCGTAACGACTAATTAAATCTTCAAATTTCGCAAGCATAGCGCTATTCTCTCTGAGCCTAACTTGGACACCGGGGGTTTTCTGTCCAAACTCCAGAAACTTGCGCGACGAGCCTTCGTCGACTCGGGAAATCTGATCTGAGAAGAAACCGCGTTTGAATTCAGTTGCCCCGTTTAGCTCCGAGGTAATAAACGAGAGAATAAATTCGATCAGTTGTACCCTCAATTCCATCGGAATAATCTCCGGTAGCTGCGCGAAACTTAGATTTTCCTTTATTACTCGATCTTCAGCCTTTGACAAATCTCGGTCCCTGGGCGGAACACTTTCCGAGGATGAATTGCTATTAGAATCGGCGTTGACAGCAGCTTCGTTCTTCGCCGGTTCGGCTTCTTGTGACATCCCATCCTTACTGTCACTGTTGTCCGACTTGGCGGAGTCATAATCTCCCAACCATCCTTCGAACATCGCACGCTCCAACTCACTCTCTTCATCTAGCTGCCCCTGCGGCGGCTCCGCTTTTTGTTCTGCTTGTTCCTTGAGACGTCTAAGTTCATCTTCCAGTCCGTTCATGTAGCTGAACAAAATGAAATTCCGTTTTGCCTGACGAGAGATTTTTTCAGTCTTTTTGCCGGGTGAGGGTTTGATGTTGAGCTGATAATCCGGTTTGAGACCGGATCTTCTTGCCAGTTGCGAAATTCGTTGTGAAATAACTACCCGCGGCTGCTCGCCCTCAAAAATTGATCCTTGAATCGTTTTCAATTCTTCCAGTGTGGCAAAACTGCCGCGCTGGTTCCTATACGCGAAAAGCGTCGCCGCTTTGCCTTCCAAAGCAGGATGTATCGCTATCAAATCCGAAACCTGACGGGTTCGGTTGAGAGTCTGTACGTTATGCACTTGCGAGATTTCGTCAAACAAAGAGTCCGAAATCAACCGCCCTCGCAAGCCCACCAGTTCACGTAGACTCTCGTCAGTTCGGTTCGCCTGTTTATCCAACAAGACTAATTTCTCCGCCGTTTGAAGTCGCTCACGCTTTTCGGCGATCGTGCTCCCTGTCAACCCTTGCAGAACCGTAGGAAGAACCCTCAGAAGGATGACTATGAGGCCAACCAGTCCAACTATACCTAACAGCGTTTTTTCACGTCTCGTTAACTCTCTCATCGTGCCCACATTTGGTTAATGTCTCAATATACCCGCGTGTGACGTTCAACACCAAAGCATTCAAGGACCGCCATTTCATCTACTGCCACTAACGTTGGATTCATCTTGAGATTCTACCAACAACCTAGCTTCCGCGTTTGGTGACTGTGGACGTTCTACAGTCGTTTTCTTGGCCGATTGTACTAGCTTGTCTTCTGCATGGTCTTGCATTCCGGCTACTGTGCCGGGGAAACGAGTCTGTGCGAACAACTGCGGAGCATCCGGGGACAGATTACATACGACTTGAGTTTGAAAAAACACCTCTCTTTCACGCTTAACGCTTGTAACGTCCCCTGATTTTATGTTGGTGAACAGTCCCGATTGTCCCATCACTCGAATCATTTCGCTTACATCGCCGTGAGATCTGGCTTCAATATTGAACGTGATCTTCGCCGTGTCAAGTTCATCCAAGCGACTGATTTGGAAGTTGGTCCAAGCAACCTTCGTACGATCAGAAAATCGTAGGCTCAATACGCGCAGAATGTCCAGTGCCGACACGCGGGGTGTAAGAAGGTCGGCAGCCGCCAGGTTTTTGGCGAGCCTCTGTTTCGCTCGCGATTCCGATTGTGCGACGTACTGTATCTGTTCGTCTAAAACTGCGTTTTCCATCCGCTGCGATCTGCTAAACGTCAGCGCGCCAAGCCCAATGCCTGCTAATAGAACTGCGCCTGCGGCAAAGCTGTATATCAACCGTCTCCTCTGGTCGCTCTGCGTCAACTTGACCTTTTCTTCTCTGGGCAACAAATCTAGAGTAATTGCGTCCGTAGCCGCATTCATGCCAAGCCCCAGCGCAACAGCAAGTGTGCTGCCAACATTGCCAATAGGCGCCGTGTCAATCTTCCCGCCCTGTTTGCTGAAAGCATCTAGCGGATTCCAGTTCTTCGTAGCAATTCCAAGCCGGTTTGCGAAGTAATCTGGCAATCCGGCAACTTGCGCTCCACCGCCACAAATCCAGATTTCGTCCACGTTGACCGACGAGGAGGACTCTAATTCTCGTCGTGCCGCCCCGATTGATTGTTGAACTTGTGTTAGCAACTGTTCGGCCCATTGGTAGGTAGGGATTCGATCTGCCGATTCTTGGTCTAGCCCGCAACGTCCCAGTTTTATCTGCTCGGCAAACTCAAAATCACCGCCAACTTCATCGTGATAGCGAAGTGTTAAATCGTTGCCGCCGATCGAAAAACTTCGAGAAAAGCCAAGCGTCTGCCCTTGAAACAAACATATATCCGTGTTGCCCGCCCCAATATCGACAATCATCGTAGTCTGCTCAGGCGCATTCCCATCAAGGAGAGGCTGTGCTAACGCTGCAGTTGCCATTGCTGACGGAATGATTCCCGTCGGTACCACGTCAATTGATTGTAGATAATCAATGTATCCCTGCACGCTTTCGCGTTTTGCGGCAACTAGCTCCACGGAAATTCCATTTTCCCTGCGGCGAACATCATGGTAGTCGAAAATGGCGTTATCTGCGCTAAAGGGAATCTCGGTTTCACCCTGCATGGATACTAAATTGGACAACTGCTCGTCGCTTGCCGCCGTTGGAAAGTCCGACAATCGACGGGTTGTTACCAACAGTCTGGGAATCGACAATAAGACCGTGTGCTTCCCTCCTTTGACCTCTTGCCACAGTTCTTCAAAAGTGCGTGATATCGTTTCTGCATCTATATCTCCGGCGGCACTCTCTCGTGGATAGCTGGCAACACTCGTTCTGACAAGCCGTATCTCCGACGAGCTTAGGGCAAACTGTACTACCTTGACTGTGTTTGTACCGATATCTACAGCTATGACTAGATTTTTCGCCATCTTGACCTGCTTGGTACCAGGGCTAATTCTGTCGCCAATACTTAATTGTGACTGCTTGTCCGGTCCGATCGACTACTCCAGTACATGACGCGATTGCTCGCCCTCGAGCGTCAACCCCGGCTGCTTCGACTAGAAATCCATGTGACCGATACGTAACGAGTCCCGCTATCTGCTGAAATGTGTTCGGGTCAATACCCTCCACATCGAGGAGCTGACCAACATCTGTAAAGGGATTGCCTTCAATTTCATCCTGCGATTGCGCTTGAGTCTGCTGGCTATTTTCGGGTTCGGACTCTCTGCGGGTGATTATCGCCTGGGCTTTGGACTCATCCATCCCCGGCAAGAGCTGCAGAATCTCTAATGAGGCGGTATTGACGTTAATTAGACCGTTTAATATCTCGTCGTCGGTCGTAGAGATTTTGTCAACGATACTTTTGAACTCATTTGCGGTGACAAGATTCACATCCTTGATCGCATCAACATTCTGGAAGTTACCCTGAGTGTTGCGGTGATCGATAATCCGATTGGCAATACCCTCATCAATGCCATCAAGCGTTTGGAATTCATTCGCATCGGCAGTGTTGATGTTCACTACCCCCTCGTTATCCTCGCTTCCATCAGTGCGAATCCTGTCTCGAATGCTGTTGAAGGTTTGTTCCGTGATAGCTTTAAGATTGAGAATATCGCCGATATTCCCAATCGAATCACGTTGTTGGATGAGAGAATCTGCCTCACCTTGACTGAAGACAGGTTGATTGTTATTCCCTCGAAGTTGCACCAGTTGCTGCGATTCAGCGTTCTTGATATTGAGGCGAGTTTGGCCGCTCGCATCTGTGTTCGTATCAACCGAATGGACCGTTGTAATCTCAATCAGTCCCGGAATATTCTGTGTTTCAGATTCCTCAATAGTCAGACCTCCAACACTTGGCTGTTGTCTGCCGTAGAGAAGCGTTGTGGTCATCCCCGGGACTTTGGCAAGGTCGCGCACAGTTCGGAAAGGGCGGCTAGCGACAATTGAATCGGCGAGCGATTGATTGGGAGATTGAACATTCTCATAACCGATTGAATCCAAGAGTCTCTGAATTGTATCTACCTCGACAGTATTGACATTTACCTTCGAACTTTCGTCGATAATGTCCACTTGATAGATGAGAAAATCCCCGTCAGTTATACCATCTTCAATGCTACCCTCCACGGTAGACGCCCAGTCTTCTCCAAGCGAATCAAACGGTGTTCTATCCCCACGAAGCACGGCAATCGTATGCTCGAATCCCGCCTTCGCGGCAAAGTTGTATTTCGTTCGATCTGTAAAGTTGGCCTGAACGCGACGTTCAAGATAAATGGAGTGGAGCAACTGTGTTGCCAACACGGAAAGAATCGTTAAAATCCAGAGCGTGGCGACGAGAGAAAGACCGCGTTCATTTGATGAACGGCGCATCTTGCTTAACGTACTTGGGGTGGGACGGAAAAGGCAAAGCATGGCACGTAACCTGTCTTCCGCGGTATTGCTTCAACCGCTTGATGTTCCTCCGGGCTGTCCGCCGGTACCTTGCCCCCCGAAATTGGCGCTCATAGGAAGATAAATCATTGTCGACTGAGTCATCGTGTCATGTCCCGGATTCTGACCTACCCGACTATTGTTCTCCGCCAGCACCGCGATTAGAATCTGAACAGCTTTTGGAATGGCATTGGTGTCTTCCCACGACTCGTACCAATCTTCGCCATCCGAGTATTTGAGATCGAATGATGAAATGCGATCTATTATTTGGACAATCTCGACATGAATAGGGTCCCCGTTTTCGTCCTCTGTGGGAATTGTTCCAGAATTGAAAAGAGAAGCGACAACTGTCTCAGGATCAATAGAGGTCGTTGCAACCCGCGAGAGAACAAGATTATCACTGCCCTCTCCGATGGTCAAATCGGTCCGCTGGCTCGCAGATTCGGCTTCTGATTGCGCCAAATCGGGACCAACATAGTAAGCGATGCGCTGTACATCACTTATCGGCACTGATTCCTCGCTCTGACCAGTTTCCAATCCCTGGTTCAGTTGCTCGAGGAAAGGATCCGGATCGGTGTGCAGAAGCGTGACAAAGCTAATGATGTCTCTATCGCCTGATTCGTCCCGATTATCCTGCGAAATGAGAACGAGTGAATCATCCTGTTGCACCGCATAGATATTACTCAAATCCTTACTCAGAAAATCCAATGCGACCCGACATTTTTGCGCCATAACCATCCGAGTTTCGGAATTGCGGTAAACATCTACCGAAGCATCGAACACCTTGTAGGCAACCCCGCCCACAATGACTAGAACGGTTACACCTATCAACAGTTCTATAAGCGTGAACCCGCGTTCCGCCGTGTTGAGTCTTGCAGCGATATGCGGGTCAGCCAGCTTTCTTGTTACCGTTTTCCGTGTGCTCATTCTCTCTTCTCTAAGTCTGCGGACCGCCGCTCTGTCCCTGTGCCTGATTTGCACGATCCGCCATATAGGTACTCATGGATATCGACTTCTCTTTCCCTTGTTCTTGCCACATGATGGTAACGGTAATGCGCCGTAAATTCTGGATTTCATCTGACGTTACGTCTTGAACGCTCGAGTGCCAACGAAAACGCGAATTTTCTCCAAACTCTCCATCGCCCTCTCCAATATCCGGGTAACCACCCAACTCAATTTCCGCCATGCGAAATTTAAGCAGGTACACCGCCGTAGTCTGATTCTCCGACAGAGCCTGCCCGTGGGCGGCATTCCTAAAGGAATACATCAGCACCGGCAAGGCGATCGACAAGACAGTTAAGGTCACCAAGATTTCTACGAGCGTGAAACCATCTTCGCGCACAGTGTTTTGGCGAGGTTTTGATGAAACTCTAGTCTGAAATCGCAACTGCATGGGCATACTCGTCAATTCATGCCTTAATTGCTTGGGCTTAACACGCCTAACGCCTCGCTTTCTTCGGCGCCGACATCCTGAATACGCACACGGGCGCTGGCTGCTTCGACACTGATAGATACAACATTTGCGTCTTGGTCCTGAATGTACAAAATTAATTCCTCGGAAGAACCTGTTGGCGAAAAATAGATATAATCAATGCCGGAATGAATATGTCTTGTTTGGGAGTTGTGATTGATAACCATTTGTGACAAGCTGATGTTGTGATTCGGTTCCTGAGGAATGCCAAGAATCATACTTGTGCGCGAAACGGCGGGCTGGCTCAATTCGGACGATCGGACCTCAGTTTGATTGATAGCGTTTGATCCGTTTGCACCTAGCGACGCGGCAAGATCCGACACGACGAAAGTTTCACTTGAAGCCAACCAATAGCGGTTTTGATCGAGATCGAAGACAACGAGGTAGGTGGTTCCTTCCGTGATTGCAATGTCCCGCGCAAAGTGTAGCATGTCTCGGATCGCTGAAGCGGAAGATTTTAACCGGGTAGAACCGGCGAATCCTCGAAGAGATGGCATCGTAGCCGAAGACAGTATCACAATCAACGTGAGAACTAGCATGACTTCAATGAGAGTGAATCCTGTCTCCAAATTAAAATGCTTCAAGCGTCTGGTCGGGTTCATGAGTGCATAAAGAGAAAATCGAAATTATCTTTAATTTACTCGGCTAGCTCAATCCAATTTGTGATATCAGCGTTGAAAGGCGGGTCGCCCCCCTCTTTGCCATCCTTGCCCAAGGAATATAAGTCGTAATCGTATCCCTGATGATTACCGGGATACCGGTAGATGTATTCGTTTCCCCAGGGGTCCTGGAACTTGGGTTTTGATACATACGGTCCCCTCCAACTTCCCGATACGAGACTGGAGTCTTGCCATAGCGCACGTAAGCCCTGCTCCGAGGTCGGATAATCCCCTACATCAATTGAATAGCGTTGTAGTGCACCCTCAAACACTTGAATCTCGCTCTGGGCAGTTTTTAGTTTCGCGTCATCAACAACACCGCGAAACTGCGGAATAACAAGCGCCGCCAAGAGCCCTATTATCACCATCACAATCGTAAGTTCTATGAGCGTCATCCCCGATTCGCCCATTTTTATTGGCATCGTCATTTGTCTCTCCTTATTGAACCGTTTTCGATCATTTTCACCCGGCTAGCGATGTACTTGCCCTAAACACCGGAAGTATTATTGCTACCGCGATCAGTCCGACAATTACTCCCATAATCAAAATCACAAGCGGTCCGATTGAACTCGTTAACCGCTGTAAAGTTTGTTGTACCTCCAAGTCATAGTAATCGGCGAGCTTAGCTAACATTTGCTCGGGATTACCCGATTCGTCTCCGATTCCGACCATATGAACCACTAACGGCGGAAAAACAGCGCTTTCCTGCAGTTCTCTCGCCAAAGTCGATCCCTGCTCAATCTCCGTTTCCGCCTGGGCAATCGCATTGCTATAGACCATATTCCCAATCGTGCCCTTGACTACTCGGAGCGCGGGTAGTAGCAGCACGCCGTTCTCAAGTAACGTTGACATCGTTCGCGTGAAGCGCACGAGCGCAAAGTTGCTGAAAACGCCTCTCAATAGCGGAAGCTTAAGTTTCACGATGTCGAAAATAAGTTTTCCGCCTTCGGTGCGGGAATATTGTAGAACCCCAAAAATAGTCGCAGTTCCCCCGATTGCCAGCCCCCACCAATAGCTCTTTACAAAATCAACGATACCTATCAGAAATTGTGTTGGCAAGGGTAAATCAACCCCCAAATCAGCGAACATATCGGCAAATCTCGGAATAACGACCAACACCATGAAAACTATTACCCCTAGACTTAGAGTGAAAAGAATTGCCGGATAAAAAAGAGCCGAGATTACCTCAGCCTTAAGCAGCCGCTGCCGTTCCGAGAATTTTGCGAGCCGCTCTAGTACCACACCGAGCACTGCCCCTGACTCACCGGCCCTAACCATGTTGACATACAACTCCGGAAAAACCTTCGGGTGTTGACTTAGGGCGTCATGAAATGTAGAACCGTGTTCAATGTCGTATTTAATCTGCTCGACAATCTGTCGAAATCCTGGATGTTCAATCTGTTCGAGCGTAACCGCCAAAGCGCGCGGAAGAGTGATGTGGGCATTGATCAGTGTTGCCATCTGATAGGTGAAGAATTCCACATCCTTTGATTTCACACGAGAGGCAAACAGGGGAACCCGAAACCGTTCAACCTCTGTCTCGTCAATACTGTCTTCGACGATGTTCAGAGGCCAATAGCCCATCGATTTCAGTTGATACACAAGCTCCGCTCTGGAACTCGCATCTTGTACGCTCTTTACTGTCCCGCCAGTATTTGTAAGAGCTTCGTAGCGAAATCTGGGCATCGTTAGGTTTTGTCCCTAAATGTTTTAGGCTTAACGTGGTTATCGAAGAAATCGACAGACCTATGATTTCTCGGCGAGTGTTTCAGTTCCTGAATCTACGTTCACATGCGATTGCGAGTACACGAAGAATCATAGAAGCATAGCTGCGGATACTATACAATTTGACCAACACCGGATTCGCTAGATTCGTCCTCCTGCGTAAGCCGAATAATTTCATCTATGGTTGTATGTCCGGCGACAACCTTTCTCCACCCGTCCTCGCGAAGGGTTTTCATTCCATCTTTAATTGCAGTACGACGAAGTTGACTCGTTGACGTGTGTTGCAATGTCATCGTTCGAAGCTCCTCACTCATGACGAGAACTTCAAATATGCCGATGCGCCCCCTATATCCCCTTTCTCGGCACTCTCTGCAACCTACGGCTCGCGGAATTAAAAGATTTGAATCAATCTCGTGGGCGTGAGAACCGAAAAAGTCCTTTAGTTGCTGCTCTGTGGGATGATACATCTCACAACAGTTCTGGCAGACTCTTCGAGCGAGGCGCTGTGCTATTACCCCCTCTATGGTCGAAGCCACCAAATACGGTTCAACTTGCATGTCGATAAGTCGTGTTATGGCGCCTGGTGCGTCATTTGTGTGCAGTGTGCTGAAGACCAAATGGCCAGTCAATGACGTGTGAATTGCCATCTCCGCAGTTTCATAGTCGCGAATCTCCCCGACTAAGACCTTGTCCGGATCCTGCCGTAGGATATGTCTCAATCCCGCCGCAAACGTCACATCAATATCCGGGTTGACCTGAATTTGATTGATACCTTCAAGTTCATATTCGACCGGTTCTTCGATGGTGATAATCTTCACTTCCGGCGTATTTATTTTCTTCAGACAGGCGTACAGCGTTGTCGTTTTGCCGCTACCGGTTGGTCCCGTCGCTAGAATGATGCCGTGCGGCTTTCGAATTAACCGTTCAAAATGCGACAGATTATCCGCGGCTAACCCAAGTTCTTCCAGTCCGAATGAAATCGATTGTCGGTCTAAAATCCGTAAGACAAGGCTTTCCCCCTGCGACGTGGCAACCGTTGGCACCGTCGAAACACGCAAATCTATCTGTCGGTTTCCCACACTTCCGACCGTGACTCCAATTTTCCCATCCTGCGGTCGGCGCCGCTCCGCAACGTTCATTCCAGCCATGATCTTGACACGCGAAGTAATCGCCGACTGTAGATGCGGCGGAGGTTGCGGCTGGTCTTCCAGAACACCGTCGATTCGAAAACGAACCTTTAACTCACCGGGAAACGGTTCAATGTGGATATCGCTCGCGTTCAATCGCACGGCATCAATTATCATCTGATCGACTGCATGTACAACGGTTGGATCTTGGCTGAGATCCTTCTCATCAATACCGAAATCATCAATCGTTTCACGCTGGAGAGTTGAAACTGCGCCGACCGGACCTCTGATTCCCTCGCTAAGTATGGCTCCCGCCGTTTTCCCATAGATGCGGATAATGGCAGCTTCCACATCATCCTCAGCCGCCAGCACCGGCTCAATCTCACACTCGGTCACGAGACGAATCTCGTCAATCAGCATCACGTCTAGCACATCTGCCATCGCTACAGTGAGCGTCTTGCCATCAAAATGAATCGGCACAATCTTGTTTTTGTACGCAAATCCGGCAGGCATCTTCTGTGTCGTCTCAAGTTCTGGTTCGATGTTCTCTAGACGAACACACGACACGCCGTATTCCATTCCCTTTCTGGCGAACGCAACGGTATCCGGCGCAACATGGTTTGAGAGTGCTTCGTCTGCGGAAAGACCGGCCGAATGAATATCCTCTAGAATCCGTTGATGGTCGGCATTAGAAATGAGTTGACCATCAAGCATCATCTCTATCAGCGCTATATCGGGAGTGGTTTCCAATTTCCTTATCTCCTCGGAACTGGCGAATCTGAAATACGGCGATTATTCGTTCACTTGGGATCACATCGTTTAGACGCAACTGAAAAAGTGAGGTTTAGAAGACACGCTCCAGCCTGCCCGAGCTGGAGGTAGACGGCATGGGACACTCTTGATATGGAATATAACGGGTTCCTACGCGGCTAGGTTCAGACGCCATAATCACTCCCGGAAACCAGGGGCAATCCAACCGTCGGCACGGGATGATCAAACGCCGTCCGCGGCCTAATGTAGTCAACATTTCATCTCTACGCTTGGGCGTAAACCTCTGATGCTGCACGTGCGCCGGCACCAGCTTCGAGGTCATGGCCTGCCTCGGCAAGGAGTTTCTCCAAGGCGCTCAAGACGAGTAACACGTTCCTTTGCGTCGAAGACTCGCCCATTAAGCCGATTCTCCACGCTTTCCCTTTGAATATTCCCAAACCGCCGCCGATTTCGATTCCGAAATCTTCAATCAAGCGATTTCGAATGTCCACATCATCAATGCCGTCAGGGATATTGATGGTCGTCAGCATGGGAGCTCGATAGCCTTCTTGTACAATGGGTTTGAGTCCTATCGCTGTTGCCCCGGCGATTAGCGCCGCGGCGTTACGCTCGTGACGTTTATATCGGTCTTGTAGACCTTCCTCTAACACGACACGGAGCGACTCGTGCAACGCATAGATCATAGACATGGAAACCGTGTGGTGATAATTTCTCACTTCACCGCTCCAGTAGGCTTCAAGCAACGTCATATCAAGATAAAAACTCTGTACCTTACTGGCTCGATTGTGAATCGCCTCAACTGCTCTATCGCTAAAGCTGATGGGTGCAAGCCCCGGTGGGCCCCCAAGGCACTTCTGAGTCCCGCTGTAGGCTATATCAATCCCGCGGCGGTCCAAATCCACCGGTTGTCCGCCCAAGGATGTAACGCAATCCGTGAGGAACAACGCGCCGCTATCTTTTACGATTTTACTGATGTCATCAAGCGGTTGAAGAACCCCCGTTGAGGTCTCTGCGTGGATGATGGCAACTAACTTCGGATTGGCGCTTTTTACCGCATCAGCCACGTCTTCCGCCGGAATAGCCGAACCCCAAGGCGCTTCTACAGCGGTCACGGCGCCGCCACACCGTTGAACAATGTCGGCAATTCGCCCGCCAAAATAACCGTTGATACCTACGACAACTGAGTCTCCCGGCTCAATCACGTTGCAGAGCGCGGCTTCCATCCCGGCAGTACCAGTCCCGGAAACCGGCAGTGTGAGCTTGTTCCCGGTGCCGAATACCTGGCGAAGGAGATTAACCGTTTCATCCAATATTTGGATGAATTCCCCATCAAGGTATCCTAACATGGGCGTGGTCATTGCTTTCAATACTCGCGGATTCGCATCGCTCGGACCAGGTCCAAGAAGCACGCGAGGTGATGCTTTCAACTCATCATATGATTGTGTCATTTTGCCTCCGTAATCCCGCCGTAATTTTATGGAATAGCGTAAACTAACCCAATTCCGGTAATCCTTTCATTACACAAACATCGTAATCCAAGCCAAAGCGATCGTTCGTATGCGATATTCCGAGCATCCCGAAAGATTGTCAGGCTTCTTCTAGCTTACTCTTCCTCGCAATTGCCGAATCGTTTCTCTTGGATTCTCACTATTGAAAATCGCCGTGCCCGCAACCAAAACCGTAGCGCCGCGATCTAATACTAGTGGCGCTGTTTCGAGATTTATACCCCCGTCTACCTCAATCAAAACATCACAATCCGATTCTAAAATTTTCTTGCGCAAACTATCAATCCTATCCAGAGTGCTCATGATAAACTTCTGCCCTCCAAACCCGGGTTCCACACTCATTGGCAACACAAGATCGACATCCGCAAGATAAGGAAATAGAGCCGAAATTGGAGTTTTTGGTCGGATGGCAATTCCGGCGTTAATCTGTCGAGCCTTAATCAGATTTACTGTATTTTCGACCGAGCCCTCAATTTCGATGTGAAAAGTGATGAAATCTGCGCCCGCGTCCGCAAAATCGTTAATATAATTCTGCGGATTGGCGATCATAAGATGCACATCGAAAGGACAATCCGTATACCGCTTAACGGATTCTATTAACTGAGGCCCCATGGTTAGGTTGGGTACAAAATGGCCATCCATCACGTCAAAGTGGATGAGATCCGCCCCTGCTTCCACAACACGGCAGACCTCATCGCCAAGTCGACCAAAATCCGACGCAAGAACTGAAGGCGCAATTTTAACCTCCCGGCCCAACACTACAACTCCTTTTTCTGAACCTCTACGCCATCCTCGAAAACAGTCATCGTGGCTTCGCCAAAAACACGGAGAGGTGGCCGCTCAATCAAAGCCCCCGGCTCATAATGACTATCTACAACGGTAAGAATATTACGTTCGTCTTCGACAACAAGTCGCACATGCCTCGGAAGACCGCCTTCTTTTGAAACTCGATATCGGAGCGAAATGAGACGGCCCCTATCAGTTTGAGTTTTTGCGGAACCGCTGATTTCAAGCGACACGACTTGACCAACGTGCACCAGTTCTCCGGCGACCGGAAAATGACTGATTATTGAACCTTGCGGTATTTCGGGCGCGGACTTATAGCTTTCGTCCCCAATCTCCAATCCGCCGGACTTGAGCATAGCCCGCACTTCGTCAATTGGCTCTCCGCGCAAATCCGGCATCAATATCACTCTGGATCGCTTTCCAAGGCTTAACAACAAGTGAACCGCCGCCCCCTGTTGGTGCATGGTCCCGCTTAAGGGGGTTTGAGCAATTACCGCGCCTGCCACTGCATATTCATCGGAGTGCACTTCTGCAACACGACCGCGACGGAGCCCGGCGTCCCGCAATATTTTTTCTACGGCTTTCAGCGGCTTACCCGTTGTGTCTGGCACCTCCACCATCTGATCGCCGATGCTCAGCGTAAGTTGTACCGGCTTATTTCGTTTGACTTTGAAGTCTGCGGGAGGTGATTGTTCGAGGACAAAACCTTTCGGAATATCAGAACTAGCTTTTGTCTCAATGTCATCAGCTACTTGTAAACCCGCGTTATACAGTAACGCAACCGCTTGATCGTAGCTCTCGCCTACCATATCCGGAACTTCAACGTCTTCTGAACGCACGGACCAAGGAATAACTAGGAATACAACCACCAGACCGACAATCGCGATTGTAGCCAAATACAGCACAGCGAATCTGATTATGGCAGCTAGCATAGAGTTCATGATTGGTTTGTCAGTGCCAAGTTAACTGTCCTCAAATTGGGGCGCAAAGCGTGCACCTGTTTCCACTCGATACCCGTTGATAAATTCGTTGGCATCCATAATTTGCTTGTTGGCGGGTTGCATCCTCGCTACTCGCACAGTCCCCGCGCTCGTCCCGACAACCAAATCGCGTTGTGGTGTAACGACAATGTAGCCCGGCGGTACATTTTTCTCTGGTCCATCGACCATCACATGACACTCCAGAATCTTCACGCGAAGTTCGCCATTAAAAAATGTATGCGCTCCGGGCCAAATCGCAGTACCACGTACCAAGTTGCAAATATTAATCGCCGGGACTTCCCAATTGATGTGCCCGCTTTCTTTGGTTAGTTTGGGGGCATGTGTGGCTTGGTCGTGATTCTGTGGAGTGTGCGGTGGCGGGGCATTTTTAGGGCTTGCGTCCAGCACCTCAACCAACAAGGTTGCTGCAGTGGACGCTAATCGGTCGGAGAGCGTCGCGGCGTTATCCTCCGGGGCAACGCTGACACGCCGCTGAAGGATGATATCGCCTGTGTCCTCAGTCTCGTCAAGAAGCATGATTGTAACGCCGGTTTCCTCTTCGCCATTGATTAAAGCCCATTGAATTGGAGCTGCACCACGATACTTGGGCAACAAAGAAGGATGGACATTTATACAACCGCAAGGAGGCAAATCTAACACCGTCTTGGGAATTATCTGGCCAAAGGCGACCACCACGATTGCCTCGGGCTGGAGTTCTCTAAGCGTACGTATGAAATCGGGCTTCCTTACCCTTTCTGGTTGGTAGACCCGCAGGTTGTGGTGTGAAGCTGTTATCTTAACGGGTGACGGTACCAACCTTTTGCCTCTACCAGATGGTCGATCAGGCTGTGTGACCACGCCCATGATGTCAAAATTCTGCGCTACCAGCGCTTGGAGACTCGGAACGGAGAACTCGCTCGTGCCCATGAAAACGATTCGCATTAAACGACACAGTCAAGCAAATGAAGCCCTTTTCAATTGCATGAATTCAATTGCTCGCTTCCTTAGCCTCCTCTTGCTCAAGCAGTATCTGGTCTTCCGGCTTTAGCAAATCAATAAAGAGTATTCCATTAAGATGGTCAATTTCGTGTTGCAGAACTCTAGCCATCAAATGGTTTCCGCTCAATTCTGCCTCTTCCCCGTTAGGGAGCAGAGCGTGCACGGTCACCGAACTGGCGCGTCGAACTATACCCCGAAGACCGGGTAAACTTAAACACCCCTCCTCGCCTAGTTCCTCCCCACTCGCCTCCGTTATCAAAGGGTTTATCAACGCAACTGGCGGACAGTCTGGAAAATGCTGCGAAATGTCCGCAACAATTATCCGCTTGGGAACCCCAATCTGCGGTGCGGCGAGACCGATACCGCAGGCGGCTGCCATAGTTTCAAACATATCCTCTATGAGTCGCAGTACATTGTCATCAACGTGCTTAACCGGCTTGGCTTTTTGTCGAAGTATAGGGACGTCACCGGTTTGAATCTCTAATACCGCCATGTATCAATCGTAAACCCGCAACTAAAAAGTTAACATCATCCAAACAAAATTTTCCTCAGGCGAGAATAATCAGACAATTCGCTACAAAACGTCCGGTAATTGGGCTCACTTTACACCCGTTCAAAACCGAATCTGAACAAAGGGGAATATAAAACTTGATGCCTCTTCAACATTCCAACCGGTTTTGCTAACCTTTCGTTGCGGTAGTTCAGGGGCGGGGCCAGATGGAATTAACTGCTCTGACGAGTCTGTGTCACGAGTGTGCAGCCAATCCCAAAAGCCAACGAAGAGTGCGAAGGAAACGGCAGAAGCACCTATAACCCCAAAATGCGTGCTTGAAAGCTCTGGTGCAATCTCATTCTGTCGAACCATCTCAACACCGCGAACCACAAGAAAACTGTGGATGGCGGTAAACGGTAACGAGACAAAAGTAACAATCTCGAATCGACGGAGTGCACTCTCTTGGTAAGGTTCCTCATGCGTTCCCCGCTGGACGGGTCGCGTGCCTTCCGAAGATCCGCGGTACTGGGCGGCGACGCTCATCGGTATGATAAAGCAGCACATAAGGAAGCCGCATGCCAGATTAATCGTTACTCTGTTCCGATGTGTCATCATCCCCTCGTGTTCGGAGTAGGTGGATTATCAACATACCTGCCCCAACGCAAATGCAGACATCTGCGACGTTAAACGTTGGCCACCAGAGCCCCGCTTTTTGTATTCCTATTTGTATGAAATCGACAACCTCGCCTAGACGAAGTCGATCAACGAAATTCCCTAACGCTCCACCCAGAAGAAACCCGAGCGCAATTCTCATCCAAAGATTGGTCTGAAACTGGCGGTAGTAGAAGAATATGAAACCGATAGCGACAATTGTAATAACGATTAGCAGTGCATTCTGCCCCGGCATTATTCCAAAAGCGGCGCCGCTGTTTCTATCATGCCTCAGATTAAATATTCCATCAATAATGACATACCAACTTCCTCGTCTTATGTTTTGCTCGACAATCCACTTTGTCAGCTGATCGAGCGCAAAACTGGGCACCGCTACCAGCAGGAGAGGGAAAAGTGACCGAAACTTAGCTGGTAGCATTTAGGTTTCCCTTATTCCGCCGCACTAAAATGCGCAGTAAACAAATGAACGATTTATTTCGCTGGCACAACGCGATTTTACCCCCAAATTGAACACTTCTGCCGCCTAACGCTTCGCATGAACGTAATTCTGATATTTGTAGTACCCCTCCTTGGGATAAACCCTCAGTGTCTTTTGCTATCACCATATTGTTATCAACATTCGTTGAAGGATGTGCAGAAAAACGATTAAAATTATGGGAGAGATATCGATTCCGAAATTCCGTGTCATAGGGGCCAATACATTGCGTAAAGGTGCTAACACAGGATCTACGAGTGCATTGGTTATCCAGTAAATCCTTCGAACGGTCATGTTTCGAATTCCACCGATAAACCATGAAAGTGCGACGTTCGCGATGACAATCCAAATGTAAATCCGAATCACTTCAAGGATTAACGGAATCAGGACATTTCCCATTCTTAGAGTCTTGTTTTGCTCCCTATGAATTCGCTAACTCTTCGGCGCGCCGCCGCGCCGCCATTATCGCCTCGGCCATTGCTGCACGCAAACCCCCGCGTTCTAGCTCGTGCAAACCAGCCGCAGTTGTCCCGGCTGGAGTTGTTACAAGGTTTTTAAGAACAGCCGGGTGTGCGCCTGATTCGTCCAACACTTTGCTGGCACCGAGAACGGTATGCACGGCGAGTTGATAAGCATCCTCGCGTGTCAATCCTATATGGACTCCGGCATCGGCGAACGCCTCGATAAATAGAAACACAAAGGCAGGGCCACTACCGCTGAGCGCTGTTACCGCATCAAGGATTTTTTCCTCACGCACCATCGAGCTTCCAAGCGCATTGAACAACGTTTCAGCGATAGAAACGTGCTCATCTGAAGCCGTGCCGCCTCTCGCGATTACACTAATTGCCGCCTTGGCGGCAACTGCAAGATTGGGCATCACACGCACAACAGAGGTGGGCGAAGAAAAATAAGATTCAAACGTTGTGGTCGGCACCCCCGCGGCGATCGAAAGCAACCATTGTGACGAAGATTGGAGAACAGTAGCAATTTCAGGCAGAATTGTCGGCACGTTTCCCGGTTTTGCCGCGTAAAGCACACAGTCGACATTTTCTACGAGATTCGAAACACTCTCCGATTTGTTGACCTGCAACTCGTCGCGCAGAGAATCAACTCTCTCCTTTATGATGTCGCTCACCCAAATCTGGCCGCTGCCGAGCAAATCACCGACTATTCCGCGGAGAATCGCCTCTCCCATGCCCCCGACACCAATGACTCCTAATCGAAAGTTTCTGTCCAATTCCTACCCTCCCGCGCATCTAGGTGCGCTCGCCAAAGATCGCGGAACCGATTCTGACCATGTTTGCTCCTTCTTCAATTGCAACCTCAAAGTCGTTCGTCATTCCCATCGAAAGATATTCCATCTCGACATTTGGATATCCCTGACTGGCGATTCTTTCCTTGAAACTTCTAAGCAACGTAAACGACGGACGCACTCCCTCCGGGTCGGACATAAATTCTCCGACGGTCATCAGTCCCTTTATGCGAACATGCGCATATTCCGCGGCGGACTCCATAAAACTTAGCACTTCATTGGGTTGCAGACCGAATTTACTTTCTTCACCGGAGGTATTGACTTCAACCAACGCGTCTGTTCGACGATTCAATCGGCGAGATTGGCGTTCTATTTCGGCGAGAAGTCGGATGCTGTCCACTGAATGAATCAAATCAAAAATCTTCAACGCCTGTTTAACCTTGTTGGTTTGCAGATGTCCCACGAGATGCCAGCTTACAGGACGATCAACCTGAGAACGCTTGGCTTTCGCTTCTTGTACACGATTCTCGCCTATATCCGTAATGCCCGAGTCAATTGCTTCCACTATCAGGCTCGCAGGCTTGGTCTTGGAAATGGCTATAAGCTTAATCGAATCTGATTCCCGCCCGACACGTTGTAGAGTTGATGCAATTCGATCCTGAACGCTCTGGATATTCTCTCGAACAGAGATAAATTGGTGGCTGTCCATCGGACATATCGTTGAAAGGAGGGCAATTGGCACATTATGGATTTAGTGGATGACAATCCCGGAAAAATACTATCACAGTTGTAGAGACGATTGCAAGTACAAACTGGGCGTTGGCGCGGCCGCCTCGCCACGTATTTCTGTTGACCCAAAAATGCGAAATCGTTAAAATGACCTTGAATGTCGCCAACGATGTTGATCTGTGCCAATCAAGATTCGGTGATCGGAATTTCTCTTTGAAATACAGAACCAGATCCGAATGAAAAATAACGGACTAGGCATTTCATCACCTTGTCTGGGTTGCAGAATTGTCGGGGACTACCACTAGCTTCTCGACGGTGAACGCACCGGATTATGGGCAAACCTTTTCCGCCAAACCGTTCAAATCGAATTCGCTTAACGCCTCTGCTCCGTCGGGCATCAATCAATTGAGGTCTTCAAAACTAATGTTGAAGCAAGCACCCGATTCCCGACATCGCGAGCGGTTACTACGTACAAACAAAAGCGCGATCAGAGTTCTCTGCCCATTCCCATGAGTGCCTTTTCCATTGGCGGTGTGTTGTGCTTTAGGCTTCTAACGGGTGAGGCATTCGCAGAACAGCAGTTCATTGGAGTCAAAACTTCGCCCTTCAAACACACTGTTATCTCCTGGCACGCCGATTGAGGTGCAGGACACATCGTCGCCAAGCAGGGCTGCGGCCTTGATGTCCGTGGTGGACAAGAGGCAACAATCAACTCTCGTTGGCCGTTAAAACCTTTTCTAGAACGACAGATTCGGGACGAGAATACCCAACTAGAAACAAACGAAGATTGAATCGGAAGGGGACACCGTTTGCCAGCACAACAGATATACCTATTTGTCCTGCTCGGGGTAATTCACATTGGCTCGGCGTTTTGGGTGTACAAGGATGCGAAACTTCGGGGGCAATCATTGTATTGGGCTCTCGGAACGATTCTCATGCCGGAGGCATTTTTTCCGATATATTTCTGGCGAATGGAACCGAAACTAATTTGGTACTGCCCGGCATGCACCCATGAAAACGCAGATCTATCTCGCAGGTGCACACAATGCGAACGACTTTATACCAGAGAAGAAACGGTCCTACGGCTGCACGGGAACCCTCAACCGTCGGACGTTATGGTTATTTTATTGGCCACACTCCTAGTTCACAGACTCTGTCTCTATCTCACATTGCTGATTAGAGACGGATCGGGCTTACTTACCGAAGTAGTTGATATCACAACACTTTCATCTTCTCAACTTTGGATAGTCGAACTGATTGCTGCAAATGCGCTCATTTGGTTATGTTTCCACTGTGTTTCGGCCCGATATTTCGGGCGTCTCAGGTCGATAGGCCTTCAATTCGCGTTCAGTCCTCGCCACATCGCCTTTCCACTGATACTCGCGCCGCTGCTATTCCTCTTCTCTGAATCCACCGTCCACGCTTTATCGCAAGTTAGCCGTTGGACATCCTTTACTACCTTAGAAAATCTCCTTCAGTGGGAACGCGATCAAAAATCTGCATACTTTCCCGAAGATTATGACGCTTCCTTAATTCTCACCGCGTTCGTGTCAATAGTTCTCACACCGTTTGCTTACGAGGTATTCTTTAGAGGAATCGGATACCTCGCTCTCGCCCGTCGATTCGGTCATTTCAAGGGCATCATACTAAGTTCCCTTTTTTATGCCTTATTCCACGCAGGTGCAATTCAATTCCTTCCATCGTTTGTGTTTGGTGTATCTGTCTCACTACTGTTTTTTCATACGCGCTCATTAATCCCCTCAATCATTACCCACGGTTTGGTAAACGCAATTGCACTCGCAGCCTGGTTTTACAATGCGTGAGCATAGGGACGATCTATGACAAGGACAGAATCTATTGGGCTAGAATCTTATAAAAGGCAGGGATTGTTGAGTTGATACATCACGACCAAGTCGGAGGTTGTGCAGCCTTGCAGCGCTCAAGAATCAGGCATTCCGGTCGTTAGTGTTGGTAGAGAGTCTCCCTCAATGCGGCTAGACTGATTTGTCCTGCGGCGATGCACCGCGTGCATAGGAACCTAGAATCTTGACATGCATGCATAACTTCTCAAGCTCTGGTAGTGCTGCCTGCACGTTCGTGTCTTCGATATGCCCATCCAAATCAACATAAAACACGTATTCCCACGGCTTGGTCTGGGCTGGCATTGATTCAATCTTACTCATGTTTATTTGGTGCTTCTGAAGAACCGTGAGGACTTCGTAAAGAGCGCCAACTTTGTCTTGGATGGCAATAAATATTGATGTCCGATCTCGACCGCTTCTCATCGCAATATGGCGTCCAATCACTAGGAAGCGGGTTATATTGTCCGAATTGTCCATGATAGACTCATCGACAGTTTGTAGTCCGTAGATTTCAGCCGCGAGTTTGCTTGCTATAGCCGCGGCCCCCTCTTCTGCCGAGGCTAAGTGTGCGGCTTCCGATGTGCTTGCGACTTCAATCTGCCGAATACCCCTCAGATTTTGGCGTAGCCACTCTCGGCATTGAGCAAACGGCTGTGGGTGCGAATAAACTTTGGTGATTTTCTCCCTTGGGGCGCAAGACAGTAGGTTCTGGTCAATCGGCAACAAGACCTCTGCACAGATTTGCAACGTCGTCACTTCAAACATCTCTAGAACGTCGCGGACTGTCCCTCGTGATGAGTTCTCTATGGCGACGACGCCGTAATCCGCTCCGCCCGATTCAACCTCCGCAAATACATCGGTCTGATCCATAATCGGAGTGAATTCAACCGACGAACCAAAATGCCGAAGAGCCGCCTCATGACCGAAACTCCCCGCGGGACCGAGAAAAGCTACACGTAAACGTTTCTCCAAAGATCGACATGCGGAAATTATCTCGGAAAAGATTGTGTCCAATGCATCTGCGGGAAAGTAGTTGCGATTCTTTGCCTGCAAGCGAGCAAGAATCTCTGTCTCTCGGTGAGGAACATAGACGTCTTCAACGCCAGTTTTCGCTTTGATCTGCCCAACTTCCCGCACCACCTCGGCACGACTGTGCAGCAGCAGCAATATCCGATTGTCAATCTCGTCCAACTGCTCGCGGAAATCTTTTAATTCCAATAATAGAATCTCCCATAGAATAAGAGAGACGTAATGCATGAAGTTCGGGAGGCAACGCACGGAAGCGGATCAGTCGAGTGCTTGATAAACGACCTAATCTTCTTCATTGGATTCCCATTGCAAACTTTCACGCACTACGGCTATCCCATCAGGATTTACGGCTCTTTGACTTGCGCTTCTTCGATGGCTTGTTGAGCGACTTCATCGCTGCAATCATCTCATCGTCCGAAGGATTTTTTTTCACCATTTCAACAAATGCTTCAGCACTGACCTTATGTTCCTCCAGGAACTTTTTGTCTTGCGGTCACGGGTAGATGTAATCGCCGATTGTGCCGGCCAACTTAGCGTTAGCCTTATCGGTGATTCGTGCCAACCAAGGAATGTCCCCGATAAGCGTATCCCGGTGGCGCGGTTTCCAATCCAATCCCATTCTATTCACCTCCTTTCCGTGTATTGGCTTCCAGCTGCTTTAGAGTTTGCTCCAATAGATTAAGATGTCTTCCATAGTCAGACCAATTTCCGCCGCGTTGAGCCTTCTGCGCTGATTGAAAGTGTTGAGTCGCCAAACTCGCCAAATCGCGAACGGATGTCTCGCCGAACGTCGGTGCGTCTGCACGCATGATGTCGGAACCGACCTCAACTTTAACGAGACCTCCCGTAGCGGACGCAACACTCTTTCCGAACATGTTAATCAGCGCTTCATCTAGGCTTTTCCCCCAGGCTACGTTCTCTTTGTATCCGATGACCACCCGCCGTAACTCGGGAATTGCAGTTTTCGCATCCTCCGACTGAATATAGATGGGTTCTACATATAAGATGGATTCATTCATCGGAATAATCAACAAATTGCCTCGCAGCACGCGCGAACCCTGACTATCCCACAACGAAATCTGCTGGGAGATTTCAGGCTCTTGGCTGATAAAGTTTTCAACCTGCATCGGTCCGGGTGCGAGCTTCCCCTTGGGAAACCGGTAAACTAACAATTGGCCATACTGTGGAAGGTCGCATCGGGCGGCAAACCAAGCAGTAAGGTTTGGTTTGTTCTTGGGTGTAAACGGCAACATGAGCATGAATTCAGCCCGTTCCTCTCCCGGCAATTTAATGATTACATAATAAGGCGCTACCTCCTGGACGTTTGTGACAGTTTCAGGTAGGCTCGCCTGACGCTGCGCAAACGGGGATGATGGCACCGGCGCAGCCTGCGCGGAACGTTGACGTTCCGTATTGTCGTAAAGCTCCTTCCCAATTTCCCACTGATCTTCGCTTGCATAGAATGTAACCGGATCCGTCATATGATAATCCTGATACATCCGCGCCTGAATAAGAAACATGGTGGTCGGGTAGCGGATATGCCTCTTGAGTGCTTCAGGCATTGTGTCAAAAGGCTTGAATAAATCGGGAAAAATACTGCGGTAGCACTCGACAATCGGATCTTTTTCCCGCTCAATGACATAAAAATCTATGCTTCCGTCATAAGCATCAATTACAACCTTTACCGCATTGCGAATGTAATTCCCCCACGGTTTCTCGCCGCCCTGAATTCGACCGGCAACCCGTCTGCCGCGTTGCGCCGCAATTTCCGCGCGTAGCGCGTGTTGCATCGGCGCCGCATACGGATATCGGTGTGTGGTCGTATACGCGTCAAGCATCCACACCAACCTGCCGTCATGGATGATCGCGTATGGATCGCCATCATATCGGAGGAAGGGAGCTACCTTGTTGACGCGTTCCTTGATGTTGCGATGATAGAGCACTCGGCTGCTAGACTCGATCGGCCCCGGAAGAACAAACTTGAACTCGTTACCAAACTTGAGCATGTATACAAACCTGCGCCAGAAGGTGGAGAGTTTAACTCCTCCCTTTCCTTGATACGAGTATTTGGCAAAATCTTCGCCAAACGATGTCGGGTAATCAAATTCCAATTCCTCCGTACGCTCCGGATGCACGATGACATAATGATTTGTGCGTTCTCCGTAGTAGATTCGAGGTCCCGGGTTTTCGCCGAATCGAAAATCCCACTCGGGCTCATAATCAACCGGATCGATATCCCGAACGTACATTTTCGGTTTTCCGTCAAGAATCTCGTTAACGGGGCTCATCACGGCCCCGTACCCATGCGTGTACACATAGGTGCGCTTAAACCAATCGTTCCGAACGGCAGGCGGAAGTTCGTTTATGTTCAATTCTCGCACGGATAACATCACTTGACGCGGCGAGCCTTCTACTGCGTACCGATCGATATCTACACCATGAAAGTCGTATTGTGAGCGTAACTCCTGCAATTGTCGGAAAGTCCGCTGGATGGGGCGTTCGTCCCAAAGTCGAATGCTGTTCATCACCGCTGCATTTGCCTCGCTTCTAACGCCATCGTACGAGAGTTCACCGGTCAAGGGATATTCCTCTTCGGTAACCGTGTTCTCTTCCAGATCGTAGCTATGCAGTGTTGCCTTGATATTATAGTTAATATATTCCGTCTCAAGTTCCTGTTTGTTCGGTTCTACACGCCATTTCTGCACAACAGCCGGATAGACTTGCCCAATCAGACCAACAATCAGAAAGATTCCAAATGCTCCGAGGGCGTATCTGAGTCGCTTTAGAAAAATGCTGACTAGAAAAACCGCGGCGCAAAGAAGCGAAAGCACCAAGAGGATTTTCAATAAGGGAAGGCGGGCGTGTATTGCGGCGTAACCGCCGCCGCCGCGTACAATGTCATTCGTTGTGTAAAGCAAATCATACATTGCAAAACGATAGTTCCAACCCCGGAATATCAGTGTCAATGCACCAAGAGTCAAGAGATGATTTTTCACGTGGGGCGGAGGGGAAAGACGATTGTTATCACCGATGAGTAGACCATGAAAAAAATAAATGGCGACAGAAAAGAACGTCAACAACATGAATAGTCCAAATAGATTCCCAATGATGAAGCGTTCGATCGGCATCTTAAAAACATAATAGCTCACATCCTTCTGAAAAATCGGATCGCGTGCCGCCGCCATCAGCGCCGCATTCGTCGTCACATCAAATCCTAAAGGTTTGTCCAATTGGATTCTTGCAACACCATCGACTTGAGCCTGAACGGATTGGATGGTTGCACTCGTCTTTCCGCCCGCGTCTTGGATGACAACCGAGTCCCCGACCTTCATGCCTTTAGCCTTTAGTTCTTGCTCAGAAATGTAAAACTCGGTTGCATCACGGCCTGCTGGCTCTAAGAGCGGTGTAGCATTCTGAAACGCGAGTCCTTCGGCATTAGAATACCGTAAAAAAGGCTCCCACCGGTCCGTCGCCGCATAACCCATCAACGTGCTAAATCCTATCGCCAAGAGTGTTAGTACGCCATAGATTAGTCGACGCAGGTCAAAATCAGCCTCTCCTCTAATGGGAATGCTCTCCATAACCGTCGGGCTAAGCCGACTAGGAGTAAATCGGTACAACAAATAGACGTTAAGCAACGTAACAACAAGAAAAAAGCTGCCAATACCAATCCCTAATAACACTTTTGTAAGCAAAATCTTCTTGTATACCGAGCCGTAGCCTACAACACCAAACCATAGTAAGTCCGGGTAGATTTTCACAAGGATAGTGATAAACCCGCCAATTACAGCAAGAATGGCAATGAGAACAAGCAATCGCTTGAAACGTGATTCCATATTTTTCCTTTCATGAGCTGAAGATTGAAACAAACTGTTCAATCTTTAAGCCTTAAAACGCTCGGCCCAATCCGAAGTGGTACCTAACATCCGGATCTACACTAGCCAAGTCTGTACGCCGCGCTGCGGCGAGATCCAGTGAAAACAGCCCTAGTTGCAGACGTAGTCCGATGCCAATCGTGCCATTCACATCGTCCAGCCGGAACCAGTTCCCTTCACGATGTAATACGTGATATCTATTCTCGGAATTGAATTTGTTACCCGACCAAACACTACCAAAATCCGCAAAAATGATTCCTCGAATGCCGCCAATTGCCCATGCAAAGGGCCATCCAAAACGAAGTTCGTCAATGAACGGGATGCGCAACTCAAAATTAAGTAGCCCCATTCGCGTGCCCACAAGCTCTTCATATCGGTAACCCCGGAGAGTATCAATTCCGCCAAGATAATACAGAGATTGGTCCTCGCCAAAACTGCCTCCCAAAAATAGGCGTGTTGCCAACGTAGAACGCCTACCCAGTTTGAGATACCGCCGACCATCGAAAATGATATTGACAAGACTTAGGTCGCTCCCCAAATTTCGAAATGATTTTTCTACCGCGATCCGGTAACGCGTGCCGGTATGCGGTCCAAATTCTCTCCACCTTGTGGTATCACTCACGAAGGAAACCGTGCCAAGCGTTAGCATCCCGCGGCCACTGTCGAAAGTACGTTCGGTTTCAAAGTTATAGGTGAACGGCGTCGAATAGAATAAAGTCTGAAAATCAATACGCCTATAGCGATTGAACGGATAGCTGAAATAACCCATCGCCCCGGTGGTTCGCTGCAGCACTCCATATCGATTGCGTGTTGAGCCCAATACATGATATTGGTGGTAGTTGAATATTGCCGCTCCAATATCGGCGCGGCGCGTAAGATATCCGTAGCGCGCAATGAAATCGGGAGCAATGTAACCCGATTGATTTGCCACGCTTAAACCTAGGCGATGGTTTCCCATCATGTCACTGGCAATAAGCTCCGTTGTATTTCGCAGAAGGCCGTCCGCACCCAAGTTAAAATCTGTAAAAATCGCATCCAGAGCAACTTTCGGACCGTATTTTCTTTTGGCAATCCGATGTTCGCGCTCCTCATTGGCTTCCAGCGCGGTAGGACGCAATTCCATCGGAGGCATATCTATCTTCTCATTGATTGTCTTCTCTGTCTCCATGAGACAAACATCCTGTTTGCCATTCTGATATGCCGCGAACACGATACTCTTGCGGTCCGGCGAAAAACTGGGATTGAAACAGCCCGTCATGATGTTGGTTAGCCGAGTAAACTCGGTACCGTCAGACTTCATCGTATAAATGTCATAAACTCCTCGCATGTCGGTGCAGAAGATGACCTCCTCACCGCTTGACGACCAATTTGGGCTCACGGAGCTATAGGTGTCATGGGTTAATTGCCGTTGCGTTTGCTGGTTAACATCTATGACGATTAGCCGGGACTTTCCTTCCCGCTCGGACGAATAGACAATCTCTTCACGCGCTGGATTCCAAGCCGGATGCGTATCGTTAAAGCGATCATTGGTCAGGCGGGTTATTTCCCCTGAAGCGCACTCAAGGATGTAAAGATCTGTCTTTGTGTCTTTCATGCCTGAAAAAACGACGCGCTCGCCGCTGCCGTCATAGGACGGTGAAGAAGCTGCGTCAAAGTCCAGCTTGATGCAGCGAGTTAACCGCTTGTTTAGGATGTTTATCTCAAGAAAGTACTCGGAACCGCGATGCTTGCCGATGAATGCGATACGATCGCCGTCCGACGACCACGCAAGGGCGCGTCCATCGCTGCGAATTTCTTCATACTTGCTTCCGAAAAATCGCTTGCTAATTCTATCTATTCTCTCGCCTGTCTTTGCGGACATCAGAACAATTTCGCCAAATCCTTCGTTCCCTGTGACATACGCGATAAGCTCGCTGCTCGGAGACCAAACCGGCTTGATGTTGTGTGAGTATCGTGATTTTTTAGTCAAATTCTTGGACACGGCGTCAGGCAAGTCTCGGCGTTCAATCATTGGCCAATATTTCTTTTTCACCGCCCGGCGCCAATCCTCGTCAAATTCCTCAAGACTTATCTCCAGTACATTTTGAAACGCTTCATTTATATCTTTGGTTCGGCTCTGTCGCAACTCCTGCATAATCTCGCCAACCTTCTCACGACCGTATGTTTCAACCAAGTGTTTAATCGCTAGTTGCCCCATCTTATAGCCGAGAAAAGCTTGCGTGCCAAGGATTCGGAAGTCATGTAAGTGCACCAAGGGTACTATTCGATTGTGTACGCTCGCGTCTCGCAAAACCATCTCGCCGATAGCATCGTTGTCTTCGGCGAAATAGTCAGCACTGCCCTCTATAAACCAGATTGGTGCGGAATATAGAAATTCGCCGCTATAAATGCGTGCGGCGGGTTTCTGGTAAATTATGTCATATTGAAAGATGTGAACTAGCTCGTGAAAAATTACCTCGCGAAACGCTTCCATGGATCCCGTAAATGGAATCACCACTCGCCGCTTGAAAATCTCTGCGAATCCGCCAATGCCCTCATGGAGTTCTTGGAGAATGATGTTCGTTTCCTGAAAATCTTTGTGCGACTGATAAAGAATAAGCGGCGTTCGATCTGTAATCTCGTGTTCAAAGTCTTCACTATGTTTCTCGTATGCCTCTTCGGCAATTTCCGCCATGATGGGTACAAGCTTCGCTTCCGCAGCGTAATAGTATATGTCAAAGTGTTCCGTCCGATGGATTAACCAATCGAAATCTTGATCAGTAATTTTGTTCTTGCCGAACCCTTGTGCCCATCCTTCACGCCAACCGAGCGGACCAAAATCCAAACAGACGATACAGAGAATGATGAGTGTAAGAGCTGCCCACCGACCTTTTATCCGGCGGCCAGACCGTTGCTGCATTCCTGTCGATAATCTCCTCATCGTACTGCCTCCGTATAAACGTCGTTCCAATTATACCTTTTCAACAGATTCGAGTTGGTTACTTGACCAAAAACCTTACTTCCGTCTCATAATGCGGTGCAATCCGGCGCGTGAATTCGGTGACGGCTTGCTTGGTTAGTGATTTCAATATAGTATCCCGCGGTGTAATCTGTGAAACAAGAAAAGAACCTAAGGCATGATTTTCAACTGCCGTACGTTCATACTTTTCATCCCAGACAATTTTCTCCGAATCGACATCTACAATTATCACCCGCAACGCCAATATGTATATCCGCTGTATATAATCCTGATGAGCCATTACGTACTGTCTTCGAGTCGGGGAATAATGTTCCCCGTAATAAGTTCTTGGTTGGTTGACTGTATAATATTTGTAACTGCCTGCGATTAGCCCATCTACATCAAAATAACCGCCTAACCGTGTAAGTTCATCCATATCGGCTAGGAACTCGGTATCAATGGTTTCGCCCGTCATGAGTCGACTTGTTTCCTGACTACCTACGACGTTGTAGTTTTTATGTCTCCCAATCCGTCGCCGCATGGTAGCCGCAATGTCATCACCTAATTCCACGTTGTCCGACTCATCTTTCGTTCTGTCCTTCACAAACGGCAAAACTGCAAAGTTTGAAAACTGATCGGTGTCAATTTCAGAATCGACTTGGATCGGAATGGTTACCCGTGATATAGATCTTCCACAGCCACCCATGATCAGCAAGAGCGCTAAGATTAAGGCAGCACGACTAACCATTTTGCCCTCATGTCGTTATTACGAAGCCTATACACGCACGCACGACTCCAAGTCGAAAAGGATACAACACTACTCGGTTGGCTCCTCTTTTCCATCGCTCTCGACACCCGAATCTCTCTTGTTGCGTTCCACCTGCAGGCGACATTTCCGATAGTTAAATCGATAATACTTGCTGTTTGAATCCAACTCTGTCGCACGCTTATAAGATTCGAGCGCCTCATCAATCCTTCCCAAGGCCTCAAAGGCGACACCGAGGTTATTATGTGCCTTGGCATTTCGTGGATCGATGTTAAGAACTTGTTTCCAGCGAAAGATTGCCTCATTCCAGAGCTTGGATTCAGCGGATCGAACCCCGAAGTCATTGTATTGATTCACCGAGACCTTTTCGGGGGATATTCCGCAACCTGAAAGGACCATCAAGAAAGAGATTAAGAGACATACGGGCGAGCAATAGGTTAGCATCTTTATCTCCACATCTTTGGTCATATTCTACATAACCCCTTGCGAATCGTCAAGCCAAAACGTCAATCCGTGAGCCACGGGGATTCTGAGACTATCGCCTGAGCACCGCAAGCAAACCGCGATATTTCCTCTTCCACCGAACACATCTACCCCGCTGTTTCAAGAAAGATTATGGAGCAGAGTTATCATCGTGAAACACACGTCTCCCGCATAGCTTAAGAAGATTAAAGGGCAATTGGGACAGCAAAATCTGCCTTCGGTTAGGTCAGAGCCCCGGTGGACGTAGAATCGCTTGAACGTCCGGGTTTATTCTTTGGAAGTTAATCGCTCTCTCGTGCGAGATTCCCCGTGTGCTGCCGTGGTTTCCGTTCTATCGGTGGCGTTAAGCTTCATACAGTCCCCATGTCCCAGGGGAAACGCATCTAAATTTTCTGCATCACAAAATAGAAGATCGGGCTAAGTTTGTGACACTATTTTGGGACTCGTAGGTTGGGTTGAACGGAAATTCGTTAGTAATCGCTAATCTTGTAACAGTTTTCGAGTGCCTATTTCGCTTGAATGCGCCAAATTTTGAGTGAAACCCAACAGTAATCGTACGGCCTACCACCATGAAATCTCCTCTGCAATTAGATGCGTTTCCTCTAACCGGACCCCCCTTCCCGTTTGACGAGAGAGATTGGGCGTGCTATAATCGTCGATGACTGAATCACTGGAGAACAACATGGCTCCCCCATCGACACCGTCGCAAAATTCCATTTACTCTCGCGCCGCCATTCTTGTTCTTCTCGCTTCCCTCGCCGTGCACGGTCTCGTTCCTGCCGAAGAGACGACAGAACCTGTCCAACTCTCGCCGATTATTATTACACCTGGAAAATTTACGATTCTCGGAGAAACTCCGTCAGTCGTTTCCCTCACGAGGCGAGACATCGAATCACTTCCTCTAATTGACAACGACATCGCGCGCGCGGTACATATTATTCCGGGTGTCACGTCCAACGAGTTCAGCGCTCGCTTTAACCTACGTGGAGGCGAAAAGGATGAAATCTTGGTTAGACTGGACGGAATGGAGTTATATGACCCATACCACCTGCAGGATTATGGCGGTGCGATTTCCATAATTGATCTTGGACTCGTACGCCGTGCGGATCTATTAATGGGAGGCTTCCCCGCCGAATACGGTGATAAGCTGTCAGGAGTATTTGACATCAATGTAAAAGAGGGAAATCGAGAGGAATTCACCGCAAATCTTGGTGTTGATTTGATAAACGCGCACGCGCTCTTGGAAGGGCCGCTGTCGCGAAAAGGCTCCTGGCTGCTCTCGGCACGGCGCGGTTACGTCGACATTATCCTTGCTTTGATGGGTGCCGACGAGGAATTGAAACCGCAATACGCAGATTTATACGGCAAAATTACTTACGACCTGACATCACGAGACACATTAACCCTAAATGGTTTGTACGCTTGGGACAAAAATCGCATCAATGAAGAGGACGATGAAAACGACCTCAACTCTCGGTATCAGAACGCATTGTTGTGGACGAAGTGGCGGCATCAATTCAGCCGAGACTTATGGTCCGATCTCTTTCTGTTCAATGGTCTAGCGACCCGGAACCGGCAAGAGGGTGTTAATGGGATTGATATCCGAGATTTCGGTTTCCTAGGTGCAAAGGCGGAGATTAACGCACAACTCCTCAGTGCGCACACATTGCGCGCCGGTCTTGAATGGCGCTGGTCCGTTGTGGACTACAACTATTCCGTGCCAACATACGGGCAGACGAGCGCGCAGTTCATCCGTAGTCGGTGTTCACTGTGCGATCTCAAACGCAAAACGTGGGCGAAAGTTGACGCTCACGGTTCTTCGGTGAAGGGATATCTGCAAGAGCAATGGCAACTTCATCCAAAGTTGGGAGTCAACATAGGCACACGTTATCTATTTCAGAATTACCGTCAGTCGAACGTCCAAAATCATGAACTAAGCCCGCGAATTGCTTTGGCATACAGGCCGATCGAGAATCTTGTCTTGCGCACCGCTTGGGGTTTTTACCATCAGCCAACAGACTTAATTACTATTCCCGTTGAGGATGGCGTTGATGCCATTGGGCGTGCAGAACAGGCGATACACCATATCATCGGAGGAGATTATGTCTTGCCGAATAAATTCCTCGTACGCGCCGAAGCGTACTATAAAGATCTGTCGAATCTGATTGGGCACATTCCTGACTACGGTAGGCAAACTCGAATCGTAGCTCCGGCGCATTCGGGTAGTGCGAAAGGCATTGACCTATTCGTGAACGGAGTATTATCGGATAGATTGACCGGGAGTCTCGGATACGCGTTTTCAGTAGCAAGAGCTAGGGAAGATTCGACATCAGTATTCCCATCGGTATTTGGCACGGAGTATTTTCGCGAGTTCGACCAAAGGCACACCGTCGCGCTTAACGGCAACTATCGCCTCTCGCCGGAATGGCAACTGCATTCCGTGTGGCGATTTCATACCGGTAATCCAACCACAGATCTTAGACATTCAGTTGTTACGCTCTTGGACGGTCAATCCGTCTGCGAACGTAACTTCGGAGATTATAATGTGGAGCGTTTGCCGGCATTTCACAGCCTAGACTTCCGATTGACAAAAACAAGCCCGCACAATAGCTGGCAACTCTCATGGTATCTACAGGTGCTAAACCTTTATAACAGATCTAACGTTCACGAATACGTTTTCATCGAAGAGCGTGATGACCTCACAGATGTTTTGCTTGACTGTGATGTGAGCGAAGAACCGTTCTTTCCAATCCTTCCAACCGTTGGAGTAAGCGTGAGATTCTAGCTGAAATCAGCCCCTTGACATTCTTTTAAATTTTCTATTATAATTGGGTCTTCACGCATGGCAGCCTTTTAGGCAATCAAGAACATCGTTCTTATCAGGGAGTAACAACGGATGCTGAAGGGTATTAAAGAGGTCTTTCGAGAATTTTTCGACACATATATCAATTTCCCATCCAAGAAACGCCTACCTCGCGCAGTCCCCAGCACTGAAGAAGCCATCCTCCCCTTCAATCCCGCGGAAAATTCCATCGAACCCCGTACCCTGAAACGCATGATAGATCAGAAGAAAACACTAGTTCTGCTTGATGTCCGAGATGAATGGGAATACCGGACAGTACATCTCGAACGGGCGCTATGGATTCCTTTGGCAGAACTACCGAGACGTATTCGTGAGTTAAATCCGTATGTTGAGATTGTGGTTTACTGCCATCGTGGAATGCGAAGTTTGGACGCAACCTATCTTCTGCAACAACTGGGGTTCAAACGAGTTAGAAGTCTCGTTGGTGGCATTGACCGGTGGGCTTGCGAAATTGATCCTGACCTTCCGCGGTATTGAAGTCACCGAATTCCAATCAATCCTCATATATCACCCCCACGCACGACTTTCCTCACCTTGCGCCAGCACATAACATCAGATTGATTTTTTGTCAAACCAAAGTCTGTCGAGGGAACCAGCCATTGAAAGCACCAGCGGCGCGGCAGGTAATGGCACTCAAATGCCCTTAACGGGCTTCGCCATTTACTTTGTAAAACAGGCTCTTAACGTTAAGTGCAAAGCCTATGGAAAGAATAGAAGAGAGTTGGGTAAGCGCCTAATTCGATTTCTCTTGGCGCAGAAATCATAAATAAGGAAGGAAGTGTTATCGGCAATTTGGTATCGACATTTGAACAAGAGAATCTTTACGCTTAAGCCTTTCAGCTTTGTGCTACATGCCATCGCTTGAATGGGATGAGCCGGCGCCAAGGTCTACAAGCTCTCCTTCTTGGACAACCAATACCTTTGGCGAATATCCGGCATCACCATTTTCGTTAAATGAAAATTCCCCCAAGACCGTGTCAAAACCGGTAATGTTCGTCAAGGCATCGCGAATTGGCGTTGAATCAGTCGATTGAGCATCCATTATCGCCTCAACCAAAATATAGAGGGTCGCGTACGCTTGCGCCGCCCACGTCTCAGGTTCAAAACCGTACCGCGACTGATAATTCCGAACAAAATCCTGATTCCCCGGCGTGTTTGCGGTGTCAATCCAGCTGGTGAACGAAATTGAACCCTCGGCGGCAGCCCCCGCCGCCTCCACTTCGTCCTTGGTCATGTACGGAACGATAAACGGCACGGAATACGGTATTCCAACGTCACGCCCCTGAATCATTATATTGGGAATATCCGGCGCCAAAGCAGAAATGAAAATAGCGTCGGGACTCAACTCCAGTATCCGATTCAGCTGCACGGAGAAGTCGGCATCGTCGGTTTGGAAGGTTTCGCTGGCAAGAATCGTTACGCCATTTGCGTAAAGTGATTCCCGTACGACCCTGTTACTATCTGTTGAATAGTAATCGCTTTCATCATGAAGCGTTGCCACGTTCCGGTAGCCTAGTTTTGCGTGAGTCGCCTCGACGCTACTGGGAATCAGTACATCATTCGTGAGACCGGCGCGAAAGCAAAAATCGCCAATCCTCCCCAATCCGGTAGCCGATGATAGGGAACTTATAGCCACAACTTCATTTTGTTGCGCAATGGGAAAAGTCGCTTGCACTTGGTTTGAATAACCGGGACCCAAAATAACTTGAACGCCGTGGTTATTAATCAGGTCATGGTACGCTTTTACCGCGCCCTCGACGCTTCCACCGTCATCTATAGGGATGAGTTTTATCCTTTCGGCGCCAAGTTGTGATTCATTAATCTCATCTAGAGCCAAATTAAACCCACGTTGCATGGGTAGTCCGTACGCAACTGCTGGTGGTCCCGTCAACGATAAAACAGCACCGATAGAAATCACGCCCGCTACACCTTCCGTCTCCGACACAGCGCCTCTAGAAAAAACCGGAACAACTTGATCGCATGCGGAAACGCCCGCAATCAACACCGTAAACGCAATCAAAAACAACAACCGCGTTAGTTGATGTGCGTTCATCCAAAATCCCCCTATTCTATGATTATCAACGATTGCGCAGTTTTAGCCGTTCTTGAACTTTTGGCTATCGATGCCGTAATTCTGTATCCGATTCTGGAGTCGGCGTCGCGAGATCCCTAAGAGTTCTGCTGCCTTGGTTTGGTTGCCATTCGTCTTGGCAAGTGCCACCTGTATATATTCCTTCATGATGTCCTCAAGGGACACGCCCTGCTCCGGAATCTCAACTTGGAAATCTGTCGGCGGTGGGGCGTCATCCGAGATATCGGGAGGAAGATCTTCAAGATCGATTGCCTCGTTTTCGGAAAGTATAAATATTCTATGTAAATAGTTCTCCAGTTGACGAACGTTTCCCGGCCAATCGTATCGCCGAAGAGCAGACATCGCTCGTGGAGTCACGGATTTCTCTTCAGCATCAAGATACTCTTTACTGAATTTATTCAGAAAATGATTGACCAAGATGGGGACATCGTCGTTTCGATCCTTCAGTAAAGGAACATGAAGCGGAATGACGTTCAATCGAAAGTAGAGATCTTCCCGGAACTCGCCCGCGTCGCAGGCAGTCTTCAAGTCTTTGTTTGTTGCCGCAATCACACAAACATCAACGCTAATTGGTTTGGTGCCGCCTACACGTGAAACCTCGCGCTCCTGCAAAACTCGAAGGAGTTTGCTCTGCATGTTCAGCGGAACATCACCAATTTCATCAAGGAAAACCGTACCCCCGTCTGCAAGCTCAAACTGTCCTATTTTCTGATGATCGGCGCCTGTGAAAGAGCCCTTTTCGTGCCCAAATAATTCACTCTCTATAAGCAGTTCGGGTATGGCGTTACAGTTTATTGGGACAAACGGTTTGTCCTGCCGCCGTCCATGTTCGTGAATTGCTTTTGCAACAACCTCTTTTCCCGTTCCGGTCTCTCCCGTGATCAATACTTGATTTACGCCGCGATGGATAATCCGACACATAATCCTGAACAACTGTTGCATCTGTAGGCTCTGCCCGACAATCGCCTCAAATTCTATGTCGGGAACCGTTTGATCATCGTCTTCAGCCCGAGCCGGCGGTGCACCCCTTAACTCTATCGCACGTTTGAGTTCTCTTTTGAGCACATCGTTGTCAATCGGCTTTTCAAGGTAGTAAAAGGCGCCTTCCCGTGCCATGAGGTCCACAGCGTCGCCTATTTCCGCGTAAGCGGTCATGATTAGCACAGGAAGGTCGGGATCACGTTGCCTTATCTCCCTGAGCAGTTCGCGCCCCTCCATTTGTGATTTCATTCGCATGTCACTGACCACGGCATCAAACATCTTTTTCCCCATTTTCTCGAGCGCATCGGAACGATTACTTACAGTTTCAATATCATAACCCTCGCGTCTCAAAACGCTTCGCAAAATGGTCCGCTGTGCATGTTCATCGTCTACAATCAGAATTGAGGACATTTTCTGCTCCTTAAACGCATAGGCTAAAGTTACACGACGACTTTCTCACTTAATACTGTGGCTGCGCAATTCATAGCGCAGTCGCACATAATCTATTGATAACCATGACATTTAACGCTTTGTATATGAAGATTAAGTATTTAAATCGGTAATTCCAGTTTTTCCTAAACTCGGTAGGTGCGGTTTCCTAACCGCACCGAGCATCGTTAGGATATTACGAGGTTAATTTTTTATCTTCATATACAACACCCGTCTCCATGCAAAAACATCTGCGCACGATTACCATGACACGCAACAGATCCTGTATCCAAGAAAACATCTCAAATCTTTGTCTCAATGGGAAAATCAATTGTGAACTCTGTTCCCATTCCCACCTTGCTTTTCATCGAAACCTCTCCATGGTGCGCAGTTATTATTTGATGAGCAAGCGCAAGCCCAAGCCCAATTCCGCCTTCATTTTCCTTCGTTGTGAAGTATGCGTCGAAAATTCTCTCCTGAATGTCGTCGGGAATCCCAATTCCGGTATCCCGAATTTCCACGATCACGCGTTGACCAGTGCCTTTCTCGTCCAACCGCGTAGTAATGTAGATGCTCCCGCCCTTGGACATGGCTTGAATGCTGTTTTGCACAAAATTGAAAAATGTCTGTCGTATCAAAGCCTGATCAACATTGATGTCGGGAAGTTTAGCGTAATAATTTTTCACGATATGAATCTTCGGCTCTTTTATGCTAAGTGCAAATTCTGCCAACACCCTATCTATTAGTTCATTGAGTTGCGTTGGTTCCAAATTGAGATGCTTCGGACGATTTAACGTCAAGAACTGTTCGGTAATGTCCTTCAACTGCCCGATTTCATCATTGACTATACCCAACAGTTCCCTTGCCTCCTCAATATCTTCCTCCTTCACTTTGGTTTGTGAGAAGATGGACTTTAGGTACTGGGCAGTCATGCCGATGGAATTGAGCGGATTCCGAATCTCGTGGGCAACTCCACCCGCGAACTGTTCCAGTGCAGCAATCCGTTTTGAATGTGCGCCCTTCAACTGTCTGAGCATCCGAACAAGACTATAGGTCACCCGTCCAATTTCACCCGATGAATAGGACTGCTGGAGCGAATCCGGATCCCCCGCTTCCGCACCTCTAATGATTTGTGTCATCTGCTCAAGCGGCCGCATAACAAGACGGGTGGTTGTGATATTGACGATGATAAACAACAGACTACTCATAACAACAAGCAATGCGAGATGCATCAAACGAGAGTTGTGAATCATCCTGGGGATCTCGGGAATGCGAAAGATTACTTGAATATAACCTTCGATAAGACTTTCTTTCTCAATTCCGACTGGATTGTCTACGTGTACATCGAGCAGGTCGTCGTTTCGCCAAATCAAATACCTTTGCGCATTACTCGTATCAGTTACTAGCCATCTCCGTCCCTTTTCTTTTACCGCAACCTCTATCTCCTGAAAGTCGGAACCAAAAACTTGCTCGTTTGCGAACTCTTGCCTAAGATCTTCGGACATGTATCCTCGATCCAATTCGTTCTGGTGCGCGAGTTCAACGCTGAAGATCAGCCTGTCACTTGTCTGCGCAATCAGATCCGCTTGGTAAGGGATAATAACCGCTGTCTCGTATTTTCCTTCTATCGGATACAGTTTCGCGCCAAATCGCTCGATGTCAAATTCATCCTCCCGATTGAGGTTAATATGGAACACTTCTTCGTTCTTCCGCGATGTAAGTGCTGCTTGAATCGCGGTAGTATCCCCATGCGTTACATTGATATCCACGACGCCGCTCAAATCGCCGTGCTCATCTTTTTTCTGCCGAAGAATCTTTTCAATTTCTTCCCTTTTAAACGATTGCCATCTTACGATTTCATCAACGACTGCTGGGCGTATCGTTTTCTCCGTAATCGCCTTAAAATCCGCACCGCTTTCTAAACCGGTGTTGTAGAGACTGTTTAATTCCCGTTGTGCTCTAAAATCGGCCAAAATGTAGAACACCGCCAGAACTATTAACACGGCCAGATTTACAATCAGTGCGTATTTCCATTGCAGATGCATTCAAATCATCACCCTTCGGACGGCATCTTTCCAGACCGTTAACTTTTCGCGACGTTCTGCATCGCTCATGTTTGAAGAAAAAACACGATCGACCTTTCGACTCGACTCAAGCTCCTCGACACGCTCCCACACGCCGCAAGTTAATCCCGCGAGAAAAGCGGCTCCGAGCCCTGTGCTTTCAATCTGCTGTGGCCGCTCAACATCCATTCCGAGAATATCGGCTTGAAACTGCATGAGGAAATTATTTTCGGCAGCCCCTCCGTCTACCCGCAACCGAGAATGCGTCGTACCAAATTCTCTCGTCATCGCGTCGACTAGATCGGCGGTTTGAAATGCGATCGACTCCAGTGTTGCTCGGACAATATGCGAGCGCGTTGTGCCGCGCGTGAGACCGGTAATCGCCCCTCTGGCATTGGCGTTCCAATGCGGCGCCCCCAAGCCGGTAAATGCCGGAACCACGGCGACGCCAGCGGTGTCCCTGACACTGGATGCCATCGCTTCGGTTTCTGCCGCTGAATCGACAATTTCAATGCCATCCCGTAGCCATTGAACGGCTGCTCCCGCGACAAACACACTTCCCTCGAGCGCGTAGATAGGCTGATCGTCAAGACTGCACGCCAGTGTCGTCAATAAACCTGTGTCGGAATAAATACGCTTCTCTCCGGTATTGAGCATGAGAAAACAGCCTGTGCCATACGTGTTTTTCGCCATGCCCGGTTCTTTACAGAGTTGACCAAACAGTGCGGCTTGCTGGTCGCCGGCGATCGCCGCTATTGGAAGGCCGTTTAACGAAGGATGGATGTCTTTTACGGTGCCGAACACCCGCGTTGATCCACATACTTCCGGCAGAATCTTCTTGGGGATGCAGAACATATCCAGCAGTTCATCATCCCATGCAAGCCTTTCGATATTGTACAGCAATGTGCGCGACGCGTTGGTGTAATCGGTTGCGTGAACCGCACCCCCAGTTAAGTTCCAGAGTAACCATGTGTCCACCGTACCGAACGCGAGATTCCCGGACTCTGCCTGCTCGCGGGCGCCATCCACGCGGTCTAAAATCCATGCAATCTTTGTCGCGGAGAAGTACGGATCGAGTACCAAACCTGTTTTTGCACGTATATCATCTTCCAATCCCCGGTCCTTCAGTTCATTGCATTCGTCCACCGTGCGTCGACATTGCCAAACAATTGCCGGGAAAATAGGTTTACCCGTATCCCGCTCCCAGAGGATGGTAGTCTCGCGTTGATTAGTTATGCCAATTGTGGCGATGCTCGTAGCAGCAGTCTTAGAAATGTCAACCACTTCAAGAACTGCAGCGAGTGTTTGCTCAAAAATCTCGTCAGGATTTTGTTCAATCCATCCCGGACGTGGATAGTGTTGCCTCAACTCTCGATAGCTGCGCGAGACAATCTCCCCGTGGGAATCAACCAAGAGGACTGTGGAACCGGTTGTACCTTGATCGATAGAGAGCACATAAGGAGGATTCGTCTGTCGTCCCATCCTTCATTCAAAACCTGATTCCATTCGGCGAGTTCAAAGTATCGCCACTATATCATCAGACGTTGGCTTCCGTCAACGGGAAATGACGAATCTCTAGGACCACTCCATCTGATACTGAGAATCAAGCACAGTCAACTCAATGCATATGCCGAGTGGCGGATTAACTGAACGATCATACGACTGGTTGGGAGGCAGGATAGAGACCCAATTGAGATGGAGTCTTCTAAGCTAATCACCGATATTCTTTTCCGTGCCCAAGATTGAAAACAGCCACTAACAGAAAACGCGAAAAACCCCCTTCCTCATCAACCCATAACCGTTTTGACGCCCACTATTCAAACAAGTTTTGAATGCATCTGCCTTAAACCCCATAAAATCTTCTTGACTTTTCTTGGAATCATCTGTAAAATCGTTACAAAATGCCCCGCTTCGCTCACGTTGGTTTATTCCAGCAAGGAGAATGACAGCAACCTTTCTCGCCATCGGACATTTTTGCTACGATGTTACCCCCAACGGGTATATGCTTGGCGGATCGGCGGCGTATTCGGCTATTACCGCCCGCAATTTAGGTTTCAAGGCTCGTGTCATTACCGCCGTGGGGGTTGATTTTGATCGGCGCATTCCGCTGCTGGATGGTATTGAAATCACATACCAAGAATCCTGTAAAACTACGATTTTCGACAACCGTTACAGCGAGAACGGTCAACGCCAACAATCAATCCTGTCACTAGGGGCAAAATTGAAGCCGCAACATATCACGGGCGATTGTTGTGAAGCCGAGGTCGCGTATTTGTGTCCCATTGCGGACGAAGTGGATCCCGATTGTATCCATAGTTTCAGCGGTTCTCTAATTGGCGTCACCCCGCAAGGCTGGATGCGGCATCGTAAAAGCGATTCCCGAACCATTGCCAAGCGATGGAGTTCCGCCGCTTCAATTTTACCGCACGCCGATGTGCTAATTCTGAGTGACGAAGATTTGGGCACATATCCAGCCGAACTTGAAAAATATATTGAATTGACGAAAATTGTGGTTTTGACAAAGGGAAAGCGGGGGGCTACCCTTTATGAAAACGGTCGGGTTTTGGACTCGAACGCCTATCCTGCAAACGAAATTGACCCTACCGGGGCTGGCGACGTATTTGCTGCAGCGTTCCTAATAAAATACTATGAAACACAATTGCCACAGGAGGCATTGAATTTTGCGCACTGTGCCGCATCATTCGCAGTCGAAGGTCGGTATACGGCAAACATTCCAACGTTAGATTCAATCCGGAATCGCTTGAATCCAATCCGGATGGAGTAGATATAAACAAATTCGATAGTCAATTCTAATCTGCCGTTAACATTCTCGGCTGGGACATGAGCAATGGCAGTTCAATACCACTATAATATCGCGTGTAAGCGAATCAGCGATGCCGGATGGATGACCACCATGAAGGCGGAGCAGGGGGAAATCCCCATGTCGATTGTACAGCCGCGCTCGGAAGTTGACGCTCATTTTCAACCAGTCGAAACTACCGGAACCTTAACCACCGAACCGATGGTTCAAGAGATTTCTGACACGAGTTTGGTAACTGCCTATCTGCGCGGATTGAATCGCCGACCAGGTTGGGAACTTGCTTGGCACAACGACGCAGTGATTTGGAATTTAAGCCTTCGCCTGGGTAAGCTGGAAATTGGTCAACAAGTTAAAGTTAGAGTTTCATACTTTTCAACAAAAGGAATTGGCTCTGGCATCTATGAAATCAAATTGCTCGATGTTTCCCACGAAGACACGCCGACCAAGGGTTCAACGCAAGAATCCGACCCGAGCCCTAAAACTCCGGCTGTCTCGCCAAGTCCGAATGTCGCGAGTAATACTGACAAACAAGTGTTTTCGAGCCCCGCACCCGAAAGCCCCCAAGAAGATGTAGCTGACACGGTCTCTCAGCTAACCTCTCGTGTGGAAAATCTCCAGGATCAACTCATGATGGTGCGAAAAACGATGCACGAAGTATTGGAGCGAATAGAACGACTTGAAACACACGACCACCAACCCGCCGAAACTGGCACTGCGCGCGGCACGACTCCCCAACGTCCCCCCCAAAACACACCGGAACGGACAGCGAAACAACCCGTCACGATGTCGGAAGGCACAGCACGTCAAACCGCCGACATTGAAGACGACACCGATGAACCCAATCTTTTTGAATATCTCGCTGAATCCCAGAAAAAGTCGACAACTGTGAATAACGTATCTACGGGCAGCGCAAAAGATACTCAGAAAAAGCAGTGAATTATAGCAACTAGTAATCGATTTTTCTTGAAGGATTTCTTGGCAACGGTTTCTTCCATTCAATCAATCCTTTCCGCAGCCACACCCCTACTCCCTCCGGCCCAATTGGCTGTGCATACATGTCTCTTTTCCTTTCTTTTTGTACATAAGTACAACACGAACCCGTAGCCGGGAATCAAGCGAGTGGATAGCGAGCGCGATAGAGATTTTAACGCGATAGAAATCCCATAGAGATTCCCTTCCCCCGCCGTGATGGTACTGGAAACTACCAGCGACTTTTTCTAAGGTCAACCAAAAAAGCCAGACGGCTAAAATCTCAGTCGCTTTTCTGGAACGCTCAATTGACAACCTTTATTATGCCACTTACATGTACAAAGTCGAGCTTAGAGCTTGTTTGAAAAGTACATTTGTAGGGTGCGCACTGCGCACCAGCCTTTAAAAGCCCCAGAGGGGCGGAAGGTGTGTAGAAACGCCACAACCCCGTGAACCCAAGCCCCAGCGGGGCGACAGGTGTAGAAGAGGCGACAACGCAATCTGAAAAAACGTTCTTCACGAGTCCAAATTCGCTTTGACTCCAATTTTTCAAAAAGGCTCTTTAGAACCAGCTTCGGGATCCTCCCAGATTACTTTTCCATTTTCCAAGTGGTTGTGTTATTCTATGATTCACTCTGTATTTCTACTGTTATGCAGATTTCAGCCTCGATTTACAAACATTCTTGTTCTAAAACATACAATTGCTGCATGTCTAGCTCCATCCATCAATAGGCTAATCGCCGCGGCTGTCTCTGTAGTAACCTAAAGTTAGCTTACTTCATTTTATTTGGAGGCACTTATGCTCTTCGACACAACTCTTTTTCAAGCCGAACGGACTAAAAAGATTTCCATTTGGTGTATCGCAATTTTGCTGTTTCTGCACGGGATTGCACTGAGAATTCACGCCGCCCACAACTGGACAGATCAGATTGCTGCATTCAAGCCCATGGTTGTGAATGTGGAAACCTCATCCGAGGTTGTGTTTGAAACCGAAGCAAAAGGCACCAGTTTCGCTACCGGCTTCATCGTCGATGCGGAGCGCGGAATTATCGCCACCAATCGTCACGTGACTGGTAGCAGTCCGTCTTACGTCAAGATTAATTTCTACGATGGGAGTTTTACCGAGGCAAAAGTATTCTACTATGACCCGACGCACGACTTCGGTTTCTATCAGATAGATCCTGGTGAAGCCGAATTTTCTCTGGAAGCGGTACAACTTGGAGCGTGGCGTAATCTTGTCTTGGGCGATGAGCTCCTTCTAATCGGCAACAACGATAAAGAGGAATACTCGATCAAAGAAGGCAAAGTCGCCAATCTCAATGTCAACAAAGGAAATCGGCATTCGAGTTACATTCATACGACCTTTGACAGAACAGGCGGATCAAGCGGAAGTCCGGTGTGGAACACGGAAGGAGAGGTCATTGCCATCCACGCTCGAGGATCTGACACATCCAGCTTCGAACTCCCCATTGAATATTTGATCGACGCTTTAACTCGTATTCAGGATGACTCTCCGATTCATCGCGGTGAGATCGGCGTAGATTTGGAACTTATCTCGATTGGCGAGGCAATCAAACATTTTAGATTGCCGGAATCATCGCGCGTGGAAATTGGACCGTCTGAATCAGGAACACCGAAAGTCATCCAGATTGAGTCGATTATTCCACGAACCACGGGCGAGGACCTCCTCCGCGCGTCGGATATTATTTACCGGATTAATGACAATCTAATCCGCGACGATCTTTATACCTTCGACGCAATGCTCAACGACAGTGTCGGAGCAGATGTAGTGTTGGAAATTTACCGCAATGGCGAACAGATGACTGTCAGAATACCGGTCGAGGACCTTGAACTCAAGAAGGTTCGCCGATTTGTACGCTTTGCCGGTTCAATCTTTCACGATGTCACTCCGGATCTGCGACGCATGCTCTACTTCAAAGCGGAAGGTGTTTATCTCACGCATGCCGATGCGGGAAGTAGCTTTTCACGGGTTGGCATACGCGAGCGGAGCGGCAATTCAAAGGTTGTCATTCAAGAAATCAATGGCAGGGCGATCCATGATCTTAATGATTTCATCGCTTCTTGCGAGGAAATTTCTGATGGTCAACACACCTATGTTGTAATTCGCGACTTCAATCGATTTGATAGCTCGCCGACGCCAAAGAGTTTAACGGTTAATTTGAAGTTTGGCCCCTTGCAGGTTTTTGAATGGAATGAAAGCGAGCTAGATTGGAAACAGTCGGATGCTGGAGACGGGGAGGAGATACAGACGCATTGACGATTGCCGTCAATCTGCTTTTCGCCTAGGGGACAAATTTCACTTTTTTGCGTTGAGATTCCCGAATTTGTGTGATAGAATAGCTCGGCATTTGCTAATGAAAATCTCCTTTTTCTATACCCCATCTATCGTCAGATTGCCATGACTCAATGATTGTCGGACAGTTATTCAATCGGCTGAATCAACAGAATCTCTCGAAGCGGTGAGCATAGTTTTGTTCCTCGGATTAATCAGTAAACAATTTAGGATTCCGACTAACCTGAAGGTATTTTGAGAAGATGAATGTGTCAACTCTATAAACGTGGGATAGTCAGGCATAGCCGAGGATTTTCTCACAAATCTGTCATAGGAGTGCCGTGCAATTTCAACTGATTAAATTAATTCCGATTGGGGCTGAGCCAGATTGGTGGAATTCCATCGGATCTCATCCTTAATTCCTTGATATATCAGTCCAAGCGCCTTAAACAGGCGAGATGCGATTTGAAAAGATGACTTTGAATTATAAACAACAGGTTATTTTGACATTCGTGCTCAATCTACGCTGTGCCGAGAGGAACTAAATGCGCGACAAAAAAGATTGGAATCAATCCGGAAAAGATTGGAATCAATCTGAAAAGCCATCCAGCGACTACCCTGACCCGCATCATAACGATTTTGTTGGAGAACCTGATGAAATCGACAAAGACGTGGGCAGCCCCGGTTCTTTGATGATTGTGGATGAACTTATCTATGTAACACGCGAGAATGACGGTAAACGCAAACTCCTGTACGAACTGCGACGTGAGATTCTTGAGAATCAACGCGAGATTGTTGAGAATCAACGTATGATGCGTGAGTACGAAAATACGATTCAAGAAGCGGATCAAGCCATCGTCGAGATGCAGGGAACCATTGACAAACTAACCGCTCCTGCGAACCGAATAGGCACACTCTTAGGATTCCCTAAGAAAGGCATTGCGCGAGTAATTGTCGGTGGCTCGGAGTACCT
>JAJDTR010000109.1 GCA_022827055.1 Candidatus Poribacteria bacterium | reverse complement strand
AATGATGGAAGGGCAAAATCGGTCAATCAATCGGACTCGCGGCAATATCTAGGTGACTTTTGCTCGTTCATGGCGGTATACCCCAAGATCTAGTATGTGAAAATTCGAGATTACACAAGCCTTATTATGCGGATGTTAAGTTAGTTATCTACCGTATATTCGTTCCGTTAATTTGACGTGACTGGTCGGCACGTTTTGTAATCATCATGGCCGCCGATTCTGTTTCCCAATCTCGACTCATCAACGGGCTGCTCATCGCCAAAACTCAGCGAGTTACCAGATTATCCCTTTTAACTTTGGTATGAACCGTGTTCTTGCCACCTGCTCCCCGGATGGCGAATTTTCATAAAGCGGATAAGCCACCCCTTTTGGATCGATAGAGACGACATCTGAACCGCGCAGTTCCAATTTGTATGGAATTTCGCCGAGCACCCGATGCACCTCGCGTTGCGGCACCGGAAACTCCAACGTGACCCGATCTCCCGGTTTCAGCCAACCGATCCGCAGATAACGCCCTTCAACCAAGCCTCGGCGCGCTTCTGTCCCAACGGTTACCCGCACCGCGTCGGTTGGACACCACTCCGGAATCCGCACCGCCGCTTCGGGCGCATCTTTAATGTGAAGCACCACCTTGCCCGCTGCCGGCAAATAACTGTCGATGTCGAGCCATTCGGAGGCGCGGTTCAGCAACAGGTGCACCTTCACCAAATCACCCGATCTGCTCACCATGCTATCCCACACGCAAAAAAACGTCCGTGCGCCGTTAGCCGTGCAGCAGTGCATAATCGACGAATCCATCAGCTTCGGACCGTCGGGAGTTTGGTTCACCGTCAGCGCCTCATTGGCGCGCATCCAGCCGAAGAACGATCCAACGGATCTCTCGCGAATGTCCGTGTCGTCTCTGTACGGTCGGTTGTCCGGCTCCGTATTATAATAGCTATCGGGGATGTGTTCGAAAAGGTGCGGATCGCACAGTTGCCCTTGAGCGTACACATTGCGAACCCACCGATCAATGTCGTCCCAGTAATCGCCCAGTCCGGCTCGCGTCAAATACAACGCCAGCCAGACCATATCGGCAACCTCGCAGATCTCGACCGAATTGCCGTATCTTTCCAGGTAGCGGTCGGTCCCTTGCTGAACCTCGGGATAGAACCCGATGAGCGGATCCCCCATCTCGCGCGCCCAGCGGTAGCACGCATCCACCCGCTCCAGCACCTCCCGATCTCCAACAGCGTAGCCGTACTCGCATACCGCCATCAAGGCGTAAAGCCCGTGATGATAATGCCAAAACGTGTAGCGGCCATCTTCGCTGTTGAAGACGCGGGCTAACGCCCAGCGAGCCAAACCACGGCACAACTCCAGAGCAGGCTCATAACCGGTAACGCGGTAGAACAACCCCGCACCGTGACCGGTGGAACCTATCGAATATATCGTTGTGAACAGATCTTCCTTGCTATATAAGCCGCCGCCCTCGTCTGGGGTCATACCCGGTTCATCGGCATTGCTCGGCGGATTCTGCCCCGGCTGATATTGCGCTCTCCATAGAAACCTGAAACCATCCTTCTCTTGAGTCAGAGACAAAATGCGATCGACCTTGCGTTTGCCAATCTCAATCCATTGCGAGTCATCGTCAACCTGTGCCAGTATCGACATTGTCACGAGTTGCCTGCCCTCGCCCCAGATCTCGGCGAAAGGCGTCATCTCATCAGCTTCGCCCTCCGCAAAGTGGGCTATTCCCATGGGAACTCTGTCGAAAATATCGGTCGGGCAATAGGTGAGTCCGTCCTCGCCAATCAGGTCTACTTGCGCCTGTATGACGCCCGCATCGACATCCAAGCTTGACTTATCCCCGGACGCCAATCGGCACAGCGCCAACGCCTCCACGAACTTCGGTGGGATATTCAGATAGACATCAATCAGATGGTTGACAAACAGCACTGCGGGATTCCGCGAGAAATCCACGATGAATTTCAGACCCCATCGCGATTCCGCATCCCAGACATTGGTTAGGGCGTTGATAGCGAGCGCCATCCTCTCCGCCAAATCCAACGTATCCGGAACCTCGGCTTCATAGCGGTCACCCTCTACGCATCGTGCTGTTGGGTTGTCATGAGGCATACTCGTCTTGTCCTTTCAATCTCAACACTGTTTCAAGTTTTGCATTCCGAACTTCACTGACTTGTCGTACACCGTCAATGCTCAGTCTGGACTGGAAAACCCAGACTACACGCTCGAATCCACCCGTCCGAATCGCACCCCTTACTTACCTCTGCCGGATAAACTTCTGCAACCGACCATCCGCCTGCACCTCGCTAACGTACATGTCGCCATGCGAGTCCACCCAGATCCCGTGCGGGCAGGCATAGAACATCCCGGGCACCTCATTTCCTCGCTCGCTCCCCCACTGAGTGATCACCTCGCCATCAAGTGTCATAATCGTGAGGTGTTGATCCATCTCCGCGACGTACACGATCTCGTCCTCATCAATGTAGATGGTGTCCGGATGCTTCAACCCGTCCCACTCTTCGATGTACTCGCCATCCAGCGTGAAAAACTGAATCCGATTGTTGCTGCGGTCTGCGACCATCACCCGGTTACGCGGATCCACCCGAACACAATGCGGCAGATCGAACTCCCCGGGCCCCGTCCCCGGTGTCCCCCACGACTTTATCAACTCGCCGTCGGGCGAATACTTGTGCACGCGCGCGTTACCGTAACCGTCACTGATAAACATCTCGCTGTCCGGGCCTAATGCGAGGTCGGTCGGTCGATTGAACGGTTCGCCTTCCGCGCCGGGCTGACCTTGCTCTCCAACGGACATCAGCAGTTCGCCGTCTAACGTGAATTTGTGCATAATGTGAGCGTCGCGATCGACACAATAGATGTTGTCCTCGGCATCAATGAAAATGCCGTGTGCATCAACCAGGACATCGTCCCCCCATGACGTGAGAAAGTTACCATCGCGATCAAAAACCACCAAGGGGTGCTCACTTCGGCTATAGACATAAACCCTATCTTGCGAGTCCACTCCCACGGCGGGAATCCAACCGAAATTCCAGCCTTCGGGCAATTGCCACCAATTTTCCTGAACTTCGTACGTATGACTACCTGAGCCGTATATCATGGACTTTCCCTCCGAGAGTCCTATCATTGTGTGAATAGTTTATGCCATGTCCTACACTCATTATCTCACAGACGCTGCCGATTTGCAACAATCAAGCGACCGGACAGGATCAAACGAGTGGATAACGAGTGATCAAGGAGCGGATAGCGACTGCGATAGCTAATCCCATAGCACATCCCCCGCGATAGAGATCCCAAGGCTATAGAGTTCCTATAGAGATCCACGGGCCACTGGCTACTGCCTTTCCATCGGCTTTTTGCTTGACTGCATTCTGCCATGAGATTATAATCGCATCCGCAAGGAGCACAAATTCACGGAGAGGGCGGAGCCGTAACACAATCGAAGAAACTTGACGTGAGTACCTTGCAACATCTCCACCGAGAAGGATTCATTTGCCTATGAGTATGCAGGCGGCATTTATGCACGGCGCGCGCGATATGCGCGTTGAACGAACAGGTATTCCCTACGCAGCGGAGACTACCGCTGTCATAAGAGTGATGAGCAGCGGCGTCTGCGGCTCTGATCTGCACTGGTACGCAGTCCGACCGTACCTCGAACCCACCGTGCTCGGACACGAAGTCAGCGGCGAAGTCGTGGAGGTTGGACCGGGGCTTGAAGGCTTTCGGGAAGGTGATCGCGTCTGCGTGGACCTCACCCGCCACTACGCATGCGGAAGTTGTTCATCCTGCAGCAGCGGGGCATACTTCCACTGCCCCAACAAAGCTCGCGTGCCGTGGGGAGGTGGTTTCGCAGAATACATGGCGGTCAAGGGTTTGGGAATCCACCCCCTGCCGGAATTACTTACCCACGATCAGGGAGCGATGGTCGAACCTGTCGCCGTCGGCGTTCACGCCTGCCGCTACGGAGATATCAAACCCGGCGACGTTGTGTTGGTGTTAGGCGGCGGAACAATCGGTTTGCTTTCCCTTGCCGTGGCAAAGGTTTTTGGCGCCAAACGTGCCTACATTGTAGCCAAGTACGATGTTCAAGTAGAGATGGCGCAGGCGATGGGCGCGGATGGTGTCATCCGCTTGGGATCAGGCGACTTGGCGCAGCAGGTAGGTGACATTTCAGGCGGGGAACCCATCGACACCGTGATTGAGACCGTCGGCGGAGCCGCTCCGACCATCGACCAAGCGGTAAGCGTCGTCAAGCCCGAAGGAACCGTCGTTGTTACCGGTGTCTTTCCCAACCCCGTCCCGATCAACCTGGAGGGGGCGCTGGAGAAAGAGGCCAGAATCATCTTCTCCGTATGCTACAGCGCCGAAAACGGAAAACACGACTATGAAGTCGCTTGCGATCTCATCGCCTCCGGAAGAGTGAATCCGACGCAACTCATTACACATCGCTTCCCACTGACTCAAACGCCCCAGGCTTTTGAAACCGCCCTCGATAAAACGACCGGCTCGGTCAAAGCCATGATTAATGTTGCTGCACCATAAAATTGCCCACCGCCATACTATTGTGCGAGTCCTATTTCTTCTTAAGATGAGAGGTTATCTGCATGACCGAACATACCCACACTCAAAATGACTCGAAGCCCCTCTTGACCATTCCCGCGCCGGAAACCGCCGAACGGATGGCGAATGCATGCGCGAATTTCCTGGAGACCCTGACGCCCGCTCTGCGCCGAAAAGCGGAATTTCAGTTTGCCGATGCCGAGCGGCTGCGTTGGCACTTTGTCCCGATGGAGTTGTGGGAACGCAAGGGCGTACTTCTTAAGGAGATGAATGACGCACAGCGGAAGGCTGCCTTCAAGCTGATGGAATGCGGGTTGAGCGACCAGGGGTATCGCAAAGCGACCGCAATCATCGATCTCGAACCAACACTCGGCGAAATTGAACGCGCCGAGGGCGATACCCGATTTCCGCGCGACCCGGACAAATATTTCTTCTCGGTTTTCGGCGACCCGACAAATAACGAACCTTGGGGTTGGCGGGCGGAAGGACACCATGTTTCGCTCCACTTCACCGTAATCAATCGGGAATTCATCTCCCCAAATCCCTTCTTTTTCGGCTCCAATCCCGCGGAAGTGCGGCACGGCGCCGACAAAGGACTGCGCATTCTCTCCGCCGAGGAAGACCTTGCGCGTCAACTTCTCGGCAGCTTGAAGACCGATCAGAGAGGAAAAGCGGTAATCAACCCGACCGCGCCTCCCGACATTCTGACTCGCGAACAACTGAAAGTCGAGGTTGGGGCGGTGCAAGGTTTGGCTGTCGAGTCAATGGAAACCCCGCAGCGCGAGCTTCTTGTGAAGTTGATTCATGAGTATGTGGATCGATTGCCGCGGGAGATCGCCGATATAGAACATCGGAAGTTACGAGACGCCAATCTGAACGATGTCCATTTTGCATGGGCTGGCGCCGAGGAACGCGGCAAACCCCACTACTATCGCCTTCACGGACCATTCTTCTTCGCGGAGTACGACAACACGCAGAATAACGCCAACCACATCCACACCGTGTGGCGGCACATGGAGGACGATTTCGGGCTAGACCTCCTCCGTTTGCACTATCAACACACCGAACCCACAGCACATCACCAACATTGAAAATTCGCGGCACTGATCCCATTTCATTTGAATGCTAGTTCATTATACGTTCTATTCATTTCGTTCTCTTTTTCCGTGCGTGCTGCATCTCGCCCGACGACCATGCCTTTGGCTTCAGATCCCAATCTTATTCGGGCAGGTCGGTGTATGTATTCTCGCTCCAGAGGAGCGAAATGTATGTAGAAAGCGATGTGCCTAATTCCTGCGCTCCAGAGGAGCGCAATGTGTATCAAGTGACGGAATTATTACAATCTAGAACCCAGGGCGGGACGACATATATAAGATCGCCAAAATCATAACAGTGACCATATGAAATCCGTACACGTTGGCATTGTCGGGCTGGGGCTTGTCGCAGCGTCCCACTTGAAAGGCTACGCAAGCCATCCCCATGCCGAAGTCGTTGCCATCTGCGATCTCGATAAGGCAAGAGCGAATCAATTCGCATCGGACCACGGTGTCGAGGCTGTCTTCAACTCCTATGAGGAGATGCTTCGCAACGCGCCAATCAATACCGTGGACATTGCCACTCCCACCTTCCTCCACCCGTCCATGACCCGCCAAGCCGCCGAAGCCGGAATGCATGTCCATTGCGAAAAACCCTTCTGCCGCAGCGTGGCTGAAGGCCTCGAAGCCTGCGACGCCGTAAGAAGAAACGGCGTCAAACTGGTTGTCGGCGAGACGTATGTCTTTATCACATCCCACATAAAGGCGCGTGAACTGATTGATGCCGGAGAGATTGGTCGCCCCCTCCAGATACGCCAGCGGCACGGCGCTTGGTTCGAGCGTGAAAGACATGTGGTCGAGGAGATTCCCGAAGCGCGAAACTGGCGCGTGGACGGCGAAAAATCCGGCGGCGGCGACTATCCGTGGATCTTCGACCATGCCGTGCATTTCTTCGCCACCGCCGAATACCTCATGGGAGATGCCCGCATCGCCGAAATCTCCGCCGTCACCGCAACTTGCAAAACGGATTCGAACGGACGCGGCGCCGCACACGATCCCTACTCGATTCCCGATGTCGATATCCCCATCATCACATGGAAGTATGAGGACACCGATTGCCAAGGAGTGTGGATGCGCGCCGAGCGGCTGAACGGCAAATACGACTACATGCACGGCTTCAGCACAACTGTCATCGGCGAGCGCGGAATGATTGAGGTTTTGGGAGAGGGCGGTCACAATCTGCTGTGGAACGGTGAGCAGCAGCATCTTCTCTTGCATCGGGAAGGGGAGGAAACCCGCGCCTTCCGCTTTGACGAGGGAGGCGACGACGTTTGGCAATCCGACATCAGGTATTACAGCCGCGGGCATATAAACCAAGTCCACCATCTTGTCGACTGTGTCCGCAATGACTCGTCGCCGCGTTATTCCGGGGAGGACGGTGTGCATGCGGTGCGGTGCACCTTAGCCGCAATACGCTCCGCACGCGAAGGCCGCCCCATCGACGTGCATGACATTGCTCCCGACTATACTGCTTATTCTTGAGGGTTATGCCTCTAGGCGAAAGGGTTCGTAGTAGCGCAATTCATTGCGCGTTTCCTAGTTCTACCAGTTGAGTTTGGCAGATGATAAACTTAGATCATATACGTGTTAACAAGACGATAACTATTCTAGAGGTGTCGGTATGAACATCACCCAATTCTCAATAGAAGAGGTACGCTGTTTCGCCGAACGCCAGAATTTTGAGATTCGCCCCTTGACCTTCTTGGTCGGAGAAAACAGTACCGGCAAAACGACTGCATTGGGATGTTTTCAGGCACTAGCAAACTATCTTATTGAGAAAGAAGTAGATTTTAATCGTCCTCCCTACACAATGGGGATTTTCGGGGATATTGTCAGAAACAGCAAAAAGACGGAGAAAGTTTTCAAGCTCGGGTTTGTCTATAAATACGAGAACCAAGATGTTGGATGGATGGTTGAATTCGTTGTAAAAAAAGAAGGAATTCAACCTGCTGTCAATTCACTGACGCTGCAATTTGCCGATGGCCAAATTATATTCAATCTCACAGATGAACTTTACCGCGATGCTCAATTGATTGACTTTGACGTAACACGAAATCAGTTCCGATTAGATTGTGGCCCTGGTTTCCTGACTGAACTTTCACTGGGTGTTTTCCTGAATTTCTTGAATGGCCCATCTGAGGGAAAAATTGCCTTAGAGAACTACTTGAAGACGCGTGTAAGTTCGGTAAGTAGCCAATACGGACCGTGGGATATATGGCAGACTATATCTGTATTTAGTACGGCGCCGATTCGCTCGCGCCCGAAGCGGACATATGATCCAGCACGGGTGTTTGATGGCCCCGAAGGAAGTGATGTCCCGATGCAGTTGATGCAGATTCATACGACTCAAGAAGTGAGGTGGAAGGCTTTGACTCATGTATTGGTGGAGTTCGGTAAGCGATCGGGGCTATTTCAAGACATAGAGATTAAGAACCTTGGACAGTCTCTGGGTGCTCCATTTCAACTAAGGGTCAAGGTGAGAGGTCCAAACACCAACATCGTTGATGTGGGCTACGGCGTCAGTCAGATTGTGCCGATTCTAATTCAGATGCTAGCCCCTCCGGATTCTCGCAGACCCATTTATCCAGCCGAACGTCGCCTCCTCTTATTTCAACAGCCTGAAGTCCATTTGCACCCACGGGCACAAGCAGAACTCTCTTCTCTCATGGCGAAATTTGCGGTTCAGCATCAGAGGACATTCATCATTGAAACGCACAGCGACTACATGATCGACCGCGCGCGAATTGAAATCAGGAAAGGCACTATCTCGCCTGAAGACGTGTCATTGATATATTTAGAGCCAAAGGGACGTGTTGTCAAGGTACACAACATCCATTTTGATGAGATGGCAAACATGATTGGCGTACCGAAACATTACGGAGAATTCTTCTTGAAAGAAACCGATCGTCTTATGGGGTTTGCGAAATAGGTATGTGCATTATTCTGGATGCCAATTGTTTTAATAAGTTTAATGACAAATACGATGGAGATATGGAGCCGGTACGAGACTGGCTGTACAATAGAGATGGCAAAATTGCCTATTCAACGACGGAGAAATTTCAACAAGAATGGAAGCAGGGAAGAATTGATTACTTGGGATTAAACCGGGCCGGTAAACTCGAATTAGTAGAGACCGGCGTAGAAGAAAAAGTGAAGGAATTGGACGGTAATATAAAGTCAGATGACCCGCATATTATTGCATTAGCCATTGTAGCAAACGTAAAGGTCTTGGTTACTCAAGACGGGAAATTAATAAATGACTTTACTAATCGCAAGCTAGTGGTTCGCGGCCGAGTGTATCAAAGAGCAGAGCATGCACATTTGCTGAATAACGCCCGTTGTCCCTAGTTGACTGAGGCGCACCTTATTCTCCATCATCAAAAGCACAACGTAAGACAACCATGGCACTACACCCAGACTTCCCAGAATCCCCGCACGAAGTCAGCGACCCCTCTGTCCGCTGGTTTCCAGCTGACGAGGAACTATTGAGGTTTCCTCAGAACCAAAAACTTAACATCTGTGATGATTAGATGCAAATCTGCTGTTGCTAAACAATGTAAGTTTGCGTTATATCGTATAGAACGGATGAGTGGAAGATTGCCTACCACTTTCTCGAAACTAATCAGGCTCTTTGTAAGGAGAAATCCATCAGATGCAGTCGTTTAAGATTATCGTCGAAAAACACGCAGACGGCTATGTCGCATATCCGCTCGGTTTGAAGGGCGTCGTCGTGGGAGAAGGAGACTCCCGTGAGGAGGCAGTAGCTGATGCGACCTCCGCTATTGAATTCCATATTGAGACGTTCGGAAGGGAAGTTGTTGAGACAGACGAGCACGTTTTGGATGTATTCGTGGAAGAAGCGGGAATCGCCGTCTAATGAGGGGATTTCCAGCTGACGCGCCAAAAACTGAAGTGGTCCGGGCATTAGAAAGATTGGGATTTCGTGTGATTCGTGAGGGAAACCATATTTCAATGGTACGGGAAAATCCGGACGGAAGCCGAACTCCATTGACAATGCCAAACCACCGCCGTATAAAGAGTTCAACGTTACGCCGCATCTGCACCCAGTCAGGGATTACCCGATCCGACTTTTTGGCCGCTTATATACAGATCTGAATGAATGGGCGCATTGTCCATCGTGTGATTTTCTAGATTCAGATAGCGAAGGATTTCCACAATCAAAGGAGGATACTATGAATGTAGAATCGTATATCAATGATAGAGTTGACGACCAGATTAAATACTTCGACCAGCGTGCCGTAAAGAACCAGAGGATATACAGGTTCTTGAGGATTGTTGCAATATCGTGCAATGTTCTCACCGCCTTGGCAATAGCATTGACATTCGCTGTATCGGCGCCATACAAGGTCTATGTGGGGCTTGCGGCACTGGTGCTCACGATGATTGTCCTTGCGACATACCAAATCGAAGAGTTCTACAATTTCGGCGCCAAATGGCAAAAGTTCCGCATCGTTGGCGAACTGATTAAGTCCGAGAAATACATGTTTCTGAATGGCGCCGGAGTTTACACGTCTGCTGATTTGGAGCAGCGGAAACGAATCTTCGTCAAGAGAGTCGAGGACATCTTCCGCAGCACGGACATGTCATATTTCTCATTGACGGTGGAGCCGAGCAAGGGGCTTGAAAGACGCTCGTCATAGCGTCCGGATGCATAACACAGCACGAAGATTATCTTCACTTTGCCGAATGCATTTAACTGCCTTTCGTCCGAACAACCAGTGCTTGTTTTAGGAGATAAGCCTCACAACCAACTCTAGATTAAGATCCAAAGGAGGCGCCACAATCACGATTGCAATCCAATAGTCGAGGGCGATTCATCCGTCCAGTCATCCTCGGAATCATCCTGATCCCGATAAACCTCTATTGGGTTATGCAAGCGGAGACCATATATCGCCCCGTTTTCTCGACACTCTTTACGCTCTTTTACAATGTAACCTTCAGTCTCTTTGTCTTGGTCGTTCTCAACGCCCTGCTAAAGAGATACATCCCCGGCATCGCCTTCCAGCCAAGCGAACTGCTGATCGTCTACGTGATGCTCGCGATCGCCACCGCGATTTTTGGGCACGACCTGATGCTGGTGATGATACAGAATCTCACCGCATTCTGGTTTGCAACGCCCGAGAACCAGTGGACTGTGCTTTTCGGGGTGCATCTGCCCGACTGGTTGAGCGTGGTGAATGAACAGGCGCTCCTAGGCTATCAGCACGGAGAATCCACACTCTATAACGAAATACACCTCAAAGCCTGGCTGATACCGGGGGCGTATTGGGGCGGCTTCCTGATTGTCCTGCTCCTCGTACTGCTGTGCATCAACACCATCGTTCGAAAGCAGTGGACGGAAAATGAGAAGTTAGCCTATCCAATCATTCAACTTCCGCTCGAATTGGCGCGCGGCGGCACCGGATTGTTAGGCAATCGCGGCTTGTGGCTCGGTTTTGCCCTCGCCGGCGGTATGGACGTGATAAACGGCGTACACGGAATCTTCCCGTCATTCCCCGCCCTAAAGCCGACCTACGACGTCACGCCGCTGTTCACCACGAAGCCGTGGAACGCGATCGGCTGGACACCGGTAGCCGTTTATCCGTTCGTGGTCGGGCTGGGGTACTTCTTGCCGTTAAACCTCTCCTTCTCCGCGTGGTTCTTCCACCTATTCTGGAAGGCCGAACTCATCTTTCGAAATGCGGCGGGAATCTGGAGCGTTCCAGGACCCTATAGGAGTTTTGAAACCGCCGGTGCCTGGATAGTCCTCGCTTTCGTCGCGCTCTGGGGCAGCCGCAAATATCTCAAACAGGTCGCGGTTTGGACGATTCGCGGTCAACCCCCCGAAACCACCGCCGATGAGCCGATGACCTACCGCACGGCGATCGCCGGTCTGTTGGTAGGAGGCGCTATCCTGGTGCTTGCCCTGAGTTACGCCGGGATGACACCTTGGATTGCCGTCGTATTCTTGTTAATCTACATCGTCTACGCCATTGCCATTGCCCGAATCCGAGCAGAGATTGGACCGCCCGCCCACGACGCCGAGTGGATAGGTCCCGAGATGATGCTCCTCAACACGTTTGGCGCTCGAACGATGGGACAACGCAACATCGCGCTCTTCAGCCGAACCTACTGGATGAGCCGCGCCTACCGCTCCCATCCCGTCGGGCACCAACTGGAAGGCTTCAAAATCGCACAAACCGTCGGGGGGTCGAGCCGAGGCTTCTTGGGGGCAATGGTGATTGCGATTATCGTCGGCACCATCGCCGGTTTTTGGGTGTTTCTGGATAGCATGTATCGGCACGGGGCGTTGAATGTCTATCATCTTATATCCAGCGAATCGTTTCGCCGCCTCGAAGTTTGGCTGGAAAACCCGCTGGAAGGCAACGACCAGATGCTCATTGATGTTGGGCTAGGCGCGGGAATAACGATGGTATTGACGCTGCTCCATCAGCGCTTCGTCGGCTTCCCGTTCCACCCGGTCGGTTATGCTGTCTCCTGCGGATGGGTTCTGAGCCTTGGTTGGGCTTCACTTTTCTGCGCATGGCTGATAAAATGGTGTATCCTGCGAATCGGCGGAATCCGACTCTATCGAAAGGCGGTCCCCTTCTTCGTCGGCTTGATACTGGGGCAGCACGTCATCGGAGGGTTATGGACAATTTTCGGCGAAATCCGGGGTGCCCACGTACACCAATTCTTCCCCTACGCCTTCTAACGCGGCTTGCGCATCTGTAGAATCAACCGAACGAATAGATCGAGCGAGCGAAAAGCGAGTGATCAAGGAAACGAGTAGTGACCGCGATAGAGCTTCCAGAGATATCCCAAGGCGATAGAGAGTCTCAAAAGGGCACCCATAGCACATGCCAAGAGATTTTCCAGCCCTGCTGATTGACACCATTAATGCACCAAAACCTGTGAAAAATGGTATAATTCGATATGAAACTGAGGCTTCTCTTGACGTATTGGACATTGCTCCTTCTTTTTGCAATAGCCAAAGTGAGTACCGCCCAACTTTCACGAAACGGAATCCAATCCATGAACTACACTACAGAAATAGAAAAGACCGAAAAACTAATAGACTCGACACTGGCATTGACGCAGAAGTTCCGGGACGATCCTCATCGACCCGTCTACCACTTCATGCCGCCCTCGGGCTGGATGAACGACATCAACGGCACAATCTACTGGAAAGGACGCTATCACCTCTTCTACCAATACAACCCGCAAGCCGCCTACTGGAATCAGATTCATTGGGGACACGCATCCAGCGTGGATCTCGTCCACTGGGTGCATCATCCCATCGCGCTGGCGCCGGGCCCCGGCCCCGCCGACCGCATCGGCTGTTTCAGCGGCGGTGCATTCATCAGCAAAGAGGGAATCCCAACCTTCATCTACTACGGCTTCCCTGACGGGATCTGTTTGGCTACGAGTCAGGATGACCTGCTTCTGAATTGGACAAAGCATCCCGATAACCCCGTTATCCCGGCGCCCCAACCCGGCGACCCCGATTACGGAAAATACACCGTCCACGATCCGTGCGCTTGGCTTGATGGGGACACCTATTACGCCGTGCTTAACCGCGGCGACCCCGCGGGGAAGGGCGATTCGGGCTACCTGTTCAAGTCAGGGAATCTCACGGATTGGGAATATCTCGGCGAGTTTTACGAATCCTCTCGAGAATGGACAGAGGCTGCCGAAGACCTCGCCGTGCCCGATTTCTTCCCGCTGGGCGACAAATACATGCTGCTCTTTTGCAGTCACCTCCGAGCCACGCAGTATTACCTCGGCCGCTTCGAAAACGAACGGTTCCACCCCGAATTTCATGCGAGGATGAGCTGGCCCGGCGGACATCTCGGCGGTGCCAGAACGCTTCTGGACAACCAAGATCGACGTATCTTCTTCGATTGGATCTCCGAGATGGGCGGGGTGGAGCGGGCGCGTGCCACCGGCTGGAGCGGCGCCACGACCGTACCGCGGATTCTCTCGCTGGACGGTGAGAGTACTTTACAGATTGAGCCTGCCCCCGAGTTGAGCGTACTGCGCATGAACGAGCGCAGCCATCAAGATTTGCACCTGCAACCCGATTCGGAACTTGTCGTCGATAATGTGCAGGGCGCCTGCCTTGAATTGGAAGTCCACATATCCTCCTCAGACGCGCAGGAATTCGGCGTGAAAGTCCGCTGTACTCCCGATGGCGCGGAGCAAACGACCATATTCTACGACAGGACATCAAAAACGCTCAATGTGGGCGTCGGACAATCAACCCTGGACGATTCCATCCGATACGCCTACTACCGCACCACGGAAGCGTCGGAGCGCCTGCCCGAGTCGGAACGATACGTCTCTGCGCAGGCTGCGCCATTCGAGTTGACTGCCGGCGAACCGCTCGAACTTCGGATCTTCCTCGATCACTCGGTGTTGGAAGTGTTCGCAAATAATCGTGAGTGCATCACGCAGCGCATCTACCCGACCCGTCTCGACAGCACAGGCGTCCGTCTGTTCTCGAATGGCGGAAGCGCACACGTTAAATCCATTCGGGCATGGGACATGGCACCGACCAACAACTGACGCACGCATCAATTCTTGTCCATTGGTAGCGCCCCATTATCCCTGTCGGAATAATTCTTTCAGCAAGTAACTCTCGTTCTTCGCTCTGTGATAGGCTCTACAATGACGTTCCTTACCGGCATGTTTTTCACTCCAGAGGAGTGAGATGTCAATAGAACACGATGCCTCCTCGCGTCTGCACTCTAGAGGAGTGCAATGTTGAGTGTTATTTGGTAGCGCGCCATTATCCCTGTCGGTATAATTCATTCAGCACGTAACACTCCTTTTTCGCTCAATGACTAGCCGTGAAAAGTGTTCCTTCGTGGTCTGATTTTCACTCCAGCGGAGTGCTATGTCAATAGAACACAATT
>JAJDTR010000049.1 GCA_022827055.1 Candidatus Poribacteria bacterium | reverse complement strand
TGGCAATTTCTCCCGAAACTGAGAAGTTGGCTGACAGTGGTTATCAGGGGATAGCCAAACGGTATGCCAACAGTTCGACGCCCATCAAGGCCTATCGGAGCAAGCCCTTGACTCAGGAGGCGAAGCAATTCAACCGACGGTTGGCAACACGCAGGGTCGCCATTGAGAATATCGTCAGACGATGTAAGATTTTTCGCATTGCCAAAGACATCTATCGAGGCAAACATCGCAACTATGGGAAAACATGGAATGTGATTGCTGCCATTGTAAACTTGCGATATTCCTCAGCAAGTTGCCAAACGGCGTAGTTATTCTAATCTCCGAGATTGCTGTAACTACACGGATCCATTTTGGAAAGATGTCTATTCTAGTTGTCTGTCCATATTTGAGACCACGACCCTGGAACAATGTGTTCTCCCAACGCTTTCCACTTCTCGTAGGCTTTGAAGTTGGTTTCGTGAGGTTGGAACCTGACGAGCAGTTCCAAGAACTCCATGTGCTCCTCATAAGTAAGAGACTCACGTCTTAATTGCTTTTCTGTACGGTCTGTGTATCTATGAATCTCGGCTTCTGTAAACCCCTCTTCGGCAGGTACATATCCATAAACCGTTCTCGCATAGGTTTCTTTTGCTTATTACCATCTGCGACTTCTTCTTCAGAGCAACACGCTTCCTTTGTGTTCTCAAACGCTTCATAGAGGTCTAAGTCCGACTCTCTCAGATTTAACCCTTCTATTTCTTCCTTCTTTTGAGCACAATGTGCAGCGTCGGCATAGTCTACTGGAAAGAATGTGAAGGTGAACACGGTTGCGAAGGCGAGTAGCGTCGTTGTTGCTAGAAGTCGCTTAGTCAAAATACACCCCTCTTTCATTCATTGCTCTGACAAAGGAATCAATGATTGAATCAGTGAGTTCCTTGTCATCGCCATCGTCAGGATCGCTTTCCAATTCTGCACGATACCCTTCGAGATATGAACGCCGTTGTGCTAGAGATTGAGAACGCAATTCATCTGCTTTCATATCATAAAAATCGGACATGATAGTATTGTACTCAACCGTTTCTTTTTCCAAATAGTCCCCATACTTAGCCACTTCATCCAACTGCCTTTGCAGTTCCTCGTCAGACACAGTATCGTCCGGTGCGGTTTGGGCAGTACTCCCACTTACGGCTGCCGCTGATGTGCTTTGACTAGTCTGCTCAACAGGTTCAGCAGGCATACTGGGTTCGCTGAACTCTGCATTGCTTTCAACCTGATTCGTCGTTTCGGTTTGGGGCAATGCGGTTGCACTTGGCGCAGTGGTACGACCAGTATTGATTTGAACGTTACCCGTTCGCTCCGGCATGACATAAGTTACTTGGGGTTCTTCGGGCGGTTGGTTGGCACGAATAATAAATATGCCAATCACAACGCACGCTGCTAGGAATACTGGTAGATACCAGTATTTCTTTAGGAAAGTCATTTTAGGCCTCCTTATAAGAAAAGCTGGGCAAACAAATAGCCCAGCTTGTTGGGGTTTCAGTTGTCAGCGGGAACATACTCGGTGCTAGTAGTAGTACCATCGCTGGGTTGTGAATCCGCACTGCTATTCTCATTGGATTCACGTTTAACCCTGACTATTGCATCTGGTGGGTAATTCTTAGCCATCTCTATAGTATCAGCCAATTCTTCGTGACCAACACCATACAGCATTACTCGAAGTTCTATTTCCTCTACAACTTCGACGACTGTCAAATTCCCGCCATCACGATACACAGTAGCCAATTCGATGTACCTGTCAATTTCAGGTATAGCGCCGTGCCTTTTGGTTAAATCGTTCCTAACCCTTTGCTCCCACGTTAGATAGGTTTCCTTATCATCTTCCGGACAGCATTCTTCCTCAACAGCTATTAAGTTTTCCAGCCCTTCAAGACGTTCTTCCTCAGATTTGAGTTCTATGTAATCTTCGGTTCTGTCCTCTTCGGGAATGGGAACATACTCGGTAACTGATGAGGCTTGTGGCATTTCTTGAGACGATTCGGAAACCATTGTCACGTGTGAAATGTTAGCCTGCTTCTCAAGTTCAGTTGTCCTTGCCGTAATTTCAGCAACAGTTCGACGTGCACGAAACTCCGAGTAAACAAAAATCCCGACATTAAGAGCGACGACGAATATGACAACTGCAATGAATAAGCGTTTCATAATTCACCTCTAACCCGGACAACTACTGACGTACACAGTGTAGACGTGTTCTATCGTAGTGATATAGTAACCATGCGTATGAGTATTGACTTCATCGCCAGCGTGGTAATCTTGATAGTGTTCTGTGTTCGTATCGGGGTACGGTGGCCACTCTTGCGTTACTGTGTAACACCACTCCCCAGTAGAACTAACGACGTATTTCCACACTTTTTTTACTTTCCAGTATTTATCAGCTCCGGCATCAACATCGGGAGTCCATGTGAACATTACAGCAGTCATGAATACGACTGCGACCAACAGCGTAGAACTTCTTGAAGTCGACATGATTGTACCCTCCTATGTTGCAGTGTGAAGTGAATCAATAAGGGGCAAGCGCTCCAACATTTTGGATTATCCGATTAGTCTCGAACAGCGCTACAGGTCAATCAATTCTTCTAGCAACACGAATCAAGTTTCTTAATCCAATTATCAGCAAAACCTATGCCAAATCCGAAAACAGACATGAATTCGGGATTCGATGGAGTCGTTGCATCTAGGCGTGGTGGGGGTTCAGGGATTTTTCAGGCGATGAAGACGGAGTTCTACAGCAAGACAGACAGGGGTGGGACGTTGTGTCGATGAAATTCAGGAAAATCGGTTTAAGAGGCGCTTTAACTCTTGCTAACAAAGGGTTTTAAGCAGTTCGGACAAAATGTCCCCGAAAGCCACATTGTCACACCTCTTTGAGGCGAGTGGCCGCGGGGTAGAAACGGATGCGTATAAAACAGCAAGTGAAGTTGCGAAAAGCAAACACCGCCTTAGGCTTTGCGCGCAGGCTTTCGCATGCGGTTTATACGCTTGGTCAACGCCTCTCTTGATAGACCCAAGAGTCGAGCCGCAATCGTTTGATTGCCATCGGCACGCCTAAGCGCCTCCTCAATCACAAGCGGTTCTACTTCTTTCAATGAAGGCAGGCTTCGTGTGGTGGCTAATGCCTCGGCAAACCCGACCTCCCCCGCTCCGGGCAGCGCGCCCCCATGCGAAGCGGAAGTTTGTTCATCAATCGCCTCCCGGAACGATTCGGTGGAGAGTACGCCGCCGTTGTGTCTGCTAACGGCATCGCGCACCATGCTTTCAAGTTCTCTGATGTTTCCGGTGAAGTGGTAGGTCGAGAGCAACGTAAAGAGTTCCGGTGGCGGGACGGGTATTTTTTTTCCAAGCGCCTCCGCGGCTCGTTTGAGGAAATGGGATACGAGCAGGGGGATATCCTCCTTCCGCTCGCGTAGCGGCGGCAGGTGCACATGATGGGTTCGGAGGCGAAAGTAGAGATCGTTTCGAAAAGTTTCGTCCGTCATCAGGGATTCGATGGTCCGATTCGTGGCGACAACCGTTCTGGCTTCGCTCGTTCTTGGGGTGTCGTCACCCAGCCGATAATACTGTCCATCCTCCAAAAGGCGCAGGAGTTTAAGTTGCGACTCGGTGCCAATGTCCCCGATTTCATCAAGGAATAGCGTGCCGCCCGACGCTTGTTCTATCAAACCCCTTCGATCAGAATCCGCGCCAGTGAATGCCCCTTTCTCGTGACCGAAGAGTGTGTCCGAAAACAGCTGATCGTCAGACCCCGCGATGTTGACCGGAAGGAACATCCCCGATCTTCCACTCAGTCGGTGAATCGTCTCCGCAATCTTCTCCTTACCGACGCCAGTTTCACCCGTTATCAACACGGTGTCTCCGGTGACTGAGATAGATTCCACGTGCCGAAAGATTGAGTACATTGCCGGGTCTTGGGTGACAATATCGGAGAACACTTCGGGACGTTCGGGGATGTTGGAACTCAGACGCGCCTTCAGTCGGCGGTTTTCGGAGCGCAAGTCACCGGTTTCCACCACACGCTTGGTGATGTCGCGCCAATCAAATCGAGCCAACGTTGGGTTCCCATCCTCATCACGGACGGTTGTGGCGTTCAAACTCACATTGATTTTGTCCCCATTCCTTTTCCGCAGCGTCTGTTCGGCATCGTGTATCTCGCCGGTCTCCGCAATAAGGCGAAACTGATCTTTGGCATCTTCGATACAATCTTGATGATATAGCTTAAAGGTGGGATGTCCAACAATCTCCGCTCTGCTGTAGCCCAATGCCTTCATCACAGCCCTATTGCACTTGAGCACATTTTCCGTCTCAATATCGACAGAAATAACCATGTCGTGGGCGTGGAAGTAAATGTCGAAATACTCTCTCACCGACTCATCGTTTTCGAGCAATAGCTGCTTCGTTAGCCGCTCGTATTCGACGTTGTCCTGCTCCAGTTCCGCCACGCGCTGACGAATGAGTTGTAATTCCTGGTTGAGTTTCGCTTGGGATTTATTCTCGTCTCTCATCTTCCTCGTCTCGGGATTGTCGTCACGTATGAGTGCGGCTGTCTATAATTCGGATTGCTTGCGAACCACGTTTCCTAAAATAACCTAAGTTGCCACCCATGGGTGAATCGAAAACCCTAAAAACCCTATTATAATAACGCATTTTCTAAAGCATTTTCCGTGCCAACGCTTGATTGAACGAGGACGAAACCGCGGAATCCCTTGCCAGGCTTGACTTTAAAGGATTTTGAAGGATACGGACGGGCAGATAGTGGATGGGTGATAGTGTCCCAAAATGGGACGGTTGAAATGGATTAAGCGGGAAGAAAAGTGGCAGAAAGGCTGTAACTACGCGGGTTTGGGCGAGTTTGTCCCATAATGAGACACGATTCCCATTTTGGGACAGTTAAGAAGAGTTCAATTGTACATTACGCCGTGATAAAAAAATGAGATGGGTCCACTCTCCATTTTTCATGTTTCGCCACATGAAAAATCGATTTCATGCAGAACATTCGGGAGCTTATACTTCACGTTGTCAGAAATTGCGTCTTCTGTAGGATCAAGCGAGTGAATAGCGAGTGCGATAGAGATCCCTCAAACGAGCGGATAGATCAAGCGACTGGATAGGGAGCGCGATAGAGCTCCCGTAATCCGTGTAATCCGTTTAATCCGTGAAAATCCGTGATTCAGACAATCACCAAAACACCCCATAAACGGTAGGATCAACCGACTGGATAAGGAAGGCGATAGAGATCCCTCAAGCGAGCGAATAGCGAGTGATCAACTGAACGGATAGATCAAGTGACCGAATAGGGAACGCGATAGAGATCCCAGTGCGATAGAGATCCCATAGCTAATCCTATAGAGATCCCTCAAGCGACTGGATAGGGAGCGCGATAGTAAATCCCTCAAGCGAGCGATCAGCGAGTAGGATAATCTATCGCCTTCACTATTCGTTCAGTTGATCGATAGAGATCCTCTCAAGAGACAAAATAGCGACTACGGTAGATACTCCCGATAGGAAATCTCACGCAATAGTTATCTCGCAATCCGTTCGTTTGATTTCGCCCTACAAAAACATTGACTTGCCTTGATAATCTAAGATAGAATCCGATTACAATTGTTCGGCTTCACGGTTAGTATGTCGGCATACATAATCCGCACGAGATTGGCACCAAAATAGAGATTCGAACAATGAATCCCCCTCCCAAATCCGCACTCCTGAGTGAATCACAGATGGCGCTGTTCGCCGATTACTACGAGTTGACCATGGCGCAGGCGGATATTAATGATGAAAACAATGCCGTTTGCACCGCAAATTACTTTGTGCGTTCAATTCCCCAGGGCAATTATCTCATCGCCGCCGGGCTAGAGCAGGTCGTTCACTACATCTTAAACCTTCGGTTCACCGATGCCGACTTGAAGTGGCTTCGGGACAGTCAGATGGCCGGGGATATGAGCGATGATTTCGCCAATTATCTTCGGGGTTTCAAGTTTGGAGGCGACATCTATGCTGTCCCCGAGGGTACTCCTGTTTTTGCGAATGAGCCGTTGATTAATATCACTGGCCCGACCATTGACGTTCAGATTTTCGAGACATACCTCCTGAGTGTCATGAACTTCCAAACACTGATTGCGACCAAGACATCGCGAATGATTCGTGCGGCGCGCGGAGCCGTGTGCTATGATTTCGGCGCGCGGCGGGCGCACGGACGCGACGCGGGCATTCTAGCGGCGCGGGCGTCGTTTATCGGCGGCGTAGCAGGAACTTCCTTGGTCATTGCCGGAAGGTATTTCGACATCCCTTGCGTTGGGACGATTGCTCACAAGTTTATCCAAGACCGCCCAAGCGAGTTGGAAGCATTCCGCGCGTATGCCAAATCTTTCCCCAACAATACGGTGTTACTCATTGACACCTACGACACGATTCAGGGCGCGAAAAACGCGTGCCTTGTAGGAAAGGAGATGGAAACGCGGAGTTATCGCTTGAGAGGTGTTCGACTTGACAGCGGCGATCTCTTAAGGTTGAGTCAAGAGGTACGATCCATACTTGATTCGGCGGGTCTTACCTATGTTCAAATCTTTGCCAGCGGAGACCTTGACGAATTCGAAATCGACCGACTAATAGCACAGAAGGCGCCGATTGAGGGGTTCGGCATCGGGACACGCCTGGCAACCGGCGCCAACTTCAATCCGTTGACGGGCGAAGGCGGAGTGTCCGCGCTGCCCGGTGTCTACAAGCATGTCGAGCGTGTTGACGAACACCGTGTGATTCCCACGATGAAATTTAGCGACGAACTCGGGAAATCGACCTTACCGGGACGGAAGCAGGTTTATCGCTTCCATGACGCCCATGGCCGTTACGAACGAGATGTCATAAGATTGTGGGATGAGCCATCTCAAGGAGGAGAGGCATTGCTCACCCCGATTGTGCGTCAAGGGAAATTGGTGTACCGGTTCCCGTCCGTCAAGGAATTGCAAGCCAAAGCAACGGTCGAATTATCCAGACTTCCCGTACCCCACAGAAAATTAACCCGCGGTGAAGCATTCCCAGTCACATTAAGTCCACGATTGGAGAAGTTGCGGTCACAATTGAGCCGAGAAGGTAGACCTGTTTCCAAAAATTGAGACGGCGATCTTCATATTGCTCGGGCGATAGTGACCTACTGCCCTAGGGAGGTAAAAATTTCCATGCGTCGATATTTTGGATTGATTCCCTCGTTTTTTGTTCTCCTAGTGATTTTTGGGTGCGGCGCAGGCGAGGAGGTCACGAATGAAACCGAGAAGAATATAAAATCCGACGAAGTTATTCCGAATTACTTTCCCATGACCGTAGGCAGCCGATGGGTTTACCGAAATCCTGACGGTTCAGAATGGGTGCGCGAAGTTAAGGAAGCCACGGAAATCGGATTACACCTTTACCATGTTTTTAACTACCACCCGCCACTTGAGGAGGCCCAATTTGAGTTTCTCAAAACTCCGAAAATCGCGGCAGCACCCAACCGTCTGCTCCTTCTAATCGAAAACGAGATTGATGACGCCATCAGCGGTGCGATTGAGCAAGTTGACGGATTTTATCTGGACTTCTATAAGACAAAAATTGTCTCGGACGGCGAATTGACAATGCTCCGCCTTCCGCTTTCCGCCGGTTTGAGATGGGACGCGCTTAATATCAGTCTAAGGGGAGGTGAGGGCATTGGCGAGTTCAGCCACTCATTTGAAGCCGATTGGGTAGTGACGGGAACCGCTGGCTTCCACGAATCCGTTGAAACACCTGCCGGCAGCTTTGAGAACTGCCTAAAAATCCAGTACGAGACAAAGGAGTCGATAGAATTTGAGTGGGGCCCCGACGAGCGAGGCCGCGACTTTTGGGAGGATGTATGGCGCGACCGTGAAGAGCCGCTCCGCGAAGAGTTGTCGTCCGTGTCTTCGAACTTAATGCCGAACTTAAACTTGGAAACGGTGTGGTTAGCGCCAGGGGTGGGACCGGTAAAGATAGAGAGTACGGAGAGAACCACAGAATTGATTGAATACCATCTTGCGGAGGAACGATAATTGTCGGTTATGGGTCAACAAAACTGCGAAACAACGCGACCTATCTCTCCAACCCCAGGCACACCGGAGCCATTCCTCAATCGACATTGGGAGGAAAGAGAGAATATGTGCTATCGACTGTTGCGCGGAACGCTTTGCATTCCGATTCTGCTGCTCATGATTCTTGGATGCGGAGATGGAGATGAGGGGATAACAAGAGAAATTGTCGCAAGACCCGTCGAGGAGCCGCCAAACTACTATCCAAATACGATCGGGAGTCGATGGGTTTACCGGAGCCCGGACGGCGTCGAGTGGGCGCGTGAAGTCACGGAAACGGCAGAGATCGGTCTGTACCTTTATCACGTCTTCAATTACGATCCCCCAATCGAAGACACACGATTTAACTTTCTCAAGACTCCTTCATACCGGATAACTCGAAATCGTGTCCTTTTCTTTGTCGGCGACGAGATTGATCGCGCCTACAAGGAAGATTTGACGGATTTTCTTCGAGAAAGTTATCAGGAGTTTGGAGACATCAAGATTAATGTGAACGCCGTTTCTCAGGAGGAACTCGTCTTTTTCCGCATTCCGCCCGCTCGCGGTATTCAGTGGGAAGTCATCAACATGAAGGCATCCGGAAATGTCGTTTTTCGGGACCAGGGTAATTTCATTCTTCCGTTTGAAATCAACTGGGCGAACTCGGGAATCGTCACCGGCTTGGACTCCGTCGAAACTCCAGCGGGAACATTCGAGGACTGTTTCAAAATCCAGTACGACTCTAAGGTTACCGCGACCGTTAATCACGAAGAGGAAGAGCTACTTCGCACCGAAGTGCAGAACATTTGGCTAGCGCCCGAGGTCGGAGTGGTGAAAATCGAAGACGAAGACGGGACGACCGAATTGATTGAGTATACTATAGCTGAGTAGGGGCTGCCGCTGATACGAACTCCGCTTTTGGCAACTAATAGCGGGGAAGGAATCATATCACGGACGGTACGCAGGAGGACTGCCGCCCGCGACAGTTTTTCACGATGGACAACGGGCAATCTGAAGACACAGGCGTTGCAGAGAGGCTTTTCGACGCTATTGTGCTAAGCGATGGTAAAGCGGGGCATGCGAACCAATCTCTCGGCGTAGTTCAACGTCTTGATGCCTGCCGTCCGCGGTGGGTAATCGTCAAATTTCGGGGGAAGCGGACCGATAATTTTCTTCGATTGCTGATATGCGTGCTTGGCGGTCTTCAACTGCCTCATTGGTTCATTAAGCAGCTACTCCGCTTTGGGCTGCAAACGGAAACACTTAATGAGATACTCGCCGCGGAACGGGCAGATGTGGTCCTCTCCACCGGTTCGTCCGTGGCTTCGATCAACCTGCTACTCGGTCAGTACTTCGATGCGATGACCGTGACCTGTCGTCGTCCGTCCCCCATGGGTGCGATTTACTTCGATTTAGCCATACTCCCGCGAGAGAATTGGCCCCGTCAGGAGAAAAAGCACGTCTGCAAGACAATTGGCGTCCCCAATCCTGTCTCCGAAGACAAGCTAAATAGGCGTCGCAGACAGCTACAGATGGAGTTGAATCTGCCGAACCGACCACGAATCGGTGTCCTAATCGGCGGTGAAGACCGCTACGACACCATTACCGAGTCAACAGCAACGCGGTTAATTGACGATTTAGAAGAAGTCAGCGGACAACTCGATTGTCAGATTTTGTTGACCACTTCGCGCCGCACCCCGCCCGCAGTGTCTAAATTGATTTGCCAACGCCTTTCGGATTCCGACTTCTGCCCCGTTCTAGTGTTGGCGGACAGAAAATGCAACATTCCCAATCCCGTTGAAGCGATCCTTGCGTTAGCAGATCTGATTCTTGTCACGGAAGACAGTTTTTCAATGGTCTGCGAAGCCGCCAGCAGCGGACGCCGCGCCCTCATCGTACGGATTGACCACAAAACGCGGCGGCGCCCCAAACGATGCCGCGCCTACCCCGAGATTATGCATCACGCCTCGGTCGAATGGTACAGCGTTGAAACTCTAGAACGGCGCGTCCAACAGGTTTTGACAAAACCCGTGCCAGCCGCATCTTTGCGTGATACAGAGGTTGCGGCGGCGGCAGTCGTCCGGATGCTCGGTACGTAGCCTCGGAATCGATGTTTCAGCCCCCCAGTTTATCCGCTTCCTTTGCCAACTGAAAGTCCAAATCACTGATGCCCCCTATGTCGTGCGTCATGAGGTCAATTGTGACGCGGTTGTAGACGTTGAACCACTCCGGGTGATGGTTCATTTTTTCGGCTATAAGCGCAAGGCTCGTCATAAAACCGAAGGCTTCAACGAAAGATTCAAACTGGAACTGCTTATGCAGTTTGCCATCCTCGACACTCCAACCTGAGACGCCTTTTAAGCACTCCTCAATCTCCGATTTCGCCAGTTTTTCGGTAGCCATAAAGTACCTCCTAAATGTATCGTTTGGTATCGTTTGATCTATTGTAGCGGAATTCAAGATTAGAGTCAAACAAATAGGATTCACGCACCAAAAAGCGGATGCGGTGCGGTTTTTTTGCAGGTAGCAGGGAATTCAGATTTCCCACAAGTACGACCCCCCTAACTATCAACTGAAATTGAACGAGCGAATAGATCAAGGAAGTGAATAACGACCGCGATAGAGATCTCAGGGCGATAAAGATTTCAGAGTAGACACGAGGGAAGATTCTCATTGACCGATCAGAGGAAGAGGGGTAGAATGAAGCGGCCAAATAGTGTGCAATGGAAGACGACTTCTACATTCTTCAGGGTTAGCAAAACGGTCTGCGGGCTCCTTGATGACGGGGAAAAGAAGCATACAAATAATGCCAAATCGTAACTGTTTAGCTCAGCCAAGAATAGTGGCAGAATTGATTTGACATGTATTACTCCCGACTATCGGCAGGGGGCATCCCCTTGATTATATGTGGGAGGGGCAAGATGCCCCTCCCACTGAATGTGTCCCTCATAATTGGGTACATGGACGGACTCGCCTTCGACTGTGGAATAAAGCGATTGCTCTGCATTTTCTGCAAGAAATCAATGGACTAAACAGTTTCGCCAAATCTTACCAAATAATCGGAGTAATCAATTGCGGTTCCCCTTTCCACACTTTACATTTGGAGTGAGGGATAGCAGCCTACAGGAGGAGGCATGAAAGCGGCAGTCTTGTACGAACCGAACCAACCGGTCATTGTCGAAGATATTGAGATGGACCCTCCGAAAGAGGGTGAAATCCTTGTCAGAATGGTGGCTACGGGCGTGTGTCATAGTTGCTATCACGTTGTTACGGGATTGCTCACGCCCCCATTGCCAACCGTGCTAGGCGACGAAGGTGCGGGCGTGGTTGAAGAGGTCGGGAAAGGGGTCACGCTGGTAAAACCCGGCGACCACATTATTCTTTCATGGATGGAATCCTGCGGTCATTGTATTTATTGCGTCCAAGGTCGTTCCAACCTTTGCTTAACAGGAAGTGAGAAAGAGGAAGGGTTTCTTCCGGACGGCACGACGCGTTTCAAGAAAAACGGGAAACCTATTCATCATTTTGCGACGGTAGCGTCTTTCGCCGAGTACAGCGTGATTCCTGAAACCTGTGCAGTGCCCATTGACCGTGATGTCCCATTAGACAAGGCTGCACTCATCGGTTGCAGCGTTACGACCGGGGTGTGTGCCGCCACCAACACCGCACAGGTTCGTCCAGGCAGCAGTGTCGCCGTGTTTGGCGCAGGCGGCATCGGTCTGAATGTTATTCAAGGGGCTGTCATTGCCGGCGCGGAGAAAATCATCGCGGTCGATCTGCTGGAGTCAAAACTGGAATTTGCGCGGCAGTTCGGCGCCACACATACGGTGAATGCGGATGAGGTCGATGCGATAGAAGAGATTCGCGCCCTGACGGATGGGCTGGGAGTCGAGTATGCGATTGAAGCGATCGGGACACGCACCACTTACGAGCAAGTGCTGTACGCCTTACGGAATGGGGGAACTGCCGTCTGGGTGGGCGCGCCCCCGCGAGAACCGCTTTCCCTTGATCCGGGAGTGGTTTTCTGGGGCGAGAAAACGGTAAAAGGCTGCTGTTACGGTTCATCTCGTTCTCGGTACGATATGCCGCGTCTGCTTGCGCTCTATCGCGCCAGCGTCCTCAAACTGGATGAATTAATCACCCAGACCTATCGGTTGGAGGACGTGAATACCGCATTCAATGATATGCTGGACGGGAAGGTCGCACGCGGGATGATTCTCCTCTGAACCGCCATACGGTTTGACACCGGGAGAAAGGGCAGAGGAAAGACGGTGAGAACTGATGAGAGAGTACAAACATACCCAAGTTGGTTACATACATGTCATCGCGTGGGGCGCGATAATCCTGGTTTTGGCTTGCATAAATATCTTCACAGGATTTGAACCGTATACTTTAATTTTCCTGATTTTATTGGCCGTATTGCTGGCACTGCTCTCGACATTGACGGTAAGAGTCGGCGGCGGGGCGATTACGGTTCAATTCGGAGTGGGAATTATCCGTAAACGCATACAGTTAAGCGACGTTGAGACTTACGCGAAAGTGCGGAATCCGTGGTACTATGGTTTGGGGATTCGATACACGCCTCGCGGCTGGCTTTACAATATCTTCGGTCTTTCGGCAATTGAACTTCTAATGAAGAACGGTAGGACGTGCCGAATCGGGACCGACGATCCCGACGGATTTGCGCAGGCGCTTCAAGAGGCATTGGATGAAGCAGTTTCCCAGTAGATGTGTGTCAAATTTATTGTGAATGACGGAGAGGGCGAAGAATTCAGAACGTGGCACAGTGAGACTATACGAAGGCTCAAGTCGGCATTCAATCAAGAAATCAGCCAGGCGTTGGAAGCAATCAACAACAATGAACTTTAACTGACTGTCTTTGGCATCTGAGGGAAGGCTTTTTCATAATTCGTCATCGCCTCCTATCTACCTGTCGCCCCGCTGGGGGTTAGGTTCGCGGGGTTTAGGCGTTTCTACACACCTTCAGGATCTCTATCGCACTGGGATCTCTATCGCAGTCACTATTCGTTCCTTTGATCTATTCGTTCGCTTGATCCCCTCTGGGGCTTTCAATGTTGGTGGGCAGTGCCCACCCTACAGATGCACTAAAAGCCCGACCTAGCGGAATGGGTAGCGACCAGTGTAACAAAGCAGATTGATGTCCGTGATGAATTTACAAAAATCATTAGGAATGAAACATGTCCAGTTCCCATTATGAAACCGTCATCGGCTTAGAGATTCACGCCGAACTGAATACGAGAAGCAAACTCTTTTGCAATTGCGAGGTAGCGTTCGGTACGGATGCCAACACCCGAACTTGCCCTATATGTTTGGGCATGCCGGGTGTGTTGCCGGTCCTGAACGAGCGAGCGTTTGAATTCGCGCTCCGCGCCGCGGTAGCCCTGAATTGCGAGATTTCGCCCGCCTGCACCTTTGACCGTAAGAACTATTTTTATCCCGATCTGCCGAAAGGTTACCAGATTTCACAAAAATACGCCCCATTGGGTCGAAACGGTCATGTCGACTTTGAATTTGAGGGTGAAACCCGCCGGACACGTATCCATCAGATTCACTTGGAAGAGGATGCGGGCAAGCTGGTTCACGCAGATGTAACGGGCAACGCGAATCGGAGCTATGTAGATCTCAACCGTGCGTGCGTTCCGTTACTCGAAATCGTCAGTGAACCGGACCTAAGATCGCCCGACGAAGCTATTGCCTATTGGCGTGCGGTCAAGGAGATTCTTGAATATATCGACATCAGCGACTGCAATATGGAGGAGGGAAGTTTTCGATGCGACGCCAACATTTCGTTGCGTCCAATCGGTAGCCAAGAATTCGGAACGCGGACGGAGTTGAAAAACAAAAACTCGTTTCAACACGTTTTGGCGGCGCTAAAATACGAGGAAAAGCGCCAAGCACGCATCTTGGATGATGGCGGCGAAATCTATCAGGAAACGCTGTTGTTCGATCTCGACACGGGCAGGACCTCACCCATGCGAAGCAAAGAGGAGGCGCATGACTACCGCTATTTTCCCGAGCCGGATCTCGTGCGCACCAACGTGAGTCCTGAAAGAATTGAGGAAACTCGTTCCGCGTTGCCGGAGTTGCCTGCAGTGCGTCGAAAACGTTTTATAACTACGTTCCAGATTCCCGATTACGACGCGGAGTTTTTAACGGCGACACGACAGATGGCTGACTTTTTCGACGAAACTGCACGTTCAAGCGGAGATCCCAAAGCGTGCAGCAATTGGATTATGGGAGACTTGTCGGGGTTGTTGAATAGCGCCGGGTTTGAGATTCAAGAAGCTAAAGTCACGCCGGAGCATCTCAGCGACCTCATCAATCTAATCAAGGACGGTACAATCAGCGGAAAGATTGCCAAATCCGTTCTCCCGGAAGTTTTTGAAACGGGGAAATCGCCGCGCCAGATCGTTGAAGAGAAGGGGCTTGCTCAAATCTCCGATTCGTCGGCAATCGAAACGATCATCGATCAGGTTATCGTGGACAATCCGGGGTCGGCGCAGGATTACAGGGATGGCAAGAAGAAGGCAATCGGATTTTTCATCGGACAGGTCATGAGAGCTACCAAAGGGAAAGCAAACCCGCAAATGGTCAACCAGATTCTGAGGCAGAAACTGGATACTTCCGATAAAGAGTGATACCGAAGCGAAGTGGCAGAGAGGCAGTCCAAGAATGCAGGAACAATCTAAGAATAACTCAGAATTGATGGGCACCTCTGGATCACCAGAGAAAATCAATTTGAAAGGGCTTACGTTGTCCGAATTAGCGGGACTTGTCGCTGAATGGGATGAGCCAAAATATAGAGCGGCGCAACTCGCTTCGTGGATCTACGGCAAACGTGTATCGAACTTTGAACACATGAGCAATTTGCCCAAAGGCTTCAGAGCGAAGCTAATGAAAGAAGCCTCTATCAGTGAAGTACGCGCCGTGAGCTGCACAGTCTCCGATGCGGATGTTGCGACCAAGTACCTGTTTGAACTCACGAGCGGCGATAAGGTTGAGAGTGTCTTAATGCACGATCAAGAGCGCACGACCATCTGTATATCTTCGCAAGTGGGGTGTGCTATGGCTTGTGATTTTTGCGCAACGGGGAAAATGGGATTTTTCCGTAACTTGAGCGCGTCCGAGATATTGGACCAATTCACGGCGATTGAAAGGGACTTGAGCGAGGACAAGGCGGTAACCAACGTCGTTTTCATGGGCATGGGAGAGCCATTAGCCAATTATGATCAGACTCTGAAATCGGTGCGTCTGTTATCGGATTCGGATGGCTACGGGATGTCCGAGAAACGAATCACCATCTCAACTGTGGGGCTTGCCCCTCGGATGCGGCAACTCGCCAGAGAAGGGCTGAAATGTAACCTCGCGTTATCGCTCAATGCCGCGACGGACAATGTCAGGACTCGTTTGATGCCCATTAACGAAAAATATCCCATTGACGAGGTGCTTGCTGCCGCGAAAGAGTGGGCGCTTGCAACGAAGAGAAAAGCCACCCTTGAATATGTGCTCATCCGCGATGTGAACGATGCGGACGCCGATGCGAAACGTCTTCGCAAACTGATGAGCCGATTGCCGTGCAAACTGAACCTTATCCCGTTCAACGAGATTGAGGATTCGGAGTTTCGCCGTCCGGAGCTCAATCGAATCGAGTGTTTTCGACAAATCGTCGCATCCGGACAACACGTCGCCCCTATCCGATTCAGCAAAGGGCATGATATCGCCGCCGCCTGCGGTCAACTTAGGACAGACTTCGGAAAACCGGGAACCATGATACGCAAGGCTTCCTGATACTTCAGGTTATTGCGGATACGCCGAATCAAAAATCCAGTTCCGAAGATTCCAATGTTTGCCTTCCACAGCCAGCGCGGCAGCATAGCCGGGGGCGGGGGCAAACGAATTCAGAGACCAGAGCGCGGCTTCATCCGGATTCCATTCTGTACGCAACAGCGCCGCAGGCAGCCCAGGGGTGATTGAAACATCGAACTGGTGCAGCGGAAGGGAAAACCCTTCGCCTTTAGCTTTGATGAACGCCTCTTTGCGCGTCCAGCAATCAAAGAATGTCTGAAGCTGGCAGGACCGAGGGAGCGCTTGGAGTTGAGCGTACTCTCGCTCCGAAAAAAATCGCTTGGCAATTCCGAGCAGGTTGATATCTTCCCGGATAAATTCTACATCAACCCCAATCTCCCGTTTTTGAGTGACGGCATAGAGGGCGAGGTCGCGTGAATGAGACAAATTAAAACTTAAATCGTCCGCTTCCACCGAAAGCTCCGGTTTGCCGTACTGCGTGTACCGGAAACGGAACTGGTCCGGGTGTCGATCCAAATACATTCCCAGGATTGTTCTGAGCACCCCTCGACCAACAATGAACCTGTCACGGTGTTTTTTGAATCGGAAGCGCTCGGCTCGTTTTTGTTCATCTGTTGCGAGAGTCTGTCTCAAACAATCAAGCTCTGATGAATTGAGGTCTAGTGACGCTTTCCACACGTGGACATCATTTTTTTCAAGTACAGGCGCTTCCGGTGGATGTTCCCAAGAATGTCCGGGAGATGTCATAACGTCAACCTCTGAAGACCATCAATGAGCTGCCGCAAAAGAAAGTGGACGGCATCAACGAATATTGTCGGTGGATAAGGCTAATCGCAGTAGGTGTCTCCATGCACTCGCTTGATTCCACCTAAACTGATTATAGCAAAGGGTGGAGACAGCATCAATGGAATCTGTCGCTGGAAGCGTATAATCGTAGAATGAAGGTGCAATTTGGAGATTGCTCCGACGGGCCATGATGGAATGTAAGATTTTCCTTGATATATTTTCGGAGATGGTTTAATATATTTCTAATATGCTTCAGCAGCGATCTTTGTAAAAATGTAAATTTCCACATCGTAGTAGGTTCGAGTCCAATTATAGCCGGGAATGAAGCGCGAAATGATTGGCTTGACACCATTCAATTATATTCGACTACAGTTTGGAGGAACTCAAAATGAAACGATTTGTGTGTTTTAACCTTTGCCTTGCATTTGTTATCGTTACCGTAACGCTCGTAGGTTGCGGCGGTGTGCAGATTGTTCCGATCGGAGCAAAAGTCCAGAACGCCGACAAAAAGTTTGATAAAGCGGAAGCCTATCGTATCAAATCCGACAAAGATGAAGAGCGGGAAAAGTGGCGCGAAGAAGTGGCGGAAAAGAAGATGCTCTATGATGAAGCGCTTAACGCTTATGTCGAAATAATTGAGCGAGAACCGACCGGCAAGTATTCCCAGCGATCCCACTATCAGATTGCCGAAATTTACAAGAAGCGTTACGAGTGGGACAAAGCTACCGACCATTACGATGCGATCATAGAAATAGCGCCATCAGGTTACTATGGCGGTCAAGCAAAAAGCGGCATCGCCAACATTCGCAAGTATCGCAAGTTGATCGAGGAGAAACGGCGCAGATACCAAAATTATCTTGCGTTGTATGAAGAAACTAACGAGCAGGAACACTACGACACCGCCGCTCTAGCGTTGTATGATGTCGCCGACAGTTACGAACAGCTAGGGAACTATCCGGAGGCGATTGCATATTATCAGCGGGTGGTCGATGAATTTCCGGAGCATGACAAAGCGGCTCCGGCATTGACGAAGATTGGCTATGTTCATTTTTATAAGTTGTACGATTATCTGGGTGGTTGGCCCGCGTACGTCAAGGTGATTGAAATGTATCCCGACTCTTACGAAAAAACGGAAGCGGAACGGCTGCTGAAAGACACTGAGCGCACCTTAACGGAGATTGCCCAAAATCAAGCGGAGATTAGGCGATATCGAAGCAAAAAAGCGATAGAATATGAAAAGAGCGGGCGGGTAATATTGCCGAACGAAAGATACGGTGGCCGTTATGTCGACATTGTCGTTCAATGCTTTCAGTATATCGGGCGGCGTTGGGAGGATCTTAGAAATTTCCCTTATGCGATTGACGCGTATCGAAAGTTAGTCGACCAACTCTCTTACAAGAAATTCGCGGCTGCGGACGCGCGATACCAAATTGCCAGATTATATCAACGGAACGGGCAACTTGAACAGGCGATTGAAGCCTATCAAGACCTGTTCGACAACAACCCTGAATCTATGTGGCGCGCCGAAGGAGTTTACCAGCAAGCTGTTTGTTACCGCGGTATTCGCGAGTTTGCGAAAGCTTATGAAACCTTCAAAGCGTACATGAGTCTCGGCCGCGACGTGGCATACTATCGTGAAGCCGAACAGATTGTCCGTCAGTTTGAGATCGATCAGGACGGAGATGGGCATAAGTTCTACATTGAACAGGAAGCCGGAACGTCAGACCGAGATCCGAACGATCACCCCGGCGCAAAATCTTAATTGAATCATCAATTTCATCAAACCAAAAAAAGCAGGGAACAGTGTTCGTTCCCTGCTTTTTTCATAAGTGATGCATTTACCGGAGATGAATTAAGGGGATCAAATTGCATCACTACAAACCTGTTTCCGAAGTCGTGTCCCTCGGTCATGAATTTGGAGGAACCCAGGTGAAGAACCACGTTTTCCACTCTTTTCTCGCATTGGTGGTCCTCGTTTTAATGTTTTCAGGTTGCGGCGGAGTGTGGATTATTCCGTCCGTCGAAAGGGTCCGGAACGCCGACATACAGTTTGATGCGGCGGAAGCATTTCTCATCAAAGCTGATAAGGACAAGGAGGAAGAAAAGCGGCGCGAGCAAATTGAGCAAAAGAAGATACTTTATGACGAAGCGCTTAACGCCTACCGGGCTATCGTCAAAGCCGAACCCGATGGCAAATATGTTCAGCGATCCCTTTGGCAGATTTCCGAGATTTACAAGAGACGCTACGACTGGGACAAGGTCATCGAAAGCTATGATGCGATACTAGCCATAGCACCAATGAGTTACTACGGGGATCGAGCTAAAAACAGTGTCACGGACATGCGCAAATATCGTGGACTGATCGAAGAGGCGCAACGTAAATACCAAGCACACAGTGCGCTATATGTTCAGAACAACGCACGGGAAAGCTACGACATCGCCGCTCAAGCGTTGTATGATGTTGCAGAAAGTTACGAAGAACTGGGGGACTACCCCGAAGCGATCTCGTATTACCAACGAATGGTAGATGAATTTCCAAAACATGAAAAAGCGCCCGTGGCATTGTCGAGGATCGGCCATATCCATTTTTACAGGTTTTACGATTATAAGACTGGTCGGCCCACGTTCTACAAAGTGATAGAGATGTATTCCGACTCCTACGAGGCAACGCAAGCGATTCGATTGCTGAAAGACACTGACCGCACCCTAATGGAGATTGCCCAGTGCGAGGCGGACATTGAGCGGTATCGAAGCATGAAGGCGATAGAGAATGAAAAAAGTAGTCGGAAAACCGTACCAAACGAGAGATACTCTGAGCGACGCTACGTTGATATCGTCGCCCAATGTTTTCAGTTTATCGCACGGCGTTGGGAAGACCTCAGAAACTATCCTAGCGCTATTGTCGCTTGCCGATCCCTGGTGAACGAACGGCCGGATAATAAATCGGCGGTTGATGATGCGCGTTACCAGATTGGCAGGTTATATCAGTTGAATGGGCAACTTGATCAGGCGATTGAAGCTTATCAGGAGCTGAATGACAAAAGCCCTGAATCCCCTTGGCGCGCCGAGGGAATCTTCCAGCAAGCCGTCTGCTATCGCGGAGTTCGTGAATTCGCTAAGGCTTATCACGGATACAAAGCCTACATGAACATTGGACGCGATGTGGAATATTACCAAGAGGCGGAGCAAATTATCCGTCAGCTTGAGATGAACTAGAATGGCGACGGGTATGAGTTTTAGGCCAAACGGGGGCTGGAACATCAGATTAAGATTCCAACGATTATCCAGATGTGATATTTTAATCAATTCGCATTCACTACGAAAAGTAGAGAATGGTATCCCTGCTCTTTTAATAAGTGATGCATTACTAAGATTGCTTGATTAGCACTGAATTATGTTGGTCCTACTACAAATCTTCACTCACCGAGCGCGTCTTGAATTCAAGGAATGGACTTGGTGCAATCAATGAAACCTTTTGTACGCTTTCATCTCCGCCCCGCATTCGTTGTCCTCACTATAACGCTTGCAGGTTGCGGTGGGGGGTGGCTTTATTCACCCGGCTTAAGAATCCGGGATGCGGATAGGCAGTTTGATGCGGCGGAAGCGTTTCGTATTACGGCGGGCAAGGATACCGAGCAAGAGAAGCGGCACGAGCAAGTTAAGCGAAAGAAAGCACTTTATGATGAGACGTATAATGCCTACCGGCTTGTCCTCAAAGCCGATCCCACCGGCAAATATGCTCAGCGATCTCTTTGGCAGATTGCCGAAATCTACAAAAGGCGCTACGAGTGGGACAAAGTCGTCGAAACTTATAACGCGATTATAGCCATAGCGCCATCAGGCTACTACGCGGACAGGGCAAAAAACGGCATCGCGGACATCTGCAAGTCTCGTTTACTCATTGAGGAGGAGCAACGTAAGTACCAACGCCACCGTGCGCTATATGTCCAGGATAACGCGCGGGAAAACTACGACATAGCTGCACAAGCGTTGTACGAGGTTGCCGAGAGTTACGAGCAGCTAGAGGACTATTCGGAGGCGATTGCGCATTACCAACGGGTGGTAGATGAATTTCCAGAGCATGAAAAAGCATCTGCGTCACTGACGAAAATCGGCTATATCCATTACTATGAGTTGTACGATTATGTGGGCGGTTGGCCCGCGTACAACAAGGTAATTGAACTGTATCCCAACACTTACGATGCAACTCAAGCGGTTCGACTGCTGGAAGAAACTGGCGACACCTTTAAGGAGATTGCTAACAATCAAGCGGAGGCGCATAAGCGGTATCACAGCATGAAGGCGATTGAGTGGAATCAAAGCAAGCAGGCGAGAGGTACAAAAAGCGGTTGTCTGCTAATTGCGCAAGACGAGTACTCTCCACCGCATTACGTTGACATAGTCCATTTTATAACCGCTAGTTGTTTTCGGGCTATCGGGCAGCGCTGGGAAGACCTCAGAAACTATCCTAGCGCTATCGTCACTTATCGGCTTTTGGCGGATAAGCTGGCGAATTATACACCCACGGCTGCTGACGCGCGTTATCAGATTGGCAGGCTATATCAGTTGAATGGGCAGTTCGATCAGGCGATTGAAGCCTATCAGGAGTTGTTTGACAAAAATCCTGAATCTACCTGGCGCGCTGAGGGAATCTACCAACAGGCTGTCTGCTATCGTGGTATTCGCGAATTCGCTAAGGCTTATGAAGGATTCAAAGCCTACATGAACCTTGGAAGTAACGCGGAATATCATCGAGAAGCCGAGAAAATCGTCCGCCAGTTTGAGACTGATCGGGATGGCGACGGGTATAAGTTTTATGTCGAGCAAGAGGCTGGGACATCGGATCAAGATCCTGATGATTTCCCGCGCTCGAAATCCTAATCGAGTCCGAATCTCCACGAAATGGAGGAAATGACATCCACTGATCCTTTAGAATCGAGGAATACCGAAACCCTAGATAAACAGTTGAACGTGGGAGCGATCATCGGGGGACAGTACGCTATTGATGCGTTCACGAATAACGTCTGGCGTATATCGGCGTGAGAAATGGGTGAGTACAATATGTTCGCTTTCAAAGGCAGCCAATAAAGCCGGCATATCGTCAAGATGCAGGTGCATTGATCTTTCCGCGCGTTTGCGGTGTTCCGGGGTCAGGAAGGTACACTCACAGATTAAGACCTTGCACTGCCGCAACAAGGGATGCGCATCGGGGTCGACGCGCTGCGTGTCTCCCAAGTATGCGATCAACGGCAACTCGACCTGAACGGTAACCTTTGTACCGGATCGCCGTAACTCCGCAATTTCCTTCCCCGGCAAGCCGTGGAACTCCGGTTTCAGTTTCTCGCGGGTTTCACAGATAAGGTATCCGACCGACGGCACTCTATGGTAACCCGGTAACACATGCGCGGCCAAGTTTTGTCGGAACGGAATCCGATCTCCCGACAGAACCGGTGTGACTTGATAATCCCACACGACGCCGCAGTCGAGTATCGAAATCCTGTCCAAAATACTCCGCAACTGCTCTACACCAGCCTTCGGAACATAAATTTTCCCGGGCGGTATCCCGGCAAGCCAACGTTGACTGATATATATCGGCAGCCCGAAGTAGTGGTCCAAATGAAAATGGGAGATGAACACATGCTCGGTGCCTATGAAACTCATGGGGCATCGACCGAGATCAAAAATGAGGTCCAATTCCTTCACGCGTATATATGTGGCAACCGCGGAACCGGATTCACCTTCGATTAGTAAATCTCCGCACTGTAATGAAACCATCCTTAGTAAGAACCTCTCCGTACCATGTCAATAGAACCTGCGCAGAAACTAACTCCGAACTTCCTCTTTTTGGGGTTAGCATCGGCAGTTCGAGCAAAATTAAACAGAGGTATAATAGGCAGGAAAATTATAACGTGCAATATATCTATTTTCAAAGATGATTGGAGGATGTATATGAGTGTCAAAATCGGGGTGATTGGCGGCAGCGGCTTCTATCAGATGGAGGGACTAAGCGACATAGAGGAGATCGACCTCGACACCCCCTTTGGAAAACCCAGCGATTCGCTAATACTCGGCACGATTGAAGGGAAACGGGTAGTATTCCTGCCGCGTCACGGCGTGGGACATCGGTTACTGCCCTCGGAGATTAACGTGCGGGCCAATATCTATGCCCTCAAAAGCCTTGGGGTCGAATGGATTATCTCCGTGAGTGCCGTGGGAAGCTTAAAATCGGAGATAGAACCGCGCCACTTTGTAGTTCCGGATCAGTTGTATGATCACACCAAGAATCGTGTAAGCACTTTTTTTGGAGAGGGGTTATCGGCGCATGTCAGTCTCGCTCATCCGTTCTGCCCGATTCTACGTGAACTCATCTATGAGGGAGGCACTTCGGTCGGCGTGACAACGCACAGGGGCGGCACGTATATCTGCATGGAGGGTCCCGCCTTCTCAACACAGGCTGAATCGAATGTGTACAGACATCTCGGCTTTGATGTCATCGGCATGACGGCGGCTACGGAAGCGAAACTTGCGCGCGAAGCCGAAATTTGCTACGCGACGCTTGCCTGCTCCACGGATTACGACTGCTGGCATCCGGACCATGACAATGTCACGGCGGAAATGATTCTGCAGCACCTGCTTGCCAACGTGGAAACGGCGAAAGAAGCAGCCAAAGCCATCATTCGCAGGATTCCGGACGAGCGAACCGGTTGCACGTGCCCAACCGCTCTTGAAAAATCAATCGCAACCAATCAGAAATCAATTCCCGATGCTACCCGCCGCAAATTAGACTTGCTCATCGGCAAATACATGACGTGAACATGAGTGAGGTAGGCTCAACACACCCCATCTCACATGTGCATCTCACGGCTCAGTTAACCGTCTCGGGTTGATCATATCCGACAATCTCTCCCGTCTCCGGGTCAAAAATTGCGCCGAAACTCCCGGGCGATGCGCACTCGATATCGGTGCGCATCGCCAACTTCGAGTTCACATCGACCAAATAGTAATGTTTATAGTACGGATGGCTAGGTTCGTTGATCCGTTCAACCGAGTAACAGTGGTTGTGGAACTGGATGATGTTATCGTAGAAGATGATGAACCGATCGCCGAACAAACTCTGGGATATTTGGGTGACGATAAAGGGGTCAAGCTGCGGCGGTGGTCCCGGATATGCCATGAACGTTGGCCCCTCCGAAGCCGGTAATAATCCGTATTGGTCTACTGTCGCGTTAGGATAATCGTATCGATGCGACGGTTCTTCGCCTTACTCGATGTGTCGATCTCGGTTACAATCGGTGCGGTCTCTCCAAACCCGACGGTCGTCAGGCGTTCTTCCGGTGCGCCGCACTGTTCCACAAGGTATTTCTTAAAAGCGTTCGCTCTCTTCTCCGTTAATTTGAGGTTGGCATCCTCGCCCCCGCTGCTGTCACTGTGTCCCTCAATTCGAACATCATAATCCGGAAAGCCGTTGATAACTTCGGCGAGTTGTTTTAGTCGGGGTAGAGATTCGGTATTCAGTTTTGCTTTTCCGGAGTCAAAGAGATTCCCGCTTAACCGGATTAAGATTCCCCGTTCGCTTTTTTCGACCTCTGCACCGGAGATTGTACCGGCAGCCTCAATAATACGATTTTCCGCAGCTTCAACCTTCTTGGCGTTTCCGCGCGCTTCGCCAAGCACCTCCAGACTCTGCTTGGCAAAGCCGATGGCAGAGCCGTACTTCTCATCAGACAGCGTCTTTCTCGCCTCTGTTAATAGAGCATTGGCACGTTCAAACAACTCTGGGGCAAGGCGTGAGACATCCGTCTTGCGTTCGCCTTCAATGCCTTCTTCCGCTTTGAATATTGCATCCTTTGCCTGCGCAATCTGTTCCTCCAACGCCTCTTGCGCCCGCCGTTCACGGTCTATCACCTCGGCTGCTTCATACGCCTGGCGCGCCAAGTTTTCCGCTTGTTCCGCTTTCTCCAAAACCTGCGAATATTGCTCCCCCTTCAACGCGATATCCGCCTGCTCAAGCGCGGACATGGCACGTTGAAATAGACTTTCCGCATGTACCGATGCGTATACACTTTCGGCTCTATCGATTTCCGTCTGCGCCGCGGCGATTGAGAGTTTCGCCGCCGTAAAAGCCTTCGTTTTCTCCGTAGTCGCCGCGTCCGCAGCCTTAACGGAGGCACGGCGCGCAGTTTGCGCTAACCTTTCGGCTTGAATTGCCAGATTTGCCGCATCATCAAAGGCTTCGCGCCGGAGCAGCGCAAGCGCCTCGGCAATAAGATTCTCCGCCGACTCATAGTCGACCCGCGCGTGAATCGCAGCGCCAGCCTCGTCGGCAAGCCCAAGGATGTGCTCGGCTTCCGAGATGGCTAGTTGCGTCTTATGATGCCGCATCGACTTTTGGGCTGCATTCTTCGCCTCTTCTGCGGCGGTCTGCGCATCGTTCGCCCGTTTTTCTGCGCGACTGGCTCTATCCAGAGCACGATTTGTTAGCTCTTCGGCAATCGTTTGGCGGGTTTGCGCGGTCTGTACTTTATAATTCTTCTCCTGTATGACGGCATCCAGCATCTCTGCCTTGGCCTGATTGATCTGTAACTGCACGACCGATTGACGTGCTTCGATTCCTGAAATCTTTGCCTCCATCTGTGCCTGAAACGCCAACTCCAAGCTATAGGCTCCGTTCCCGGCGCTCTGCGCACTCCGCGCGTCCTCAAGGAACTTCATCGCCCGTGACATCCCGGTTTTGGCATAAACTTCGGCATCAAGGCGTTGTGCATCGGAAACGGCGCTTTGCGCGTTTTGCAGGGAGGTTTCGAGCAAGATTGGATCAACTTTCCCACCGCATCCGACTGTCGCTGTGCATGCGATTAGGAAACACAGAACCGATGTGAATCGATAAAATTGCATTGTTGGCTATACATCCGACGAAGGGCTTACGAGGTCTCGATCAGTTCCGGCGTGGATCTATGGCGGCGTGGCTTTCAACCGTTTTAATTCGTTCTCCGCCCCCTCAAGCTGACGGAGTGCGGCATCGGCGGCGCGAAGTTTCGACTCCAACTCCTTGGTAATTTCAATGGCTTGAGTTTCGTTCCGCCTCAAGATCGCCGAAGCTTCCGCCAGCCTTGCTTTGAGATAGGCGCGCATCCCCAATCGATAGGCTTGGTGCTCGTCCCCCATTTCCAGCACCGTTTCGGCTTGAGCAAGCATCTGCTCGGCATCCGCGAATTCTTGGCTGGCGAGCGTTTCGGCTTCCGCCTCTTTGGCAATCCCTATCTGCGCTTTGGCGTCGTAGAGCATTCCAGCCGCAGGTTGGCTTTTCCCGCCGCACCCAAAGTTAGCAAGCGCAATTGACAAACATAAAGCGACCACAAGCCGATTCATCGTGCACTCGCCTCCGTATGAATAACCTATTCCAGGGGATCGACTCCGCGATAGGCGCAGTCGAGAAGATCAACAGGGTGCATCACCTTCATCGGCAAGCCGCGTTCCCGTAGACCGAGCTGAATCTGCAAAATACAACCCGGATTCCCCGTCGCCACAATTTCCGCCTCGGTGTCGGCGATATGTTTCATCTTGCGCTCCAAGATGTCTCTTGACATGTCGGGCTGGGTGATATTATAGATGCCCGCACTTCCGCAACACCATTCGGATTCTCGGAGTTTGATAAAGCGCAAGCCCGGTATGGATTGAAGTAGCTGATGAGGTTGGTCGTGAACATTTTGGCCATGCACGAGGTGACACGGTTCATCATAGGTAACCGTACGCTTTATCTCGCCTTTGGGAGGTGTAATGCCAATTTCAGCGAGGAACTCACTGATATCACGCATTTTTTCGCTGAATCTTGCCGCTCTGCCGGAGTACTCGGTATCGTGCTGCATCAGCGCGTCATATTCTTTGAGAGTCGCACCGCAGCCCGCCGAGTTGATAATTATCGCATCCAAATCCTCGCCTTCAAATGCGTCAATATTCTGTCGCGCCAAGCCGAGCGCGACATCGCGGACGCCGTTATGGACGTGCAGCGCTCCGCAGCAGTTCTGTTTGCGCGGCGTGAGAACGTCACAACCGTTTTCCTGAAGCACCCGAACAGTCGCAAGATTGGTCTGTGTGAAAAGTTGGTTCATCACGCATCCGGAAACAAATCCAACACGGTACCTCGCCTCGCCAATCGCGGGGGAAAATCTCCGCAGGGAAAATTTGAGGGTGGGGGTTGGAATCTCGGGCATCATGGATTCCATTTCTCCCATTTTGCCCATCAGCTTTAGAATTCCAGTCTTCCGTACAAGTGAGCGAATCCCGAGGCGTTGATACAACCACAGCAACTCAAAAACTAAGTTTAGTCGGATACGTTTGGGCAATATCCCCTTGAAAACGAGGTTTGTCCAGAACCTATATTTCGTTGGGCGTTTGGTATTTAGCTCATATATCGCCCGCGCCTCCTCGACGAGCTCTCCGAATTGCACTCCAGACGGACACGCCGTTTCACACGCGCGGCAATCCAAGCAGCGGTAGATATAATTTGCCCAATCCTCATTAAGCGGTGTTGGATTCACATCCCTGAACGCCGTGCTCATCAAATAGAGACGACCACGCGGCGAGTCTGTCTCCAATCCCAACTCGCGATAGGTTGGACAAGTTGGCAAACAGAGACCGCAATGCGTGCACGCATCCAATTTTTTCTGGCTAAAAAACTCGACGCCGATCAGCGGGTTCGTGTGTTGTCTGGATTGAGTCTCCTGTCCTAGCATTTGTTACGCCCTTTAATCATCACCATTTGCGGAAGCCGCGACTCACGAGCATGAGTACCCAAACGAGGGACAAAATGCCTAACCCAACTATCGCAATCAAGATGAAAATCCTGTTATTGTCGAGATTGGGCATTTTCTTCAGTGTTTCGGTGCGAGACTGGCGAAGTTTCTCCGAAATGGCACGCTTTTCTGAATCCGTCAAATTCTTTTTGGCTGTGAACAATTTCCTTTGCTCGGACATAGGACGCTTACGCATGCCCCTTTTGCGAGACAACCAAATAAGCGCAATCAGCCCAACTGTGCCAAGCAGCATCAAAATATAGGTTGGGATGAGGTCGGGGTTAATAGTCATCTTTCCCGCGGACAGCCGACAACCCGATTAACTTCGGTAGGACCTAGCGTCACTACACGTGTAGCTATGCGCCTTTGGGTGCGTGGAATCTCATTTTCGCTGTGCCAGCCTTAAGCAATCTTTCTCTAGTCTTGTTGAGGCTGACTCATCGAAATGTTAGGCACCCCTTCGTTCAAGCTGCCGGATCGATACCCCTGCAAATCCAGCGTGACATACCGATAGCCGAGCGATTTGAAATGCTCGTCAATCTGGGAGCGAATCGATTTCGTCGCGATATTTGGGATTTCCGCGGGTTCAAGCTCTATTCGCGCAAGATCTTCATGATGACGAACTCGAAATTGCCGCACACCCAGATCGTACAGGAACTGCTCCGCGCGATCCACCTGTCGGAGCAGTTCTCGGGTGATGCGTGTCCCGTACGGAAACCGCGATGACAGACAGGCAAAAGCGGGTTTGTCCCATGTCGGCAACCCCCAGTGCTCGGATACTTCTCGAATGTCGGCTTTCGCCAGATTGGCGTCGATCAGCGGCGCCTTTATTCCCATGCTTTTCGCGGCATCCATGCCGGGACGATAATCACCGATATCGTCGGGAATTGCGCCGTACACAATCGTGCTAACTCGGTATTTTTCGGCAATAGGTTTGAGTTTGGTGAAGAGTTCCGTCTTGCAAAAGTAACAACGATTGGTAGGATTGCTGGCGTAGCCTTCCATCTCCAGTTCGTCGGTATTTACAGTCTCGAAGCGAATCCCAATCTGTTTTGCAATGTCTTTAGCCGCTTCCATCTCACGCTCCGGATAGGAATCGGAGATTGCAGTGACAGCCAGAGCTTTGTCTGCAAGGACACGTCGTGCCGCCTCTGCCAAGAAGGTACTGTCCACGCCACCCGAGAACGCGACAATCACATCCCCGTAGGACTTCAGAAGGGCATTTAACGCCTCTAACTTCTGATCTGTTTTTAACGCGAGAGTTTGTGACATCTTCTTTCTCTATTCACCCGGCGATTGTTGCTGAAGATGGCGCAGTTTTTTTCGGAGGAGTTGACGCTTGAGACCGCCGACATGATCGATGAACAACACGCCGTCAAGATGATCTATCTCATGCTGAAGTACGCGGGCAAAGAAACCTTCACCTTCAATTGAGACAGGTTCTCCGTCTAGATTGAGTGCGGAGACAGTCACTCTTTCCGCTCGTTTGACATCGGCCGTGACATCGGGGATGCTCAAACACGCTTCTTCGTCAACAATCTCCCCTTCTCGGCTTTGAATCTTCGGGTTGATCAACATCAACGGTTTGCTGTCAAGGTCCTCCCGGTTTACGTCAATCACGACCAATCGCTTCGATACACCGACCTGCGGCGCTGCCAAGCCAACGCCATTGGGAATGGCGTATAGCGTCGCCAGCATGGAATCCGCCAGCTCCTTTTCGGCGCTGGAAATTGTCTCGACAGGCAATGCCTTTTGCCGGAGCACCGGATCGCCGTAAAGACGTATTTGGAGAACACCATCCGGGTATTTTTGATCCGGATTCCCTATTGTTGGAGCAGAAGCGCTTGGTGCATGGGCGGGAATATGTTTCCGTCTTTTGCGTTTCGCCATCTCGGACTCAGACCAACCAATTCTCGCAAGATTTCGCCGATAATCATAACATTGGGAAGTCGCATAGTCAAGGAGAAATCCCGATAGCAGCGGCAACCGTATCTGAATGTGGGCTGTAAAGAGACGAAAGGTGGTGGGCGATGCCCACCCTACATTTCACTCAAAATTAGACGCTATTGCTCAGTCTCGTCCATGGGCGCGAAATTGACAAGTATTCGTCTATATGCTATAATTCCCGCATTCGGACGATACGCAGGAAACCAGAGACTACCCCTTTTTTGACCATATCTCATGAACCTATACGGAGGAAACACTGAATGCGGATGAAGCATTACTCGTTTAAAATTTTAGCACTTCTTTTGATATTTGGAACAGCATGTCTACTCGGAATGATTGCCTGCGACAAAAAGGCGGCGGAAAAACCGTTCAAGGTGGCAATGTTATTGCCCGGTTCGGCAAGCGATGCCGGTTGGAATGCCCTGGCTTTCGAGGGGCTTAAAGCCATCGAGAAAGAACTTGGCGCCCAGATTAGTCATATTGAGAGCCGCACACCGGCAGATCAGGAGGACCATTTTCGGTCGTACGCTCAGAACGGATACAGTCTGGTTTTTGGACACGGCTACGAATATCAAGATCCCGCCAAAGCGGTTGCTCCCGACTTTCCGGGGACGGTGTTTGTCACCTCGTCGGGAAGCACCATACTGAAGAATGTGGCACCGATTGTGTTTGAAATGGAGGAAGCCACCTACCTACTCGGAGTCATTGCGGGAATGATGACGCAAACCGGGAAGGTCGGCGTCGTCGGCGGTACGAACATCCCATCGATCAACAGCACATTCATGGCATTTGAAGGCGGCGTGAAAGCTGCCAATCCGGATGCGGAAGTGCGGCGCGCATATGTGGGAGATTGGGATAACATCGGCAAAGCAAAGGAGATCGCGTTAGCACAGATTAACGAGGGAATCGACTTTATCTTCCACAACGCGAACGCGGCTGGACGAGGTGTGTTTGAAGCCATGGAAAACGCGCGTCAGTCGGGCAAGGATGTTTATTGCTTCGGTTCCAACCGCGATCAGAGCCATGTTTCGCCCACAACAATCCTTGCCAACGCGGTTATCTCATTGGACTGCTTTGTGCGAGTGGCGCGGAGCGTTAAAGACGGCACATTCGAGGCAAAAACTCTCAACATGACCATGTCGAACGACGATGCGATAAAGGTTGTCTACAACCCGGAACTTGCCGATAAGATTCCGGAGCACGTGACAAAGAAAGTCGAGGAAGTCAAATCACAGATCCTGGCGAAACAGGTTCAGGTGCCTCGAATCCACTTCGGCGTGGATGATTTGTAATGCCATTTCTCTAGAATGCAAGTGCATTGATTGCGTAGATTATGTTGAAAAACTTGCGTCAGTCGGTGTAGGAATCCATTTCTCCGTGCAAAGTGAACCGGGAAGGAAGATTTTTCATTCGGTCGTTCGATCTCAGCCTTCGCCGTAACTGTTTAGTTCAGCCAAAACGAGTGGCAATATTAGTTTGGCAGTTTATCGCGCCTGACTATCGGCAGCAGGGCATTCGTGGAATATATGTGGGAGGGGCATCGCTCGCATATTGGGTACATGGGAGAAATTGTCATCGGTCGTGGAATAAAGGAAGCGCCCTGTGTTCGGCGCAAGGAGTTAATGGACTAAACAATTACCTTTCGCCAATACCCCACGCACGCAAATCCGAGAAACAGGATTCACCGCCGCGCATTGGTGAGAGATTTCAGCCTCTTTCCGCGGAATACGCATCGCTACAGACATGAACGTACTAGAACTGAACGGCATTACGAAGAGGTTTGGAAATCTCGCCGCGGTTGACAACGTGGATTTCGACCTAAAGACGGGGGAGATCCATGCCGTTTTGGGTGAGAACGGCGCGGGAAAATCCACGTTGATGAATCTCATTTACGGCTTGCACCAGCCAGATTCCGGGGAGATTAGAATCTCCGGCGAACCCACCCGACTAGACTCTCCGCGCAATGCCATTGCCCACGGCGTCGGTATGGTTCACCAGCACTTCTTGCTCATCCAGAACCTGACCGTCGCGGAGAACATCGCCCTCGGAATCCGAGATCGAGGATTCCGGTTCCGCAGAGACGAAGCAAATCAAAAGACACGGGAGTTGTCCGAACAGTTCGGATTTGCCATTGATCCGGAGGCTTACATCTGGCAATTGCCGGTCGGACTTCAACAACGTGTGGAAATCCTTAAGGCGCTGGCGGCAGACGCCCGCATCCTTATCCTTGACGAGCCCACCGCCGTGCTTGCCCCTCAAGAGGTTGACGAACTCTTCTCCATCCTGCGGCGATTAAAGGCCGATGGTCGTTCAATCATCTTTATCAGCCATAAATTGAAGGAGGTCATGAGGATCAGCGATCGCGTGACCGTGATGCGAAATGGAAGCAAGACATATGTGACGAACAAGGCCGACACCTCGACCGAAGAACTCGCTCGGCAGATGATGGGGAATGAGCCGCCTGTCTCGCAAGACGACTCGGAATTGATTGAGGAGGGTGCCTCCGACGATGCCGCGCTTAATGTACAGAATGTTGAAATTCGTGGAGATCAGGGCGAAATTGCGGTTCAAGGCGTTTCGCTTGAGGTACGCCGAGGCGAGATCGTAGGGATTGCCGGGGTAGATGGGAACGGTCAAGTGGAGTTGGCGGAAGCGCTAATCGGGCTGCGTAAGGTGATCTCCGGCGATATCAGGCTATTCGATACTTCGATCACGAACAAAACTACCGCCGATATACGAGGACTGGGAGTAGGGTACATACCGGGCGACAGACAAAGCGCCGGTTTAGTCGTCAACTTCTCAATAAGCGAAAATCTGATTCTTGACGTGCACCATCTCCGGGAGCATCGCAAGCGCATTCTGCTCGATAAAACAGGAATAAGCGATGATTCGGAGCGTTTGATTAGGAACTACGACATACGCACACCCTCCATGGATATTGAGGCGCATGCCCTTTCCGGAGGCAATCAGCAGAAGATTGTTTTGGCTCGTGAGATTTCACGAAATCCGGCGCTGTTAATCGCCGTCAACCCCACACGAGGGCTGGATATTAACGCGGCGGAATACGTGCATAAAAGCTTGATAGCGCAACGGCAAGCGTCAAAAGCGGTGCTGCTGATCTCCACGGAACTGGATGAAGCGTTAGCCTTAAGCGACCGCGTGTTCGTCATGTCCAACGGGAATCTGATCGACGCTACATCGAAGCGGAGCGATATGACCGCCCTCGGGTTGCTGATAACGGGCGCCGAAACCCACCCATGAACGTCCTATCCAAGTTCACATCTTTGAGCCGGAGGCAGATTGTATTTCCGCTTGCCATCCTTCTCTCTACGCTCTTCACCAACGGGATCATCCTCGCGCTTTGCAGCTACAATCCGTGGGAAGCACTATGGGTCGCGGTCGTTGGAGCGTTCGGCGACGGGCAACGAATCGCGGAAACGTTGATTAAAGGCGTGCCCTTCCTACTCACCGGTTTGGCGGTTGCCTTTTCGTTCCGCTGCGGTATTTGGAATATCGGAGCGGAGGGGCAGTTCTTGGTCGGGGCTATCGCATCCACGTGGTGCGGTATGAGTATCGCGCCGCATCTTCCATCAGTCCTTGCTATTCCGCTGACTCTACTCGTGGGAGCGGCGGCAGGCGGGTTCTGGGCGTTGATTGCGGCTTTGCTAAAGGTGTACCGCGGCGTGCAGGAAGTCATCAGCACGATTATGCTGAACTACGTCGCCATCCATCTCCTGAGTTATATGGTCGATGGCGGACCGTTACAGGAGGCGGCGAAACGCGGACCCCAAAGCGACATGATTGCTGCCGCATCGCATCTGCCGCGCCTGATTCCGCACACGCGATTCCATATCGGACTCCCGCTGGCGATTGCTCTCGCCATTATATTATTCATCATCCTGTTTCGCACCGTATTGGGATATCAAATCAGAGCCGTGGGCGCCAATCCGAAAGCGGCACAAGCAGCCGGTATCTCCATTTCCAAGAACGTGATTCTCGCGTTATTCATCAGCGGTGCGCTTGCCGGACTGGGAGGCGCCATTGAACTCACCGCGCTCACTCGACGGCTGTTTCTAAACTTTTCGCCCGGGTACGGGTACACGGCAATTGCTGTCGCCCTATTGGCGAAACTCCATCCGCTGTGGGTTATCCTGTCGTCCCTGCTGTTTGGAGCGTTAAAGACAGGGTCGGATGCCATGCAGCAGATGGCAGGCATTTCCGCGAAGATGACATTCGTGATTCAAGCGACGATTATCTTCTTTGTGTTGATTTACGGTGTTTCCGGCTTTCGGGAACAGCGGCGGAAACTAAACGTGGAGTAGCGTTCAATACTTTCAACGCGTCAGACGTGTTGCAAAGCAGACCGTGAATCGGAAGGATTAACGATTCGATGTTTAAAGATTTCGGGAGAACTTGCGACCGGGAGGTCGCTCCTACGGATTGTCCAACAATTGGTCGCCGTGTTCAAGTTTCAGTCAACTTTGGCGTTAATTTCCGCGTAAAATCAGATAAATCCAGCGCTCAGAGTTCGGCATTGAAATTGCTTGGACATTGAATGTCGAATGTGTTAATCTTATTCTCCGAAGATTCCGTCATATCTGAATAGTCTATTACTATCAACAAAAGATACTAAAATTGACACTTTGTGAATTGGGAGAAAGAAGAATGATTCGACGACGTTTCTTGCACCTCAAAGCACTAATAGCCTTCGCTATTTTATTGATTTTTGCGCTCACCGACACCGAAGCCGCCTACAACGGCGAGTGTTGGGTAGTTAGCGGCGGTGACACCGTGCTCAAACTCCACGCAGACGGATCAGTTGATCCGACAGGTATCCCGGGGTTGACACAAGCACAGTCGGCAGAAGTGAATCCGAAGAACGGCGTGGTGTGGATCTCGGTGTCCGCCGCGAATGCGGCCTTTAGATACGATCCCGCGGCAACCGACGAAAATGAAATATTCAAAACCATTTCGGGTATCCCGGGCGCGCGGTCAATCTCAATCAATCCCGGTGATGGTACGGCATGGATCGGCGGAAAGAGCGTTGTCAAGAAGATCTCTGCGGATGGCAGCCAAGTCCTCGCAGAGATTACAGGGGTTCACGAACCCGAAGTCTCAGTTAACCCCACGGATGGCAGTTGCTGGGTTACCGACTCTCGCGGCACCGCTACTCGATACGACGCTAACGGCGCGGCTGTTGCCCGAGGTCCAGACTTGAAAGAGCCGAAATTTGTCGCCGTCAATCCTAAGACGGGCAATGCGTGGGTAGCGGATACTCAGGCAAGCGTGCTGGTCAAACTGAATCCGGCGGGACAAGAACTGCTTCGCCTCACCGACATCTCCAAACCCACCTCTCCGGAGGTCAACGCCAAGGATGGAAGTCTCTGGTTAGTATCCAATGCCTCTATGCTCGTTAAACTCTCTCCAAGCGGCCAAAAAACGATGGAAGTTCCGGCAGGCATGGCTATTCTTGCCATTGCGGTCGATGGGACGGATGGAGGGGTTTGGGTTGCCGACCAGATAGGCGCCACCTTTCAAGGCGAAGTTTCCAAATTCTCGGCGTCCGGAGAGAAAATGTTTGGTCAACCGATTCTTATGCCATCTCATGTCTCCGTTGGAAACTGGGCTGGGCAGTAGAAGAAGCTTGGAAGCATGCCATTATCCCTATCGGAATAATTCTTTCAGCAAGTAACTGCCCCAAGTTTCCATGTAGGAGGGAATCAAGCGAACGAATAGATCAAGTGACTCTCAACTCCTGCTCTATGACTGGTTCTGAAAAAGTGTTACTTGGTAGCGCGCCATTATCCCTGTCGGTATAATTCATTCAGCACGTAACACTCCTTTTTCGCTCAATGACTAGCCGTGAAAAGTGTTCCTTCGTGGTCTGATTTTCACTCCAGCGGAGTGCTATGTCAATAGAACACAATT
>JAJDTR010000036.1 GCA_022827055.1 Candidatus Poribacteria bacterium | reverse complement strand
AATGATGAAAGGGCAAAATCGGTCAATCAATCGGATTCGCGGCAATATCTAGGTGACTTCTGCTCGTTCATGCCGGTATACCCCAAGATCTAGTATGTGAAAATTCGAGATTACACAAGCTCTATTATGCGGATGATAAGTTCCATGTTTAGTAAATCTTTATTTAGCAACCTAGCTGCCATTCCTTCGCTCCAGAGGAGCGCAATGTCAATAGAACAACGATAGCGCGATTCTTCTGCTCCAGAGGAGCAGCATGTTTCTGGAATTACGGCAGTTCCATCATCTGCTCCGAAGGAATGACTGTTAAGGGTGGGCGGTGGGAGATCTTCCGCTCTTCCATCCTTCCAATCCTAGTCTTCCCTGTCGATGCGGAAGATAAACTTTTATATTGAAACTAGCTTATACAGTAAACAGAATTGATTTTGTCTATCAAAGGCACATCGCACGGTAGACCCTTTGCCTCTAATTACAAAAGCGATACGGACACACAGCACTAGGCGGGTAACATAGAAAGGAATGCCTCCAATGAGTTCAGCCGATGGAGAAAAAAAACTAAATACAATCTCTCTTGACGGAGAAACAGTGAGTTTCCTGGACGGCGAGACAATTTACGAGGTCGCAACCCGCAATCGCAAGAATATCCCTACGCTATGCTACGATTCGCGTCTTGACGCCTTCGGAGGGTGTAGACTCTGTGTCGTTGAACTTGAAGGGTCGCGCAATCCCGTTGCATCGTGTACAACGAAAGCGGCACCTGGCATGGCTGTCCGATCGGCGACGAAGAAAATCGAGAAATACCGAAAAACACTGCTCGAAATGGTTGAGTCGGAAAACCCCGAGACGAAGGTCGATCCACTTCGCGGCTACGCTTCTCATGAGCTCTCCACCCTTTCCAATCGCTACGCGGCAGGGAATGGCCGTTTCAAGGGGAAACAATCCGGCAAGAGCAATCTGGATGATACCAACCCATTTATCCTGCGCGATTATGATCTCTGTATTTCCTGTTACCGCTGCGTGCGCGTGTGTGCCGAACAGGAGGGGGATTATGCGATTAGCATCATGAACAGAGGGTTTCATACGCAAATCACCACGGAGTTTAACGGACTGCTAAAGGAGTCTGAGTGTACATTTTGTGGGCAGTGCGTGCAGACATGCCCAACCGGGGCGCTCGGCGACAAGAAGGCGATGCGTGCGGTTGACCTGCCCGGCGAGATTGAAAAAACTCGCACCATCTGCCCCTACTGCGGCGTGGGGTGCTCCGTGGATGTTCTGACCAAGAACGAGAACATCGTTGGCGTCCAGCCGGCTATGGATGGCCCGGCAAACAAAGGAGCGCTCTGCGTCAAGGGACAATTCGCATTCGACTTCGTCCAGCATTCGGATCGGTTGACCACACCCCTGGTCCGTGGGCAAGACGGGAAACTGCACGAGGTGAAATGGGATGAAGCACTCGACCGTGCTGCCGAAGGTTTTCAAAGAGCCCGAACGAAGTACGGGCGAGACAGCGTCTACGGCGTCGCATCCGGGCGAGCCCCGAGCGAAGCGGCTTACATGATGCAGAAGTTTATTCGCGCCGGCTTCGGGACGAATTATATTGATAACTGCAGCCGTGCCTGACACGCGCCAACGGTTGCCGGTCTGGCAGCCACAATCGGACGAGGCGCGATGTCGAATCCGCTCGTTGACATGCAGAAACCGGACGTTGTCTTCTGCATTGGAACGAATATGACCGAATGCCATCCTGTTGCCGCGACGGGCATCAAGAAAGCGGTGGCACGAGGGTCGAAACTTATCGTGGCGGATCCACGGCGAATCAAACTCGCTGAAATGGCAGATCTCTATCTCCCGCTGCGCGTGGGTTCGGACTCCGCACTGCTGCTTGCCATGGCGCATGTGATCGCACGCGAAGGATTGATGGATGACGAATTCATTCGCAGCCGAACGGTTGAATTTGATGACTTCTTCGAGCACATCACGCAGTTCACGCCCGAGTGGGCGGAGAAAATCACGAATGTGCCGGCAAAGGACATTGAAACCGCGGCGATCTGGTACGGCGAGGCGGACAAAGGCGCGATTTACTACACGCTTGGCATTACTGAACACATCTGTGGCGTAGAAAACGTGCAATGTCTCTGCAATCTAGCGTTGATGACCGGCAACGTTGGACGCGAAGGTACCGGGATTAACCCGATGCGTGGTCAGAACAACATCCAGGGCGCCGGAGACAGCGGCGCTCTTCCCAACAACTACCCCGGATTCCAGCCGGTTACCGATGCCGCCAATCAAGAAAAATTCGAGGAGCTTTACGGCACGACAGTCGACCTCGAAAAGGGTATTACCAAAGTAACGGCGCTCGATCTGTGCGGCGATCAGATTCGGGCTATGCTAATCGACGGAGAAAACACCCTGCTCTCCGATCCGAACCGAGAACATTGCGAGCATGCGCTGCGCAGCCTTGACCATCTCGTGGTAATCGATATCTTTCTGACAGAGACAGCGCAACTCGCCGATGTCGTCCTTCCGGCGACCGCATGGGCGGAAACCGACGGCGTGCAGACTAACACCGAAAGACGAGTGCAGCGGATGCGCGCCGCAGTAACGCCGCAGGGACAGGCAAAACCCGATTGGTGGGCAATTTGTCAGATTGCCAAACGGCTCGGGTTCAACGGATTCGACTTTGAATCGCCTAGGGATATTTTTAACGAGCTATGTAGTGTTTCACCTATCTACGCAGGTCTCGATTGGGAACGAATTGACACGGGCGAATATCAATGGCCGGTTCCCCATGGCGACCACCCGGGCACTCCCCGATTGCACGAAGGTGAGTTCATCAATGGACGCGGGATCTTTTCGATCGTGAATTATCGCGATCCCGCAGAGACAATCAGCGATGAATTCCCGGTATGGCTCACGACGGGGCGCCGGCTCGCCTCCTACCATACACGCACACAGACGGGCCGCGCCCAGGGTATTGATTATTTACTATCCGAGGAGGTGCTTGAAGTGCATCCCTCCGATGCAGCAGACTGGGGGCTCACCGATGGCGATTGGTGCAAGATGTCCAGTCGGCGCGGATCGGTTAAGATTAGGGTAAAAAACACGAACCGATCGCCCCGCGGCACCGTTTTCGCCAGTTTCAGCTTCAGTGATGTGCCCGTCAATATCCTGACGGGCTCCGGCTACGATCCGATTACACATACCGCTGAACTCAAGGTTTGTCCGGTTCATATCGAGCCGCTTTGACATAGGACCGGTATAGAATGGTGAAAACTCGATTCAAGGCGGCAACTTCGACCGTACCCATTCTCGCCATGCCAATAATCTTCATCTGTGTGGCAACTCTAGCTTCTGAGCCACAAGGTGTGCATTGGCCTTCCTTTCGCGGACCGGGTGCCAGCGGTGTAGCTGAAAATTTTTCAACTCCAACCTCTTGGAACGTAGAGGAGTCCAAGAACATTAAGTGGATGTCGCCGATCGATGGTCTGGGACATTCCAGTCCGGTGGTTTGGGATCAACGCATCTACATAACCACCGCAATCAGTGGTAAAGAGGATACGCCGCTGAAAGTTGGGCTGTACGGCGATGTTGAGCCGGTAGATGACGAGAGTGTACATGAATGGCACCTTTATTGCCTCGACAAAAACACGGGAAAAATTCTATGGAAGCGAACCGCGCACAGTGGCGTACCTAAGATCAAGCGGCACCCCAAAGCGACTCACGCAAACTGTACACCGGCAACAAACGGTAAATATGTTATCGCATTTTTCGGTTCCGAAGGGCTATTCTGTTATGACATGGCGGGGACAACACTATGGAAGCGTGACTTGGGTACCCTTGACTCCGGGTTCTTCTACTTGCCCCAGGCGCAATGGGGGTTCGCTAGCTCACCCGTAATCCATGAAAACGCGGTAATCGTCCAGTGCGACGTTCAGAAGGACTCATTTATCGCTGCATTCAGAATAGAAGATGGAGAGCAAATTTGGAAAACACCGCGCGACGAACTACCGACGTGGTGCACTCCGGCGATTCATAGCGCAGATGGAAAAACCCAAGTGGTTGTAAATGGCTATAAACATATCGGCGGCTATGATTTTGAAACCGGTGAAGAATTGTGGAAACTTAGCGGAGGCGGCGACATTCCCGTGCCAACGCCTGTCTTCAGAAACGACTTGGCTTTCATCACCAATGCACATGGACGCATGTCACCCATCTATGCGATACGTCTTGATGCTATCGGCGATATTTCGCCCGGAATAAATCCCGGAGCCGACAACTATATCGTTTGGAGTTATGACCGAGGTGGAGCCTATATGCAAACTCCTATAGTCTACGGTGATTATCTTTATAGCTGCCGTGATAACGGTGTTTTGTCGTGCTACAAAGCAGACACGGGCAAACGGATTTATGAAAAGCGACTAGGTCGTGGTGGCACCGGCTTTACGGCGTCACCGGTCGCCGCTAACGGTAAAATCTACTTTACGAGCGAAGATGGGGACATCTACGTCATTCAGGCGGGACCGGAATTCAAAGTTCTCGCCACCAATTCTATGGGAGACATCTGTATGGCAACCCCGGCAATATCCGAAGGAACTCTGTTCTTTCGCACACGAAATCATCTGATTGCCGTATCTGACAACTAAATGATCTTCTCGCTAAGAATTTGATACTTACGAGACCGGGACAAGAAACCCGCTCTACCACGCCGGTAGGTGCGGTTTCTAACCGCACCGATATCTAATACCCAATCATATTTCCTTGCCGAGAGAACCACTAAAGAAAAAGTCTAATTCAATTAGAAGGAGATTTGAATGCCCGAGACTCCGGTAGTCACACTGAAAGTGGGCGAGCGTATTGACGATTTTGAGGTAAAAGCAATTACGCCGCTCGAAGAGTTGCGCGCCGTCGCGTATCAGATTGAACACGAGCCAAGTGGCGCAAGACTAATGCATCTTCACGCCGACGACGCCGAGAATCTATTCTCCATCAGTTTTCCCACGCCGCCGTCGGATGACACCGGGGTGCCTCACATCCTTGAACACAGTGTGCTCGCCGGTTCGCGCAAATATCCGGTCAAAGAACCGTTCTTTGAAATGATCAAAATGAGCATGGCGACGTTTATCAATGCCATGACCGGCTGGGATTGCACCTATTACCCCGTCGCAAGCAATGTGAAACAAGATTTGTTTAATCTCGCCGAAGTATATTTCGATGCGGTTTTTCATCCGTTGCTGACGGAACAAACTTTCAAGCGTGAAGGTCACCACCTTGCTCCGGCAGATCCGGAAAACCGCACGGGCGACCTGACAGTCAGCGGGATCGTCTACAATGAGATGAAGGGGGCATTCTCCGATCCCGAATCGCTGATGTACCGCTCTGTCACGCGAGGGTTGCTCCCAGACACAATTTATCGCAATGAGTCTGGTGGAGATCCGGTCGCAATACCCTATCTGACATACACCGCCTTGAAACAGTTCCACAACGTCTTTTATCACCCCAGCAACGGTTATTTCTTCTTCTACGGAGACATTCCGACGACGGAGTATTTGGCGTTCCTTGACGAGAGACTCAGAGGATTTAATCGGCAACACCCGGACGTGAACATCACTCGACAGCCGCGCTGGCAAGAACCTCGATCGCTGACCGACACCTATCCCGTGGCAGCCGATGAACCGCTCACCGAAAAAACTTACCTAATGCTTCAATGGTTGGCAGGTGACGCAACCGATCCCGAAGATGCCGTGTTGATGCACATTTTGAGCCTGATTTTGCTGGGTAACGAGGCGGCGCCGTTGAAAAAGGCGATCATCGAATCAAAACTCGGAGCGGACTTAATCTATTCTGGAGCGGGGTCGGTCGGACTGGAGGGTAACTTTCGCATTGGGTTGAAAGGCAGCGAACCCGACCGCGTTGATGCTTTCACAAACTTGGTGACCGATACGCTCTCCGAAGTTGCTGATAACCAGATTGAACCGGAATTGGCGGAAGCCGCATTCCAACAGGCGGCTTACCACTTCCTCGAAATCGGATCAATGTTTCCTTTGGAAATGCTGGATCGGGTAATCTCAACATGGATTTACGGCACAGATCCGCTGACATTCCTGCCGATGGCAGAGCATCTGTCAACCTGTAAACGCAAGTACGAGGCTGAACCGTCTCTCTTTAATCGACTCATCCGAGAAAGACTGATTGAAAATCCACATAAATTAACCGCTGTCGTGAAACCGGATAGGGAGATGCAGGGGCGCGTTGATACCGAGTTCGCCGAGCGCATGGCAAAAGTTCGCTCGCAATTCTCGGATGCCGAGATGGAGCAGATTGCGGCGGACGCCGAGGAATTGGACAGACTCAATAGCGAGCCGAACGCTCCCGAAGCGCTGGCAAAACTCCCCCAACTCAAAGTCACCGATCTTCCCAACCGTCTAACGCACATTCCGACGACGGTTGAAAATGTCCACGGTGTCGATTTACTTCACAACGATGTGTTCGCAAACGGTATCAACTATCTTATTCTGAATTTCAACCTGCAAGGGTTGCCGGAACATCTCTGGAAATATCTGCCGCGCTATGCTGAAGCTATCCGCAAGTTAGGTGCGGCGGGGATGAACTACGAGCAGATGGCGCGGCGTGTGGCAGCTTCCACAGGCGGGATTGGATGCGCTCCCGGATTTGGGACACACGCTTCCAACGAGAATCAGTCCCTGCGGCACATGCGATTTCAACTTAAGGCGCTTGACGACCAGATTAATCCGGCGTTAAACGTGCTGCATGATTTACTGTTCAGCCTAGACCCGAGGGATTCGGAGCGGCTTCGCGACGTGCTTATCCAAAGCCGGGCTAGATACCGCACGGACATGGTGCACAATGGCTCCAGCACCGCAATGTATCACGCCGCGCGAGGTCTAACTCCTGAAAGTTATCTGAACGAGCAGGTTTCAGGCTTGCCGCAACTTTCGTTAAGCGAGGAGTTGAACGCGCACTTTGATGAGCAAGGCGACGATTTGATGGACAAGATCGAGGAAATTCGAGACTTTCTGCTGGTACGTGGACGGGTAACTGCGAGTTTCACGGGCTCGGATTCCGCTTTCAAAACCGTTTACGGGATGTTGTCGGACTGGGTAGGAAAAATGCGAAACGAACAAATTGCTGAAATTCCGGTTGGGTTTACCTCCTTTGAAACTCCCCCGCGTGAGGGATTGGCAGGACCAATCCAAGTCGCACACTGTGCCCAAGTCATTCCCGCGCCGCACGCTTCACATCCGGATCAGACACTGCTAACACTTGGAGCCCACATTGTTCGTCTCGACTACATTATGAACGAGATTCGCTTTAAGGGCAACGCCTATGGCGCCTGGTTCACGTACAGCCCACTTGGTCGAACACTGTATCTCGGTTCATACAGCGACCCTCATATCAGCCGAACGCTCCAGGTGTTTAACGGAGTGACGGACTTTGTTCGTGAAACTCAGTGGATACAAACGGACATTGATCGTGCAATTATTGCCACGGCGAAGAACGATGAACAGCCGATTCGGCCAAACGAGGCAACGAGTGATGCGCTTCATCGTCACCTCACGGGGCTGACACCTGAAAAGCGGGAGGAGCGTTACGCTCGTCTCAAGACTGGCACGCCTCAATCGGTCAAACGTGCGCTCTTGGAACTGCTTGAGTCCAAACTGAGTCGGGGGGCGGTATGCGTGGTATCAAGCCGCGAGAAACTGGAGACCGCAAACCAAGAACTGGCAGACAGTCCGTTAGCGATTGAAGATATCCTACAGTAGTCTTGCCACACAATCTACTTGAAGACTGTAGGCTAATGCGTCTCAATCACCGCTCGCAGTGGATTGCCAAATCCACTGCGAGCGGTTGCCTAAGTTGCGTCTCTTTCCTGTAGGTCAGGCTTCTAGCCCGGCCCCTGAGCGAGACAGCGGCTTTATCTTTGTTATCTGCTACTCGGTTGGAATCTCGATCGGCAAATCCAGCCGATCTCCCCACTCTTTCCACGACCCCAGATAGTTGCTAATCCTTGGATACCCTAGGAGTCGCAACGCCAAATAGGCGTTGGAAGAGCGGTAGCCGCCCTGTCAGTAACACATGACGCGTTTTTCAGGCGTTATCCCCGCAGATTGATACAGTTCGCGGAGTTCCGGAGCAGGCTTGAACGCCCCTGATTCATCTAGGTTGTTGCGCCACTCAATGTGGATTGACCCCGGAATCGCGCCGCCGCGAGCGGAGCGGGCAACTCGCCCATAGTGTTCGTCGTCGGTGCGCGTATCAAGGACAGCGAAGTCGGCGTCTCCAAGCATTCCGTGGATTGTGTCCGCGTCCAGATGCGTATGAGACTGCGGAATCTCCGGGAACGCCTCAACTTCCGGAGGCTCGTCTGCTTCGACGCTCACGCGCCCACCCGCCGCGACATAGGCATTGAATCCGCCATCCAACACGTGAACATCCTCGTGCCCAAGGTATTCACAGAACCAAAATCCCCTTGCGGAGCAGATGCCTGAGATATCCTCATACCAGATGATCGTCTTGGTCGGATCAACTCCGCGTTGACGCAGGAGGTAAGCGATTGTCCACATGAACGCCTTGAACGGTTTCTCACTCGTGTCATTCAAGCTAAGCGAATACAGATCCAAGTGGATCGCGCCGGGAATGTGACCTGCGGCGAATTCATGCGTAGGTCGCGTATCCACAATGCAAATCGATTCGTCATCTAGTCTGTCGATTAATGTTTGGGGAGAGACTAGCAGTTTGGGGTTCGCGTAACCTTTGTCCTCGTCCATTCATTCCTCCGGATCACATTAAATCTGTGCAATCGAAATCAACCTTATTCCGTTACACTACTCGACGAAATTCGATCGATGCCTCCTACGTACGGCTTCAATACTTCAGGTATCTGTACAGTTCCATCTTCTCGTTGATAATTCTCAAGAATCGCGATTACCAGACGAGGCAAGGCAGTGCCAGACGCATTGAGCGTGTGAACAAACTCGGTTTTTGCATGTGGCTGACGACGGAAACGGATATTCGCGCGGCGAGCTTGGAAGGATTCAAAGTTGCTGCACGAAGAAATTTCTAGATTGAAATTCTGATCTACGGGCGCCCAAAGTTCGATATCATAACATTTCGCCGCAGCGAACGATAACTCAACTGAACAGTGTTGAATGACTCGGTAGGGGAGACCAAGAGCTTGAAGCACATCCTCGGCATCGCGCAGCAAGGCTTCATGCTCATCGTAAGACTTTTCGGGAAGTGTAAACTTTACCATTTCCACTTTGTCGAATTGGTGAAGGCGCTGCAACCCGCGTGTCTCCCGTCCATACGATCCGGCTTCTCGCCGGAAACACGGCGTATACGCGACGTAATAAATTGGAAGATCGTCGACATCTAAAATCTCACCCGCAAAGATATTTGTGACCGGTACTTCGGCAGTTGGAATAAGAAAGAGATCGCTATCTTCATTCTCTTCGTCCCGGTCGCAGCGATACATATCATCTTCAAATTTCGGTAACTGTCCGGTCCCGGTCATTGTTCGACGATTGGCGAGAAACGGCGGAGAAATCTCCGTATAACCGTGTTTGGAAACGTGCAAATCAATCATGAAGTTAATCAGCCCTCGCTCTAGTCTCGCGCCAAGACCTTTGAACAGTATGAAGTTGCTTCCGGCGATTTTTGTGCCCCGTCCAAAATCTACAATATCCAATTCCTCTGCAAGTTCCCAGTGCGGCCTCGGTTCAAAGTCGAAGGTTCTCGGATCGCCCCATCGCTTGATTTCTATGTTATCTTCCTCGCTAACTCCAATCGGAGTGCTTGAATCCGGCAGGTTCGGAATCGTCAATAGCATCTCATCAATCTGTTGCCTAAGGTCATTTGACTGCTTGCTCAAACTCTTCAGTTCTTGAGAGAGTTCTTTCATCTCCGCAATTTGTTCGGAGGCATCCTGCTTGTTCATCTTGAGTTGCGCAATGCCTTTTGAGATGGTATTCTGATGATTCCTGGCATTTTCTACGCCGGTGACGGTCTCGCGCCAGTGACCATCTATCTCAAGCAACTGATCCAGAGGCGCGGTCATCCTCCGTTGATCGAGCATAGTTCGTATGGCATCAGGGTTCCGGCGAATGAATTTTAGGTCTAACACGAGGCAAACCTCCGTACTAGGACAAACGTCATGCGAACAAGAAAGGTATAGATAACAAAAAACCACAGACTGTTTGACGACCAAACAACCTGTGGTTTAGGTGAGATACAAACTGGCGGACCCGACGGGATTTGAACCCGCGATCTTCTGCGTGACAGGCAGATGTGTTAAGCCAGGCTACACTACGGGTCCGATAGGATGGCGTTAGAACGTTGATTGGTAGGCGGGACAGGGCTTGAACCTGTGACCTACGGCTTGTAAGGCCGTCGCTCTGGCCAACTGAGCTACCCGCCCGCACCCACGACTCAATAAGCCTGTTAAGTATATAGCAATATCTCAATTTTGTCAAGGGAAATTTCTATGGATGTCTATTAGCTCGGCACTGAACATTCGTTGGGTGGGCATGGCCCGCTATCTACCGGAGAGTTCGCACTTCGATAGGATTTTTACGAGACTGCAAAAGTCCCTGTGGCCACCAAGCTAGTGAAAAGCGAGCGATGAACTGAACGATCCAGGGAGTGAAAAGCGAGCGCAATAGAAATCTCTTTCCAAACGCGCCTAGAAGACTGGAGAAACACCGGTTCAGTCATGAATCCGACGCTACCGCAGTGTACAAATCACATTGGTTTTATAATAACTAATACCATTTCGCTTGAATAACAGTGCATATAGTGCTTTCCATATACTATTATGATAACTGTTTCCCTTCACACCAAATCCCGTAGGCGGGGCATCTTGCCCCGCTTCAGACAGACTTGATTGACGCTACAATGCACTGCTAATATATAGAAATGGTATAAGCAGTGCGAGAGGTGGTCAAGAAAATGCTCCGCAGACAGCACCGCACCCAAACCGATAGTGCGCCCGCCATTGAGTGTCCTTGACAACACTATAAGGGTAGTTGTACACGAAAGTATTCGATACTACTCGGCGGAATTCGCTGCAGATAGGCGCACGCCTCTCGGAAATTCAAATTGACACGTGCTCCGGATGGTGCTATCTTATGTGGTCAAGAGGAGGCTATGGTGGAATTGATGAAGATGTCCGCATTTCTGGGCTGCGTTCTGTTCTACGCCGGTTGCGGACAGATACACCAATCCAACGAAAGTGCACACCTGTTGTTAGACGGTCACCTGAATCCGTATTTTGAGCGAGGTAACGTCCATATTGACAAAAAGGAGTATGGTAAGGCGATAGAGCAGTACCAAAACGCATTACTTTTAGAACCGGATTCGGCAATCATTCATGCCGCTCTAGGTTGGGCGTATTACAACGTGGGAATGTTGGACGCCGCAATTCTTCAAGCCGACGAGGTGAATCGCCTCAAACCGAATGATCCGGAGCTTCAAAAAATTTTGGAACTGTTGCATCAACAGCGGAGATGAAGATTCCATCATCACCCAATTGACTAACGCGTTAACGTACCAAGGAAATGGTCCATGAACCGCTCCGAATCAACATCTACGCATACTGAAGTGTTCGGGCGCCCATCTATAGGGACAGTTAATCCCTGCACATGATCAGCACGGGTTTCAACGGCGATTCGCAGTTCCTGCGTTTCACACAGACTCGAATCAACAACGAACGCGACAGCTAATGGATCGTGAAGCGTCGGACGCGGCTCGGGGTTGTCACCACCCCACAGATGGATTAGCTCAAAGCAGATTTCATTGATTGGACGCTGCACCGCGCCAATAGTTTTCACCTGATCGTAAGTCATCTTGCATTTGGTCGTCACATCAAGCCCCACCATGGTAATCTTTGCACCGGAGCCGAACACAATCCGGGCCGCTTCCGGATCGCAGAGTACATTCCACTCTGGCGTAATCCGATCTATCGCGCCGCCCATCAAGCAGATTCTCGTCTTCTGTATGAGCCGAGGTTCTACGAGAAGCGCTGCCGCGATATTTGTGAGCGGACCGACCGGAACAAGGGTAATGTCGCCATTGCCTGACATGATGGTATCAATGATGAAGTCAACTGCCCGTGTCGAATGCGGTTGAATCGATGGCTGCCGCCGAGTCAGAATCTCCATTTGTCTGGGCTGATGTTCTGCAGCGATTCGCTCCCAATCCGGAATGGACTGTGAAACCGTTTTGCCGATGCCGACATAAACGGGAATGGTTGTTTCGTCCAACGCTTCCAGCACGCAGCACGCTAGCGCGGCACGTTTTTCCGTATTCTTAAAGACGGTTGTCACACCAACCAACTCGATTTCCGGGTTCAAAACGGCAAACGCCAAGGCAAGGGCGTCGTCAATATCGTCTCCAATATCGGTATCAAGTATAATTTTGTTCATGGTTACACCTCAAGGAATCTAAAACATTAATCTGCGTTGGGTATTCTACCAGAAGTTAACTGCATAATCCAGTCTTTCAACGGTAGGATTTTCAGGACACAGATTTAGGGAGTATTATACGAATGTTATCCTCGGCAGAATTATTGACAATCCTCGGTGGAACACCTCTGTTCGCGGGTGCACCGCAAGATGTATTAAGCACAGTGGGTAACAGAATGCAAATGCTCCTGCTTTCGGAGGGTGATATTCTCTTTAATGAAGGCGAATTGGCGGACGGACTGTACCTGGTTGTGAAAGGAAAAGTCGCAATTTGGTCCGGTGCCGTTGAAATACGAGAGAGAATTGAAGGTGAATATGTAGGTGAACTGGCACTGCTTGATGATTCGCCTCATAGTGCCACGGTCCGCGCGAAAACTGACGCTGTACTCTTAAAACTTCACCGTGGCGACTTTCATCAGGTATTGTCAACCTCGCCGCAAGTCGCCAGTGGCTTACTTCAGATATTGGGACAGAAGATTAAACAAGACACGGTATACCAAATTGCCGCCGTGCGTCAGCAGGAACAACACGAGTATGATCTTAAACGTGCCCATGAGATACAAACAACCATGCTTCCGACAGGCGATTTTTCGGTTGAGTGGATGCATTTGACAGGAAAAAGCCAACCAGCCGCACAAGTTGGCGGGGACTATTACGATTATTACCATCTGTCCGATGGTCGCGTGAGCGTTGCGATCGGAGATGTTGCAGGACACGGTTTCTATTCCGGATTGTTGGTTGCTGTCGTGAGCAGCGGGTTTGATTTTCAAATGGAGATAGATCCGTCACCATCCTCTGTGCTTACTGCTCTCAATAAGATTGTGCGAAACTATCGCCACACGCGTATGTTGATGACTTTTTCATATCTTGTACTTAATCCTTCTGATCATACGCTCACGTTCGCTAATGCGGGACACCCTCACCCCTATCTATACCGCGCGAATGAACAAAGGTGGAGTGAGTTAGGAACGGATGGTTTACCCCCGCTTGGAACACGCTTGAGATTTCACCCCGAGCCCGAACAGATTAACTGGGAACCCGGGGACCGTCTTTTTCTCTATTCCGATGGTCTGACAGAGGCGCGAGGAGCCGGGGAGGAAGAATACGGCACTGATGCGCTGGAGCGCTTTCTCGACGATCATGCGCTCCATTCTCCGCACGCAATGATAACTGCTCTGGATACAGAGTTAACCGATTTTTGCTCCGGAAATCCGCTTGAGGACGACCTTACCGTTGTCATCGTGCAGTTGTCGTGACAACCCGTCATTAAAGAAATAATCGAATGTTGCAACGTGCTGCGATTAAGAAAACCCAATTCGAAGTTTGACAGCAATCGGCTCCGTCTTCTTACCTCACCAAGCAAACCGGAAAACACCGTGAACCAAGCCCTGCAACGCGCATGTGGCTTAAACACGTCATCCGGAATTATGCGAGTTATTGCGGCATTGGCGATGCTAGTATTGGTGCCGCTATCTGAATCGGCCGGCGAGAGCAGTCTTCCGACCTCCGAACAATGGTCGGAAGTTACGCTGGACGAACTCCTCATCCGAGTGACGCCTGAAGGTGAAGCGGAGGCTAAACGCCTGCACGGAAGTTCCGCGATTCGAATGTTCCATTCCGAAATGGGGGTTCAGTCTTATTCCCGCGTTTTCCCTCATATCGCTAATCCGGAAACGAATCCGAATCTCGAACGCACCTATCTCTTGCGTTTTCCGAGTTCTTCCAATCTCGATTCTCTAAAGGCCTACTATTCGTCACACCCCTTGGTTGAGGCTGTTGAGTTCAACTATCTGCGCCGATCGCTAGCCTCCGAAATCATCCCCAACGATCTCCGATACAAAGAACAGTGGAATCTCCCTTTGATTGGAATGCCTCGCGCTTGGGCTATTGAAAAGGGAAGTCCTGACGTAATTATCGCAATCGTAGATAGCGGGATCGATTACGCCCATCAAGATCTTTTCGAGAAGATATGGCGTAACACCGGCGAAATTCCTGACAACGAGGTTGACGACGATCAAAACGGATATATCGATGACATCCGAGGCTGGGACTTTACCGACATCCCCAATGTCGCATTCAAAGGCGACTCGACGGTCGGCGACAACGATCCAATCGATGAGTCGGGGCATGGTACACACGTGGCGGGTATTGCTGCCGCAGATGTGGATAACCGACTTGGAGTTGCGGGAGTGGCGTGGAATTGCACCCTAATGCCACTCCGGGCTGGCGCGTCAAACGGGGCTGGCACCAATCTTCAGGACGATGATTCGTCAGCCGCGATTGTCTATGCCGTGGATAATGGCGCAAGAATCATCAACATGAGTTGGGGAAGTTCTCGCAATTCGTTCGTAATTCGTGACGCGATCGACTACGCTTACGCGCGCGGCGCTCTCTTGGTTGCCGCAGCTGGAAATGAACGGACACAGGATATCATCTATCCGGCGGGTTATCGCAAAGTAATCGCCGTTGCCGCTACCGACCAGAATAAACAGAGATTTTATCAATCCAACTTTGGCGCGTCAATTGACATTGGCGCGCCTGGAAACGTCATCCTGAGTACACAGATTGGCAACCGCTACCGACGGTTGACGGGAACCTCCATGTCAACGCCGCATGTCTCCGGTGTTGCAGCCTTAATCCTGTCAAAACGCCCTAACCTGACACACGATGAAGCTCGACAAATAATTCTGACTACTGCGGATTCAACCCATGAAAGTCCGGAACTTGTCGGTGCCGGAAATCTTAACGCGGCGAAAGCCCTGAAGGCAAGCGGCTCAATGCAGGCGCGGATTATTGCACCTGAAACCGGTGGCGGCGGCTCAAACAAGATCGAATTCATTGGGACCGCTGGCGGATTCAGGTTCAATTCGTGGCAGTTGATGTATGGTGAGTCAACGACACCGACAATGTGGACCGCAATCAATCTCCCGTCATTCCGGCAAAAGACAAATGAACGGCTGCTAGTCTGGGAGATCGCGGAGGTGCCTGAAGGGACGTACTCGGTTCGTTTGGAAACCGTGGCGAAGAACGGAGCGGTTGCCCGCGATGAAGTCGTTCTGTCTGTAGACCGAACGCCGCCGAGAGTACGGGGCATAAATGCCCGGGAACAACTGTCGGAAGGCGAGTTTGTCGTGTCTTTTTCGTGGTCGACGGATGACCTTGCTCTTGACTCGCTACATTATCGCGTCCAAAAACAATTGGCGCCATTTTCTACTATTCATGAATCGGCAATCGGGAAAGAACACTCATTCTCACTGTCCTTGAATCCCGGCAAGTACAACTACTTCGTCACTGCGCGAAATGCGGCTGGACTTGAAACGATTGACGATAATCAAGGCAGGTTTTATCAACTGGATGTCAAAGGCGTGCCAATCTCTCCGCACGGGTTTGTTGAACAACCTACCGAGATTTCGCCCATGCACATTGGGAGTGTTACCGCGGACTTTGACCGGAACGGTTTACTTGAGATCGTAGGGCTGCCCTTGACTGGCGATCTTGCTTCAGGTATCGAAATCCATGAACGTACCCCTTCCGGTAGCTATGAACTCAAGCACACAAGCGCCTTTGTCTATAAGCCATGGGCGGTCGATGACACGGACGAAGATGGATTGTGGGAAATCTTGGGAAGCACCGGAGATAGAATCTTTTTGATTGAGAGCCTGACGGGCACCGGTTACCCGGAACGGCAGATATGGGAATCACCATTTCTCTCGGCTGGACAGATTGCCGATCTTGACGGAGATGGACGCAAGGAAATCGTCGGAGCTGATAACAACAACGGCGCAATCCTTATCTACGAAAACCGAGGAAATGATAGTTACGAGGAAATCATCCGCCTCAAAAGCGACACGGATGGAGCCAACGCCTTTGGTGAACAGTTTGGTATCGGCGATTTTGACGGAGACGGTAAAACAGAATTGCTGGCGGGAGATAGTGAAGGAGAACTACATCTCTATGAAGCCATTGGAGACAATCAGTTAACACAGACGTGGCAATTTCAGATTGATGGTCTGGATGCCCATCTATACGCTACCGGGGACCTTAACGGCGATGGAATTTCAGATTTTGTCGTTGGAAGCCGGAAGATCGAGAAGAACCTCCCTTCGCTGCCGGCTCGATGGAAATTCACTTTGTTCGCCACCACGGGAGACAATCGTTACAGCCCGGTTTGGCGGCAAGAGATTACGCCGTATCGGCTCAGTGGCAATAGCCTCGCTGTTCGCGACCTTGACGGCGATGAACGGAACGAGCTCGTAATTCTTACGAATCCAAGCATTTATGTTTTTCAACGGAGAGGAGCGACATTTGCTCCAACTTGGCATCACGATGCGTGGAACACTCCGAATCTGCTTCTTGCCGATTCAGATGAGGATGGTTTTCAAGAGGTATTTCTCAACAATCGAGACAATTTGCTTGCATTTGAGCATGCAGGCGCTGACAGAACGAATGTCGTGACAAATATGCAACCATGGAATCTGCTCGCAGTCCCCTTAACGGAGAACCTTGTTCAGTTGACATGGCAGGGTTCAGGCGATGTGAGTCTATTTAACGTATACCGTGCACGAGGCTCCAGCCAAGAACAAGAAAAAGGACAATCCACTCCACCCGGTATGGCTGAATTTGAGAAAATTGAAGAGAATCTCGACGTATCAAGATATCTTGATCGGGGGCTGGAGAAGAATACGACCTATTGGTACGCTGTTTCAGCCGTGAGTGAGGATGGATTCGAGACGGATTGGACAACTCCGGTGTCAGCGAATCCGCGGACCCCGCCAAAGATGAGAGACGCGGAGCACCTCGGAGAAAACCGGATTGCTGTTATATTTGATAGACCGATGGGAAGGGAAATAGGAAACCAAAAACGGTATCTCCTGCGCAAACCGGAACACATTTCGGGAGTGATTCCGGAATCAGCGATCCGCGATCGGATGGGAAGACGCGCCATTCTTGGCTTTCGACAGGACGATTTAATTCCCGGCGGCGTTTATGAAATTGCTGTTTCGGAAGTTCGGGATAGAGATCGAAATCCGATCGATCCACGTGCATCAGCCGTGCTAGTAAGGATTTCGCCCGCTGCGGAACCCGTAGAATTACACGATTTCAACCAGCTGACGGTTTTTCCAAATCCTGTTCGACCAAGCGAATTCCATAAGGGTGTTGTTACATTTGATGGTCTTCCTACCGATACTGCCATCAACATCTATGACCCAAATGGGACACACCTGGAAAGGCTGACCGTGACGCCAATTGATCGAGGTCGAAAGGAATGGTTGCTGTTGAGTAACGGGACATCCGAAGTGGCGAGCGGAATCTACATCTACGTGATGGAGTTCGGGAAGCTGCAGAAGATGGGAAAAATCGCCGTCGTCAGATGAGAGATGATGGGCAGATAAAAGGTCTCTGAACGATTTGCCAGCGCCATCGTATCAACAATGAACACTTGTGCTCGGTCTGAATGTCACACCCACCTAGAGCGTGCAACAATACATGGACAAGTTTTGTCCCTCACGAACAACTCCTGCTGAATTGTGAAATTCAGCAGGAGTGTCGGAGGCTGCGTTGCTATAGCCGGCTTAGAACCTGTAACCGACCTTGGAATACCAGTAAGCGCCGTTGAATCCGAACGGGCTAAACTGACCGTACGTGTTGCCAATACCGGTGTCGGTTTGTGCAGCGTCACGCCAGACAGCTCCCGGATTCTCATCAGGATAGGTGTTGAGGAGGTTTTGAACTCCGATGGTTAGCGTTAATCCGGAGGAACCGGTGTAGGTCGCCTCAAGGTCGAATAACACCTTTCCGGTATACGTTTCATTGTCTTCGGAATCGAACCAGTCACCAAAATAACTGACTCTGCCGAGCGCACTCAACTGATCGGTTACGGATTGTGTGGCGGTGAGGCTGCCGCGTTGCTTTGGAAGGTTTTCCTCCAATTCTTTGATCCGCAGTTCGTCCAACGTCACCGGATTGAAGTCGGTAACGGTGGTCGCCGTTTGGTTAAAAATACCGGTAAGATTTCCATTCGGAATCGGCACCGTGAGAACCATATCGACACCTTGTGTCGTGGTATCAAAGTCATTGGTAAAGAATCGGAACTCTTGCAGGTTCGCGGCGCTGGTCACGCCCGCTTTAAGCAACTCATCTTTCTGCTCTGCAGTTAGCTCGAAATCTTGAGAGAGTGCCAACCTATCTTTCATCCGAATATCAAATATATCTACCGTGAGGCTGATGTTCCGTACCGTGAAAGCAATACCGCCGGTAAAGTTCTTTGATGTTTCGGGCTCAAGAGCTTTGCCGCCCACCAATGCAGCCGCCCGGTTCGTTGACGGAATCGTGCCGTTGTTCACCAAGTCATTCTTTTCAAAATTGAACTCGGTGGTAACGTTGAACGTATTCTGTTGGCCCGGGGTAGGCGCCCTAAAACCGGTACTGTAACTGCCGCGGAATTTTAGGTCCATCTCATCATTGGAAATCATACCTGCGTCGGAAAGGAAATCCTTGATTCCGATGTTGGTCGCCACTTTGTAGTTCACAGTGCTCCCAAAATCCTCGAAGTCCTCCCCTCGCACCGCGAGACCGACCAGCAAGTGTTGAAGCGGCCTGAGTTCACTTTCCAAGTAGGCTGCGACATTGGTACGGTTCCATGTTCCGGCGGCAATTTGACTGAATCCCGAGAACCCGTTTGAGGCAGCGCTGAAGCCTTGACCAGCCAAAGGCCCGATTTGATAGGATTCTCTCTGACCTTCTACCACCTCAAACCCTTCGTTTCGATATTCCAGTCCGGAGGCGAGGAATATCATATCGGTGAGCGAGTGCGTCACATCAAAGTTAAGGTTGTAATCGGTCTGGATGTAGTCACCCGGATCGAATTCCGTCGGGGTGTCGGGTCCCAGAGATGCATTCACGGTGTTAAAGATAAAGAAATCGGCGTGATGGCGTCCGAAATAGGCGCTCAAATCCCAGTCGAGTGGCGATCCGAGTGCGTCTCCCAAAGCGCCGCCCTTGATTCCGGCGAGCACGGAACTATCAATCGTCTCCGCCCCGAACCTCGGAGTGAAACCGCCTGGGAACATTTCTTGGAAAGTGAACAAGTTGGGATCTCTGAAAACTTTTGCCAATTCGTCTTGGTCGGGTACGTGGTTTGTGATCGGGATGTTCGGGTATTCCGCGCCCGTCAAATCGCCGACCAGCAAAGTTGTTCCGCCATCCGTGCTAAACACCCCGCTTCGGGTATTGGGATTTCGGAAATAGAACCCGCCCTCAACCCGTTTGCGTGCGTAGTTTGCGTGCCCATAGAAATCTACGGAATCCGTGAGCGTGCTCCCGTAATTGGCGAAAAACTTTGTGTCCCCTTCGACAATGGGCGATCCCCAGATTTGAGCCGGGTCTCTCACATTCAGGTTCCCGGCGCCCACCAAGTTGTTTGCGTCGCCCCGCTGCACCGAGCGAATGGTCGGATCCGCACCGCCATATTCCAGACTGAGGCTGGTCCAGGCATCCTCGTCACCCAAACCGATATTTCCGGCGACAGCAAATTGGCGTCCATCTCCGTCTTGATAAATCCCGGGCTTAAATTCAATAGTGCCGCCCTCGTGGTTGTCTTTTAACTGAAAATTCATCACGCCTGCAATAGCATCGGAACCGTATTGGGCAGATGCGCCGTCTCGGAGGACTTCCACTTGCTTTAGAGCAATTGCCGGAATCGCCGATAGGTCAGGCCCCTGCGCCCCGTCAGCCAAGCCATTTCCCAGCCAATGGATAACCGCTGCACGGTGTCGCCGCTTGTTGTTGACAAGCACCAACGTGTGGTCAGGTGCGAGTCCCCGTAGGTTCGCCGGGCGCACGACCGTTCCTGCATCGCTGATGGGTTGCGTGTTGACATTGTAGGACGGAACGATGTTTCTAAGCAGGTCCTGCAAATCTGTGACACCCTGCTTGATGAACTCATCGCCACCGATCACGTCAATCGGCACGGCTGAATCAATCGCGGATCGCCGTTTTGCGCGAGTACCGATGGTTACTACCCCTTCAAGCTCCACGATTTCGCCCTCCATGGACTCCATGGATTCCTCGGATTCCATTTCAGCCGATTCTTCCGGGGCTTCTTGCGCGACAACTGTTGACAGAATGAATAGCGTTGCAACAATACTAAGCGCTAGAAATGTTGCAAGCTTCGAGTATGACATCAAATTCATGCTCAAATCCTTTCGATTTTGTAAACGTTAACTTGATTTCAAATCTGAAGATTGGAACTTAACTGTTTTTTTGTTTGTAACTAGGCTCTGGTGAAACACCGAAGAGCCAGATGCGAGTAGAACCAGAGTTTAATTATCATCTGCCACATCGAAAAAACGGGCAAATCTGCCTGCGATTGTTGAGAGACAATCCTAGAAGATGTAGTTATATTTGGCGTACCAGAACGCGCCGCCAAAACCGTATGGACTGTACTCGCCAAAAGGCCTTCCGACGATTTTGGCGGTGAAATTTTCAATATCAGGTTCTGACGAAGTGACATTGTCAGGTTCGACATTTAGCGCATTTTGAACGCCGATCATTATTGACATGTTTTCGTCAAACGTGTAATTGGTTTCTAAATCGACTAGGTATGCACCGTCATAGGTTTGCGAACCGACGGCATTTTCATACCAGGGACCGTAATAATTGACGCGCCCCAATACCCCGAAGTTGTGGAGAATGGATTGCGTCACGGTCACGTTTCCGCGATGTCGAGGAATACCTTCCTCCATCAGCTTGACGCGTACCTCGTTCAGAATATCCGGATTATAGTTGGTGACCTCGGTTCCGGTGTAGTTATACGCAACACTCAGCGTACCATTCGCTAGTGGCGCCGTGATGACCAAGTCAATTCCTTGCGTACTAGTTTCAAATTCATTGGTGAAGAATCGGAACTCCTG
>JAJDTR010000117.1 GCA_022827055.1 Candidatus Poribacteria bacterium | reverse complement strand
ATGACAGTTGAAAATTCCGTCGTCATCGTCTCAAGGCGGGCTGATTGACCGCGCAATGTATCTTCCAGCCCTTTATTTGTACCAGTAATAACTGATTGAAGTTGCTCAGCCTGATCTTCCAAAACGCGCTTATAATCTTGAAACGCATCAGTAATGACCTGTTCAACCCGTTCGGACGTTTTTTGAAAGAGAGTTTCGGTCTGCTGCTGAATGTGACTGCCGGTGTTTGTCACCGTTTCCTCAAGTTGCTGAGACTGCTTAGCTAAAGACTCTCGCTGGCTTTCCATTGAGGCGTGCGAATTGTCAATCGTTTCTTTGACTACCGCGGAGAAATCATCTGTTAGCTGATTTAACCGGGTCTCAATGATCGGAAATGCGCTTTCTGCATTCTCAGCCAGTGCACTAAACGCCTTCAAATGCGCATCTAGCTGTGCTATCTGATGTTCTACTACTTGAAGTATCGGGTCAAGTCTTTCTGCACTTGAAACGATGGCATTACTTCGATCGGCGATAACAGCTAGTGATTGTCGGGATTGTTCCACGCTTGCAGCAGCAATACGAAACTCCTCTGCCAATTCAGCCATCTGTTGCCGATACTGTTCTTGCCAGTCGTTGATTTTTCCGACTGCTTCATTAAGTTGTCTAAAGTTGTCACCGAACTGTTCATTGATTTTCGCGTTGAAATCTCGCATAACTTCCTCAAGAGCTTTGATTAGCGCCTGGGTATTATTATCCGCCATCCTTTCTGCGAATTCGTTAAATGCACGAACTAGCTCGTCCTGTTTGTCGGAAAAGGTCGTTCTCAATTTTTGCAATTGTGTCAATACGGTACTGTCGCCCTCACCCGTTAGTGATTTCTCAATAGACTGAAGAGACTCTCTAGTTTCTTTGCCTTCGCGTTTTTCCACCTCTAAGATGTCGCTCAATAAGTCAACCAAGTCGTCAATGGTTGCACCGGAACTTTGCCCGGCGTGCTCCTTTTGTTTGTGTAAGTTTAACCATCTGAGACAAATCGATCCAAAAATACCAAGTATAGAAGTAAAAAACGCCATCTTCAAACCTTCAAGTAGTTTTGGCACGCTCGCCTCGATATCATTAGGATTAAAATTCCAAAGCCCCCAAGCGATACCGACAAATGTCCCTAGTACCCCGCTGATGGTCACAATTGAGGCAATCGCATTGGCTTGACGGTAACGCATATTCCAAAACCAGCAGACTGCAACAACCATAAATGCAACTATCACAAACATAATTAAATACATATCCATATTGGCATCCTCCATTTACAAACCTAAAGGGGAAACCACAAGGCGTCCCCAAATCTATTAGTGCGGTGACTACCGCCTTCACACCTTCACTGTGTGTACAGTGTCCACACGTTTTGCCGCCTCAAAGTGGCGTTGATTACTGTCTCAGATCCATCTTCTGTACAACCGCTGACGAACTTAATTCTCCACCGTTCATTAGATTCGTTGGTACACCCAAGCAGAACGGAAGTCCAGATGACGATGCCGCAGAATTAGCGCCGTGCTACTCGGGTAAGCCATTCGATTCTCACCTTTTTCCCGTTCGCGTCATTCTAAATTATACCTGTATGCCCGCTTTAAGAGTCGCTCAAGATATTCGACACCACCCATGGAGTTGAATTCAACTGTAGTATATTCCATAAGTGTCCCATTTTTATAAAACGGAGGAAATGGAATCGCCAACCTGCACAATCGTTGAGGATCGTCGCTATCTGTGATTTGGTTAAACGGAATCCTTAGTTGTACCCGATGATACCCTTTCGTTCTCAAATCTATGTACGCAAATGGTCGCCTCATTTGAAATGCGTTCCTGTAAGAGATATACGCTTCTGTATCTTTAATCTCAAGTTTTACGTCAACTAATGACGTAATACAGTTATCCACTTTATTTACGAATTTCCTTTTTCTTGCAGCTGGTTCCCGCGGACTCGGCTCAATGGATGTCGGAGCGGTTGAGTGGCTCGTGATTGTCTTTAAGGTCCTATCAATTTTATCGAGTAGGCCCATTGCTGTTTCTACTTCCTGTCTGATGTGGGTCAATTTACGCCTTAATTGTCCGGTGCTCTGAGCAGTAGTCAGGGCTTTCTCAATGTTCGCAGGCATGCCGTCTCCTTAGTGCCGCACTTAAATGAAAAGACACTACACGTTGTCCGGATCAAAACAGATCGGATGTGCGACGGCAAGCGTCTTTACATCACACGACTTACCCGAAGTGTCATTCGCAGGTATATGGATGCAGCACACCTTACTGTGCAGTGAAGTCGTCGCCTGCCGCGGGAATGATAAATTGGAGCGTCAATCTCTCGGTGCGACCGAAAAGATAGACGATGCACCACATAAAGCACAAACCGTGCCAACTCTTGATTGAACGAGGACGAAACGGGCACATCCCTTGCCAGACTTGACTTTGAAGGATTTTGAAGGATACGGAAGGGCAGATAGGGGATGGGTGATAGTGTCCCAAAATGGGACGGTTGAAATGGATTAAGCGGGAGGATACTGCCAGGAAGCCTGTAATGGCGTGGCTTCGGGCGTTAGTCCCAAAATGACACATCCAAATCCCATTTTGGGACACTTGAGAAGAGTTCAATTGTACATTACGCCGTGATTAGAAAACGAGATGGGCCCACTCTCCGTTCTTCATGTTTCACCACATGAAAAAACGATTTCATGCAAGACTTTCGGGAGCTCAATCCGGCGCGATGAGTTGATACAACTTTAATTTCCGATAATGCGTGGATAGGGGCATCTTCAAGGCTTGGTCAGCTTGCGTGACATTATTGTCCATCACCTTGAGTGCGTGCGCCAGTGTTTGACGTTCCACCTCTTTTTGCCATTCGGAGTATTTAAGAACACTTGCTCAAAAATTATGCTTTGCTTCTAACGGAATATTGCGTTCGATAATCGACATTGGGCGTCACTTTCTGATGCGGTGTGATACCGATTCGCTTGAATAATATGCATCAGAGAGCAAATCCCCTCCAACCCCGCAGAGAATATGTCCGACGCGGGTTTCCCCCTTTTTCGCCTTGATGATATTTCCGCGTTTACTCTGAAAACTCTGAAAGTTACGCTAAGTCTTTACCATACAGATTACCATCTCCATCTACGTTATGCAATCATTTGAGGGCGAGTCCCGGCTAAGGTGATTATCACGCGTAGCACCGTCGATTCCCTTGTTATTGCCGCCGAAAAAAAAAACGGAATGACAACCTTCGGCATATCTGATATACTAGAAAATCTAGTGAGAAGACAATCTGTCGGGGACCGAATGAACCACATACATAGTGAGGTACAAACACAATTCGGAAACAGTCCGGACTATTACGCCGCTAGTCAGGTGCACGGTGAGGGCGATACACTGGCTGTGATTGTCGAATTCGCGCAGCCGTCAGGCACTGAACGGGTGTTGGATATCGCGACGGGAACCGGGTTTGCCGCCTTTGCGGTCGCTCCGAACGTCGCCCACGTCACTGCCACCGATCTCACCTATGGGATGCTGGCTAAGGCGAGAGAGCTTGCATCCGAGCGAGGTTTGTCCAATATCGAGTTTCACGTAGCCGCTGCGGAATCATTGCCGTTTGCCGCAGCGTCCTTCGACATCGTAACCTGCCGAATCGCGCCGCACCACTTCCAAGATGTGACCGCTTTTCTATCGGAGAGTTATCGCGTGCTGCGACCTTCGGGCTTGTTCTGCGTGATAGACACCGTCTGTCCCGAGTCGGAACGACTAATCCAATGGCAAAATCGGGTGGAGAAATTGCGGGATGCCTCCCACGTGTGGGCGTACCCTCCATCGCAGTGGCGGAAGATGATTGGCGAAACCGGATTCAAAATTGAAAGGGAATCCCAATCCAAGAATGCCGAGATCCAATTTTCGTGGTGGACGCAGCGGGAAACCAAGTCGCCGGAATTGGTAAAACAGATTCGGTCAGCCTTTGAGGGACTGTCGGCGCAAGAGGGCGCGATTTATGACATTCGCCGCGACGGCGATGAGCTGTATTTCGCTTGGCCCATGTACAGCGTTCAAGCTAGAAAACCTGTTGAATAATCCGTAATGGAGACGGTACTTCAATAGAATCTTTTCCAAGAGGTACGATTCGTGAGCGAACAAAATAGCGAAGAAATCCGCGTATATATCGGCACCTACACACACGGCGATAGTGAAGGGATTTACGTCTACCGATTGAATGTATCATCAGGCGCACTGGAATTCGAGAGCAAGGCGACAGGTGTGGAAAGCCCCTCCTTCCTGGCGCTCCATCCGGAACACCGTTATCTTTATGCGGTCAACGCCGTGCGGGAAGTCGACGGGGTACCGAGTGGGTGTGTGAGCGCTTTCAGGATCAGTCCCGACACGGGAGCGTTGACGTTCTTAAACCGGCAACTATCGGGTGGTCCCGGACCTTGTCATGTGAGTGTCGATCTCACGGGTCGATACGTTCTCGTCGCAAATTATGCGGGCGGCAGCGTGGCGATGCTCCCCATTCAGTCAGACGGACGTCTCGGCGAGGCGACCGATTTCGTTCAACACACAGGTTCGAGCGTCAATCCCGATAGGCAGGAGGGGCCTCACGCACATTCCATCAACATCGATGCCGGTAACCGTTACGCATTCGCTCCCGACCTCGGAACCGATAAAATCCTGATATACGAATTGGATCTGGATCACGGGAAGTTAAAGCCGAACAGCCAGCCGTGGGTTGAAGTACACGCCGGCGCCGGACCGCGCCACTTCGATTTTCACCCCAGCGGACGATGGGCGTATGCCATCAACGAGCTAGATTCCACGATGACCGCCTTTGATTATGATAGTTCGGGAGGTGTCCTTACGGAGATTGAATCGGTCCCCACGCTGCCCGACGATTTTGATGGTAAAAGCCATTGTGCAGACGTACACGTCTCCGCATCGGGGAAGTTTGTGTACGGCTCCAATCGCGGGCATGACAGCATCGTGATTTTCGCGATAGACGAACACACGGGGCAACTCTCGCTTGTAGGGCATGAGTCAACGCAGGGCGAGATTCCGCGAAATTTTGCCATTGACCCTACGGGAACGCTCTTATTGGCGGCAAACCAGGAGAGTGATTCCGTGGTAACATTTTGGATTGATGCGGAAACAGGCGAACTTAATCCAACGGGACACGTGGCTGAAGTGCCTACGCCGGTATGTTTGAAGCCAATCGTCATTCCTAGCAGTTGATACCTGCATACATAGAGACAAGAATCACTGAAATCGGAGGAGGGGATTATGGTTGATCCGGTGCCAAGCGTTTCGCGTTCAGTGGAAACTTACAGACGTGCCGGCGAGTTGATTCCCGGCTGGACGCAGCTTATCAGTCGTCGCGCCAGCCAATTCGCCTACGGTGTTAGTCCCATTTATGCGAGAAGCGCCAAGGGCGCCCGATTCATCGACCTGGATGGAACCGAGTATATTGATTGGGCAAACGCCGTCGGCGCAGTCATACTGGGACACGCCGATAATGTGGTAGATTCTGCCGTCAAGTCACAAATCGACCGCGGCAGCATATACACCCTGACAAACCCATTGGAGATAACCTTGGCGGAGGAACTGAATGACACCATTCCTTCATCCGAGATGGTTCGATATACGAAGGGCGGCGGGGAAGCGTGCGCCGTTGCCGCGCGCATCGCTCGCGGAACGACAGGACGCGATAAAATCCTGTTCTGCGGCTATCACGGCTGGCACGATTGGTATCAAGCCGCGAACCACCTCGTTGACCCGGAGAGCGGTGAATACCCGTTCGCCGGGATTGAACCTATCGGCGTACCGAAAGTGCTAGCGGACACGGTCGCACCCTTTACCTACGGCGATGTGGAAGGGTTGGAGGCATTATTGGAGGCGAACCGCGGAGAAGTGGCGGCGATTATGATGGAACCTCTACGATCAGAATTCCCACCGCCGGGCTACCTGAACGCCGTCAAGACTTTGGCTCGCAAACACGATGCGATTCTCATTTTCGACGAGGTGTCCTGTGGATGGAGGCTCTCCATTGGCGGCGTGCAAAAGCATCTGGGGATAACTCCGGACATGACGGTCCTTGCCAAAGCTATGTCAAACGGTTATCCCATGGGAGCCGTCGTTGGCTCCCGGGAAGTGATGGAGCCTGCAAGCCGCATGTTTGTGTCAAGTTCCTATTGGAGTGATAATGTCGGACTTGTTGCGGCATTGACCACCATTCGGGAGTTAAAGCGGCGAGATTCGGAAACTCGGTTCCGGGAGATTGGTGAAAAGCTGCGCGCCGGATTGACCGATGCCATTGCGACCTCCGGACTTACGGGCGCATGTACCGGCTTGCCTACTCACCCGGTGCTGGCAATTGAAGTTCCGGACGAGACTTTACGCCGAAAGGTGAACACGCTGTTCATCCAAGAAATGGCGAAACGCCGCATCCACTGCCCTACGAGTTTCGTCCTAACCTTGGCGCACACTGACGCGGAGATTCAGCAGACGACAGAAGCCGCGGCAGATGCTCTACGCGTGATTAAACGCGGATTGGAGGCGGGCAACGTGGATAGCCTATTGGAATGCGATATTAAGCAGGACCCGTTTAGGCGGCAGGTGACTTGATGTATGGTTTAGGGTTCTTCGTAGTAGGGAATAACGATCGTTATTTCCTACATTAATGCCATGATCCCATGAGAAATTGGTGCCTTGAAGCAATAGCACCGACAATTCTCTAAGGCTTCAACGAATGGAGACACAAATGGACACCGATGAACGGCACTTAAGCGATTTGCTCAGCTTGAAGGACAGGGTTGCCATCGTAACCGGGGCATGCGGTTGGCTCGGATCAGCCATGAGCCGCGGTCTCGCCGAGGCTGGCGCCCGTCTCGTCGTCACGAGCCGAGATGCAGCACGGGCAGCAGATTTCGCACAAACGCTCCCCGGCGAGGGGCATCTCGGACTCGGATTCCGCCAAGCCGAGACGGATACTATTCCCGACTTTGTTTCCCAAGTGGTTGAGCGGATGGGCAAAATTGATGTGCTGGTGAACAACGCCTATGGTGCTACGGGACCGGAGATTGACACTGCAACTGCAGACGATTTCGATGAAGCGTATCACGTTGGCGTCACCGGTTACTTCCTACTTGCCCGCGATGTGATGCTCCACCTGCGCCAACGCCAAGCCCCGGGATCGATAATCAACATCGGCAGCATGTACGGGGTCATAGGCAGCTATCCGTCGCTATACGACGGGTTGCCCCTTAACAGCGCCCCCAACTACCATGCCCTCAAGGGCGGTTTGGTGCACTTGACGCGGCATCTGGCAGCGTATTGGGCAAAATACAATATTCGCGTCAATACACTCAGCCCGGGGCCATTCCCAAAGCCGGCGATGCAAGCCAAGGCAGAAGGTTTTGTCGAACGGCTTGAGGAGAAGGTACCGCTTGGACGCATGGGCAGACCGGACGAACTGAAGGGCATCGTGGTACTTCTGGCAAGCGACGCCAGCAGCTACATCACCGGTCAGAACTACTTGGTGGATGGCGGCTGGACGGCATGGTAATGCTGTTTCGCTTGGATAATAGTGCGTATGGTATTTTAGCATATCAATCATTATCCGTAGGCGGGGATCAAATGAGATCAAGCGACTGAATAAGGAATGCGATAGAGATCTTCTTGCCCGCCCATTTTGCACAGTGAAATGCTTCTTACCCGGCTCTGCATGAGTTTCTTTACATGATCCACGGGACTAGTACACTTGAATCCTAGAGAAATGATGAGCTCCACCGGAGTAGCTGCACGCGCCAGGTGGTGGAACCCAAATAGTGGAACTCTGCGCATCGAACATGCGTCATGTCTGACCACCCCAGTCGGAGGAGAATCCTGATGGCGGAAACACAATCATTCTTGGCATTCGATCTGGGCGCAGAGAGTGGACGAGGCGTGCTCGGACGATTCGACGGCGAGAAAATCGCGTTGGAAGAACTGCACCGGTTCCCCAACGGCGGCGTGCGTGTATTGGATAGCCTCCATTGGGATGTGCTGCGCCTGTGGAGCGAGATGAAAAATGCTCTATCGCTCTGCGCACGCCGTAAGGGGGAACTCAAGGGACTCGGCGTTGACACTTGGGGCGTTGATTTCGCGCTTATCGGCGTAGACAATTCGCTCTTGGGACTTCCGTACCACTACCGCGATTCGCAGACAGTCGGAATACCGGATAAGGCGTTCAACATTCTTTCGCGCGAGAAAATATTCGCACACAGCGGCGCGCAGTTTATGCAAATAAACACGCTCTATCAGTTGCTCTCAATGGTGATTCGCGAATCGCCGCTGCTGAAAGTTGCCGAAACGCTCCTGATGTTACCCGATCTGTTCAATCTCTGGCTGACCGGACGCAGGGCGTGCGAATTTACGAACGCAACTACAACGCAATTTTATGACCCGCGCCAGAAATGTTGGTCAGGAGAGATTTGCAACGCCTTTGACATACCGTATCATCTTCTCCCGGAAATCGTTCAACCCGGCACACAAATAGGGACGCTCCTCCCCACCGTGTGTGATGAAACCGGGTTGGGTGAAATACCAGTGATCGTCCCCGGGAGTCACGACACCGCATCCGCTGTCGCAGCGGTGCCGGCACAGTCTGAGAATTGGGCTTACATCAGTTCCGGCACGTGGTCATTGATGGGAATTGAAGCCCCTCATCCGATAATCTCCGATCAGGTACTTCGTCTGAATTTTACCAACGAAGGGGGAGTCGCGGACACCTTTCGATTTCTGAAGAATATCATGGGGTTGTGGCTGTTGCAAGAATGTCGTCGGACATGGGCGCGGCGAGGCCGCGAGATGTCCTACGATCAGCTCATGCAGCTTGCCGCGGATGCCCCGCCGTTCAAATCGTTGGTTGAGCCGGATGATGAAGCCTTCTTGAGCACCGGCGACATGCCGTCGCGTATCATCAAGTATTGCAAGCGCACAGAACAGATATCTCCGGTCGATGAAGGCGAAATTGTTAGATGCGTACTGGAGAGCCTCGCGCTAAAGTACCGATGGGTCGCGGAAAAACTTGAGCTAGTGAGTGGAAGCCCAATTGATGTTATCCATATCGTAGGTGGCGGCTCCCAGAATAGGCTGTTGTGTCAATTTGCCGCCAATGCGGCGGGTGTACCGGTGGTAGCCGGTCCGACGGAAGCGACTGCGGTAGGCAATATCATGGTGCAGGCTATTTCGACAGGGTTAATCGACTCGATTTCCGACGCACGCGAGATCATCAGCCGCTCGTTCGAATTGGAGACATACGAACCGCTAGATTTGGAGCAGTGGGATAGCGCTTATGAACGATTTCTTGGTATAACAGGTTTGAGTTGAAGAGGATTAAGAGCCTGCTTGAAAAGTACATTTGTAGGGTGCGATCAACCGACTGATTAAGGAGGGCGATAGGGATCCCCTGCGCACCAGCTTCTAAAAGCCCCAGCGGGGATCAAGCGAACGATCAACTGAGTGGACAGCGAAGGCGATAGAGACCCCTGAGTGAGTGCGATAGGGATCCCACAGGTACGTAGAAGGCAACAATAGAATCATGAAAAAACTTCGTACAAATGTCCAAAAATGGTTTTGCTATTAACTATTCTAGCAGGCTCTTAAAGGGAATCAGGCGGAAATTCAATTTCCGATATATACTCTACGCTGTTGGAAGTTGCGTTTTTCAAGAGTCAAGAAATAGAGCGTGAGTTTTGCAGGTGGTAGGAGGGAATTCCGATTCCCGACTGTCGCGATTCGGAGATCGCTCCTACAAACCTTCGGTGCACAATTGCGCAAAATTAACCGATGCGGAGTATATCTAGGTCTAGATAGCGCAATTGGATTCTAAGTAGATACGATTCGCTAAGACAATATGGACAAAATCAGACTTGCCATAGTCGGCTGCGGCGGCATGGGTACACGACACCTTTACGGATTGCGGGAACTATCGCAAACGCCGTTCTGTAATGTCGAATTGGTCGCACTCTGTGATATTCGGCGCGAGAATGCCGAACTTGCCGCCTCGGAAGCCGAGAGTCTTTTGGGGGTTCGACCTTTAATCTTCACGGATTTGGAGGAGATGGCGCGTCAAGTACCCGACTTGGCAGCGGTCGATGTTGTGACCGATCCATCGGTGCACCACAGTGTTGCCTGCGAAGCCATGGAACTCGGTCTGCATGTCATGGTCGAGAAACCGATGGCGATTACCGTTAAAGCCTGCCGGAAAATGATTGAAGCCTCCGAACGGAATAACCGCTTGCTGTCGATCGCCGAGAACTACCGCCGGGATGTTTCCGCCCGACTGGTTCGGCATCTCTTGGAGACAAACGCTATTGGCGAGCCCTACATGGGGTTGTTTCACACGCTGAGTCCGAGTAACGCCATTTTCATTACGCCGTGGCGGCATCTCAAATTGAGAGGAGGTCCTATCATTGACCTTGGGGTTCACTTTACCGACATGATTCGTTATCAACTGGGAGATGTCGAAGAGGTCTATGGGAACGTAAGATTGGTCGAGCCGACAAGACGGAAGCCGGAGAGAATACACGACACGTACACATTCTACCGAAACCGGTTCGAAGCGATGGAGGCCGAAGTTCCGGCAACCGCGGAAGATACGTCAGTCGCAATCTTCCAAATGGAGAGCGGAGTGACCGTCAACTGGATTGTCGGTCTCGGTGGGCACGGAAGTTGCGGCGGTGAGCGAATCTTGGGGACGAAAGGAAGCATCGAAGGCTTTGGGACTCGAGGCGGCAGAATCAGCCTGAAACGGAGATCGGAGGAGGAAAAAAGCTTTGAAGAGATTCTCGAAACAACTGACGGTTTCACGTTAGAACCGCTGGCGGAGCATTTTTTCCCTTCTCGGATCGCCGTCGGCGATAAAGCGGTTGATTGGAAGCTGATTGCACTGGAGTATTACGAACTGGCGGAGGCAATCCTTCATGGACGGCGCATAGAGGTAGATGGTATTTCGGGAATGAAGGATGTCGCCGCAGTTTACAGCATCTTCGAGTCATCCAAATTGGGGCGCGTTGTGAAAATGAGCGAGGTTGAATCCTGTCAGGTTTACGACTATCAGTCGGAAATTGACGAAGCCCTAGGAATCGATTAACGGGTATTCGAGAAGGCACTTTACGATGGTCAAGAGTTAATTATCATGGAATTTCGTAGATTCGGGCAAACTGACATGAAGCTGAGCGCCATCGCGTTGGGCGGATTACTTGCGCACTACGAAGGCGTGCGCGGCCATCCGCCACCCGACGAGAAACGGCGAATATACCTCCGCTCGGCGGAATTGGGAATTAACCTGTTTGATATGGGTTACGGGGACGAAGTGCATATCCCAAAGGAACTGAAAGGGGCCAGCGAGGATCGTTACTTTTCCTTCAAAGTGGGGGTACCGCGAGCCGAAGACTTGGAGGGATTAATCGACGCACAGTTAAAAAATCTGCAGCGAGAGGCAATAGATGTTCTTCGAGTGCATCACTCAGCCTTCACAAGGGACGAGCAACTTGCGGAACGCATAGGTGAGTTGAAATGCGCCGGCAAGGTGAGATCGCTCTGCCTGATTCGCCATCATCGCGTGGATCAAGAAGCCTACGCCGAACGAGGTCCGGAGCCGGAAGCGGATGCCGACTTGGTCATTTACAACTACGTTTGCCGTTGGCAGGCGCCGGGAATCGAACTTTCGGCAAAAGCAGGCAAAGGGGTGCTCATCATGAAAGCGCTCGGCAGCCAGTGGTTAAGCTGGGAAGACAAGACGCGCACCGACTGGGGTAAAGCCCCCAAAGAAACCATCGTCAAACTTTCTGCACGCGGCGAGGCGATGCGCAACGACTTAGAGCTTGCTTATCCCATCATTGCCGGTCCCTGGCATGAACTGGCCGATCCCGGAGAGGAGATTCCTAAGACAGAACGGGCGGTGCAATGGGTGTTGAAGAATAGGGGCGTCAGCAGTGTTTTGGTGGCATTCGCGAGTGCCGCAGAGGTAGAGGAGGCTTTGGGCGTTAGGAAGCGATGTTGAGGTCACGTAGGTGATCGGGTACCCGGTTCGGTTTGTAGTGGCGATATTTATTAGGTGCCTTTTTTCTAACAATCTTAAATCGTCAGATCGCAAGCAAGTTTATGTGAATGTGAACCTGAAAAACTATAAAGTAAATCACCAAAAAGAAAGTTGAATGTGTGCATCATGGGCACTCACGAATAAGAGGTTGCAAGCATGGCAAAGACGTACAGAGTAGGAGTTGTCGGGTGCGGCGGAATGGGACGTTCCCATACGGGCGCATGGACAGATCATCCGGCGGCAGAAGTGGTTGCCGCCGCGGATATCAGCGAAACACAATTGCAGAATCTTGCTGAACAGTTCTCGATTCCCGAGGTCTTTACCGACTATAACGAGATGTTCGCGAAGATGGATCTTGATATCGTGAGCATCCCGACTTGGCAGGGAGTTCGGGCGGAAATCACCGTAGCGGCCGCAGATGCCGGAATTAAGGGCATCATCGGCGAGAAGCCAATGGCTGCATCCATGGGCGGCGCCAACGACATGATTGAAGCCTGTGAAAGGAATGGCGCCAAGCTGGTTATCGGGCATCAGGGCAGGTTTGACGCAACCAACACGGAAATCCGACGATTAGTCGCAGACGGTGCAATCGGCGAGCCTACGATGGTCTACACGCGTGCCAAGCCCATGGCGGGGTTACTCAACACCGGTACGCACGCAATTGACGGATGGCGTTATATGCTGTCCGATCCGGAAACACTCTGGGTCATCGGACAAACAGGGCGAGAGAGTGATAGATGGGAACGCCGCAGCCGTTGCGAAGACCTGTGCATGGGATTGGTTTGCTTTAAAGGAGGCACCCGCGGCATTTACGAGGGCGACCTGCCGGAACCAGTAGTGCAGATGCCGCGCATCTACGGCACGGACGGCCAAATCTCAACTGGAGAAAAAGGTGTCATCCTACTTCAAAATTCCAAAGCGGGCGGATGGCAGGAAATCCAACCGGGCCCGGCGGAAACAAACCAATACCAAGAAATGCTGGATTGGATGGAAGGTCGGATACCCGAACACCGCAGTACCGGGCGGCAAGCGCGATATACTCTGGAGATCATGATGGCGATTTACGAGTCGCTGCGAATCAAGAACGTCGTCACCATGCCACTGGAAACAAGGGAGTCGCCTCTTGAGCTGATGGTGGCGGATGGCACACTTCCCGTGCTTGAAGAGGGGCGTTACGATATTCGCAAGCCGTTCCCTGAGCAGGCTAAATGAGGACTGTCTACTATTCAAAATCGCCGATAGAACCGATCGCTATAATCTCGAAGTTGATGGTGTCGATCGCGATTGTCAATGGCAAGCAAGATTTTGTGGTGAGGCCAATCTAGTAAGGAGAATAAAATGCCCACAAGTGAGAATCCTAGCGTCACAGATGTATTGGACTACAGTCGTTCCTTTATGATGTGGGATGCGCCTTACAATCCCAACGACGACCGGAAGCCGGGACACATGCCTTGGGGCAACAGCGCACGCATCCAATTTGATGCACGGTGCGAGTTGTCCAACAGCAGATTGGGCGAGAGGGAGGAATATTTCCTCATCACGCCGTGTCGAACCGAGTGGATGTACCGCTCCGACACCTTATTCCAGACCCCGAACTACGAATATTGCGGCGTCTGGTCCCGGAGTGAGTTCATTGGGCTCGGCGGCGCCCAGCACCGTAGACGGGGAAGCGGCGTGCCCCAATACATCAAGGACAACTTCTCGGACTATCGAGTTACCACAACGCCTTTTCCGTCCGCCCGAGTTCTCGAGAATGACGAAGAAATCATTGATGCCACGCTAAATGATCTAATACTCATGGGGCGAACCGAGATATGGGACGATGATCAGGGGATGAGCGCCATGGTGGAATACCCCGTCAAGACGATGAACATCCATCCGGAACGGAAACGGTTTCAAGTGGATACGGGGCCGCTGCTTTTCCCGGATCTCTCCCTCACAGTGGAACGACAAATCGAATGCTTTTCAATCGCCTTTGTCTGCTACAACACGTTTGATTCGGCGGAATTCATCCTGCGCGTTCCCATTTCGGTGGATGATGCCTCCGGTGTTAGTTCAGTGCCCGACTACGCCGACGTTCGGCGTCTGCCGGCGAAGAATACAATCCTTGCCGCACAGTAATGAATACGGAAACGCAGTACTTAGTTGAACCGGGGCAAATGCCAGTTTCGGATCCCAGATACTCTCAAGTAACACTTTTTCAGAGCTAGCCATAGAAGGAAATATGCGTGACACTTGATGATGCGTGATACACATTGCGCTCCGCTGGAGCGCGGAGATTGGGAAGCATCACGATTCTATTGACATTCCACTCCTCTGGAGTGCTGACACAGGGAGGAATCGTGTTCTATTGACACCTCACAGGATCTGCTATCGCGCTCTCTACTCAGTCGCTTGATCCTTTGGAGTGAAACCATTCTACGAAGGAACGCATTTTCAAGACCTGTCATAGAGCGGAGTGTTTCTTTCTGAATGACTTATATCGACAGTGACAATGGCGTGCTCTCTATCTCTCAAGTAACACTCAACATTGCACTCCTCTGGAGTGCGGAGATTGGACGCATCACGATTCTATTGACATAGCACAGGATCCACTATCGCGCTCCTTATTCAGTCGCTTGATCCTCTGGAGTGAAAACCAGACCACGAAGGAACACCTTTTCAAAGCCTATCATAG
>JAJDTR010000067.1 GCA_022827055.1 Candidatus Poribacteria bacterium | reverse complement strand
GAGCCTTTTTGAGAATCGAGCATTACTGCCATCACACCGGAGTCAGTTGGTTTGACGCAAAGCTCTCAATTGTCAGAGATGCTGTACGTGCTTATTTGGTAAAACCTCTTTATACACTTCAGCCAACTGCGTAACTCCTATTTGGTATAGATGGATTCGGGTTTGCCGCGTTTCGGGAAGCCGCCCAGTTCTATCATTGATTCTCGATAGTATTTTTTAATTTGCTTCCGGGAGCGAGCGATGGTCAGCCCGTCAAGCAGCTTGAAGAAGTGGGTACTCAATTCGTCCAGCAGCTTTTGACTGCTGCGCGTACCATCCCGCTTGGACCACTTGTTGAAGGCGGTTTGGGCGGCAGTGATGGTTTCCCGCAGATTGGAGACGCCGAGCGATTTTTTGAAGGCGTCGTCGCGCCCCTGTGTTAGTAGGTAAAGTTGGTTACGCAGGTCGCGCAGGTCGTTGTTGACCGGCGTAGCGGACAGCAGAAGGATTTTGGTGTTTACACCGCTCTTGACGATATCCTCCATCAGCCGCTCGTAGCGAGTCCGGCGAACGGGGTTACCGTCCTCATCCCTAGCGCCGTAGGTGTTGTTTCGGAAGTTGTGGGATTCGTCAATGACGACGAGTCCGCAGTTGCCCCAGTTGAAATTTGATAGGTCAACACTGTCCGACATGCCTTTATCCCGACTGAGGTCCGTATGTGAGAGCACGGTGTAACTGAAGCGATCATTGGGAAACGGATTGAGAGTGCTATTAACGTGCGCTTGATAGAGCGTCCAATTTTCTCGCAGCTTCTTCGGGCAGAGCACCAGCACATTTTCGTTGCGCAGTTCAAAGTATTTTATCACCGCCAGCGCTTCGTACGTCTTGCCCAAGCCGACGCTGTCGGCGATGATGCAGCCGTTGTGCGTCAAAATTTTGTTGATTGCCCCCTTCACCCCATCCTTCTGGAATCCATAGAGCGCGTTCCAGATTTGCGTATCCACCAGTTGCGGCGGTGTGTCCAGCAGCCCCCACCCCTCCTGATCGCTTAAGTACCGCTCAAAGAGATGATAAAGCGTCTTGTAGTAGACAAATTCCGGCGCGTAATTCTCATAGATTTTGCCAAGGTAGGACAACACCTCCTCCTTAACATCCTCGACCTGTTTTTCATCATTCCAAAGTTCATCAAACCACAATTTCAAATCGCCCAAATCGCGCTTGTCCTCGATTTTCAGATTCAGTTCAATGTTGCCCCCTGCCTCACTCAATCCCAAGCCTCGCACGGTAAAGTTGGAGCTGCCGAGGATGGCATTTACTTCGGCATTTTTGGCAATATGGTACATCTTCCCGTGCAGCATATTCGATTCCCGGATTGACCGAATCTCCACCTTGTCTTCAATCCACTCGGCGCATTCTATTGCCATTCGCTTGAGTTGGAGTTGGTTGCTCAAGTGCAAACCGTCGCTGTCTATTATGAATGATTTCTTTTCGCTTCTTTCGGGGTCCAGTTTCTTGATGAACTGGGGTTCGCCGAACAGAAAGCGCAGGTCGTTGATCTCAAGCAGGGACGATTTCAACGCCTCGAAAGCGTAAATCGTAAAGTACGCCGAGACAATTGAGAGCGACGTCCCGTCTTTGATTTCGGACTCCAAGAAATCGCCGACTGTTCCCCAATTGCGGTTATCGCGGATCCCATCCCCGCGACGTGAGTTACTGTTGGACATGTTTTGCTCCTATTCTGCGTTGTTTTCTTTTTCGGTTGCTATTTCCTAGCTCCAATCGCTTCTGCTCAAAACCGGCTCTGCTGAATTGATAAATCCGGCAGATTTAACCCGTTTTCATTATAGAATGCTACCAAATAATACTCGACATTGCGCTCCGCGGAGGACGGGAATTAGATTCGTCGCCTTCTATAGACATTAGACATTGAAGATTTCTATCGCGTTCCCTATTCAGTCACCTAATCTCCTCTGGAGCGAAAAACGAGTGTTACTTGTTGAAAGAACTATTCCGGCAGGTATAATGGCGTGCTACAGATTTCCAACAATCCTTCGCACTAGCGCCCATCTCCCTTGCAAACGCTATCCCGCACACATCTATGGCGCAACTCGCTGCAAGGATTCTGCGGCGAAGACGGTCAAGCGTAATTCTTCTCCAAACAACTCGTATTGCGGCGTTTTACCGCTCAGTCTCTCACTTTCGTTCAGAATGATACCGACGCCTTCACCGCGGCGTTCCAAAAAGTGTTGCCGCGTTACCTTGGCTCCCAAATCCTCGTCAAGCGTCGTTTCCGAAAGCAACCGAGCGAGGAGTTCATTACGAGTCGCTTGGTTATAGGGCAAATCTTCCACCGTCAATGTGTACCCCAACGCGCCGGGAGAATAGAGCTCCAGCCGATCCGCAAACATAAACAGGCGAATCTTGGAACCCGTTTTTGAATAATCTCTGTGCACGACAGCATTAACAAGTGCCTCAAAAACGGCTCTCATGCTGTACTGCGGCCGCTCGATTCTACCAATCTCCTTACGCGCCGACACTCGATTATAGATCTGGACAAATTTGAAGGCGTCCACAATCTGTCGATCCAGCGGACCGTTAAAATCCTTCGCATCAATCTGGTAGTTCGCATCCTTTTCCACGCCATTGTAATAGACCGCTTGAATGAAACTGTTATAGAGGACATCATCGGGTTTCTGATGACACATCAACACCCCGGCGACGGAAGCTCGGTAGTTCTCACCCTCTTTGACAAGCAAACGCCTCTTAAGGAGCAGGTTCTCCTCTTCGCCTTCAGCTACACCAGGGGTGATAAACCGCTGATAGAGCGATTTGCTCAATGTGTCCCTATGAGTATTCGGCACGAACTGTTCATCAAAAGCCATCCGATGCACTTGCGAACGATTTTGCAACAATCGCCCTAACTGCTCAGTGGTCATCTCCCTCTTGGTACTGCCCTGGCGGATGAAATAACCGTTGGCTGATTGATGAACAAACGGGCTGCGAGATACATCGACTTTAATCACGTTCTTCTCGTCAATGCGCCGCTTCTCTGTCACTATGTGAACCGGCGGGGTTATGCTGTCCTGGCATTTTTCCACCACCGTTTTCTCAGCCCTAGCCAAGCTCTCACGATCAATACCGACAATCTCGCCGTTATCCCCAACTCCGATGAGTATCACACCGCCGCTGGCGTTAGCGAACGCCGCCATCTCATCGGAGAGTTCTTTTCGTTCGGGCAGCTCTCTCTTGAATTCAATTGTCGAATCCTCTCCGAGGTATATTTTTTCTAGGAGCTCAGTCAAGCTGTCAAACATGGTTCATCCTCCAAGGGATTGTCTGAATCACGGATTTTCACGGATTAAAACCAGCTAACCGGATGACTCGCACCTAATCCGATTAAGCGACCGAATTGGATCAAATGACTGATTAGGGAGTGCGACAGAGACCCCAGCGCGATAGAAATTCCCTCAAGCGAATGGATAATGAGTAGGATTTGCTATCGCCTTCGCTACTCGCTCAGTTGATCGGTCAATGTCCATGTCCCTTGATCTCAGTTGATAGCAGATCGCACGCTAAAGCTACCTGATCCCGCTACTTTTTTGGTGCTGCGATTCAGCCATTCCTTCGAGTTTTTCGGCGACTCTAGCCAGGGCGTTGAGGTCCGGTTGCCGACCTGCCTGGGGTTGTCGGCGTTTTTGCCGGGAGCGTTCGCGGCGTTTCGTTTCACGGTCGACTTCTCTACGATGCAATTCGGCTTGCTTCTCGTCGAGCCGCGCGTCTAGTTCATAGAAAATGGCTTCGGGATCGTCGTCGCGCGGTCGGTTCAAACGTTCGTAGAGGTCGACCAGCCAGCGCTCGCGCTCGGTCAATTCCGTCTCTTGCATTTCCCATGTGTAGATTTTAACCCACAGGCTCTTGCCTTTGGCTTGCCAGTAGTGAAGGGTGCGTTCATCCACGCCGACCAGCTCAGCGGTTTCGTACCAGGTTAGCCCGCCGGTTCTGGCTCGGACTATGACTTCGACTGTGTCGTGACTCGTTAGTGTGTGTGGACGCATGAGGGAATTATTTCAGTTTTTTCAGTTATTTCGGTTTTTTCAGTCTGTTCAGAGCACATTTTTTTAGGGAGGTACCTTGCAGCGTAGCCACAAATGGAAACACGTAGGGGTGCAGTCGTGATGCGGGTTTGCGGATTAGGAACGTAAGCGGGAAAAGCATTGTAAAGAGAGTTTAAGGCGCACTTTAGCGCACTTTGGTTTCAGGTGTTGTGGAGTGTTAACGGCGCTGCGTTAGTGGCGGCGGACGTGTGTCCCGCGCTGTGATTTAGTCAATATTATACTATACGTTTGTGTAGTTTTCAAGAGAAAAACTGGCGAACGGTTGGTCGCGGTTCGCGGTTCTTGAGGGCTCGGATGTCGCGCGGCGCAGAGAACTCGACTATTGTTCGTTTTTGTTTCGCCCGCTCCGCCAGCGAGACACAAAAAAATGGATCCCAAAACAGACGCCGTAAAACCCCAGCAGCACTACGACTACCTGGGGATGGATGGCGGGCATGATTCGCAGATCGGCTTCCAAGTACTCCACGGCGATTCGGCTGTAGCGCTGAGCGCTAATTACCGCCTCGGCGGCACCCAGTACAACGGCTACGATGTAGAAGCACCATCTCAGCGTGATGCCGTTTGGGGTTCCGGAGCACCCGGATACGAGGCTGTGCGCGGGGACATCCAAATCGGCTTCCATCTCCTTCATCAATCGGAATCGTTCGGCTATTCTGCTCTTGCAACGGCTCGTCAAGAACACCCAGAACGTCAACAGCAGCCAGGTGACGATGTACACGTACACAAATGAAGGCGCGGCTCTTGTCAGGGACAACGCCCAGGCTGCCATGGTGAGGGGGAGGAAGATTATATCGAACAGGGTCACGGTTCGGAGGTCGGTTTCGTTCCAAGCGCTTAGCTCTTTATATCCGAGGAGCGTCATTTGCGGTTGGGCGGGAGAGTGGGTTGAGGCGCGGTTTTCGGTCATGGTTGTCTTCCTTCGAGGTCTACGGGATGGGGGAGATTGGCGTTGTCTGAATCGCGGATTTTGGGCTCTCTATCGCGCGGGATTTACTATCGCACTCGCTGTTCGCTCGTTTGATCCTATCCGGTCGCTTGATCGGATTAAAGGAGAACACGGATTTGATTCGTTAAATCTATATAATCCGCTAAATTAGGGGCGGTATGCTTTACTACGATGGTAAATGCCTTTTACGATACAGATTTGACGTTGCGAGTCTACACTGTAGACAATACGGTAACTCCCGACGCGGTATCTGTACTGTCCAGCATAGTTTCCCTTCAACTTGACGATGTTCTGCCCAGAAAACGGATTTTGGGCTAAGAGATCAATTGCCTCATTCACTCGTCGCGTCATGTTGTCGTCAAGCGCGTTGTATTGCGCGTCTGCTTCGTTTGTAAGTTGTACATCAAACGTCCCGTCTAACATCGCTCCAGCGTTTTAACCTTCCCGCTTTCACATCCGCTTCTGCACGTTCCAAACTATTGACGATCTCGGGATCACTCGCCAATTCACGTGTGGCTTCCCACCCTTCATCTCCTCTGATAGAAAGTGCTTGAGGTGTCAGCATTTCCGCGATGTCTGCCGGTAGTTTCACATTATTCTTCTGCTCAAAATCCTCCACATCTGCGTACTCGTTGCGAAACGATGCTATGATATCTACCCCTTTCTCCTTAGCAATCATCAGGTCAGATCTAGCTTTTTCCCAGTCTCTTAAGTGCAAACATGCCTCACCGCGATTGCCATACGCTTCGGCGACATCAGGATTTAGTAATATCGCTTGACTGTAATCGGCAACGGCAGAATTGAAATCCTTGTTACCGAAGTGAGCAAGACCCAGCCCGAAATAGCCAGCGGAATCATTTGGTTTTAATTCTAGCGCTTTGATATGATCGGCGGTAGCAATTTTATATTTTCGGATAGCCGAATATGCATTGCCACGCATGTTATACACCTTTGAATCGTCTGGATTCAGATTTATCGCGTTTTTAAAGTCCTCAATGGCTAGTCTATATTCCCCAGAATTAGCACGGGCAGCACCACGATTGCGATGACCTAGAGAATCGTTCTGCTTATGTTCTAACATTTTAGTAAAATCTGCAATAGCACAAGCGTATTCACCTTTTTGGTTATAAGCCACTCCGCGATTATTATAGGCTTCGGTACAATGTCGGTTAAGTTTAATGGCACGCGAATAGCTTTTTATCGCCCCGTCTATTTGCCTCAACGTCATCAGGAAGTTCCCTTGTTGTAACGCCAATTCAGCCCGAGACAGTATTGTTTGAATATCTTTTCGGAGACCAGCCACCACACTTTGCCAGCCCTTGCTTCTAGGGTTCCATTCATTAAGAGGTTTGACTCCGGCAGGCAGAGCTTGGATATCACCGAGTTTTAGAGATTCCCATTCATTCAGCCGAAAGCCTTCAGTAGACACAGTTTGGACATTGCTTACTTTATAATTTTCCCAATCGCAAGCTTCAAGTATAATCATAATGGGTCTTATGTTTTCTTCTAAGGCTATTCCCAATTCCCTGTTGCAATTTTCAGAGTCAAGGCTTGACGCAGAAACAAGATAGAGTAAAAGGTTTGATTCGGGAAGGTTTGTGTTAAATATTTCCTCACGCCACTTGTCGCCTGCAATGATTTCGTTGTCGTGCCAGATACTTATTAGACCTTCACGTTGCATTCCTTTTAGATACGTTATCAATTTGTCCTTTTCTTTTCGGTTCTTGTGCGCATACGTAACGAAAACTTTTAGAGGCTGGCTCATTTCTTCCTCCCTGATGTAAATTTTTTCAGGCAATTCTCCGATTCGTGTATTAAGACTACTTACGGCGCAACCTGCATTTAATCCGCGTAATCTGCGTAATCTGCGTAATCCGTTTAATCCGTGATTCAGACAGCTTTTTCCGTCGCTTGTTCAACGATGCAAATACTCATTGATGCTCAATTATACAATTCAGATAGCCGATTATCAAACCCAGCTTTCCATTACGAAGTGTCTTCTCCGATTATTTTGGGGCTTGTGCCCTAGTCACGCGGAATTGTACTTGGTCGCGTAGGGCGTCTCTAGTCTTTTCTTCCATTTCCCGAAAGCCGAAGTAATCGGCGACGATTTCATCAATCAACAGATGTTCTAGTGTTACAATTTCTTCGTTAATCGGCAGAGGTTCTCTAGTCTTTAGGGTCTGAAATATCTTTCTTGCGTCTTGAGAAAAATCAAAATTAAAGGAAATCGGTAACAACTTCATGTCGGTCGCTTCCGCCTTCAATAGACCTCCGCCGAGGTTTTTCCTTCCAGTAATTTCCCTGAACAACCAAACAAAGGAAGAATTCAAATAAAGCCACAAGCAATAGTGCATATCTGAGTTCCACAACTCATCTGGTAAGTATAACTCCACGTGGCTGTAGGAAAAAGCCTGATTCGAGTTAAAAATACAGTAATGGCGCTGTCCTATTCCCCGGGGCATGATTAAAGCAGGTATTTTTTCCTTCTCCTGTCTACGTTGTGTCAATGCTTTCCTTACTCTTCCGTCAACAGCTAACGAATCAAATTGTGGTGTCTTGACAATTATGGGCAAATCAGAATCATTGTTGCTCATCTGTTTCAAGGGAAAATTCAATCCCTGTCCAAAAGATATCACGCGGTTCATATGCGAATTTGGGGACATCTTTGATAGAATTTCCGAGTAGAATTCGGGCATAGACAAAATATTACCCCACTTCATTGATTGTTTTGCTTTTATCACCCTTTTGTCAGTAACAATCATGTCAGCGCCAGCAATGCCATACTCAATATTTTTTGCTAATTTTCTCGTGAAAACTGTGATTATGGCGTTTATGTTCTGGCTTCTAATATCGGAAAAGAATTTCGCTGAAGTATCAACGATTTTCACGAACGAAAACTTGCTGAGTGAGAATTTTTGGAATTTGTGCCCGTAGTCTGTATTCAACCATGCGTTTTGGGTAATAAAGCAACCATTGCCGAAATTATTCAGTAATTTTGCAGAACAAGCATAAAAGTATATTAGCAAATCACTGCCGCGCGGTAAAGATTCTCCCCAATCAGCATTGACTTGATTACCATATGCTGTTTTCTGTGAATCCGAAAGCAAGCTATTCCGGGCTTCAATATACGGAGGATTCCCAATCACCACATCAAACCCGTTCTTGGCACCAAACATCCATTCCGGATCAAAGAAGCCAGCAGAAGCATTCTGGTCGTACGGGTCCCATCGGGCAATTCTCCGAATTTTTTCGAGACGGGAATTCAGTTCTTTCTCAAGCCGTTCATAATCCTTCTGCAGTTGCTCACGTAGCTGCTTACGTCCTTTCTCCTTTGGAATCTTAGCGATTTTTTGGTCAATTCGTCGTTTCTGTTGTTCTGCCCATTCCAATTGCTGGTCACTCAATGCACGTTCTAATCCGTTGCGAAGTTTGTTTTCTTGGCCGATATACATCTGCTTCTGCTGCCGAGAGCTTGCCATGAAATATTTTTCACGTATTGACCCAATTTCGTTGCGCATCTGTTGGATAATGTCATCTACAACAAAAAGTTGGGATTCTGTTTGCACCCCGATTAGAGTGTTCGCCGCGACAAAGCGTGTCTCCAGATTTGGCAACGGCTTGATACCGAAGTTTGCGGAATTTTTATTCGGTGTTTGCTCAATGGTCAGCGAGATGAAGAAGCGCAGTTTGGCGATTTGGCAAGCAATGGACTGAATGTCCACACCGAAGATGCTGTTCTGAATCAGGTACAACTTCCGACCAAAATCTGAATCGCGGTATCGCTCGAAAGTATCGCTAATCTCGGTCAATTCGTCATCGCGTTCTTGCTAGTCTGTGGTCTCAAAAGCCGCTGTCGCTTTTTGCCCCGCGCGTTCCTTCTGCAATTTCTCCCAACGGATATTGTCCGGGTCAAGCCGGCGTAGTGCAAGTGTCAGTTTGTGCAGCACGCCCATCGGAAAGGCACCGGAACCCACCGCCGGGTCCAATACCTTCAACTCTGAGATTCCCCGCACAACCTCGTCCGATTCACGACCATCGAACCACTCGCTCGCATCATCAAATGCCTTTGCGTAATCCAACAAATAATGCAACCGCTCATTCCAGAACTCCGCATCTCCATCTGTCGGCTTCACCCGTTCTGCAAGCGCCGCTACCAGCGCTTCTTCTACCATGTAGTCCACGATGGTACGCGGCGTGTAATAAGAACCCGTCTGTTTCCGTGCCGTTACGCCGGTTTCCGGGTTATACGCCGCCAACAAGTTCTCAAACACCTTACCGAGTAACTCAGGATCCAGCGCCACCTCCTGCTCTATCGGCGTGTTTTCTTCGACGGTGAACTTGTAGTGGGTTAGAAGGGAAAACAGACCTCGATCTTCATCAAAGAACAGATGGTTGGGGATGCGCAATTTCTTGAAATGTCTATCAGAGAAACAGTCAATTCGTGAACCGCCATCCCTTGTCGCTTCAAAGTCATCAAGACAATCGAACAATCCTCCGTTAATAAATGGCGATTTGCCGAAAAGTGCCCGCAGTTTTTCAGGGTCGCATATCTGGTCTCTGTAGCGATACACGGAAAAGTTCCGATGGTCGGAATTTGTTCTTTTGCTAAACCGACGCTCTCCGATCTCGGTGTTGAGCGTGGCAAAAAATAGGTTTTGTAGCACCGCACGGTAGTACGAATCGCCAGTTTCGCGGTCATAGTCTTTCAGCAAGGAGGCGATTTGCGACTCATTGAACAACTCGTCCGCAACCAGACCCTTTTCCTTAATGAACCAAACGAACAGCAGGCGCGTGATTAACCGGATGACGTGCTCTTCGGGTTTCAGTGTGCGTTTCTCGTTTTTTGGGAATTTTGCCTCGTCGACCGCCCACTCAAACCAGTCGAACAACTTTTCGTAGAACTGTCTGTTGAGCAACTCGGTATCTAGTGTCTGTCTCCACGCTTCATGAAGTTGATCGAAGTTTCCGAACCCGTATGTCTCATGGAGCTCGACAATCGAGAGGTCAAACAGGATGTCAATGTGTGCACGGTGAGGATTGGTGAAGTTGATGTCCTTGATGAGCGTTGCCTTTAGGAGAACATCTTTAGATTCGTCGACTTTGTTGAGGCGCCGGTCAATCACGGCAAAGGTGAGGGATTCGCCGTGTTGAAAAAGAATCATCGCCGGCATGTCAAATGGTTTGTTGATTTCGCGCGTAATTTGGGAGAGTTGCGTCCGCGTGTAATGGTCGCCGCTTAGCTTGATGGCAAAAAAGAGGTACGACTCCATGCGTGCCTCGTCAATGCCGCCACCTCCGAAGGGGATCTCAAGATTCGGATTGTTACTGATTTCCTCTTCCGTCAACTGAAACAGAAGATCAACCGATTCCCATTCCTCTATAAGCGCCCGATTGGGAATGAATCTATCGTCATCTTCAATCTCGAAGGCTGAAAGAACCCCTTCGGGGGTGTTGGGGTCAAGTTGCATCGTCCTCTCGCTGCGGTAGCCGAGGACATTGAGAAGGTGTTTGGCGTTGTCAGCGAGGTTACCGTTGGCGAATTGGTGCAGGGCTCGTTCGATTTTCTTTTTTGGCTCGTTCATGTCTTATTCTCCGTATGTTTTGGCGGGATGTGAAGATAACTCCCTTTTAACTCATGAATGTTAGCGTATTAGTAGGACAGATAGCAATGTGCATATCGCTCAAAAAGGTGGGAATCGGCTGATCGTTAACACCAATCGGTTGATTGGATCCTACAAGCTTATTCGGGACGGAACGGGCGCGGGAACCGCGCCCCTACGGCGAAGGGGTCGGGGCATGGGGATCCCTATCAAGACTCTCTATCGCCTTCACTATGCGTTCAGTTGATCGTTCCCTATCCGGTCACTTGATCGTTCGGTTGTTCGCTGTTCGCTCGTATAATCTCCTCTACGGAATAATCGGTTGATTGAACCCTACAAGCAGATTCGGGACGGAACGGGCGCGGGAACCGCGCCCCTACGGCAGGGAATCCGGTTTCTTGCCAATGAAATACACGGCTGATGCCAGGATGTGGGCGTGCCGGTTGTGTATCAGGAGATAATCCAGCCATACGGCTGGAAACGTGATCCAACCCACGATGAGCGAGATCAGTTTTGCCAATAGCAGATTTCCGAAGGAGAAGAGCAGCCCGACATATTCCCGGAAGATCCAGTGCAACGATGTCGTCGGACCGGCACATGCGCCACCTTCAATATGCGTAAAGGCTGAAAAGAGGTGATTGAAACCGGGAACGGTGTAACGCTGGTAATCGTGCGGTGAAGCGTGAAACCCCTGCAAGAACGGCACCGCGGCACACACATAGCCGCCGGGCTTCAGCACGCGATGCATTTCCGATACCACCCGATTCGGATCCTGCACGTGCTCAAGCACCGCTTCCGAGATGACGGCATCGAAAACCGCGTCCTTGAACGGCAGCCGGTGCCCGTCGCCGAGCACATCCACATTCGGCGTGGCTTCGATTTCGAGGTTGATGGTATTCGGCGTGCGTCGATCAAGTCCCGACCCCAGATCAAGGATTTTCGTCTCCGCACCAAGTTGGCGCAAGACCTTTTTCACGGCTTTCTTCCAGCGCGGCGCCGGGTAGGGACAGCCCATGAAGATGGAGAGAAAACGGGAACGACGTAGGCGGTGTTTTATCTTGGAGATTCGGTCCGATGGGCGGGTGGAGTTATTCATGAAGAGAGGAGGTGCGAGGTACGAAAGGGCTACGACGTATCGGCGAATCTGACGTTGTTGGATTCGGCGGTGGACATGAGTTCTCGGACGATTTGCACCGTTAGTTCCGCCAAGTTTCGAGCGTAGATTTCATTATCTCTTTTTGAATCCGAGGACTCGCGGTATTTCGCTCCGCGGCGCGAGGCTCCAGCCATGCGCTGACTTGCCACGGTTAACGCGGTAGCAACTAGCTCAACCGGCGCGTCAATGGGAGACAGGTCTGCTTCCACTACAAAGTTGGAATGCGCCTCTGACTCGGATTCTGTCGTATCCGGTGAATTGTCTTCCAAAGACTTTCCCGTCAAGAACGCCTCCTGACGCAATTCTAAAATGTCAAGCACCTGCTTCGCCGCAATCTGCTCCGCGATCCGTTTGGAGCCGCGCAGCGGTTCCGGCGTACTGTGCCGCGCCCGACCGTACCTAACCTCCACACCCCAACTCGGATCATTCGGGCTTCCGAATTGTGTCACCTCGTAAGACGGATCTCCGAGATTCCGCACATGGCAATATTCTTGAAGTAAACCTTTGTAGTTTTCGACAATCAGATTGGAATTGGTATCGGACATTCTAAACGAAATTAGGGTTTACGCGGCAACAGGAGGTCGCGACCTGGAGAGGGATCTCTATCGCACTCACTATCCGTTCGCTTGATCACTCCTACAATAGGTTGGATCAATAATACTCATTTATCAAATGGATGATGGAATCTCTAATGATTACAGTTGTCATTGCTCACAGCCGGGAAACGATTCAATTATACCCGCACGCTAAGATATACTCAATGAGAAAATTGTATTCATTGCAGTGGTAGATTTGAAGAAGGAGTTACGGCATACGGAGCATACTATGACATAATGTCACTCATCAAGCTTAAATCACTAATCACGACATTTTAGCACTATTATGAGACGTGACAAAATGTCGCTTTCCTGCGCCAAACTCAGGGTTCCGGCTATGGCACGGCACTTGCTGTTATTCACACTGATCCTAAACCCCTGCCTTCGAGCAGGGGTAATGCAGTCTAATCCTACAGTGTCAGTAAAAAGCCTATAAGGAGGAATACGACTAATGGCACTTGTACCGCTTGGAGATAGAATTCTCGTTAAGCGTATTGAAGAAGAGGAACAGAAAACGAGCGGCGGAATCATCATCCCTGATACCGCCAAAGAGAAGCCTCAAGAAGGCGAAGTTATCGCGGTTGGGAAGGGCCGTCTGCTTGACAATGGCGAGCGTCAAGCCGTGGATGTCGTCGCCGGGGATAAAGTGTTGTTCGGTAAGTACGGCGGAACCGAAGCCACTCATGACAACCTTGAGTATCTGATTCTGCGCGAAGACGATATTTTGGCAAAAATTACCTAAATTTTAGGAAGGAGGCATTAACATGGCAGCCAAACAACTGGCTTTTGACGAGGATGCCCGTAATGCGATTAAGCACGGCGTTGATGCGCTTGCCGACGCTGTCAAAGTTACGCTTGGTCCAAAGGGGCGAAACGTCGTTATTGATAAGAAGTTCGGGGCGCCGACCATCACGAAGGACGGTGTCACTGTCGCCAAGGAAATTGAGTTGGAAGATCCGAACGAAAACATGGGCGCTCAGATGGTCAAGGAAGTGGCTTCCAAAACCAGTGATGTAGCTGGGGATGGAACGACCACGGCGACCATTCTTGCTCAGGCGATTTACCGCGAAGGGCTCAAGAGTGTTGCCGCGGGACACAATCCGATGGCACTCAAGCGTGGCATTGAGAAAGCTGTTGAATCAGCGGTCAGCAATCTGCATGCTCTAAGCAGAGAGATTGGCGAGAAAACCGAGATCGCGCAGGTCGCAGGCATTTCAGCGAACAACGATCAAGCCATTGGCGACCTGATTGCCGATGCCATGGAGAAGGTTGGCAAAGATGGCGTCATCACGGTAGAGGAAGCCAAGAGTCTTGAGACGACCCTAGAGGTGGTCGAGGGAATGCAGTTCGACCGCGGCTATCTTTCTCCTTACTTCGTCACGGACGCGGATCGGATGGAAGTGATTCTTGAAGATCCCTACATTCTCATCCATGAGAAGAAGATCAGCGCACTCAAAGACCTCGTGCCTTTGCTCGAAAAGAGCGCGCAACAGGGCAAACCGCTCCTGATTCTTGCCGAGGATGTTGAAGGTGAAGCTCTGGCGACATTGGTCGTGAACAAGATTCGCGGTACAATTCAAGCGGCAGCCGTCAAGGCACCCGGTTACGGTGACCGTCGGACAGCCATGCTTGAAGATATTGCCGTGCTCACTAACGGCCGCGTGATTTCCGAAGATCTGGGAATAAAGCTGGAAAACGTGACACTCAATGATCTTGGCACTACCAAGCGTATTGTCATCGACAAGGACAACACCACGATTATTGAGGGTGCAGGTAGCAAGGAATCCATCCAAGGGCGGATTAGCCAGATTCGCAGCCAGATTGAGGATACAACTTCCGATTACGATAGCGAGAAATTGCAGGAACGTCTTGCGAAACTCGCCGGCGGTGTTGCGGTGATTAACGTCGGCGCCGCAACGGAAGTCGAGATGAAAGAGAAGAAGGCTCGCGTCGAGGATGCTATGCACGCCACTCGTGCTGCCGTCGAGGAAGGTATCGTAGCCGGCGGCGGTGTTGCTCTCGTTCGCACAATCGCAACGCTTGACAGCGTAGAAGCGTCCGATTCGACGGAAGAACTTGGTGTTGCAATTGTACGCCGCGCACTCGAAGAGCCGCTGCGTCAAATTGCCCACAACGCGGGACAAGAGGATTCTGTCGTGCTCGCCCAAGTCAGAGATGAAGGCGACAATGTCGGTTACGATGCGCTGAAAGATGAGTTCAGCGACATGTTCCAAGCTGGCGTCATCGACCCGACGAAGGTCGTCCGTGTGGCGCTTCAGAATGCTTCGAGCATCGCCGCATTGATGATTACGACCGAGGCGCTGGTCTCCGAGATTCCGGAAGACACTCCTCCAGCTCCGCCGATGCCCCCGGGCGGCGGTGGAATGGGTTACTAAACCGTTCAGCAGACCGAAAAAAGGGAGTGAAGGTTATATGCCTTCACTCCCTTTTTTTGTCCTGAAATCGAGTAGGAAAGTGTTTAGTGGCTAGTGAACGTCTCGAAGCCACAGGGTGGACAATGAATGGGTTCACTATCGCACTCTACAGAATCGTGTGAGAAAGAAACCAAGTTTTGAAGAAAAAACTTGGTTTCGATTCGAACAAGCTACCAAGTAACACTCGACATTGCACAGGATCTACTATCGCACTCGCTATTCACTCGTTTGATCCTC
>JAJDTR010000011.1 GCA_022827055.1 Candidatus Poribacteria bacterium | reverse complement strand
CACTCCACATTGCACTCCTCTGGAGTGCGGGACTCTGGACATGTCGCATTCTATTGACATTTCGATCCTCTGGATCGAGGAAAGAGACTCCGACTAAAACGTGTTGCTTGCTGAAAGAATTATTCCGTCAGGGATAATGGCATGCTATCAAGTAACACTTTTTCAAAACCAGTCTTAGAGAAGGAAATCTGTACCACAATCTGTTAGATTGTGATCCGCAAACTAACAGTTTGCGGTACAAGAGTGTTACCTGCTGAATGAATTATCCCGACAGGGATAATGGCATGCTATCAAGTAACACTCGTCATTGCACTCCACTGGAGTGCAGACGCGAGGAGGAATCGTGTACTATTGACATAGCACTCCGCTGGAGTGAAAACCAGACCACGAAGGAACACTTTTCCCGGCTAGTCATTGAGCGAAAAGAAGTGTTGCTTGCTGAATGAATTATTCCGACAGGGATAATGGGGCGCTATCAAGTAACACTCGACATTGAAGATCTCTATCGCACTCCTTATTCAGTCGCTTGATCTTCTCTGGAGTGCGGAGATTGGACGCATCACGATTCTATTGACATTGCGCTCCTCTGGAGTGAAAATCCGACCACGAAGGACCACCTTCTCAAAGCCTGTCAAAAAGCCAAAGACCAGTGTTACTTGCTGAAAGAATTATTCCGCCAAGGATAATGTGCGCTATAGACAGACCATCGGGGCAAGATGCCCCTCCTACATGGAAATGTGAGGCAGTTACTTGCTGAGAGAATTATTCCGACAGGGATAATGGCATGCTCTTAGCTCACCTTTGTACATTGTAGGATGGGATCAAGCGAATGGATAGTGAGTGCGATAGGAATCCACCGCCCGCCAGCCTTTGAGAGCACCAGCGGTGATCAAGCGAGTGAATAACGAGCGATCAAACGAACAGATAGAGAATGCGATAGAGTTCCCATAGAGATTTTCTGGTGTATAGCAACACCGGATCACTCCCACTCCAAAGCCTAAACGGAGATCACCGGCGCTACTTCCTAATCGCCATCTGCCGCACCTGCGTAAAATCCCCTGCGCGAAGCTGATAGTAATAGGTGCCGTTTGCGACAGATTCCCCGCTGTTGCTGCGACCGTCCCAATGTGCAGCGCGCCCCCGATCTGTGTAAAATCCCGCTGCCTGCCAATCTAAGTCCAATAAACGCACCAATGCTCCCTTCGCGTCGTATATCGCTATGTCCACGTTCGCATCGCTCGCGAGGTGATACGGCAACCATGTCTCAGGGTTGAACGGATTGGGGAAGTTCTGAAATAGCGCGGTGCGCTTAACTTGTCCCAGCGTTTCGATCTTCAGTTCAAACTGTTCGACGCCGAAGGGTGGTGTGTCAGAGTGTTCCTCGGCTATGTGAACGGCTTCGACCGGGAATGTGTTTTGCGAGAAGTTGCCCTGCGTATCAATAACCCGAAGCGTAACCCTAGTTCGTGCATCTGCAGGTAATTGCGGTATGATAAATTCGATCATTTCGCTCTCGGCACTTAACATTTTGCAGTCATATATTTTGATTCCATCGCTCGGATCATTGGAAACGGTTGGGCCGAGTAACTGGCTGTGATGCAACCTATCCGCATCGTCTATCTTGAAGCGCAGAATTACACCGCGCGGTGGATTAGCGAGCGGTGCTAACATCCTGATTGTTGCCGGTGCGTTGAATGCGGTTTGATCCGGGTTGAAGAACCGGTGGCCGTCCAACCATCTGGCTGCACATTTTGAGATTCGTAATGGGTGTTTAAATCCATAAGACATAATATCGTTATCGCTGCGGAAATCATGTTCTAATCCAAAGGCGTGTCCGAGTTCGTGGGCAATTACACCCATACTCATGCAGCGCTCAAGGACAAGGGCTCGTCCGCCACCATTCCAAAATGCCCCTAGGCCGCAATACCTGTGATCGATAAGTTCGCTGATTTCCGCGATGACAACATTTACGTATTTCTCTTCGGTAGGTCCAACAATCTCTCCAAGAACCTTTGTCAATGTGCCCTCACGATAGTATTCATCGTTGAAACGCCCCGCGACTTGATGCACCAGCGCTTTTCCGCCCGCATCGGTTTCAATCATGAAGGTTTTTCTATCGTGTCCATAGTTTTCCAACTGTTCCGCGTAGAACTGCTGTACCCCCTTTATCACGGTATCGATTCTACTCGTCATATCTTTCTGAGGTGTACGGTCTTTCGGTACAAAGTATATGCACCTAATCACCTCTCGTCGTCTCTCCGTCGGCAAACGGTTCTCGATGTTTTGGATGCGTACCAAGCCATCTTCACTCCCACTCGCTATTTCGCGCCCGTCGTTTGAAAACGCGGCAGTCCATACGACACCAGCGTCATCATATCCCGGCAAAGAGTCAATCAGTTTACCGTTCTCTGCGGACCAAAGATTTAAAGCATGACTACTGCCGGCGGCAAGTGTCTTGCCATCAGGCGCAAAATCAAGCGAGTTGATTGTTGGTCCCGCGCGGGAGATTGTGCCTCGGAGTTGCCAGTCCGACACCGTCCACAACTTGATGTGTCCTTGTCTCCCTCCACTCGCCAGAGTTTGATTGTCGGGCGAAAATGCGACACTGGTAACAGATGTAGAATCAGCCTCTAACACGGCAACACTTTTTCGCTTGGGAAAATCCCAAATCTTCACGCGACCGGGTGCTTTACTATTACTTTCTCCGACGGCAAGGTATTTGCCATCGGATGAAAACGCTAACGCCGACACTTTACTATGCCGAAACGCAACTATTTCCTTCATTGTGCGGACACTCCATACCTTTACGTGCTCACCCGCCGTCACCAGACGCCGTTCATCAGGCGAGAAGGCGACTGCCTTCACCTCCGTCGGCAGCCCGTTGATTACATGCTGTTTGGTTACGGTATTTTGGTGCTGCGAGAGATCCCATAGTCGAAACGTTCCATCATCGCTTCCGCTGGCAAGTAATCGTCCACTCGGTGAAAATGCCACGGAATTGACGGTATCGGTGTGGCCCCGTAACCTTCTCAATCTATTTGTTTGTAGATTCCAAATCTTTATGTCACTGACCCCACGCACGTTAGCCGTACCAGCGACAGCAATAAGTGAGGAATCCACCGGTGAATATGCCAACGTGTGCACCGCCGTGCCAAAGTGAAGGATTGTTGGTTCCTGTGTAACACCGGCACCTGCAATACTTAGTAATACGATAACCGAAACCAATGTGCCTTTGGATTGCATGCGATGACCTCCGTTATTCGTCTGTACGAAGCTATCAGCAATTATCTTCAAGCGGCAAATAAGGAGGATCAACCGCATGGCTGAACACGTAGCGGTAAAGTACAAACCGTCCGTCTACTCTGCCGACTTGAGTTAACGAGTCGTTTAGAATCTGTTTGAGAGTTAGATGGCAAGACCATGTATCGGCAAAATGGAGATTAAAATGGCCGAATTGCCAAGTCATTAACTTCCCAGCGTGCCTTTCCCGAAAGGCACCGGTCACTGAACACTCGACACTGTTTCATTTAATGTCAAAATCAATCAGTTCGGCGTAACCGTCGAGCGTTTCTATTTTTACGGGACCGACGCCTGGGGCAAGCCACATCGTCTGCAACTTCAGGTTGTACTTTAGCATCCGAACAAGGACTACTAGCTCTTTGTTAATCTCATGTTCCAAATGCACTTGTAGCCCTGCGATTGGCCACCCTCCGAATGTTTCAAACATCAGCGTTTCGATCGGGGTTGTCTCTGTGCCATATACGATTTTCAGACAGTTCTCGAATCTGCCCACGGGCGTTGTTACCACGGGTTCAAAAGACGTATACGCCCATATACTAACTTTTGATTCAAAGTCGTGCTCGTAACCCGTTAGGTCGTTGTGGTGTTTTCCACTCATCGTCATCTGGAACACATTGCTTCTTTGAGGGTAGTCGGGCGCCAAATGCAGCAAAGTAAAATCACTGTATTTTGTAACCTTTATTTTGTAGAGCCGCATGTGGAGTAACGCGTCTTTCAGATTTTTTCGTGTCGTGCACACTCCGCCGCCGCATCTCCGAGAAAATCCCCAGTCCGAGGAATCTCCATTGCTGCGCAGCACAGTCTGCCAAATTGCGTCGTTTATGTCGATTAGCTTGGTTTGGAGGAGAATGCCGTCTGAGGCAACCACATAGGTAGGTGATTTGATAAACTCGCGATGCCTGTCTCCGAGCGGCGGATCGTAGGTAAAAGAATGATAGTAATCGTGCAGAATGAGTTCCGATTGGACGACCTCGCGCGACCATACGGAGCCGTCGGAGTTGCGGTATACCCAGCGGCTGCCGAGTGTCATGGGATAATAGGGCGTGGTTATCGGCGCGTTGATTATGGGATTCTCGTCTCCGTCAGACTCGACAATGGGTTTATCTATGGAGCCCTCTCCACCACAGCCAGACATCAATAGGATGAAACAGAGAAAGACAACTGCCCTTACCGTGTTTCTTAGAAAGAAATGCCTGTTGTATAACCTATGTATCGGCATATTTGCCTCCCGTAATCTTTTCACTCTCTTGAGTCGCGGGCAAACGATCTTTTTATACTTGCCACTGAACACTAGCCATCGTCTTATTTTATTTCGTAGTCGATCAATTCGGCAATGCCGTCTGGCGTATCCATTTTAACAGGTCCCACCCCCGGCGCCAGCCATACGGTTTCCAACCCCAATTTCGGCATCACGCTCGCGAACAGCGTGCTTAAATTTTCGCGGATTCCCTTTCCCCTAGTTCGGAGCAACGCCTCTCGTAAGTCAGCATTGGATCTTCCATGCGCCGAAACTTCGGCGGACTGTTGTTTAGGCTGATATTCAATCATGAGGCAATCTTCAAACGCGCCTGCAGGGGTGTTGACCGACTCCAGCTGACCTGCGCTCGCCGATACTACCCAAACAGCTTCAAATGAGAGATCTTGGCGCTGGAGTTCCGGCCAGGGGGGCTGATGACCATACGAAGAACCTCCGGTCAGTTTTATATTGAGCGTTTCCCATGTCTTCTCGGGATAAAGCGGAAAGCGCAGTAGCACAAATGATCGGCCCATGTCGACGGTTGTCTTGAAACTGGTCAAGAAGGGAACCGCATCCGTTCCGTATATTACTTCTTCCATCATGCGGCGCGCCTCATTTCCCGCGAACAGAAGAAGATGAGAATAGGTAGCTTCGTATGCAGGCCTGTTGAGATATTCCAATTGATAATCTCTTGGAGGGCTGTAGCTGAAAATCTGGTATTTTCGCGACGCGATGAATTCGGTCTCGGTTACTTCGCGCGTCCATTCAGAACCGTCAGGATTACGGTAGACCCACCGGCTTCCGACAGACATTGGATAGTAATTTGGCTCAGTCTCATGCGGAGCCGTGACCCCCGTAATTTCTTGGTTATTTCCACACGCTGTAATCAACAGGATAAGCAAAAAAGTGGTGGCTGGTAACCAGCGGTTAGTGACCGGTAAAAACGAACGCTTCACTATCCGCTGTCTCCGCTCTGGAAAATTCGATTTGAAGCATTGACTTCTAAACATGATTTCCCCCTTGCTCTAGTTTCTAGGGCCCTACTACCGGTGGCCTGTCGCGTAGTCTTACTGACCACTAACTACATGCCACTAATTGCTTGTTCTCTTGATGTCGAAAGCTATTAATTCTGAAATTCCCGAGGAATCTTGTATCTTTACGGGACCGACCTCCGGCGCCAACCACAAGCTAGCCGATTGAAAGTGCGGCATTGCCTTCCGAATCTCAGTTTCCGCCGTCTTGGGAATTTCGGCTTCCACATATTTTCGAATTTCCTTCCACACTCTAGGGAACTCGGCTGCTTGGGCGCCACCGAGACGAGGCAAATTAAGTTCTGTGGTTTCTATTTGAAACCGCGTCTGGTAATACTGAATCTCAAGACAGTCCTCGAAGGTACCAGCCGGCGTCACGATTGATGCGCGGTTCGCGCCAATCTTCGCCCAGATTTCCAGATGAGCGTCAAGCGAGTGAAAAAACCATTGAGGCGTTAAAGTATGTTCGAGACTAAATCTTAGGTCGAGTGCCTTCCAAGTCTTTCCGGGAACAAGTGGAGACGCGAGCAAACTAAAGTCACCACGCTCTAACCCATGAATTTTGTAGGTGCGTGAGCCGACAAATTGATAGCGTGTATTTAGCTCAATTCCGTTGAATATCCCGTGGACCGTTTTGCTGATCTTATACGGAACTTCGATAGTCCCGCCGATCTTGTATTGAAGTTCCTTTAGGCTGATCGGGCGGACAATCCGCTCAGATTTCACAAAATACGAGGGGGCCTTCACAAACACGAATTGACCGGCTTCTTCATTTTCCTCAAGCGGAGGATTGTCACTGAAAAAAAGGAGAAAATCATGGCGATTGACAAAATCAATCTCTGCTACTTGCCGCGTCCATTCGGAGCCGTCGGTATTGCGGTATACCCAGCGGCTGCCGAGTGTAGTTGGATAATAGGGGGTAGACACAAGTACGTCGTGAATAGAGTTCTCGTCGCCGACGGAGTCGACAATCGGTGTGTGAACGGAATCCTCTCCGCCGCACCCGAGAATCAGTAAGATGCTCAAAAGAAATGCGATCCTTCTAGATATGTGCATTCGGGGAAATCGTCTATTGATGAAGCGGTGTATTATCATTTTTGCCTCCTAACACCAAACGCGGTTGAAATAATTGCCCACCAATGGACCAAGAAGTGAATTTGATAAAGCTTGAAACGCGCGCTCCTCGGGAGCGCAAGGTTGAGACTTCGATTTCAGGTTTAAACCAATGGATTTTCAATTGCAACAACTCTGGTTCATTAGGAAAGATGTCTATTGATACATTCCGGTAAATCAAATCACGTTCATGCCGTGATTCATTGCCGAAAAAGAGGTGACGTGGGAAAACATTGAAATCACCTAGCACTTCGCCTAAAATCGGGATGGTCATGGCACCCTTCTGGTCGTCAAGGACAAAATCGACTTTTAACAGATGGCTAAACGCCCCTATGGGTATACCGGGTTTGACATGTATGGCACCGCTCAAGTTGCCGGTTGCGGGGTCGGTTTCGTTTTCGATGGCGAAGTAATCGGAATCGGTAGTGACGGAGAGGATTTGAACATGGCGATCAAAGGCTTGGCGAAGGATGAAAGTTTTGGCTTTGAACGTATCGGGAGAAAAGCGTCCCAGAGCAATTTGTTCGGGTATAGGAACGAGGGGCAAAAGAGCGTTGGCTGCAATGCTAAATTCAATTGTGGGTTGTCGGGTTGAATTGGTGTGGAGCAGAACACGTTCCTCAACTTTTTCATTTTTTGAAGGGACTTTAAGGGTGACTTCTATTTGCCCGTCTTGCCCGGATGCGATGTTCTTGTCGCTGAGGAATGCAGTGGTGCAGTTACAACTGCTTTGGACTTTGGTTATCTGAACGGGGTCGGTGCCGGTATTTGTGAAGACGAATATATGTCTAAGTTCTTGACCGCCGAAGGCTTCGCCGAAATGGTGTCTTCGTTCGTTCACTTGGAGCGGCAAGGACCGAGTGGAGTTTTGAACTGAGGACGGAGCCACCCCGGCTCTATCAAGGGTAAAGATTAGCAGCGCTCCGTTCCATATCTTCTCAAACTCCTCCGGGCTGAGTGCGCTATATCTTTGGATTGGATCTCTGAGCCGGATTTGGCCGGGATTGGCTTGGGTGACGACGAGGAAATGATCTTCATTCACGTGGGCAATAACGGGCATTTCTAACTGATAGAGATCGGCGAGGGTTGCCCTGACGCCGACCGGATTCAACCTGTTTGCGGTTGCGGCTTTGTAGAGTCCCGCCATGGTGGTGCCGGTCATTTCGCTAAAATCGGATGCTTCGGTGAGTTCAGAAAACTGAGCGTCAATTCCGAGAATTTGACAGACTATCAATAGGCTTCTGGGTCCGCATTCCAAGAGGGCGCGTTGTGGCGTTTTGGATCCCAAAGCGTTTGTGTCTTCGTCATCGTGTTGGTGTGGTGTTTCGGAAACTTTAAAGAAATCCTTTGGGAAACCGACGTTAAAGGTTGCGTGTTTGACGTTGAAGAGAGTTTCAGATCTGATCTGACCTTTGCGACTGCCGGTGGGAAAATACTCAATCACCTCGCGCGCTGTCGGATACCAGATACCTGCGAACTCGCGAAAATCACGATTTTTTACGGTTACATAGATGGTTGATTGGCTATCGTCTTCGTGTAGAACGTATTCTTCGGCTACGGTACGAAATCCGTATTCGGGTGCAATCCAGTATGTAATTCTTAAAGGGATTTTCGCGGATGCAAATGGGATGTCTATCATTTGGAAGGCAATAGTATAACAGTTGACGTTGTCGACAACTTCCTGGCCGAGTAGTTGCACATCTTTTTGGGGAATAGCGAAGACGCCGTGTCCCCAGAGGTGGAGTTTGTCGAACGTGCTGGGTTCTTGCATTGGCCGCACATCGTCGAAATCGAAAGGGGTGTGTCTGTGTTCGTATTTATTTTGCTCTATGCTACCATTGTAAACCGAAGTCGTGTAATCGGGAATATCGTAGGGCTTTGACAGATCTCGAGGTTGGCGGTCAACATTTACCAGACGGCATTGAATGTTACCCGCTTCTCTCCATGGACTACGGTTTTCTTGTTGGGTCACAAATGCCACCTGTTCCTGCATATCAAATGGTCTGCTATCAACATCGAACTGAAACATCTCGGCAAACATCTCACTTCTAAACTTGTAGAAACGTTCGCGACCGGCTTCGTCAGCGAGATGTGGCGCGCCCGCCTTTGCACCATTTTTGATTTCTTTGCGAAGGTCCGCTTTTTGTTCTTCCAACCATTTTTGGGCTTCAACTAATGTGCGGGAAGGCGCGTTATAACCTGATGCAGTGAAGTGAACCTCGCCACTGCGAATATCCTGACGCGCCAGATTTGCGCGTGTTACCACTTGATCTAATGTCAATGTGCTCTGGATACTGGTGCCCCCCAAAAACCAGAACGCGGAAGAACACATAATAACTAACAGAAGCATTCGTTTCATCAGGGAATCTCCTTCTCATGACTCTATTTTACGGTAACATCGCTTTCAATTCAGCGATGGACTTGTCTGTGGCTTGCATCCGCCGGAAAATTTCCGACCTCTCGGTACTCAGCGTGTTAGCTTTATCTACCAAAGCGTCTGCATGTCTCCACTGTTTTATCATTGCTTTTTCCTGAGAGAGTGCATCTAAAAGTGCCTGCGCCCCTGGTCTCCTTGCAAGTTCCTCAAGCTCTTCAGGAGCTGTTCGAGAGATTTCATCAAGCGAGGCTCCGTTTAACTCATTCTGCTCGAAATCTTCGACAAGTGCCTGCCGTTCTCTCAAGTTTTCATTGAACCTCGCCTGAAACTCATCGTCAATAGCTACAATCCAATCTTGTAGTAGCATCCACTGCTGATGTTTGTGCTCAAACGCTTGATGCAACTCGACTTTCTTCTTCTCCATTTCCTCTATCGACGCCAATATGTCAGTTTCAGTCAGGTTCTCAGAGGAGGGGATTGGGTCAGCTTTGGAAACATGTTGCTTGGTAACATCATCGCTGTCGTCTTTTTCGGACATGGGTGGTATGGGATTCGATATCGAGGGTAACTCGGTCGCCTCGCTTGCTGGAGTTGCTGTGTCGTTAACTGCCGAAATCGATTCTGTTTGATGTACGGTGATAAGGTCGGTATGCCACGGAAAAAAGGTGCTCAGAAAGAAGGCGAGAGCAACTAAGGCAACGACGATGCTGAAAATCAAGAAAGCTGTTGATTTGTCGAGTATCATGATATGTTCTCCTGATTGTAAGTTGGGTTGATACGGGGCGCCGATCTGTATCCATAGTAGTGCTTAGGTCGCCACCCCGTATGATGCGTGTTATCCGTTAAGGGACAACATTTAAGAACTTGTAAACAATCGGTGGTCAGGTTGCACCTCACACCAGAACACAGTTGCCACTGGTATAGCAGCGATATCGCGTTCCTCCGGACCCCGCGAAAAACTTGGTATCGCAACTCCAAAGCGCGCATCCGCAACTATACCTGCTCCACCCGTGACCGCCAGCCTCTTCTTCACAATACGGGACAATGGTGGGCCCATTACAGAAACAAGTTCGAAAAAGGCAGAACGCAGAAAATACGAAGTGAATAACAGATGCAATCGTTTCATCAGAGAGTCTCCTTGGTAGGAATTAATCTTACGGCAACATCGCTTTCAATTCCGCGATGGACTCATCTATCGCCAGAATCTGCTCGTAAATTACTGCGTATTCCTCCGTCAGCGCGTTAGCCTTGTCCGCTAAAGCCTTTGATTCAGACTCCCACAGTTCTCCTATTGCTTTTTCCTGCGAGATTGCATCTAAAAGTGACCGTGCCCCCGGTTTACTTGCAAGTTCCTCAAGTTCTTCAGGTGTGGCAGTTCGAGATGTTTCATCAAGCGAGGTTCCCTTTAGTACATTCTGTTCGAAATCTTTGGTAAGGGCTTGGCGTTCTTTCAGGTTTTCATTGAATATAGCGTAGAATTTGTCGTCAAGTTCAGACCCCCGATCTCGTGCTAAGTCCGACAACTTCCGCTTGTGTTCCATTTCTTGATGCAATTCGACTCTCTTGTTTTCCATTTCGTCCATCAAAGACCATATCTCCTCTTCAGTTAAATTATCTGAGGATTGCTCTGTTTGAACATTCTCGGCACTCTCAGGACTGCCAGCATAGTCCGCGACATTGTCGGTGGCTTGTTTTTCTGGTGCAATGGGTGCGGCCACCGTCGGATACGATGATTGGGCAAACTTGACCGAATTGCCTATTGAGCCTGAGATGGCGTCAAGATCTGCAGTGCGTTGGATGGGCAATAGGTAAGTGCTGAGATAGACGGCACCCATAATTACCGTAAACGAGAGACTGACAACCAAAAAAGCCGTGGGTTTGTCAATTTTCATGGTATTAGATCCTCCTTCTAGCTTGAACGCAAAGATTTGTAGGGAGCACCGCCTGATTTAATGCTTAGGCTGGCACCCCCTATCATGCACACGTAGCATTGAAAACATGTTAGGTATAAGGTAAGTTATTGATTAGACGGGCGTTGCAACCGAACGCATTTGGGCGGAAACGGACATTTACTACGGCTTTTTTGTGACGCACGTATATCGTTTTCCACCACTACCCATGAAAAATTTGGTCGAGCAAGTCCACAACGCACAGCCACAGCTATACTTACTCCACCCCTTACCACTCTCCTTCTCCTTACAATATGGAACGAAACTAGATCCATTACAGAAGCAACTTTTGAAAGTGTAAAAAGCGTACTGGTAGCAGAAACCACAAACACTACCACAATTAGCCGGAATAGCGGGCGCATCTTTTGGCGAACGATAGGGGCCCCCCGGCTAGGTGTTCCATCTCTTCCATGTTCAAGACTGTCATAGAACCATCTTCTGTTGCATCCGTAGCGTAGGCGAGTGTGTTTAAAAGTAGAAAAGCGATTACACTTAAAAACACTGAAAGTAAAAATTGGTTTTGGGGTAAACTAAACCGAGTCAACATTTTATTTTCTCCTTTTGTGTCAAGATAGATAGTTGAGCGCATCAACTTGGCAATTGCTCCGTGAGTATGCCCTCGGCAGAAAACCTCGATTGGTTGGTGGGAATCGCTGAAAACAGCGGCAATTCCCTGAAAAGCCGTTGGTCGCTATCACCTCCTTTTCCATAGAATCACACAACACCTAAATACAGCCAGACGCCAAGCCCAAATAACAACACGCCTGTCCCGACCTTCACCGGCATCATATGTCGCTGGAGCACGCCACCCAACTGAATTGAACTTGTACCCCAATAAACGAATCCGAACATGACCAACAGCGGGGTAACAAACATCAGATTGTACAAAACGAGATACGATAGCGCATTTGGGCGCATCCCCTCAACGCCCATCACAAACGTAATCGTGGGCAAGTAGACCTGACCGGTGCAGACCAGTTCAAGGGCAGAAATGGCGAACCCAATCACCAACGCACCGATGACGACGCCCGATGTGCGCGTCTGTTCGCGGATAACTTTGTGGATACGCAACTTCAGTGATTTGGGCAACTGCAACGACATTTCTTTGACCTTTCCCTGTCTCGCTTTGATGGCGTCGTAAAGACTCAAAAACGCCAACGTAAATGTTCCAATAGCGGCAAGCAGGTAGACACACTTGGCAACGACCGAAAACTCGTTGAGGAACGAGAGAAATTTGAGGGCGCCCATTCCCATCAGCAGATAGGTTACAAACACCGCCGCGGCGAACGCCCCACCGGCGATGAGCATCTCTTTCCTTTTCCGCCCAACAAGGCTCATGTAGGAGATGAAGAATACAATGGTTGCAAACGCGCAGGGATTGATCCCGTCGAGCAATCCAGCCCCCGCAACAGCCAACGTCCCGAAGGCGCTAAAACGCTTGACGATCTCGGATTCCGCTTCATCCGTTTTCTCTTCCGCCTCCGACAATCGAGAGGCAACTCCCGTCGAAAGGTATTTCTCCACAATCGCTTTTAAGCGTGCTTCATCAAGTTCGTCTAACAGATACTCATCCCCGATAAAGACCGCCGGTGTGGTGAGCCTTTTGACATCGGGAACGTTGTAAAGCGCCCCCATCGCCTCAAGCAGTTCCCGGTTCTCTTTGGCGTACTTCAAATCAACGACAACCTGCGGATATTCGGTTTTGAGTCTCTTCAAAATGTCGCTGGCTCTGGCGCACTTCTGACACCCGCGTTTATGAAAGTAGGTGATATGGATGGCGCGATCAGTTGGAATGCCATCATTGCCTTCAAGATCGCTGCCCTCGGACAAGCTGTGGTAAAGCGCCAGCAAGGTTTCAAGGTTCTCGTCGGGCGCAATTCGTTCCGATACCTCAACACGATAATCTTGCCTCGAAACCACGCTTAGATTGGTGTCAAGTCCAATCTCCAAAACACCGACCGCTTCGCCTTTGGCGGGATTGGTTACAATCGCCGTATTGCGGACGATTGCCGGTGAAGATGTGTCGGCGGATTCATTCCGGACGAGAATCAAAACATCCAGCCATGGAAACCCTTCCGCAAGCCCACGCGCTTCAATTTCCGTCCCGTGGAACACGCCGAGGACAACATCACTTTTCGCGCCGATTTCTTCCTCCAGAGCGTCCAGTGCTTCCTCCGGCGAGGTGAGAGTGATACCCGGATTGTAGGCTGTAACTTCCGTTTCGTGCGACTTCGATATCAGTCCGATGAGGGCAACGTTAGTCTGACTTGGCATGTTTTGAAGGATGTAGGGATCAAATGAAGATGTATTTGGAGAGAGGAGGTTGGTGCAAACAACGGGGAGGTTCGGATGGTTTGCGTAAAGGGCTTGGAGTGAATCAACCGGCAGGCATAAATCCTGCGGTCCGAGGAAGACCGCATCGTAATTCATCTCTCCCAACGCTTCAAGAGCAATTTGATAGATGAGTTCGTTATTGGGATCTGATGGGAAGAGGATGTTTCCGGTATGTAGATTTAGGGTGTTCGCGTGTTTTTCGCGCAACGACTGGATAACGGTTTGGCGTCGAGACAATCCCCCGACCTGCTCTGCCCCGCAACCGTGCAGCCCAAGCTGTCCCTGTTCCTCACCGGAGTAGATTAGCGTAAGTGGGTCGGAGGCATCCGAGACTGAGCAGGAGAACAGAAGCCAGAGCAGAATGAGGCAACCAATTCCAGTTGAAGTGGACCCGACTACAAACTTCATCACCATAGCCCCTTTTGATCACGAATCGAATTTCTTGTTGCTTGGTACGGTAATCAGCAATTGCTATGCCACAATTGATTAAAACCATGATTTGGGGATTCGGTGAAGGCGTAGAATCTAGGCGTGGTGCGGGTTCAGCGATTTATTTTTTTCTTTTGCGGGGAGTGGCAGGGTGCGACTGCGAAATAGAAAGGGGTGGAACGTTTTGGGACACAAATCAGAGAATTTGGGGTAAGAGGTGTTTTGAACCCTTGCCAAGTAAGGGATTCTTCCGATCGCCTCAAAACGAGGCTAAAACTCGAAATGCGGCACCCTTTTGCTTTTGGGAGAAAGGACGTCTAGGTAGGAAAAGTGAAAAGCCTTTTAAGTTTAGAGTGTTGTTAT
>JAJDTR010000135.1 GCA_022827055.1 Candidatus Poribacteria bacterium | reverse complement strand
CACTCCACATTGCACTCCTCTGGAGTGCGGGACTCTGGACATGTCGCATTCTATTGACATTTCGATCCTCTGGATCGAGGAAAGAGACTCCGACTAAAACGTGTTGCTTGCTGAAAGAATTATTCCGTCAGGGATAATGGCGCGCTCTCAAACGAATGTTTAATGAGCGATTAATTTTTCCATGAATTGTGCCAGACGAGGGTGTTCTGGATTTCGTCGTTCAGAAGATCGCCGATTTCGAGGGAGTCGAAGAGATCTTCGCGCAGAACGTTGCGTTTGCCGTTGAAGGTGCACCCATCGGGCATGAAGGCGCATGTCATGGCACGGCGCGGTGCTACGGTCATGTTGGCGCCCGCGGCGTGCGCCGTCAACCCGTTATGCCAGACGATTGAACCGGCGGAGCAGGGCACGGGTCGGGGCTCAATGCTGCGCCATTCCGGATAAATCGTGAAGAGTGCCGCGAGGTTTTCACCGATGTTGCAGTTCTCAAATCGCGCCGTCAGGTGACTGCCCGGAATGTACCACATACAGCCGTTGGCAAGCGTCGCGTCATCTAGCGCCACCCAGCAGGAGATCGCGTCCCGCGAATCGAACGACCAGTAGGGAACATCAAGGTGCCATGCGGTCGGATTCCCGTAGGACGGTTTGATAAGCGCTTGATCGTGCCAGACTCGAATTCCCTCGATTCCAGCCAGCGCCGCTCCCATCCGACCGAGCCGCGGGTTGTGGATTAGATCTCTCATGCCGGCGTGAGTATCGGCGAGCCGGAGGCACTGTGTAAAGACACGGGCATAGAAATCATCGGGCTGCATCTGGTTCGTCATGAATTCAACGGAATTTCCCAGCCGTTCCGCGACAGACTCGTCGGTGCAACGGCGCCAGTCCTCCAGTTCGTCGGGGTCGAGGAAATTCTCAATCGCGACAAATCCGTTGGTTCGGTAGAATTCAATCTGTTGATTCGTCAGTTCATCGTTCATGCGCGCCGTCCCTTAGAGGAAGAACGGGTTTGACCATGCCTTCTTGCCTTCCTCGTCGACAATCTCCACGCGGACATATTTCGCCGCGCTCGGTACCGGGTACTCCGCCTCGGTTAAGCTTTCGCCTTCCGGAGCAACGATACGCCGCCCGGTGCTGCATTGCGCTTTGAATATGATGGACTGGGCGGGCGAACATTTGACGATGACCTTCCGATCGCGAGCGGAGTCCCCGACCAAATCGAGATCGACAATCTCGGGACCGAGGGTCGAATAGAAGGCACCGCTGCGGAACGCATCCATAATCGCATCGATTGTGAGTTCGGCGGCTTTTACCATTACCCAGGCGTGGAAGCAGTCGTGTTCGGTGCCGTGCGCATCGTCGGCGGCAATCCCGTAGACGGGGCCAATCCGGTCCAGGACATCGTCCCATGCCTGCTCGGAAAAGCCTTTGCCGATGCCAACCATGCAGGTGTCGTTGTAGACTTCGACGGCAAAGTAACCGTTAAGCTGCTCGTAGTCTCGGATAGTATGTCCGCACCAATACGGATGGCAGAGCACGGCTTCGCCGCCTTGCGCTTTAATTTCGGCGAGAACGTCGTTGGGATGGAGTTCGGCGCAGTTGATGCGTTCGCGGAGGTTGATGCCCACGATGTGAAAGACGCTGCCTCCGTACGGGTTATCGGGATGGACTTCGCTGCCGGAGATGGCGAGAAAGTTTTCAGCGCTGTAGGCGGACACATCGTTGACTTTTCGATGATCGGTGAGCACGAGGAAGTTGTATCCCGCCTCGCGGTAGGCGGCGAAGCGTTCGTCCATCGGAATCCTGCCGTCGGATTCCGTGCTGTGACTGTGAGTGTTCCCCCGATACCACTGTCCGGGCTGTTTGAAGGGGTTTAGATTCTCCACAGGGCGTCTCCTTTTTGGTAATGGTGTTGGAAGGACAGTTTTTATCTTAGCATACCCGTGATGGAATGGGAAGGGGAAAAGCAGTGGATCTCTACCGCCTTCGTTATTCGCTCAGTTGCTGGCCAGTGACCTGTGGCCTGTGGTCAGTAAAGGCAGCGGGCTGGGGAAGCAGATGACGGGAAAGCAGGTAGAGGGTACGAGGGGATAATTGTTAAAATGGGATTGCAATCAGGACTCTCTATCGCCTTCGCTATCCGCTCAGTTGATCGGTAGAGTTCCACTGACCACTAGCCACTGGTCACTGACCACTGCTTCTTACTTCACAATCGCCATCCGCCGCGATGCCGCATAATCCCCCGCCCGGAATTGATAAATATAAATCCCGCTCGCAACCGTTTCCCCGCCTTCGTTCCGTCCGTCCCAATACGCCGCCTTTCCACGCTCCGCGTAATATCCCGCCGACTGATTTCCGAGCGCTAACCGGCGCACCAACGTCCCTTTTGTATCATAAATCGTAATCGCCACCACCGCCTCACCCGCGAGATGATACGGTATCCACGTCTCCGGATTGAAGGGGTTCGGGTAGTTCGGCAACAGCGCCGTCTTTTTCGGCGTCAACGCCGCGAGCAACTGTTCAAGGAAGCGGATTCCCCGTTGAAAATTCGCATCGCCGACGCCTAAACTCTGCGCCTGGGCAAGCCATCTTTCGACATCGGCAGCGCTAATAATCGACAGCTCCGGGGAATATGCCGAAGGCGCAGCTCCGCCACCCCCGATTGCCCCGGCAACTTGGACAAGGTCAAACACATTGACAACCCCATCCCCATTCACGTCCCCCTCCAAACTATCTTTTCCGAACGCCTGCGCCACCACCACCAAATCCAAGATGTTCACGACCCCATCGCCGTTGACATCGGCGGGATTGGACATCGGAATCACTGTCGCACCGATATTTTGCAGCACCTCGTCCGGGCGTAGCGCCCTGTCATAGACGCGCACGATAGAAAATGAGCCGTTGAAGTTCCGGCGTCTTTCATCGTACGAAAACGAACCGATAGATATGTCGTCCAAAGGCAGGTTTGAATCGAAATGCACCCCCGGATGCCTACTGACTTCCACGCCGTCCTGATAGGCGATGATTGACTCTCCGTTCATCGAAACAATGGTCACCCACGTCCACACGTTTTCCGCCAAGAAAATGTTCAACGCTCGTGTGGGTTGCTTAAAGCCACCGGCGTGGATGGACATGTCAAGCTCTTGAGCGTCAAGCAGCAGCCCTAAGCGAATCCCTTGAAGCCCTTCTCTCGGGCTGTTTTGAAAACCGGCGAACTGATGTTCCAGAGAAAACGAATCGCCGTTACGCTTGCAAAGGAATTCAAGCGTCCAATTTCCCACGTAGAGTTGGGGATTTAAGTGGACGGGGCCTCCAAAGGTTTGACCTGTCCCCGTAGCGGTGTAATATCTGCGTCGACCACTGAAACCGATGGACGGAATCTCTATTTCACCTTCTTCAACCCTTGCACGTATTCCAGATGCTTGTAATCTTCCGCTAGCTGTTCCCAGATTAACCCAGTGCGCCGTAGTCCCCGGATTGTTTGAGGCGTCCAAGAGCAGCGCCGCACCGGGAACGGCATCAATAGGTTCAGCATTGACATCCGCCGGATTCACCGGCTTCACTCGCAGATACATCTCTCCATCGTAGTTGGGAAGTGTGTGCGTTGTCCCTTTCACTCGGCTCGCAACACCGGTGGCAAGCTCGGGTAACGCAATCTTCTGTGTTTCCCCGCTGCGGTTGTAAACCGCCCAGCCGTTCGTAAATTCTCGTATGAAAAGACCGGGGCGGTCTTCATAGAGCTGCTCCGTATCACCAACCGGGTAGCCGAGGTCAGTGTCCAAGAAGTCGTACCAAGTGCCACCATCTATTTCAGCAAGGTCTTGATAGAGCGCATAACCATCTGCATGAGTGAGACTTAAGCTCGTTAGCGCACGCACCCAACGGAGATTTTCGGGGCTATCTGCGGCTTCAGGAAGCGGTAGCGTTTCGCCGGCTACGCCGTTTATACGAGGCTCTCTCAGAGTTTCCTCCGCCCACAAGAGGGTGCTTTCAGTTTTCAGCAGCGCGTGGTGAAGCCATTCCGGGTCATGGAAAAACGAGATGGGTATTTTTGTTTCCATAGAGAGACCGTTGATGTAAGGACCGGTCAAGGGAATTTTGCTTCGATTGGAATTCACCTGTATTAGAAAGTTCGGCCGTGTCCGAGCGCGGATGCGCTGCAAGATCGCAATCTTGGCGTGCATTTCTTGTTCCAGATTGGATAGATGTGGGCGAACTCCTCTGTCGTCGAACCAACCATCAAAAACTATCCCGTCGAACAAGCCGCATGTGGAAACATCGACAGCCTTTTGCACAATTATATCCTGCGCCCCAAGCTGCGTAAAATCGATATAAACATTAGGGTTCTTAGGGTTGCGATTATCCTCAATAATAATATTTCCATCCGTATCCCGTAACCAGTATGGCCAGTCTTCAATATAATTATGCAGCTTGTCGTGAGCCCAATTGATTAGAACAAGAAACACCATATTCGGGTTCCTTGCTATGAGTTCGTCTCGTCTTTGAATTACGTCTTCCAGGTTACCTGCCAGCTTGCCGTCAGGACGCCAATACATTCCCAAAGCACCACCATACAGTAAGTCGATACGTGAATCGTATCCGAACAACCAATCGCCACCGAACACGGACGGATAGGTTCGGTTTGACAGTCGGGGCTCAAGGGGGAGCGGCGCCATGTCGCAATATTGGTCATATTCGAAATGTATCAATGACAGTGAATCAACGGGGCTGAGGTCTGTTATTGCATTGATGCGAACGTCTAACGATTCTAACTGTCTTAAGTTCGAAAGTGGAGTAATGTCTGAAATTTTGTTGTTGTCGAGTTGCAATTCAACGAGTTGTGTGAGGTTTGCAAGCGGGGTGATATCCGAAAGCTCATTGCGGGAAAGTTGCAGCACAGTCAATTGTGCGAGATTGACGAGCAGCTTAATGTCGGTAAATATGTTATTTTCCAGACCTAGCCAAGTTAGTTGGCTGAGATTGGTTAGGGGCGTCAGATTGGAAATGTTACAGTATGCTGCGTCAAGATACCTCAACCTCATTAGATTGGCTAGAGGCGTAAGGTCAAACACCGGATTGAAGGAGATATCCAATCTATCCAAGTTGGTAGCATGTTCCAAACCGGTAAGGTCTGCTATTCGTCTATGCCCCGCATCCAAGCTTGTAAGCTGTCCCATGCCCGCTTGAGTGATGGGAATACCATGGGGTAAGTTTAGGGCATCTCTAACGGCTTGCCTGAGATTTGGATCGGGTATCTCAACAGGTGGGCTGTCCGGATCGAAAATGGGGTTGTTGTCCGTATCAAGGTATTCTAGATTTGTGAGATTGGCAAGAGGAGCAATTTCAATAATACGGTTGTTTTGGATTTCCAGGTGAGTCAGATTTATGAGATTTGAAAGTGGACTGATGTCTTCAATCTGATTGTTGTGCAGACGTAACTCAATGAGTTGTTCGAGACTTGCAAGTGGCATAACATTGACAACTTCATTGTCATTGATGCGCAGTTCATTTAGAAGCACAAGGTTTACAAGCGGGACAATGTCTGTTATTCGGTTGCAATCCAAGTGCAACACTTCTAATTTCGTTAAATTCGCAAGTGGACTGATATCTTCAATCCGATTGTTGTTAAGACGCAGCAGGGTAAGTTGCGTGAGATTTGCAAGCGGGGTGATATCCACAATGCGATTGTCACTCAGTTTAAGCGTTGTTACTTGTGTGAAATTGGAAAGCGGCGTAATGTCGGAAATCTGGCACTCACTCAAATCTGCACTTTTCAAGTTAGTCAAACCTGCTAGCGGGTTGAGGTCGGAGCATGGGTTGCTCCAAAGCAATAGGTCTTCTAGTTCTATCAATTCGGCCAAAGGAGTGAGATCGGTAATGCGATTATGCCTCAGAATGAGTCTTGTTAGTTGTGTGAGATTGGAAAGCGGCGTAATGTTCGCAATCTCACAGCCAGCCAAATCGACATTTTCCAAATGAGTTAAATCCGCTAGCGGGGAGAGGTCCGAGAGTGGGTTGTTCCAAAGCCATAGGAGTTCCAACTTCGTCGATTTTGCCAATGGGGCGAGGTCGCTAATGTAATTGCTACCAAGGACAAGATTAGTTAGGTTAGCCGCATATTCCAAACCGGTGAGGTCTGTTATCTGTCTGTCACTGGCAGTCAATCCAGTTAATTGCCGCATGTCCGTTTGCGTAATGGAGGTGCCAGCAGGCAGATTCAGGGCTTCGTTGATTGCATTGCGCAAATTTGAGTCGGGTATCTCGACGACCTGTGCGAATGCCGCACTGGTCAGCGCGATGTAGAGTAAAAGGTGTAGTGTGAGTGTTTGTCGAAAGTTCATTGCTTTCTCCTCAAATCCGTTCAAGAGTAGGCACTAAGATTTTCTCGATCATCAAAAACGTCGCTTGGGTTTTTACTGAACACTGGTCACAAGCCACTGGTAACTGTTTCTATCAGAATGCGTTGGCTACGAACACCAAATCAAGAATGTTGACAAACCCATCGCCATTCACATCTCCCTTCAAACTATTCGTGCCCAAGGCTTGGGCAACAATGGTCAGGTCAAGGATATTCACGACGCCGTCCTCGTTCACATCGGCGGGATCTTTCGGTTGGGCTCTGAGATACATCTCGCCGTCAAGGTTAGCCAGTGCGTGCTCCGTGTTCACCAGCCCGCTGGCGACGCCTTGCGCCTCCTCCGGCAACGTAATCACCTGCGCCTCCCCGCTGTGGTTGTAGACCGCCCAACCGTTCGTGAATTCTCGGATAAATAGACCTTCGCGGTTGTCGTACAGTTGCCTCTTCGCGCCCACGGGTTGACCCAATTCCGCATTCCAGAAATCGTACCAATGCCGGTCGTCGCCCTTGGGAACACCAAGGTGTTGTATCATTGCATACCCGTCGGCATGAGTTAAACTTAACGTCGTCAGCAAACGAACCCATTGAAAATTAGCCGATCTCGGTTGCTCATCTGTGCGAAACGCTTGCCCGAAGATAGCGTTAATCCGAGGCTCGTGCAGATTCTCCTCGGCCCAAATTAAAGTGTTTTCGGCTAGCGTCACAAATTCTTCGCGATCCTCCGGCGTCTTGCCCCAGTCCGGAATACCTGTCTCCATCGACAGGCCGTTGATGTATCTGCCGGTGTGCGGCAATATTTCATAATTCGAGTTGACCTGGATGAGAAAGTTGGGACGTGTCGCCGCGCGTATCCGCCGAACGATGTTTAACCGCGCTTGAAGTTGTGCCTCAAGACTGACATAACCGTGCAGTGCATCAAGATCCTCCCTCCACCCGTCGATTATGATGCCATCGAAAAGCCCGCATTTCGAAATGCTGATAGCCTGTTGTACGATGATATCCTGCACCTCTGGCTGTGTGAAATCTACCAACCCTCCGGGCGTTGGTCCCCCCTCGGTGTACGGCCTATCGAACACGATATTTCCGTCGGAATCCCTGATCCAATACGGCCATTCCGCCCCCCAGTAGTCAATTTCAGGGGCGTTCATCTCATTAAGCGCCAATAAAAACACCGCGTTCGGATTAGTTGCGATATAGTCGTCTCGCTCTCTTAATGCGCGTTCAAAGTCGCCTATCAAGCGGCCGTCGGCGCGCGGATGCATCTGGAAAAGGAGGTTCCCATATATTAAATCGATGCGTGAATCTTGTCCGAAAATCCAGTTGGCGCCGGCAACGTTCGGGTAATCTCGATTTGCTAATCGCGGCGCAAGCGGCAGTGGTGGCATGTCACATGTTTGATCATAGCGAAAATCAGTCAGAGACAATCCGCCGAGCGGGCTATGGTCCGTGATGCGGTTCTCTTGGATGTCAAGAATCTGCAAGCGCGTTAGAGTTGCAAGCGGGCTAACATCCACAATTCGATTGTTGGTCAGAAACAATCGGGTGAGTTGCGTCAGGTTTACAAGTGAACTGACATCTATAATCCGGTTATGTCGAAGATCCAACTCTTCCAAGTTTGTTAAACGAGCAAGCGGACTGACATCAACAATCACATTGTGGTCCAGATGTACCACTTTCAGTTGTGTGAGATTTGCAAGCGGGCCGATATCTTTAATCTGATTGCCGCCCAAGCGCAACTCGGTGAGTTGTGTGAGATGTGCAAGCGAAATGACATCTTCAATTTTATTGTTGTCCAGCCACAATCGGGCGAGTTGCGTCAGGTTTGCAAGCGGGTTGACATCCACAATTCGATTGTTGGTCAGAGACAATACGGTGAGTTGCGTCAGGTTTGCGAGCGAACTGAGGTTTTCGATTTGATTGTAGCGAATATCTAATGAGGTCAACCCCCTCAAGCCTGCGAGCGGACTGATATCGACAATAAGGTTGCGGTCTAAATCTAACCCCTTCAGTTGTGTGAGATCTGCCAACGGGCTGATGTCGTCAATCGTCCAACAGTCGTTAAGCCGCAAGAAGCTGAGTTGTGTGAGATGCGCCAACAGGCTGATATCTGTAATCGGGTTTTCGCCTAGGCGTAATTCGGTTAGGTTGGTGGCATACTCCATGCCGGCGAGAGCTGTTATTTGACGCGCCGCAGCGTTAAGCGACGTTAACTCGCGCATGTCTGCTTGCGTGATGGGTGCGCCCGCGGGGAGGTGGAGCGTTTCCCTGATTGCGTTGCGCAAGTTTGCGTCGGGTATGTTGACGGCTTGGGCTAATGCGGCGCTGGTCAGGACAATATAGGGTAAAAGGCTGAGAATGATTTTCTGTCGGAAATTCATTGAGTTCTCCTTCTGATCACGAGATTTACTATCACGCTTCTTTTTGAGTCGTTCAATCACTCGCTATCCATTCGCTTGATCGCTCCTACAGGCGTTGGCTACGGATTGACGGCGTCCCTCGCCAAGTGGGGGAAGAGCTGGTCGTGGATTTCCATCGGCTGGCGGAGGTGTTCCATCCGATTCTCGTCGGCGGTGTCTATCATGGTGGGGTAGTATATGCCGGCTCCGGTTTTCAGCTTGTAACCGCCGGGGGAATGCATGCCGAGGTACCGACGCACGATGTCGAAGTCCTCGGGTGTCACCGCGCGGCGGGTGCAGTTCATGGTGAACATGCGTCTCCGGTTTCCACCGCCGAACGAGGCGTGATACAGGTCGTGATTGAAAATCACAACGTCGCCGGGATTGGTCTCCATGGCAACGCTGCCGGGAAACTCCGTGGGCAGGACGCCGAAGAGCTCAAGTGAGTTGTTGACATCTATCTTGCCCGTCCGAACGAAGTGGTCAGGCTTGTGGCTGGCGGGAATGAAACGCAGCGCACCGGTGTCCCGCGTGAGTGGATCCAGATAGAACGCTACCTTGGCGGCGAAGAGTTGCCCCCAACTTCCGTCGGGGTGCCAGCCGGTGTCGCCGCTGTAGTAATTCCCGTCACCGCCGCAGTAGTTGAAATCGTCTCCCAGAATGCTGCCGATAAGGTCTAGTATCGTGGGATGATCTAGCAGCGCGCACATATCGGGTCTGTGTTCGATCGGTTTTAGGAACATGGTGCGGCGGGAACCGTCGTGGTCTCGTCCGCCGCCGCGGTTCCGGATTGTCCATTCAAATTTTTCGATGATTTCGTTTGTTTCATCGGGTGGAAACAGTTGCGGAATCATCAGGTAGCCGAAGGTGTCGAAGAAGTTGAGCTGTTCTTGGGTCAGCGGCATTTTTTGTTACCTCCTATCAACGTACGGTTCAGATGAGGATCCGCTGGATTTGTCAATCCAGCAGGGAGCGATAAGAGATCTGGACGCGTGACACCACAATTACACCGCGATTCGCAGATTGTTCGTACCGGGAGATTTATCGCGATCTGCGGGGCAAGATGCCCCGCCTACAGGAGAGGGGAGTTTTATGGGAACTCCATCGCGCTCAGTATTCCTTCGCTTGAGGGATCTCTATCAGGATCTACTATCGCCTTGGGATCTCTATCGCACTCGCTATTCACTCGTTTAATCTATTCGTTCAGTTGATCGCTCATTATCCATTCGCTTGATCCGTCCTTAATCAGTCCGTTGATCCGCGCCCCTACGGCTAATCGACGTGAATTGAGGCAACAGCATGGCTATCGCTCTTCTATAAATACAAAGGCTGGTGCGCAGGGGATTTTCTATCGCCCTCCCTAATCAGTCGGTTGATCGCTTTTCGCTCCATTGATCGCACCCTACAGGTCGTTAGGCAATAAATGGGTTAGGGTCGCGTCGGGCTGCCATCGGGCAGTCTGGTCTGTGTCCAGCCTATCACTTCGTCGGTACACGGGTATTTAGCGGCTAACTCTTCGTTGACGTCAATCCCCAAGCCGGGCTTGTCGTTGGGATACATGTATCCGTTGCGCACTTCGGGGGTGCCGGGGAAAATCTCGTACACACGCTCGGAGAAACGGCACCACTCCTGGATGCCGAAGTTCGGCGCCCAGAGATCGAGGTGCAGATTGGCGGCGTGCCCCACGGGAGAGGTGTCACCGGGTCCGTGCCATGCGGTTCGGATGCCGTACATGTTGGCGAATGCGGCGACGTTGCGTGCGGGGGTCACTCCTCCCATCTGGCTGACGTGCATGCGGAGGAAGTCGATCAACTTTTCGGCAATCAAGGGCTGCCACTCGCGCGGGCTGTTGAACAGTTCGCCCATGGCGATTGGGGTGCTGCATTGCTGGCGGATATGGTGGAACCACTCCAAGTCTTCCGGCGCTAACGGGTCTTCCAAGAAGAACAACTTGAAACGCTCGACATCCTTGGCGAATTGGACGGCGTCGATAGTTTGCAACCGTTCGTGGATATCGTGCAGAAGTTCAATCTCGTCGCCAATCTTGGTGCGCACGTGTTCCATCATGCGCAGCATGTCGCGCATATACGCTTTGGGATCGAAATAAGCGCCCGGTTGCGCGCCTTCGGGCTTGACCAGTTTTTCGGCTTGGCCGCCGTAGCCGCCCATCTGGATTCGAATGTAGCGGTAGCCTTGCGCCATGTACTTTCGGGCGCTATCCTCGACTTCGTGCTCGTCGCGTCCATCGGCGTGACCGTAGACCGCCGCCGCTTCGCGGCATTTCCCGCCCAAGAGTTGATAGAGCGGCATGTCGGCTTGTTTGCCCTTGATATCCCAGAGGGCTTGGTCGGCGCCGGAGATGGCGTTGTTTAACACGGGTCCGTTGCGCCAATAGCCGTTGACCATCGCCATCTGCCAGATCTCCTCAATGAGGGACACGTCGCGTCCAAGCAGAAAGGGTTTGAGGTGCTTTTCGATAGCGGCGTGAACGGCGTGGAAGCGTTGCGTGAAGGTGGCGCAACCGAGACCATAAAGCCCCGGCTGCGAGGTGACGATTTTCACGATGATTAATCGCGAGCCTTCGGGTTGGGTCAGGATTGTTTGGACATCTTTGATGGTTACAGTAGCCATTTTTGGGTTCCCCCGAACGGTTGCGTGACGTTTCTGCCGCGTTGATAATCCGATAGCCGGTTGATACAGGTAGACACGAATTGATTGGATACGGTGTGCCATTATAGCATATACGGGAATGTGTGTATATAGTTACGGGCGGCATGGACAGGGGAAACGCACCTAATTTAGAGGATGTCTCATTGCGGTAGAATTTACGATTAATGTTGGGTTTCACTCATATTTTTGGTATGTTCATGCAAAGTGGGGACTCGAAAACGCCTCTAAGATTAACGATCATTAACGAATTTCGTTCAACCCAACCTACGGCCTACAGGAACGCCAGAGCCTTGGCGAAGCGCCTTACACGCTAATGTTTCACACAATGCCTGGCAATTCTCAGATTGTCGGGCATTTTTTTGTTCCCACCTCGTAACACAGGTGTGATATAATTAAACAATGTCGTTTCACAAGGAGGCCTTAACGATGGACGCTCAAGAATGGTTAATACCAACCATTGCTATAGTCATATCCGCAATAACTTTATGGTGGAGAATGACTACAACCTTAGCGACTAAAGACGATGTACGAGAAATTAACTCGCGTTTAGACCGAATCGAACAAAATCATCTAGAACATATAACCCAGCTACATGTTCAAACTAAGCAAAGCGCCCCTTAACAAACGTGTCGAACGGTGTTTTGTCGGTTCGGTGGTTATCTTTCGAACATGATTCCGTCAGGTAGAGTGGCATGAATTGTCTGGTTAGTGGTGACGGCTTCCGTACCATGCACGCTTGAGCAGTGACCAGAACCCTTCGAAGGAGCTTATTATGAAGCGATTGAACGGGAATCTTGGCATCCTCATTGGCTGCGCGTTTTTGTGTCTGCTCCCGCTGATTCAAACACTCGGGTTTGCGGATGAGCCGGAACGTATGCCGGTAAAGGAACTCAAGCGGCTGCTCGATAGTGAGGAGAACGTCATCGTGGTGGATGTTCGCAGCGAACGGGCTTACAGAGAGGCGCATATTCCCGGAGCTATCTCTATTCCGCTGGCGCAGCTTGGAATGCGGCACTCCGAACTTCCGAAGGAGGGGCTGATTGTATTCTACTGAAGCTGACACGCGGAAGCGACAAGTGCCCGTGCGGCACGATTGTTATCGGACCAGTTCGGATATGCGAGTGAGCGGCTGAGAGCGTTGGAAGGCGGAATAGGAGCATGGGAGTCCGCAGGTTATTCACTCGAGAGGTCGGCGGCGGTCGATTCCAGAGGAAGGCGTCTGACGCAGTGGGGGCGGATAAAGTCGGGCGGCCGGTGGTGAGGGGAGAGATACAGTCGCCAGTGGTCAGTGACCAGTGGCCAGTAAAAACGGGCGGAGTGGTAAAGGAGGAAGATTGGATGTTGGGTTTCGCTCAGGTTTCAGTCTCTTCGAGCGGTATGAAATCTCGACAATCCTAGTTCCCGATCGATTCATTTTGAAATTCCGCTCAACCCAACCTACGGGGGAGCGGGCGAGGGAACCTCGCCCCTACGGAAGGTCTTGCCAATCGGTTGATTGCGGGCGGGGCAAGGGGAGTTCTATCGCGTGTTACCGGGAAAAGGCTGGTGCGCAGAGGACCTCTATCGCACGGGATTTACCTTGGGAACTCTATGGGATCTCTATCGCGCTCGCTATTCACTCGCTTGATCAGTCATTATTCATGTCCCTTGATCCTTCACTATTCGTTCAGTTGATCCTATTCAGTCGTTTGATTGCACCCTACAGGACGCCGCGGTCGGGAGAGTGCGTGTACAACGTGCCTGTCCGGTTTCCCGTAGACCGCGTTGTGATAGTCGTGGCCATGTCAATCCGCCGGTATGAACTCGGATAGGGCGGCTGAGCCGAGGCCGGCGCGGCTCAGCGCATCCAAGCTGTGAACCGGCGAGGTTTTGAGTATCGCCATGAGGTTCGCCCGCAGGTCTTGGATAGGCGGCGGTGTCGGCTCGCCATCCGGCTGCAGATTGACGAGGCGGGTCAGTGCATCGGCGGCGAATCCGACGCAGACGGCGTTCCGATCATGTAGCACAACGGTTTTCAGCGCGCTAATCGTCTGTTCGAGTGCGTCACCCATGATTGCGGCGCCGTGTGAACAGAGCATGACGATAGACCACAGGACGTTTTCACGCACCGCCGAACGCACCGGCTCAAAACGCTCGTAATCGTCCTGTATTGGTCCGCCCTCGCACACATCGCACTCCTCCGTCGGGCGAGCAAACTTGATGCCCCGATTTTGCGCCCGGTTCACACACAGCCGATTCTCCTCGCGCTCCAAACTCGCCGCCAGCGCCTCGAGGCAATCGGGAATCAGGCATGTGCCGACTCCCGCGGCGACCGCGCGCCGGCCCAAACACCCCAAACTTCCGGCAGCAACCGAACGCACATAGACCGACGGGTCATCCACCAGACGGGTTACGACAGTTTCCAGAACCTCGTCGTTGAGTGGACCGACATCGCCCAGACCGAACACGCCCGCCTTCCGAACCCATTTGAGCTGAGACCTTGCCGCCTCAAGAAAGACACCGGTTGCGTCCGATCCGACGGCAACCAACCCATATGTCGCGGCTCGCCTTACGCTCTCCCGCTCGTCGTACAAGGCTTCGGCAAGCAGTTTCAATGCCAGCGTGTCCCCACCAATGGAGGCAAGTCTATACGCGGCACCGATTCGCGCGGGCTCCGATTCGTCGTGTTTGGCGTAAAGCTGCTCGACTAATCGCACCGTCTCTGCTCCTCGTTTTTCAGCCGTCGCCCCGGAGGCTGCGGACCGCGGCGGAGGCGCCTGACCGGTATTCATCCAGCAATAGTGATGCCGCCAGACCGTCGTTAGGTCGTCCCCGGCTTGAGACAAATCGTTGCGCGTCAGCGGGTCTATCCCCAGCCCGTTCCAATCAGGTTCGGGCGCCGGTCCGTTCTCACGGCTATCGACCGGTTCGGTGGTGCGGTACAGCCAAAAGCGCCACATGAAGCGCGGGTGATCGTTCCACGTGCGCCAATCGTCGCGCCTGTGATTTGCTCGATGGAAGACGTTATGAGAACACAGGACGACGGTGCCGGCTCGAAGCGGCGCCACTTCAAATTGGCGCACAAGGGGCCATTTCAGGTCGGCAAGCGCCTTTTTCATGCGGATGTCGTGCGCCGTGCGGCGATGGATGATGTCATTCTTGTCGTAAATGGAGTCGGGGCCGCTGACAGATTTCTGTTTCATGTCCTCAATCATGTAGTTGAAATCAATATGGTCGGATCCTGCGAAATTGTCCTGATTTTCTTCGTGATTGAGCGTCCAGTAGTGTGAATAGGACGCGACAGCCGTTGGTCCCATGTCTTCGGCAACCGCCTGCGGGTAGTAGAGTATCTCGATTTGCACAGCATGGTGGTGCCGCTGTTTTCTGCCGTTCGCGGGGCTGTTGTCGTCCTTGTGCCAAACCTGATCCCTGCCGTTGCTGGCGAGGGGTACGGCGGTGAACGGAACGATTGCCCAGTTCTCGCCGACAAGCTGGTTGCAGGCGGCAACGAGGCCGGGTGCATTGAGTATCTCCAACACGTCGGGAACTTGGGAAAGTGCGGCTCGATTCGGGGGCTCGGTGACCTGTTTTTGGCGCTCATAGATGCGGTCGTGGGTGTCGAGCGGGATCCCGAGGCTTTCCGGCGGCAGGACAACCAGCCCTCGGCAGACGAAGTCTTGGATGAGCCGGTCGGGGGCGGCGTATACCAGTGGATTTGAGCGGGGGGTATAAGATGGGACCGCGGTTTTGCTTTTGGTCAATGGGTTGGCTCTCCGTTTTTGTGCGGGTTACGGCATACGGAGTATGCCTACTACTTTTCGGACGGGATAGTCGTGGCAGGCAGTATAGCACGCTTGGGCTTAAGGGGCAAGATGCAGTGGCCAGTAGTCAGTGAGGAAGGATGGAAGACGGGAGGGCGGCAAAGCAGAAGACCGGAAAACGAGAAAACGGGAAGAGAGGAAGGGAGAGAAGCGGTAGCCGGTGGGCCATGGGGAAGGATGGGAAATCATCTGAATCACGGATTAAAGTTGCTTGAAGAAAAGTCATGGGATTTCTATCGCGGGAACTCCTATCGGTCATTTGCGAGATCTCTATCGCGCTCACTATCCATTCGCTTGATCGTTCAATCTAACCTTACGAACTATGAGCCAGTGATTGCGATTCGGGGTGCTTTGTGATACAATGCGAATCGCAGGAGAGAAGTTGTCGCGATTCGGAGAGGGATTTCCACCAAGTAACACTTTTTCAAAGCTAGCCATAGAGCGAAAAATGAGTGTCAATTGATGATGCGCTATTCACATTGCGCTCCGCTGGAGCGCGGAAATTTGGACATATCGCATTCTATCAACATGTCGATCCTCTGGATCGAAAGAATGGACTCTACAAGTGACAAGTGTTACGTGCTGAAAGAATTATACCGATAGGGATAATGGGGTGCTCTCAAGTAACACTTTTTCAAAACCGGTCTTAGAGAAGGGAATCTGTACCACAATCTGTTAGATTGTGATCCGCAAACTAACAGTTTGCGGTACAAGAGTGTTACTTGCTGAAAGAATTATTCCGACAGGGATAATGGCACGCTACTAAGGAACGCTCGACATTGAAAATCTCTATGGAATCTCTATCGCACTCGCTATTCGCTCGCTTGATCTCCGCTGGAGCGAGTTATACCATTTCTATATATTAGCCGTGCATTAATAGCATCAATCAAGTCTATCCGAAGCGGAGCAAGATGCCCCGCCTACGGCGTTTGGTGTAAGGGAAGCAGTTGTCAAGATGTATATGGGAAGCAGTATATGCACCGTTATTCAAGCGAAATGGTATTACTTGCTGAAAGAATCGTTCCGACGGGGATAAGGGGTGTACATCAAATGCGGAACTGTTATTTCACAGGCTTTTGATTGAATGAAATCACGTGGGAATCGAAGAAGCGTTCTTGGAATTCGGTTAACGCCCTGATCTCATCCGCTCCATACCGGTCCGCATGCCGTGAGACAACAAGCTTGTTCTCGTTGTCATCGCGGCGGAGGATGATTCCAATGACAACCCCTTTGTAGGAGTCCAAAGGCTCAAACTCCCCCAGAACATAGGCGTCAATCTCCTCGCCATCCTCGGCGAGCGTTCCGGGAATATAGCCGTAGTTCACGGGATAGATGAAGCCGTGTTCAGGGTGCCTAGACCCCATAGGTCTGTCAATTATCACCTTTACTTTAGAGTTGGCGCTATAGCGCATTGTCAATTAAAATTGTCGTATACCGTTGGTAACCGCAAAAAAATAACTCCGGCACGAACGTCAGTTTTTTCGCTCAACTTGCGACTATATTAGCGAGTGGGTATCGCTGTCTAGCGTTACATGATATGACAAGCAGGTGATAAGTCAAGCCAAAAGAACGCCATGACAAATTTAGCAGATGAGACATTGGTTGAAAAAGCATTAGCCGGAGATAATACTGCTTTCGGACTATTGGTGTTGCGGCATCAACGGGACATCTATCAGCTCGCCCTGCATTACGTAAAGAATCCTGTTGACGCACAAGACCTGACACAGGAGGTCTTCATTGAGGCGTTCACGCGGCTCTCTACCCTTCAGGAAGCCGCGAAGTTTGCAAATTGGCTATCCAGTATCACCAAAAATCTGAGTATTTCATGGTTGCGCCGGCAGACGCACAGTTTCTCGTATGAGGAAGTGATGCATGACGGACAGTTTGAGATTCAGATGGCTGAATTCATCGGCACATCCAAGCGTCTTCCGACCCCCGATGAACTACTGGAACAAAAGGAGATGCGTCAGACCGTTTCAAACGCGATTGGGACGCTATCTGAAAAGAATCGGCTGGTGACAACGCTTCACTACCTCGATGGCATGTCGTACAAAGAGATTGCTCAGCAATTGAACGTACCTGTGAGTACAATCGAAGGGCGATTGTATCGCTCGAGAAAACAGTTGAAAGGAGAAATTAGCATGACAGAGGAAGTTAGAGATGAATCCAAGATCGAAGCACGGCTGGAAGAAATGCAGCGTGAGATTGCCGATCTGCGAGGGCGACTTCAGACTATTGCAGGTGAATCGGACGCTTTTCTTCAAATACAGGGAAATGAGGCGCTCAAAAACATCGTGTCGCCTTCCCACAGATGCCGAAAGGCCAATCGCGTGGGGCTATGTGGGGGCCTATCGTCACTCTTCCGGAGACCAGAACAAGCGCGTCGCGTTTTGGCGGGGTAATATAGATAATTTCCTATCTAAAGCATCGGACACCGAGATATCGAATCTTGCAAGAATCTTCTCCAATCCCACCGTCATCGCTGTTTTGAGACAGTTGGTGGAGGGCAAGAGATCGGTTGCGGATCTTGCAAAGAATGCCTGCATCTCAGAGAGCGAGATAGATGAAGCCGTAACATCGTTAATTGACGAGGAGTTAGCGGTTCGCACGGAGGACAATCTCATTGAGCGCAAGAACGATGCCGTTTCCTTTTTCCTGACCTTCCTGAGTATGACAATCGTACATCTGGGCCATACCAAAGGAATCTCGACAGATGTCTAGCAGGAACAACAAGGACATGAAAACATCCATTCTCAAATATCCAGAAACGGCTTTGGCACCTATTACTTGAACAGGCTCTTAACTTCCGTTGACTGTAAAGTTACGGGAGTTTGCAAACTCACACATACAGTTGCAGAGGGTCAAGGCGCGATAGCAACCAACTGTGCCCTTACACTACGGGCGTCTTGCTGCAGTCCATGGAAAACATGAGGGGCCAATCGCGATCCGGAATCTCCCAGTAGCCGCCAGTGCGTTGAACCATGCATGGGTACTTGCGAAAATAGCAGTATGGAAACTCCTCTAAGATCCGGATTGTAAGACCAGTGGATCCAGCCGCTGTGGCATACTCACCCATGTGGTGCGACCATTGATAGGTGGTGGAATTGACCAGGCGGCCGCCGTCACCGGTGTAAGATTCCTCGACAGTGCACAGTTCGGGCGTCTTCTCGTGGAAATAGCGCCCGTTGAATGAAAGACTGTCGGCATCATAGGAAAGCATGTCGAGCATTGGATGCCCATCAACGATGAAAACCCGACCATGAGGCTTCAACATTGCGCTCGCAGCAGAAAACCATCGAAAGAGATCCGGTATCCAGCAGAACACGCCATAAGAGGCAAAGACCAGATCGAATGAACCACAATCTAGAACATCGCAGACAGAGTAGACATTTGCACAGTGGAACTCAGCACTCAGCCCAGCCCTTTCGGCAATTTCGCGTGCTTTCTGAATTGCTGTGTCGGAAAAGTCCACGCCAGTCACGATCCCGCCCATTCTGCTGAGAGAAAGGGTATCGAGACCGAAGTGGCATTGCAGATGGAGGATTCGCATTCCGGCGACATCACCGAGTGCTTTGAGTTCGACCGCTCCCAACGTGCATCGGCCAGAGAGAAATCTTTGAACATCGTAATACTTGGTTCCGACGTGGCGTTCGACCCTTTCGTTCCAATTCTCGCGATTGGCTCGAAAGTAGGTTTCATTGAGTAACGGTTCGTTGAGTTTCATCGTGCATCCTTTCGAGTAACAACGCGCGTGCCTCCGACTACGCAGCCGTTTTTGGGTTGTGGACGTAGAGAGTGTGGGAATCCTTTGTTATGTGCGGTGCAAATTCCTAAGTTCAGGATTTAGACGAAATCCCTCTTCGCGCCTTCGCTCCACCTCTTCCCAAATAGCGTCACACTCGACAAAACGTCTCAAGACAGCCTTTGCCTTGGAGAGAATAGGTTCCCCATGACCGAAACATAAAATCTCGAACTCAAGATCCAAAAGAGCCTTGAGGGAGCGTCGTGCTTTGGCCAGGTCTACTAGGTACGCCGGATCTTTGAATCCTATCTCCCCATCAGGGATACCGCAATCCTTCCTTCCACCGCTTAGAAGGTCCCCGACGATTAACACACCATCCAGTATTAGATTGAAGCTGACTTCCTCACGATGTCGGACATCCGGTACACGCACCACCTCAAGGAGATTCCAAAGCATGTCTCCATCTTGAAACGTACCATCAGAATCAATTTCCGCTTCCTGCACATGATTCTCATAGAGCATGACCTTGCAACCCCACCTCTGCCTCAGTTGCGCAGAACTCCTCTCATGATAATTACAGGTCAAAATTATGTGGGTCGGGATGCCAAACTCCTCGATCTGTTTGATTTCAGCATCAGAAAGGGGAAGGGGATCAATCATGATCCGCAATTCTGTCTGATCATCGTGAACGAAGAAGCTGTTCCAAGGGTAGGCTTGATTTCGTGAAGCGCCGTGTATCTCGTTCCACGTAAGTAGATGGGGGCTTAATCGATTCAACACAGTGTACACTCAAAGGTGGTTTGCTCTTCTTTCACGCGTTTTGAGATCCAGATCTCTTCCGGACATCCAGAGTTATCTGTTCTTGATCGCTTATACACGCTAAAGCCATGCTTCCGATAGAAATTTCTCGTTAAATCATAGGGTTCGTAGTCAACGCTGTCTCCGAGTGTATACGTTGCTAGCTCATCTATTCCCAAATCTAGCGCTTTCATTTCTGCGGCTGCTAGAAGTCTGGTGCCAATTCCCTGCCTATGAAATTCCCTAGCAACTCCAAGCCACCCGATGTTAAGCCGACTCTCTGCTACGTACAGTGTCACGAATCCCACGACCCTTTGTCCAGAAACCGCGACAAATCCCTCCTGATGCCGCATATCAATGGGGATTGATTTAGTCCTTGCAGTCTCGTCGAACCATTCAGGTAGGTCTTCTACAACTGCGAGAATGCCATATAAGTGTGTCTCGTCCAGGGGTTGGATTTGGATTAAGTGCGGCTGGTCTTGCACGTGGTCAAGTCCATGTTGGGCGGCGAAATAATTGTTCGATTGCCCTGAAATTCTAGATTACGAATGTGATGAACTAAATTTCCTAGGGCGAGAGTGCACAAAAGTCGTGCAGCGGAAACTGTCAATAGCGATTGTTACTTCCATCAATGGGAGTTGCCTCAACCGTGCTCTTTGGGATAATTGGCGAGCCACTCCCGCTTCGTCAGTTGAAATCCGCGGAATGGTTCACCTTTGAACTTGGGAATCTCGGAGGCATATTCGCCGGTTTCCCGAAACCCGTTCTTTTCAAGCACACGCGCCGATGCGGGGTTGCGACTGAGGCAACTCGATCGAACGACCTCCATTCCGAGGTCGGAAAATGCGAATTGGAGCATAAGCTCCACGGCTTTGGTAGTAATCCCCTTGCCCCAGTGTGATGTAGCAATGGCATACCCGCATTCCACGCTGCGGTTTTCATGATCGATTGAACGAAGGTCGAGAGCTCCAATCATTTCCCCATCGGCAAGGATGCCGAAGTAAAACGCCTCGCCGTTCGCGTGCGCTTCAACGGCTTTCTTAACAAACGTCTCACCGCCATCAGGAGGATAGGGTTGGGGAATTGTTGTCATGCGAGCCACGCGTTCATCGGAAGCGTAGCGTTGGACCGCATCGGCATCGCTAAGCTGTAATGGACGTATCGAGATTTCTGATTTAGCTGTCATGATTGGTGCATCGGGAACTTGCCCCCATCCTTCAGACTGAATATAGGAAGATTTTAGCGATAAAATACAACTAGGCTTAGTCGAATTTCAGCGTTCGATGCGATTACCCCCAAAAACTAGACAGTGGATTAAGGTGGATTTCGTGCTGGCAAAACGGTCATGTTATGAGTCATACTACGGCTCAGCAATGCCAAGAACTACGAAAGGAGTTTGTATAGCATGGCTAGTAGAAAGCAGTATGATAACCGATTCAAAGCGCAAGTGGCGATTGAGGCAATAAAGAATCAACGCACCATGGCTCAGATTGCCAGTGACT
>JAJDTR010000141.1 GCA_022827055.1 Candidatus Poribacteria bacterium | reverse complement strand
AGCATTTGGCACAATCTGTCTCCGATGCGTCGTCGCGTACTGGCATCAAGGATGACAAGAATCTCGGGCGAATAGTCATGAACGTCGTCGGGGCCCTGGATGACTTCGCTGAAAGGGAGGAAGTGGTAGTTGTTGGGAACTGCGTCCGTATTGAAGACTCGGACCTGCTTTCCAAGGTCTCGGAGCAAGGAATAGAGCGCTAACTGTGAGCCAAACGCGTCTCCATCGGGATTGATATGCACCGACAGAGCAAATGAGTGATGTTCGTCGAACACATCTAAAATCGCTTGATAGTTGTCCATGGCTATTCGCCGGTCGTCGCGGGTCCATCTTCTTCTGTTTCTTGTTGAACCTGCTTTAGGAGACGATCTATTTTCATTAGATGGTCCGCGGACTTATCCAGCGCAAAACGGAGTTCGGGAGTATAACGCAAGTCGATTCGATTCCCAACCTCTCGCCTCAGGAAACCACTGGCGCTTTTCAAGCCGGCAAGTGTTGCTTGCTTCTGTTTATTGTCGCCTACTACGCTAACCAAGACATCGGCATATTTCAAGTCTGAGGACACTTCAACATGGCCAACGGTGCAGAAGCTAACGCGCGGATCTTTAAGAGAACGATGGATAATGTCGCTTAACTCCCTTTGTAGGAGCGCACCCACACGATCCGAACGATTATAGTCCAACATTTCGGTTCACTCTCTCAGTTCAACTCAATCTCGTAGTCGGTCAATTCGGCGGAGGCGGTATCTTCAATGAAGTTTACGACATGCGATAAGATACGGTTGACGTGTCTGGAATCGTTGGAAACGGTCACGGTTGCGAGAACCGCGGTTTGATGGGAATCAAGAGCACCAACTTCCGCAATTGCGACATTGAACCGATTCTTTACTCGATCAATGACACTTTTTACCACCTGACGTTTCTGCTTTAGAGACTGGCTCTCCGGGATCCTCAGGAAAATCCTGCAAACACCAACTTGCATGTGCCTTCTTGATTACGGACCTGTACTGCGCGAATGCTACGTCTCTACTTGAGGGTTCGGCGAACGTGTTCGTAGACGTAACATTCTAAGACATCGTCAATCTTGAAATCCGAGAAGTCATTGATGCCAATCCCACATTCGTAATTGGCTTGGACTTCATTAACATTTTCCTTGAACCGGCGAAGCGAATCGACCTTGCCATCATACACTAGACGGTTGTCGCGCAACACTCGCACCGGCCGGTTATGGGCTACTCGACCCCAATTGACATAGCTGCCCGCGGCGGTTCCCATGCGCGGCACTTTGAACAAGTCTCGAACCACGGCTCTGCCGATGACCACCTCGCGGACCTCTGGATCCAATAAACCTTCCATGGCTGACTGAACATCGGAAATCAGATTGTAGATGATGTTGTAAGTTCGCACATCAATATTTTCGGTCTCTTTCAGTTGCACAGCGCCCGTCGTGGGATGCACGTTGAATCCGACGACGATTGCATTCGACGCGGAAGCCAACAAAATGTCCGGTTCCGTTATTCCGCCTACGGCTTGGTGGATGACGTTAATTTTAACCTCAGCCGTGCTCAACTTGTTTAACTCATCTGAAACTGCCTGCACCGACCCTTGAACATCACCTTTAACAATGATATTCAACTCCTTGATTTCACCCTCTTGAATGTGTTGGAACAGGTCTTCCAAGCTGACATGGCTATGCGAGCCGAGCTGAACTTGTCGATGTTCTTCCAGTCGAGAATCGCTAATCGCTTTCGCATCCCTCTCGGAATCGACGGCATAGAATCGGTCACCCGCCTCGGGAACCCCGGTGAAACCCAATACTTCTATCGGCGTTGACGGTCCCGCCGTTTTGACCCGATGTCCTAGGTCGTCCATCATCGCTCGAACCTTTCCATAATAGCGTCCGGCTACGAATGCATCCCCTACCTTCAACGTCCCGTTTTGCATCAGCACGGTTGCAACGGGACCGCGCCCTTTATCCAACTTTGCTTCGACAACCGTACCGCGCGCAGGGCCTCTCGGATTTGCCGTTAACTCAAGCAACTCGGCTTCCAGCAGTAGCATCTCCAAAAGGAAATCAATACCAATCTTCTCTTTTGCCGATATCTCGACGAAGACCGTCTGACCGCCCCAATCTTCCGGTATCAGATTCTGATTTCCCAATTGCTCTTTCACATAATCAATGCGGGCGCCTTCCGTGTCAATTTTGTTGATTGCTACAACTATCGGAACATCCGCTGCCTTTGCATGGTTAATTGCCTCGATTGTCTGCGGCATAACGCCATCGTCTGCAGCCACCACAAGAACAACCACATCCGTCACTTGCGCACCGCGGGCGCGCATGGCAGTGAATGCCGCATGTCCGGGGGTATCAAGAAATACGACGTTTCCGATTTCAAATTTTACATTATAAGCGCCAATATGTTGGGTGATATTCCCTGCCTCGGATTCCATGATGTTCGACTCTCTGATTGCATCAAGCAGCGAGGTCTTACCGTGATCCACATGACCCATGATCGTGGTCACCGGTGCGCGTGGAACCATTTCCGCCGGATTGTCCTCTTTATCCACCAGTAACTTTTCTGCCAAGGTCAACTCGCGGACAGCGTCGAAATCAAACGTTGCTCCAATCGCTTGGAGAGCATCATAACCAAGACGTTGGTTCACATTTGCCATTATGCCCAACTTCATCAAGCGCATGATCATCTCCGGCGGTCGGAAACCCAAGGTTGAAGCCAGTTCCCCAACCGTGACGTTTTCCTGAATTTGCAATCGCGCAGATTCGTCCGGTATAGGCTGCTTTGATTCGACAACTGCCTCAGTTGGTTTGTCACGAGCCGACTTGGTATCTGATTTGGCTTTTTTCTGAGATTTTTTTGGTTTCGGTGATTCCGATCCGTTACGTTCCGCTTCGATCAGCGCAACCGTCTCGGCGTCAAGAGAACTCATATGATTCTTGACTGTAATGCCATAACGTTGGAGTTCTTCAATCAAATCCTTGCTAGTTATCTCATACTGCTTTGCCAGCTCATATATTCGGATGTTTTTGGATTCTTCTACCGGCCTTTTAGCGGCGGCCGGTTTCTTTTTCTCGTTGCGTTTTCTCATTTATGCCCTCCCCCTCTTGCGCTATCTTGACTCACCGAATGTAGAAGACACTGTTTGAACCGCATAACAACCTCTTTTGAGAGATTGGTTCGCAACAGCGAATTGACGCGCTTGTGCGACTTGAAAGCCTCCGTAATACAATCCTTTGACTCGCACACATATGCCCCGCGTCCAGGCAATTTTCCTGTTTCGTCCGCACTGAGGTGTGACCCTACATGATTCACGAATCGTAGCAATGTCTTCTTCTGAAATTTGCCACGGCACCCGATACAGGTACGTAGAGCAATAGCAGCCACATTGCCTCCTTACTTTGGAAGCCTCTCGCGTTAAATCTCTTCAGTGTATCTATGGTTCAAGTATTTCCAATGCGGATTGCTGTATCTTCTCAGCCGTCTTGACGCCAATACCCGGGATAGATGATAAATCCTCCAACGAAGCATTTGCAACCAGTTCAACAGTCGGAAATGCTGAATCTTTGAGAGCGGTGGCAATTTTTGAGCCGACTCCGTCCAACTCCGACAAGTCTGGCTCTGTATCTTGGGTTGAAGCTGCGTCGCCTTCTCCGGGCTCCGTTCCAAAGAGTTCGCCGACAATCTCTTCCTTGAATAGCGACCCCGCCTCAGACTCACTCTTGATATCAACTTTCCACCCCGTCAATCGAGCGGCAAGCCGCGCGTTCTGTCCGCGTCTCCCTATCGCCAACGAAAGTTGGTCGTCTGGTACAATAACCTCCACATTCTCATCTTCGCCAATCGTGACACGAGACACCGTGGCAGGTTGAAGCGCATTGGCTATAAACACTTTGGGATCTTCGTCCCACTCAAGGAGATCAATCTTCTCACCATCCAACTCGCGGACAACGGTTTGCACACGAGAACCCTTGACACCAACGCAGGTACCAACTGCATCTATATCATCGACGGTCGAGGTAACGGCAACTTTCGCGCGATCGCCCGGATCTCGCTCAATGGCTTTCAGGCGGACCAGCCCATCATAAATCTCGGGAACTTCCATCTCAAATAAACGAGCAACCAATGTCTTGTGAGTGCGAGAGAGAACAACCTGCGGCCCCTTCACGCTGTCTTGAACTTCCAAGATCAGGCACTTCAAAACGTCGTTCCGCTGATAATTGTTCGGGTGAGGCATTTCGCTAAACGGCAATACACCTTCCGTCCGCTCCAGATCAAGGATAAGGCTCCCACGCTCCATTCGCTGCACGTGCCCGGTAACAACCTCGCCCTCTCGGTCTTTGTATTCCTCATAGACCTGTTGTCGCTCCGCTTCCTTGATTTTCTGAACGAGAATTTGACGTGCTGTTTGGGCCTCAATTCTTCCAAACTCTTTAGGATCTACTTCAACCTCAAGCATCTCGTCTAGTTGAGCGTCGGGTTTAAGTTTTACCGCTTCCTCAATCGGAATCTCTTTAGCGAAACTCTGCATGATTTCGACGACCTTCTTAGGCACATAACACTTGATTTCGCCTAGCTCGGGATCTATCCTGATAGTAACCCCGTGTGTTGAACCGTAACGTCTCTTCGCAGCGGAATAGAGCGCAGCTTCTATCGCTTCGATGAAGGTCTCTTGCGGCAATTCCGTCTGATCCATGATTTGACGAACAATCATCAGCAAATCATTTGTCATGGTTTATTCTCCACTACCCAAGATGTTATACCATTTCTCTACATTCTCAGTGCATTAATAGCGTCAATCAAGTTCCTCCAAGGCGGGGCAAGATGGGATCTCTATCGCGTTCCTTATTCAGTCACTTGATCCCCGCCTACGTAGAAAGTGAAGGAGAAATGGTATTACCACATCAGTTGGATTTGAGCTCTTATTATAGTTGTAATTTGAAGCTCGGTTATTTTTCCGGATTCATCAATGGAAACCATTCCGTCCTTGACATCCATTATGATCCCGTTCAATCTCAGAGATTCGCTTGTTGAAGAGGTTGCCTCTATCTCAACCGCCCGGCCAATATTCCTGCGAAAATCCGCCTCGGTGGCAAGCGGTCTGTCGATTCCCGGTGAAGCAACTTCGAGAGCTACTCCGCTATCTATCAACCCGTGAACTTCAAGGATTGGGTGCACCATCCGACTAACCTGTTGGCAATCCCTAACAGTTATACCGCCGGGTTTGTAAATCAGAAATCGTATCGTCCTTGCCTTGCCTTCACCCTGAAATTCGACATCGACAAACTCAATTCCCTCTCGATCGAGCACAGGCGAAAGAAGTTCGATCATCGAGGATTTCAGCAAAGATGACATTTGGAATTTAGGGCGCTAAAAATAAAAGAGCGGGAATAACATCCCACTCTCAAAATAATACCGCACAACAAGACTTTCACGGACGGTCAGGCGTATAAAAGCGCCCCAAATGCGCCACTAACGCACATTCTGCCTGTTATTTCAAGTCTCTCAACATCGGCGATTCAACGACTGTCAGCAGCGCCAGACGCACAAAAAAACCGCGATGCTTTTCCTTCCACTGATGGAAAGGTTCTTCGCGGCTCGGTAGAAATAGTATCACAATTTGAAGGCTATTGCAAGCAAAAATTCCACACAGTCAAGCCATTCACACCTGATTTTTAGGAGACGGGCCCCGTGCCGTCCCATGATTATAGCGGTGTGGTGAGTTCAACGGAAATCTATGAGAGATTATTTAAGAGGGCTTTCGAATACCGGATCCCATTCCGCGCACGCGCAGAACTTGGAATCATCACGTTTTGCGTATCTCGTTTTTCCGCTTTTTCGTCTTTTGCCTCCCATTACATCACTTAGAACGAGGTAGAGACGCCACTACAATCATAAATTAGATGCAACCTCTCTATTATCTCGCCTCCTACTCAACTCCCATCGCCTTCAGATTCCTCAAACTGATTCCCAAACTCTCAAACGGATCGCGCTGGCAGGTGTCCTGTTCGACGATGTACCACTCTACGCCCGAATCTCGGCACGCCTCAAGAATTGCCGACCAATTCAGATTTCCCTCTCCCACTTCGGCAAACAGTTGAGTGCTCCCCTGCATCTCCATATCCTTGACATGAATTGTCGGGATGCGTCCCTTTAAGTTACGAATCCATGCCGCCGGATCGCCGCCCCCGTGTTGAATCCAATACGTATCAAGCTCGCTTTTTAGAAGATCAGGATCGCTTTCATCGTATAGTATTTCCAAGCCGGTTCGACCGTCAAATCGCTCCAACTCAAAGCTGTGGTTATGGTAGGATACGACGAGTCCGCCTTCGCCGAGGCGCCGCGCCACGTCAGAGGCTTCCTTGGCGAACCGTGCAAACCCTTCGGCGCTGCGATCGGCTCCGGGTATGCTACTAATCGCTACGTACTTACAACCCAGAAGTTGATGTTCATCAATCACGGACTGGGGTTCAGTGCGCATGCGTTCATAGTCGGTGTGCGTCGCGCATATGCTCAATCCCTCACCATCAACGAGTCGTTTCAGTTCGGCGGGCTCAATTGGACCCAGCGCCGAACATTGAACGGCTTCGTAACCGAGTTGCTTCACCTTCTTTAGCGTCCGGGCGACATCAGCCGGCGTTTTTGTGAAATCGCGTACGGTATACAGTTGCGCTGCAATTTGCGATGTAGGCATAAATTGACTCCTTTGTAGTTTCATTTTGGCGCGGCAGCACTATAACAGGTTGGCGCCAGAGTATCAATACGATTCGACAAAGGGTTAGTTAGAAGACCAGTGGGATGGAAGAAACCGTCTAGTTTGGATGGCAACCCAAGCGATTTCAATCCACTGGTAACTTGGCAACAAACTCCTCTTCCGTGAGGATGTCGACTCCAAGCTCCACAGCCCGATCATACTTTGAGCCGGGCGATTCCCCTGCCACTAAGAAATCTGTCTTCGAGGTAACGCTTGAGGTAGTTTTTCCGCCGCACTCTTTTATCTTTTTTGACGCTTCCGAGCGCGCCATCTGCGACAGCGTTCCTGTCAAGACAAAGGTTTTTCCCGTAAAGAAACTCTCTTGTGAAATGTCCGGAGCGGGGCTGTCATCTGCCTCCCACTGTAAACCTGCGTCCTTCAGCCGTTGCAGAAACTGCTGATTGGCAGGTTGTTGGAAGAAATGGCATACGCTTTCAGCCAACTTGGGCCCTATTCCATGGATGCTCGCGATCTCCTCGACACCCGCGGCGGCAAGTGCATCAATCGACGAAAAACGGTCAAGCAGCAACTCCGCGACGCTTTGTCCAACATGCATTATCCCGAGTCCAAACAAAACTCTTGCGGCTGGGACGCTCTTGCTGCCCTCAATCTCGCGGATCAAGTTGTCCGCCGATTTCTCGCCCATTCGCTCGATTTTCATGAGGTCGGTTCTCTGGAGGTCGTAAAGATCTGCTACACTCGTAACCATGCCGGTATCCACAAGCTGCGTTATCACCGCTGGTCCCATGCCCTCAATGTTGAGGGCGCTGCGCCATGCGAAACTCTCAATTCTACGCTTCAACTGCATCGGACATTCGCTATTCACGCAGCGAACCGCTACCTCCTCAGTTGAGCGCTGCACGGGAGAATCGCAAGCCGGGCAGTGGTCAGGCAAGTGAAACACCTTCTCCGTTCCATCCCGCTTCTCCTTCACCACGGAGATCACCTTCGGAATGACATCACCTGAGCGTTCCAACACCACGGTATCCCCGACGCGAACATCTTTACGGTGCAAATCTTGTTCGTTGTGCAAGGTTGCGTGGGTGATCGTCGCCCCCGACAAGTGTACCGGATCAAGGATGGCTCTGGGCGTAAGCACGCCGGTTCGTCCCACTTGGACATCAATGTCGAGAACTTGCGTGGTTGTTTGACGTGCAGGAAACTTACAGGAAACCGCCCACCGCGGGCTTTTTGCCGTATAACCAAGTTCGGTCTGCTGCGCAATTGAATTCACCTTTACGACAATTCCGTCAACATCGTAGGCGATATTTTCGCGTTCCGCCGTCTGGCGATGGCAGTAATCGATGACCTCCTCAATCGATGGAAAGCATTCGGTGGACGGGTTGACTTTGAACCCCATTTCAACCAATAGAGCCAGCGATTCAGAATGTGTCCCAATTTCGATACCCTCGGCGTAACCCAAGGTGTATATAAATATATCGAGCGGGCGCGACGCCGTGATAGATGCATCCAGCAATCGAACCGATCCGGCGGCGGCGTTTCGCGGGTTAACGAAGGGCGCCTCATCGTTTTCTACCCGTTCCCTATTGATGCCGTCCATGCAATCACGCGGTATAAATACCTCCCCGCGCACCTCCATTAGTGTCGGACTTGAATCAATGGAAGCAACTCTCAACGGTATGGAGCGGATCGTCCGCAGATTAGCGGTCACGTTCTCGCCGTACTCCCCATCCCCGCGCGTTGCCCCGCGAGTCAACATCCCATCCTCATACACCAGCGAAACACCTAAGCCATCAATCTTCAACTCTGCGACGTATTCAACCGCCTCCTCCGGCAGCATCTGCCGCACCCGTCTGTCAAAATCGGTCAACTCCTCGGGACTGAACGTGTTGTCTAAGCTCAACATGCTGCTGTAATGCCGAACCCGCTCCCCGAATCCGACGGCGCCTCCGACGCGTTGCGTGGGCGAATCGGGAGTAATTAGCTCCGGCGCCTCCGCCTCCAGCGTCTCCAATTCCTTTAACATCAAGTCAAAGTCAGCGTCCGAAATCTCCGGTTGATTCTCTACGTAATACTTGTGCTCGTGATAGCGGAGTTTGTCTCTAAGTCTATTTAATTGATTTTCGATTGATTGCGTCGTCATATGCTACGTAAATCTAAAGTTTACAAAATTAATGAGCATCGTCAACTCGATCTTGTTCCCCATCATACATCAGAGGAATCGCGTGGATCAACAGTTAAAGATAATCTCTATAGGGGAAAAGCATCATCGGCGCGGAAGGTGCATAAAATCAGTAGATTTTCTCAGTCCTTTGATTGCCCCTTGTTCTGTCGCTCAAGAGCTCGAAGATGTGAACAAAATGCCGGTCGACTACCCATTTCGGGCGTTTTCGGCTGAACTTGTACCTATCTCTCTTGTAAAAATAGCCCCAAAAATGGGTACAAAAATGTGAACGGAGGCATGATTTCAAGGGGGTGTTCACATGGTTTGATTCAGTACTTTCCTTTGATAGCGCGGGTTCATACGTGAGCAAATGTGAACAAGATGTTAACAGAAAAAAAAGTTCGTCGCCATGAAGGTCACTCTTCGGTACGTGAAAAACCAAAGCGCCTCCCTGATCGAACACGGGAAATCGGCAATTTGAAGAGTAGCGCATCCACTCCGCAAGTTATCTGTCCGTTCCTTATCATACTATACACGTGTAAAGTTGTCAATGCGAATCAGATGCGTTTTCCTTGCAGTAGTAGGGTGGGCACGGCTCACCATTCCGCTTTGGCACAATTTCCGGTCACCAAACGATTAAAACTTGACAACGATTTCGCTACGATTGAAAATATCGCGAGAATTTGTTGAATTGAGGAAAACGCCCCAACAAATGGAATCGCTTTCGCCTCAGCAAGAGGCAAGTATCCACCACCACTACGGACTGAAGGTTACTACCGCTGTCCCGATGGGTACAGGCGCCATGAGCTCCACCATGGCGCTCAATACCGATCAGGGAAAACTGTTTCTAAAACGCTACAAACCTGCATCCGACCTTGACTTCGGCCCGTCAATGCACATCCCCCGGATCGCCTTCACCCATTCGGTACAGGGCTATCTTGGGAAACTGGATTTCCCAATCCCGCGCCTCCTCCGAAACCGTGACGGCGACACGTTAACGGTTGAGGGAAGCGACATCTACGCGATTTTCGAATTCGTGGAAGGACACGGATACGACGTTGCACAACCGATTGGAGCGCTGTATTCCGCGGGCGAAACCCTGGGGCGCATTCACAGAAAATCGCGAGGCTTTCAACGGACGCTCCGCTTCAAGTGGGTACCAATGCACGGCGAGGTATTCAATTTACTGCGCGTGCGGCTTGAGCGGATACGTATCACCGCGTCGGAAACTAACGGGTATCCCGTATCGCAGAAACAGATTGATGAATGGATGGGGGAGGTGGAAAGATTGGCGGCAGAACTTTCCGTGCCGGACGAAGGAGACTGGATTATCCACGGCGACTATCGCGCACAAAATTTGAAATTCGATGCCGAAGGAAGGGTGAAATCTCTTTTGGATTTCGACTCCGCACGACCCGCCAACCGTGCCTACGATCTCGCGTACGCCTTGGTCTATTTCCCTGCCGTTTACCAAGACACCCCGTTAACATCCCGACAAAAGTCTATATTCCTTGAAGCTTACGAGGCGGTTTGTCCTTTGACAGAAGAAGAACGAAGCGCTCTTCCCGCTCATCTCAGACTCGCCTACCTCCGCGGCATGACCCTGTGGCTGCACCTCCACGACAACGGAGGAATGCGCGACCGAGTTCGCCCATGGATTCAGGGTTATCTGAACAATGATGCTTCACTGACCCAGTAACAATTCCGCTCCCATTTAACAAATCCTCTGGTACTTGTCTAGCTCCCTCGACCACTCACAATTGCCCCAAACGCTTGCATTGAACGTAGTTACTTGCCTTGCCCCTAAATGTTCGTTTTAGATTCAAACGGCGTGTCACAACCAATCTCGCGAGACATCAATATTTTAGTGGTGAAAGCAGCAAGAATTTGAGGCATGGAACCCTAGCATTTTGCATTTGATTTTACTTAACATATGCGGTATTATTCTAGTTTGGTGTTAAATGCTGAAAGGCAACTTGCGCGTTGAATGAAACATATCCCAGAGAGCTACGAGTCTTTCGTAATCAAAGAGGGCAAGAACCTTTTACAAAATGGTTAACCTCACTCGCGGATAAAACCACGCGAAAGCGGATTCAGACACGACTGAGTCGTGTTGAAGCAGGTAACCTCGGCGACTGCAAACAGATTGTCCCCGGAGTGTTTGAACTCCGCTTCAGGATGGGTTACCGAATCTATTTTGGAAAAGTGGGTAACATCATTATCCTGCTGCTCGGCGGCGGTGACAAATCTTCGCAACAGCGGGATATTCAAAACGCAAAGACTTGTTGGCAGGAATATCTGGAGTACCAAAATGAGAAAATATAGAGACTATCTCGTCGAGGAATTAGCGGATTATGATGAAGCCGCGACCTTCTTTCAGGTGGTGCTGGAAGAATACGAAAAAGATCGCGATAACTTGGCATTTCTGCTCGATCTTGAGAGTATTATTGAAGCCCAAGGCAAGGAAAGCAAACTTGCGCCACAAGTTTATCTGTTTCGAGGTTTAGTCCACCATTCACTCAAGCGATACGATAGCGCGGTGGAAGACTATGACACCGTGTTGGAGTTAAATCCAGCCGATTCCATGGCTCACGTCTACCGAGCGCTTGCATACTACCAGAGCGGTGACAAAGACCGCGCCCTTGCGAATTTCCACCGAGCCTGCTATAGTCTTTGGAGCACTTATAATCCTCGGGTAACAAAAGCAGACGAGAACTCACAGACTCGAACAGTGCTGCACGAATCCGCCAAGTCGTCATCCTCCGATGAAGACGATGTAGCGGAAAGCATCAAGCAGGAGATCGCCCACCGTGTCATGAATCCCCCTGAAATCGAACCTGACGCTGCCCTTCCATAAAGCCGAACACGCCCAAATCAACATGGCGTGAGGATAGCGCCCTTGAAACCCTCCCCTTTTTCCATTTTTCCCCGTCATACCCCAAAGCCTGAATCGCGGATTTTCTCAGATTAAAGGACTACACGGTTTAAAACGACGTTGATGTAGAAGACAAACTTTTATATTGAAACTTTCTTACAATTCTTCACGCCCCACCGGGGATCCGGTGTCTATCTCATCGTGAGTATTGTACTCTGTCACTTGATCCAGAAGCTCATTCAGCTTCATGGGAGATGATTCGTCCTTAATCACCAACCACGTCACCAACTCAAAGTCTGTCGTGCCGCTAACTTGCTCGGACTCAAGCGGTAAAACCCCGCCACGACCGGATCGAAGACTGCCGAAGGCGCGCTTCTCGTATGTATGAGAAATCGACCGCACGGCTTCCCGGAGTAGTTTGTCGTAACCCGACATGTCGGCGCCGTTATCCGTGTGCTCGTCGAACAACGCACACAGTTCGTCATACGGACTGGTCTTCGTCTCACACAATTGACGGTACATCTCAAGGATCTGCTTGGGCTGTGCAAACGTAAACCGCACGACACCATCCTCTCGAACATAGACAAGAAAATAGGGATGGGTCGGATTCAACTTCTCGTTCTCCTCCGACTTCTGCTTCTGTTTGAGGCAGAAAATGACACCGGGCTGGATTATCGGATCACCTGCGGGCGGCGGCACAACCGCGTAAAGCCCGAAAGGCGCCTCCTCAAGTTTCTTCTTGTTGCTTTCAATGTATTTGATGAGCTCCATACGGAAATCATCAAGCGTAAACTCGTTGAGAGAAACGCTCTCGTTAAACTCTTCAAGGTCAAGAATCTCCTCTTGAAGTTTTAGCAGTTGCTGATCGCGGTATTTGAGGTCGCCTTCAATCGCTTCGGGAAGCGCGTCCGGATCGAGCAGGTTATCTCCCTGTGTAGCCGTGACATCCACTAACGCCATCCGCGCTTCCACCCTGTTTTTGAGGTTGATGTAACGATTCAGGTCCGGGGTGGGCCAGAAGTTCACCAGGTGCACGCTCCTGTTGACGCTCCCGATGCGGTCGATCCGTCCGAACCGCTGTATGATGCGCACCGGATTCCAGTGGATGTCGTAGTTTATCAAGTAGTCGCAGTCTTGTAGGTTCTGTCCTTCCGAGATACAATCCGTGCCGATGAGCAGGTCAATCTCCTCGTCTTGAGGCATTTTGTCGTTATGCGATCGGTTCTTTGCAATGGGGGAGAAGTTTGTTAGGATGTCGATAAAGTTCGTCTTACCAAGAGTGACTCTGTTGGGCACGGCGCCCCCCGTCACTACTCCGGTATGGATGTTCAATTCCGCCCGTGCCCATTTACGCAACTCTCCGTAGAGGTAGTCGGCGGTATCTGCAAAAGCCGTGAACACCAGTACCTTCCGATTGGGATTCCCTTCCTTGGTCATTGTCGGGTTCTTAACCTTCGCTGCAACCAGTTCCTTGAGTCTTTTGAGTTTTGCGTCGCGGGGGGCGTTGACCTTTTCCGCGGAGCGGAGGGGGCGTTCAAGCTGCTCTCTGTCGCGCCGCAAGTCTTCCAACCACCGCTCAACATCAAGGTGCGCCATCTTGAATATCAAGCTTTTGCCCACCTCCAACGCCGCCTGTAATTCTTCGTCATCACCGGCGTCAATCTCCATCTCCGCCAGATCGAGGTGGGGATTCTCTTCACGGAACTGTTGGAAGTGCCGGATGCGCTGTTCCAAGTCCTCAATCTTGTCAAGCGTGCGCTCCAGCGTAATCCTAAAGGAGTGCACGGAGCTTTCCAAGCGTTTGAGAAAGTTCACCTTCATCATGCCAATTAGAAAGTGCTCCCGGTCGCTCTGCGTAAAGTTTCGGACGTGTTGAAGGTCGTAGTCGGACTCGTATTCGGGACGGAGATATTTGGTCGGATTGTAGACGGATAGCTGATACTCGGAGATCTCATCGTTCAGTCTGTCGTAAGGCAGGAACTCATCCTCAAGGTCAATTTTGGTAGGAGTTACGCAGTTGAGTAAAAATAGGTTATAATTTGAGCATGAATCCACCCAAATATACTGACACTGACTATGTTGATTTTTTAGTTGGCACTCAGAAAAGTTACAGTTGTCTTGAGGCGGAAAAAGTTCAACCCCAA
>JAJDTR010000075.1 GCA_022827055.1 Candidatus Poribacteria bacterium | reverse complement strand
CAGAAGATATGCGCTCTTATCCCCGCGGCTGGTAGTGGAAGCCGAATGCGGACCTCGGTGAAAAAACCGTACCTTAATCTGGGTGACAAACCGATTCTCGTACATACAATTGGCGTATTCGATCGAAATCCGGTTATCGATACAATTTCCGTGATTGTTGATGACGCCGATCTGGAGTTCTGCCAATCGAGGGTTATTGCTCCGAATGCTTTCCAGAAGGTGGGAGACTTGGTTGGCGGCGGACTGACACGCCAAGCTTCCGTGTTCAACGGTCTTCAATCTTTACCGACCGATGTAGATTGTGTTGTCGTTCATGACGGGGTGCGTCCGTTTGTGACAGATGAGGTTATCTTTGCTTGTATTGAGGCGGCTGACGAGTGGGGAGCGGCGGTAGCAGCCGTCCCGGTTAAGGATACAGTCAAGGTTGCAAGCGCGGACGGATTTATCGTGGACACACCGGATCGGGATAAACTTTGGGCGGTGCAGACGCCTCAAGCATTTCGTGCATCGGTGCTGGCGGACGCGCATATGTTGGCACAACGCAAAGGGGTAACAGCAACCGATGATGCCATGCTTGTCGAGCAACTCGGTTTCAAGGTGAAGTTGGTCTCGGGAAGCGAATCCAACTTGAAAATCACGACTCCGGAAGATCTGATTTTTGCAGAGGCGCTGAAGAGGGAGGCATGCGCGTAGGAATCGGTTACGACTTTCACCGACTCGTGCCAAACCGCAAACTAATTCTGGGCGGCGTCGAAATTCCGCATACGCTGGGGTTGTTGGGGCACTCGGATGCGGATGTTCTAACTCATGCTATAATTGATGCGATGTTGGGCGCCGCGGCGCTTGGCGACATCGGATCACATTTCCCGGATACGGACCCCGCGTATGAAGGGATAAACAGTCTGATTCTGCTCCAAAAGGCGAAAGCCAAAGTCGAGAATTTGGGTTACCTCGTTCAGAATGTGGACAGTACAATCATTGCTCAACGACCCAAATTGGCGCCTCATATTCCTGAAATGCGGGGACGACTCGCCGAAACCTTAAATCTTTCCCTCAATGAGATTAGCGTCAAAGCCACAACGTCGGAGGGGATAGGCGTCGTTGGCAGGGAGGAGGCAATCGCAGTTCAAGCGATTGCCTGTTTGGTTGAGCGTCGGGATTAAGGGTCATGTTACGGGAGTCAAGCATCATTTTCAAGAGGCAATAGATGGGATTAAACATTTATAATTCGCTAAGCCGGCAACTGGAAGAATTTGTCCCGCTTCAAGAGGGCAAAGTATTAATGTACAGTTGCGGTCCCACGGTCTATGATTTCTTCCACATCGGCAATGCCCGAACATTCTTGGTTTCTGACATTGTTCGCCGCTACCTCGAATACAAAGGATTCTCGGTCAAGTTGGTGCAGAACCTGACCGACATTGATGATAAGATTATCAACCGTGCGGCAGAACTCGGACAAGACGCGTCATTGCTCGCCAAGAGTAATTCAGAAGCGTATTTTGAGGACTCGGGGTGTCTTGGTATTCGTGCGGCAGACGTTCATCCGAGGGCGACCGAACATATACCGGAGATTGTTGATTTAATCCAAATCCTGATGGATAAGGGAGCTGCATACGCCGTGGACGGGGATGTGTATTACCGCGTGGACTCCTTCTGCGGATACGGAAAACTCTCTCATCGCCGCCCCGAAGATTTGCTTGCCGGAGCGCGAGTCGAAGTCAACGAGAGAAAAGAGGACGCCCGTGATTTCGACCTCTGGAAGAAAGCCAAGCCGGGAGAACCGTGGTGGGACAGTCCTTGGGGAAAGGGGCGCCCCGGGTGGCATATCGAATGTTCCGCTATGGCGATGAAGCACCTTGGCGAGACGATTGACATTCATGCCGGCGGACAAGATCTCCAATTTCCGCATCATGAAAATGAGATCGCCCAAAGCGAGTTGGCGACGGGAAAGCCTTTTGCGCGATATTGGATGCATGTGGCATTCTTGCGGGTAAATGGACAGCGCATGGGAAAGTCGGAACGGAATTTCATTTTTGTGCGCGATGCACTAAGGGATTATTCTGCCGAAGCGATTCGCCACTTCCTAATCTCGGCGCACTACCGTCATCCATTGGACTATAGCTCATCAAGCCTAAAGGAGTCGAGCAGCGCGATACGACGTTTGAATAATTGTCTAGATGTGTTGAAACCGTTCCAAAGTGTCACCGACCCAAGTCTTCTAGACACCGATACTCTCGGTGAAGCTGAAGTCTCAATTCTTGACGCGGTTCAATCCATGCGAACCGGATTCGAGGACGCCATGGATGCCGATTTCAATACGGCGAAGGCGATAGGAGAGATTTTCAAATTTGTGGGCGAAGTCAATCTGACGCTTTCAACAGCGGGCGATAACCTTTCCGATACCACAAAAGCGGCGTTGGGTCGAGGATATAGTGGTCTAAAAGAGAAGTGTGAAGTACTTGGAATATACAGCGAATTGACCGATTCCGATGCTGCGAACTCGGAGATGATGGATCAGTTAATGAAACTCATCATAGATGTCCGTCAAACGGCGAGGCAGCGAAAAGATTGGGATACGGCGGACAAAATTCGCGACAGGCTGAAACAACTTAACATCGAATTGCAAGATACTCGCCAAGACGTAACTTGGAAAATCATCGATTAAGGTGGCACACCCCGTGAAAATTACTAAAGAAAATCGTATTATAATCTGGGATGTCGGGTTCAGCGGCTATTCAACCGTGTGAAGAACCTATTATCCCGATTCTCATTACACAAGGAGTTCAAAATGTCCCGTCCAATTGTTTTCGTGTTGCTGTTTGTCTGCCTTTTGGGCATTTCTGCCTGCGCCAAAGTCATCTCAAAGCAGGAATGGAGCGAGAACTACGCGCTTATGGAGGGCGTAAAGTCAACAAGCCCTGAAATGATCGATGGAAACCTGAAGACTCTCGGCAAAACGCTGTTTCCTGTAGATACCCAAAACCTGTACGGCGCGACCCCGGCGTCCGAGGTGATTATCACGTTGCCGAAAAAACGGAAGATTAGCCGAATGGTCGTTCATTCAAAGAATTTGAAGACATTCGACGTGTTAGCCGATAAAGGCGGCGGTACCGGAGACCGGGTCAATTGGAAACTGGTCGGAGAGATCAAGAGCGTACAGAAAAACCCCATAGATATTTCCTTAAGGACCGCATTTCCTACGGAAAGAATTAGGGTCCGCATACTGTCGACGAGCGACGATGCAGAACTCCGACGCAGGCACAGGGCGCGCACCGGCGGTGGACGCGGACATGGAGCCCACCGCCGCGCGGCTGGGGAAATCTTTGAGGTGGAGTTATACGGCTATCAATCGGCAGAGGAAATCGCGGAAAAGGAAGCCGAGGCAGTACTCGATTCCCGCGAGAAAGAACTTGATGACTTGCTGAAGTAGCGCTCGTTTTCGATTGCCGGATGAGCAGCAGCTTAAGCAACATCGGACGTACGTATTGATTCTTGAAGTAGTTCAATCCAATAGTCTCGAGAATTGTGTTCTTCAGCAGTAAATCGCGGGACTGAGCATTCTTGGAGTTTGAACTGCATGAACCAACACGAGGAGATTTTGAACACCTGGATTCTGTCCACTTGCATTTGCTTGAAATCTTTAATATAATGAGTCATTCACATTAACGGAAAGTTCCAGCCCTAGGACTGATGGCTAGAGTTAGGACATTGCGGAAAATTTACAATACAGAAGGAGGAAGAATATGCGTTCTGCAGCATTTACGTTTTTACTCGGTATCTTAGTCGCAGCGTTGCTCGCGAGTTGTGTGAGCACCGGCCCCAAGGTACAATGGAGTAAAAATCTCGCCATTGAAGCCACGAGTCGGGATGTCAATTCTAGATTTCACGACGACAATTTGTACACGGAAGGCGAAACTGGGCCAATCGTTGAAGATGAAAAGGATAAAGAATCGCAATTGGAAGCCGACAAATACAGCGAAGCCGTCCTTGAGTGGCTTAACCCTCAGAAGATACAGCGAGTTGTGATCAAAGCCGACATCGGCGAGATGGAATATTTCAAGATTCAGTATTTGGACGATCAAGAGGAATGGCAAGTCCTTCGCGACGTCAAGGATCATGTCCGAGAGAAATACGACACGAGGTTTAAAGAACCGGTAATCTCTCGCAAGCTACGGTTGTTGGTTCCCCGCTCTTGGGAGTCGCGTCGCGTTGGCGGCGGGAAGCGAACACAGAGGAGTGATGGTGGAGCGCCTGTTCTAACGTATAGGAAGATTCGAGAAATTGAAGTCTACTACGCTCTGCCACCCGAGGAGCCGGTAGCACCGGTAGCAAGCGAGTGAGCGGTGCCAATGGTATTCTCCGAGGAAACGAAGAGTTTAGTCCATCTGAGTATAATTCCCGGAGTGGGGTATCAAACCATACAACGCCTATTGGTTGCGTTTGGCTCCGCGAAGAGAGCTTTAGACGCGACACTGGAAGAGTTAACTCACGTTGAAGGGCTGCCACCAAATGTCAGCCAACGGTTGATTCGCGGTAAATCTCGTGTTTCCGTAGGCCAAGAATTGGAGCTTATTGAGGCGCACAATTGTCACTTGGTCGCCATCAGTGACAGCGCCTACCCTTTGCTCCTTAAAGAGATTGCCGATCCGCCGCCTTTGCTCTATGTGCGGGGCGACCTCGGTGAACCGGATGCGCCGAGTATTACCATTGTCGGGACTCGAAGTCCGACAAACTACGGTAAGACAATTAGCCGGCAATTGAGCCAGCAACTCGCCGAGAACGGCGTTACAGTCGTCAGCGGTTTTGCGAGAGGGATTGACACGTGCGCACACCAAGGCGCTCTTCAGGCAAACGGGCGAACAATTGCTGTCCTCGGCAATGGCTTGAGTCAAATATACCCCGACGAAAATAGAGATTTGGCGGATGAGATTGTGGAATCCGGGGCGTTAATTTCGGAATTTCCGATGTCGGTGCCGCCTTTCCCAAAGAACTTCCCGCGCCGCAACCGGCTGGTGAGCGGGATGAGTTCGGGTACGGTGGTGGTTGAAGCATCGGTTCGCAGCGGATCGTTGATTACCGCGCGCCATGCCGCGGAGCAGGGACGGGAAGTGTTTGCCGTGCCGGGGCAGATTTTCTCCAAGCAATCCACGGGGTCGCACCAACTGATTAACCAAGGTGCGAAACTGATAAACGCTATCGACGACATTTGGGAGTCGTTCCCGGACCGGCGTTTAACCCCATCCTTTACTTCTTCACCGGCTCAACTCACTTTCGATGATAGCGGCTCGTCTCGGGAACACTCGGACTCCAATCTTTCCCCCGAAGTTCCTAACCGAGATCCGTCAACCGGGAGTGAAGGAACGCGCGCGGTAAAACCGTCAATACGATCGACACCCAAGCTAAGCACTGATGAACAAGCTGTTCTTGAGGCTATCGAGGTCCCATCTTCGCATATCGATCAAATTGCGCGAACAACGGCGTTGCCAATGAACAAAGTCTCCGGCACGCTTGTTATGCTTGAACTCAAGGGGATCGTCCAGCAAATGCCGGGCAAGCAGTTTGCCCGACAGTCGTGATTGACAGACGGAGATTAAAGACGTGCAGTCGAAACCGCTAAGTTTTGAAAAACCACTGACTGAACTCGATCAGCAAATCACGCAACTCAGAGGCTTTGCCGAAGCCAACCCCGAACTTGACGTTACCCCGGGAATCGAGGCGCTTGAGAAAAACCTTGCCAGCCTCACGAAGCAGGCGTTTCAGAAATTGACCCGCTGGGACAAAGTGTGGCTGGCGCGGCACGAGCAGCGTCCGCAGGCGTCGACTTATATACGAGCGTTTTTCGATGATCCATTCGAGTTGCGCGGCGATCGGTTGCACGCGGATGACCGCGCACTGATCGCCGGGTTGGCGCGGTTCGACGATCACTCCATCGCTTACTTGGCACAGCAGAAGGGCACAAATCTTGAAGAACGGCAGGAGATGAATTTCGGGTACACACACCCGGAGGGCTACCGCAAAGCGCGGCGCGTGATGAAGTTGGCGGACAAGTTTGGATTGCCGTTAATCTGCTTCGTCGATACCCCGGGCGCCCACTTTGATCGGCGCTCGGAGGAATATGGGCAAGCGATGGCGATTGCGGAAAATCTCGCCGAGATGGCGTCGCTGCGCGTGCCGATCATCGTTGTCCTGATTGGCGAAGGAGGCAGCGGAGGTGCGTTAGCCATTGCGGTTGGCGATCGGGTGCTCATGATGGAGCACGCGGTGTACTGTGTCGCTCCCCCGGAGGCGTGCAGCGGCATCGTATGGAAGGATCAGGGGCAGCACGCCCCCGAAGCCGCGGAGGGGCTGAAGCCGACTGCCGACGATCTGTTGAAACTGGGAATCATAGATGAAATCATCCCCGAGCCGCTGGGCGGAGCGCACCGGGATGTCTCACTCGCCACCCGGCGGGTCAAGATGGCAATTCGAAAGCACCTCAACGCACTGCTTGAGATTGATGCGGAACAACTCGTCCAAGAGCGGTATGAGCGCTATCGAAAGATTGGCGTCTATGGCGAAGAGTGAATTCAGTCTAAATCCGGTATTAAGCTTGACTTTGCACATTTGTACGTTACGACTAGCAATCCCCCACGATAAACCGGAGCCATTTCGCCCTTCCATTCTCCCATGCAATCTGCAATTCAGAATGCGTTGGCTACGAACACCAAATCAAACACATTCACCACTCCATCCCCATTGATATCTACATTCGCATCCTCCGTCCCAAGCGCCTGTGCTACCAGCGTCAAATCCAATATATTCACCACTCCGTCTCCGTTGATGTCCGCGGGATTCTTCGGTTTGACGCGCAGATACATATCCCCGTCAATGTTTCCCAGCGCGTGTTCTGTGTCCAAATGCCCGCTGGCAACGCCTTGCACCTCCTCCGGCAACGTGATGACCTGCGGCTCGCCGCTATGGTTGTGCACCGCCCACCCGTTTGTAAATTCACGGATATAGAGTCCTTCAACATTGTTATAGGTTTGAGATTTCGCGCCTATAGGTTGCCCCAAATCTATATTCCAAAACTCGTACCAAAGTTCACCGTGCCCCCGTTTGATAAAATACACATAACCATCGGAGAGTGTAAGACTCAGTGTGGTAAAGGCGCGCATCCACCTAACATTCGCCGGGCTATCAGGAGGCTCAAAAGGTAATTTCAAACCTTCCAGTGCGTTAATGCGAGGTTCTCGCAGATTGGATTCGAGCCACTGGAGCGAATCGGCAATTTCCGAAAATAACGATTCCGCTGTCTCGGCGTCATGGTCGGACGGGGTTATGGTTTCCATGAAACTGCCGTTTATGTGCGGTGCGTTGCGAGGCGCTATTCCCCTGTTCATATTGCCCATTACCAGAAAATCGGATCGCACGTTTGACCTGATACGTTGCATGATAGCATCCCGCGCCTGTTGCTCGGTGGCGTTGTCGATAAGCGGGATATGGTGTTCGTCGTCGCCGAGCACACTGTAAAATTCGTTCCACCAGTCAAGAAAAATGCCGTCGTAAAAACCACATTTCGAGACAGCGACCGCTTGTTGGACTATCATATCTTGGACAAGTGGATGCGTAAAGTTCATCACGCGCCGTTCGTCATTATAGTAAACGTTGCCTTGACGATCGTGCTGCCAAACCCAGTCGGGCGAGTCCGGATGCGGATAACCACCCCCTTCGTCACGCATCCTGATTTCCGCTATGGTAATCATGTTCGGGTTGCGTGCCAAGAGCTCGTCGCGTTCGTTGGCCGATTCGGTCACCGAACCTTTTACGCGCAGTTTCCACTTGCCGTCCGCATTGAAAAAATAATCGTTATAGGTGCCGATTCCCACGACAATCAGGTCGTATTTCGAGTTGTGCTTGAAGGGACCGAAAATGGAAGGGAACGAACGATTTTCCAGCCGGGGTGTCAAGGGTTCCGGCGGGAACTCGCAGGTCTGGTCATAATACAATGCTTCGATTGACAAGTGGCCAAGTATAGAGTGATCGATTATTAGGTTATCCTCGATCTTCAGCACTTTTAGGTTTGTCAATCCGGCAAGGGGTGAGATGTCGGTAATCCGGTTTCTGTCCAATTCTAACTGTTCCAGATTCGTCAAATTGGTGAGCGGCGTCAAATCGGAAATACCATTGGAAAACATCTTAAGTATCCGCAGATTCGTTAATCCGAGAAGTGGGGAAATGTCGGTAATATTGTTTCTGTCTATTACCAATACTTCCAAATTGCGGAGATTAGCGAGCGGAGTTAGATCGGAAGTCCGATTTTCATTGGTAGTAAGCACTTGCAGGTTAATTAACCCGGCAAGTGGCGAGATGTCAGAAACTCGGTTCCGGTCCAACCCCAACTCCTCCAGACTCGTTAAGTTGACGAGCGGCGTCAAATCGGAAATACGGTTACCGTCCAAATCCAACAGTCTCAAATTTGGTGCATGTTGCAGGCCTTCAAGACTTTCAATCTCTTTATACACCGCGTCTATCCGTTCCAGTCGGCGCATATCGACACGAGTAATCCGGTCGGGATTGGCGCCAAGTGATTCTGCAACGACAGATCGCAAGTTCGAGTCAGGTATCTCAACATCTTGCGCATATGTAATGTAGCATACCGTGATATATGGGAAAAGATACAGCGCAATTCTTTGTTGTAATTTCATTGTTTTCCCCTTGTCTTGAAACCGAGTTTTTCCCCGAAAACTCGGTTTCTTTCTTCCAAATCGGAGAGGATTGGTGATTTGATTATCGTGAATCTGCTTTTACCTTTTCCTATCCAAATTCATTTGCATCCATTCCGCCCTTCCAATCTTCCCTCCTTCCACTTAATGCGTGAGGCCACTCTCCTCGCTCTATCTATTTCAATCTGCGCTTATTCCACAATTTCGGTCACGACGCCCATCCCAATCCGCGCTCCCATCTTCTTAATCTCAAACCGCGCGCCAACCTGCAGCGCCATTGGCACGTCTAGGGAGACGGACACATGCGCGTGCTCCCCCGGGTTGACCATCGGAATGTCGGGAGGCAGACGGAGGTGGCCGGTAACATCGATAGTCCAGAGATGAATTTCGGGTTTATCGTTGCCAACAAGCGGCACGTGTGTCTTGCATTCCTCCGGTGTCATGACATAGACCGCCGCTTCGAAGACAGTATGGGATTTTATGCTCTTCGGTTCCGACACCACCTGTCCCGGAGAAATCCAACCGGGTTCGGCATCAACCTGTACCTCGTCATCTCGCAATGCGACCAAGCGCGTTTTGACCCGCTCTCCTTTCCCTACAACATCAACGGCGTGTCCGACAGCTAGCCCGCCCTGGATGACATCGCCGCGCAGTGTCGATATCCCTTTCGGATCGTCGGATACTTCGCGTATCGGCATGAGCAGCGGCAGATTCGCCGGGTTTACCGGTTGAGGCATGCATCTGCCCATCGCAAGTATCAAATCAACGATCGGCTTCCAGTCCTCCGAATTAAGACTGTGCCCCTTGTATCTCAGCGCTTTCAGCGCGTCGCCAACGATTATCGGGGAGTTTGCTTCTTCATAACCGTAATCCGTGAGAAGCTCGCGAATCTCCGCCGCGCAAATCTCAATCAACTCCGGATCCTCAACCCTATCGGTTTGGTTGAGAAACGCAATGATGACGGGGATGCGAGTTTGGCGCGCAAGCCGAATTTGCGTCTCGGACGATTCGGTTACCCCATCGACCGCGCTTACGACCCAAATTGCCCCTCCCACATCTGGCGAGCCGGCAATCAGCATCTTGACGGTATCCAGATGGCTCACACAGTCGATTTGCGTGTAGTGTCTCCCGCTCGTTTCATAGTCGATGGCGCGATAATCGAGACCTACGCCGTCCCCGATCGGGTGGTGAAATGGCGGCTGTGATTCGATGTCGCCCGCGTCTACCGGCGTCGAGCCGATTCGAGACACCACCTTTGTCATTGCTGCAGTGAGTGAGGTCTTGCCCACCTGCGCCCCGCCAAGCGTGCAAACCGTCAGTGCTTGATGCCGGTAACCTCTCTTGTCGTCCATGATTTCATCCTTCTATCCAAGATATTATCTTTCGCATCATGTTATCACATCATTGCGGGAAGAAACAACAGCGGCGTGACCCCCTGCGGCTCATGACGGGTTGTTTTCCGTTGACACGTTTTGAAACGAAATCTATAATTGGCGCGATGCCCCGCATCCGAACCGAGTCTGCTAACACTGGAGGTACACATGATTCTTACGATGAATAAACACCCGTTGGAGTTGAACGGGAAATATCTGGGCATACTGCGAGAAGCCAACGACCTCCTCGGCAATTTGGACGCTTTGAATGCGCGGCTTGAGGAGGACGGTTATCTGCTCATTCGTGGGCTTCACAACCGGAGTAAGGTCCAAGCCGCCCGTCAGTTCCTTCTCGAAAAACTCGACGAGAACGGACAACTCGATACATCCTTTCCGCTATCGCAGGGCGTTCCGGCGGCGGGCAAACGGGGTAGATTTCCCGGAGGTAACAAGGAGGTGACACACGATCAGGCATTCTTGGACGTAGTCGAATCACCGGAGATCATGGACTTCTGCGAGATGTATTTCGACGCACCGGTGATCACGTACGATTTTAAGTGGCTGCGTGTGATTCCGCCGGGAGGATTTTCGGGCGCGCATTACGACATCGTTTATATGGGGCGCGGCACGAAGCGCGTTCTTACCTGCTGGACGCCGCTCGACGATGTTCCGTTCGAATTGGGGCCTCTGATGCTACTCGTCGGTTCGCATCGGTTTGAGGCGATCAGGCGAACCTACGCGGAAATGGACGTTGACAGAGATCACGTTACCGGTTCGTTTTCGTATGACCCGATAGAGTTGATTGATCGCTACGGCGGGAGGTGGGGAACGAGTTCATTCGAGATGGGAGACGTGCTGATCTTTGGCATGTACACCATGCACGCCTCGCTGGACAACACCACCAATCGTTTCCGGTTAAGCACCGACACCCGCTATCAACGCGCCGATGAACCGGTGGATGAGCGTTGGATTGGCGAGAATCCTATCGCTCATTATGCGTGGACAAAGGGCGAAACGGTTCCGATGGAAGAGATGCGGCAACGGTGGGGAGTGTAAAAGGCTGGAAGGGTGGAAGGTAACCGGCGGATTGAGAATTGACAGTTACGATATTGCGAAGCGGATTCAGTCACGCTTCAGGGCTGGGAGAACTTCGCTCGCGGCGATTGCGGCTAATATCAGGAGCGCGCCGATAATCTGAACCCATGACAGCCGGTCTCCGGCTAACAGATAGCCGAAAAACACGGCAAAAACCGGTTCCATTGTCAAAATGATAGCCGTTCTGGTAGCCGACAAACGCTGTTGAACATACGTCTGCACGGCGAAAGCAAGGGCGGACGCGAGCACGCCGGTGATGACCAGAGCGAACCACACGTGTCCGGGAGGAAGCGCAGGGCTTTCGAAGAACAGCCACGGTAGTCCGCATATCAATGCGGTTGCGATCATCTGCGCTAGCGCCAGAGCGGTGGCGTCGTGACGATGGGCGACATGCGACAGCAGGGCGATGTGCAGCCCGAAGCAGGCGGCGCAGCCGAGGGTGAGTCCGTCCCCGATACGTATCTCTTCCGGGCTATCCCCCACGAGCAGAAGTGTTCCAATCAAGCACGCCCCCAACGGTAAGAGAAAAACGCGGTCAATGCGGGCTCTAAACAGGGCAAGACCGGCAGCCGGAGCGAAGACGACAAACAGCCCGGTGATGAGACCGGAGTTGGTTGGCGTCGTGTAGCGCAGTCCGTAGGTTTGAAGCAGGTAGCCGCCCGCCAAGCATGTTCCGATTCCGGCACCGACGACAAACGTCCCTCGCCTCAGCCGCTTGAATGAAAAAGGACCAAGACACAGCGATGCGATGGTAAATCGTAGAGCCAAGAAGCCAAGGACGGAGTACGCCATGATCGAATCCCGAACCACGACAAACGTCCACCCCCAGACGACGGTAACGAGGATGAGCAACCCCGATAGAAGAAAATTCGCCATTATTCGGTTACACATTACCTCCGCTTCGGTAGATACAGGTTGGATTGCATCTGCCGAACAGTTATATCAGGCGGTTTCACCACTGTCGCTCTTATAGCAGTTTAGGCGCGGGATTGTCAAACTTATAGTGAGGTTTGGGAACTTTTGACGGCTTGCATCCACTTGGGGATGCGAGTATAATATCCGATGGGCGCAGCATTTGACTCGTGAATAAATAGGAGACAGAGATTTGCGATCTACGCAAAACGGGAAAAGGCTCTACCCGATTATTGGATTGACCAAGATGCGCCGAAGAAAGAGTGCACGGAAAATCGTAACTTCATTGTGCTTGTGTCTTACTGCGTTGGCGCTCTTGAAGGTTGCGGACGCAAATGAGGGTATTTATGTCACTGATGCAATTATAGCCGAGTTTGTCGATGCCTCCTACACCAAGACCGTCGATAATACGGATCCACGGAATATGTCAACTCAAAAGGGCAACGTAAACCGTGCTGAATCGGATAGCAGCGGAGGGATTAGCGGATTCGGTTATGTCTTTGGCTACCGTAAGTTGCTCGGTTCAGGTGGTTTTTTCCTAAGCGGTGAGTTTGACGTTTTACTCTTCCACGAGGGCAGAGTGTACGGAGAGATTGAGGAAAAGGGAAGCTCTGAAGGACCAAACCAACTTGGAGAAAGTTGGTCCGAGAATTGGACTTTTGAGAGGGACGACAACTATGGATTCACGCTCAAGCTAGGTGGTAATCCGGGGCCGCTAAAATCATGGGAGGCGAACGTTTATGCGCTCGGAGGTGTCTGCATCGCGAGATCTCGATTCGAGGCTCATTACAACGGGTGTTTCGAACCGGACCCGTGTGCCGCTAGCGAGTATAATTCAGGTAGGGCTACAGAAAATTTTTGGGTTCCCGGATGGACGGGAGGTGTTGGGATGGAAAAGAAACTTTTCCATCATACATGGCTTGAACTTGAAGGACGCTACACCAGCTACAAACCAGAGCAGTGGGTGACTTCGTTCCCGGATTTGGGTGTGGAAGTGACCTCGGAATCGGTTAACCAAACGGCTACTTTGCGATTTAACGTAGTATTCAGAAAACCCAATTAGCCGAGCTAAAAAGCCATTGCTTTGCCATAATTCGCAATCAGCAACAAAAAATAATCTACTTAACGCTGAGGAGAGATTAATTGACATATCAAGAAAATCTGAAATTCATAAAGAGCTGGGGTAGCGTTGTCAGATTAACCCTACATCCTGTTGTTCACTTCATCTTGGTCGCGGCAATGTTGTCGCTGTTTAGCGGGTGTGAGGAGGCACAACGTGTTCTCACATCGTTGCCGGATGGAGAAGAAGATGTCATTAAAATCGGCTTTATCTACAGCAGCACCAACCGGAGCCACAGTCTGAACGGCGCGGAACTGGCAGAACGAAAACTGAATGCGGAGGGCGGTGTGCATGGCACCCCGATCAGATTGGTCCCACGCGGTAACATAACCGGCGATGAGCACGCCGTAGAGATCGCAGAGGCGCTGATTGTTGAGGAGGGAGTATCCGCAATTATTGGTCCCAATCTATCGCGTTATGCCGTTCCTATCGGGGAGGCTGCCCAAGCGCACGAAATACCGATGGTGACGACCACTGCTACCAACCCGACGGTTACTGCTGCGGGCGATTTTGTGTTTATGTCGGCGTTTACCGACGACTTTCAGGGAAAGGTGATGGCTCAGTTCGCGGCGCAAGATTTGGAGGCGAAGGCTGCGGTGGTTCTCACGCGCAGCGGGTCGCTCTATTCGGGAGGACTATCCCAAACGTTTATCGACAACTTCACGGCTTTTGGAGGGGAAGTTGTGAGTGCGGAATTTTACGCGAGGGGAGACACCGATTTCACTGCGCAACTAACGGCAATCGCCGAATCGGCGCCGGATGTCTTTTTTCTGCCCGGGTTCTCTGCCGAAATCCCGCTTGTGGTTGAACAGGCACGGACGCTCGGCATTACAGGAATTCTGCTCGGCGGGGATAGTTGGGATAACGCGGCGTTGATTGCCCAAAGCGGTACGATCCTTGAAGGGAGTTATTTTTCGACGTTCTTCTGGGCGGACGTTTCACCCGGGTCGTTGGGCAAGGACGCACACCAGTTTATCGATACTTACACCTCAATCTTCGGCATCCCGCCCGACGGCGGGGCAGCACTCGGATATGATGCGCTTAGACTGACGGTCCAGGCGATGCGCCGCGCGCCGGAATTAACGTCGACAGAGATTCGCGATCAGATTGCAGCCACTAAGAACTATAGCGGTGCTACGTTCATCTCTGGCTACGATGACAACCGGCACGCGTCGAAAAGCGCGTTCATCAACCGCATCGTTGATGGCGAAGCACGGTTCCATAAACTGATCCAACCGTGATTGTAATTTCAATACATGTAGATCAGAGATTCCCCCTGTTGTAACTGTTTAGTCCATCAATCTATATCGCCGATGTCGGTTTGTAGTAGTAATCAAGCGACTGAATAGGGAGTGCGATAGAGATCCTATTCATTGCACGTTCTCCATAACCAGTATCGGGGCAGGGATGCCCCTCCCACAGAGGGAGGCTTCTCCTGCCGTCGATTAGGCCCAAATAAGTGCTAGACCAATTTTTTCCCTTTTTTGGACTGAACTAAACAGTTACCCCTTGTTTATTCTCAGGTTTTGAACGATCCTATTTGTTTTTATCTATTATTCGGAAGGAGAAACAATCGGCATGAGTGAGCAGAAAAGCGATGCGACATACACAATGGGACGCACCCAAGAGGAGACGGAACGGTTAATTCAGCAGTCGGGCTTATACGAGGACGTGACGAAACGTCTCCTCGAGGAAGCGGGGCTCTTCAACGGGATGAAAGTCCTTGATATTGGGAGCGGCGCCGGAGATGTTGCGATGGCTGCGGCTGAACTCGTCGGTGCTGACGGGGAAGTTATCGGCGTGGATGTGAACGCCGAGATTCTCGAAACCGCCCGCGCACGGGCACAGGGAGCGGGACTCGCAAACATCCAATTCCTGGCGGGGGACGCGCGAACGTTGGATCTTCCGGACGACTTCGACGCGCTCATCGGGCGCCTCGTCCTGATGTATATGGCGGATCCGGCAGATGCCTTGAAACAGCTTACAGCGCGCCTCCGCCCCGGCGCTATCGTTGCTTTCCAAGAGGTTGATTTCACCTCCATAGAGGCATTTTATACGGATCATACCCCCTTGATGAACAACTTAGCACAGTGGGCTGTCGAGGTGTTTAAGCGTTCAGGCGCGCATACCGGAATGGGTTTTGACTTGTACAGCGCTTTTCTGGACGCCGGTTTGCCCGAGCCCACTCTACGGTATACGGCGCCCATGGGCGCCTCGGAGGCGTGGGGCGGTTACCAATTCGTCGCCAACAGTTTTCGCAGCATACTTCCGCTCATGGAAGCCTACGGGATTGTCACGGCGGCGGAGGTCGATATAGAGACGCTGCCCCAGCGGATTCGAGCCGAGGTTGTTGCCTCGAAACGGCCGATTCTCTTGCCGCCGCATGTGACGGGTTGGACACAACTTCCATAGTAGATTAGATAGCTAATTTATACGTTGACACGACATGAAGAGACCAACGAAGAGCAATTACTTAATGCCAAATCAGCGCTTTCGACGGAACGGACGCGGATTTATCGCCTGGCTTTGCGTACCGCTGTTGCTTGCTAGCTTCCTGTTTGCGGGGTGTGACCAACTTCAACGGTTGCTTGACCCGTTACCGAGTGAGGATGGCGAAGCTGCCAACATCGGCTTTATCTATACCACGCCGAACCGAAATAACAGCCGCTACGGCGCGGAACTGGCGGTAAACGAATCGAACGAAGAGGGAGGCGTGCGTGGTACGCCTATAGAGTTGGTGCCCCACGGCATACCGACGCAACGCCTACTTAGCGAGAATGTCAGCGATACCGAGTACGTCGCTGGAATAACAGAGGAGCTGATAACCAAGGACGGAGTAACGGCGATCGCAGGCCCCAATCGTTCGACTCATGCCGTTATCGTCGGAGAGATTGCACAGCGCTACGGGATACCGATGATAACCACCGGTGCGACGAATCCGCGCGTTACCGCTGCGGGCAAATTCGTGTTTATGGCGGCATTCACCGATGACTTTCAGGGCAAAGTGATGGCGCAGTTTGCCGTCGAAGATTTGGAAGCTAAAACCGCAGCGGTTCTCACGCACGCGGGAGATGTCTACTCGGAAGGGTTGTCAAAAACCTTCATCGCCAATTTTACATCTTACGGCGGGGAGGTCGTGGCTGAACAGTTCTACATGGCGGGAGATACAGATTTCAATGCGCAACTCACCGCAATTACCGAAGCTACCCCGGACGTGGTTTTCAGCACCGGTTTCATCCCGGAACTCCCGCTAGTGGTTCGCCAAGCGAGGGAGGAGATCGGCATCACGGCAACCTTCCTTGGAGGCGATAGCTGGGATAACCCGGGGTTGATCCCGGAGGCCGGTTCGGCAGTTGACGGGAGTTTCTTTAGCAGTCCTTTCTCTGTTAAAGCTGATCCTGACGACTTGGGCGAAGACGCTCAGCGCTTCATTTCTGCCTACACCGGGATGTTTAACGAGGCGCCGGATGGCGGGGCGGCGCTAGGATATGACGCTGTCAGGTTGCTGGTTCAGGCGATGCGTCGTGCGCCCGATCTTGAGCCAACAGCGATCCGCGACCAGATTGCGGCGACGAGTGACTACAGCGGCGCAACGCTCATTTCGGGCTATGACGAGAACCGGCACACCTCCAAGAGTGCCGCAATCAACCACATCGTTGATGGCGAAGTTCAGTTCTACAAACTGATTGAGCCGTAGACAACGAACAAGATAAATAGGATTCAGGGGTTTTCCAATGAACCCCTGAATCAAGCCATATCGGCTCCAGAGCGCCCATAACGATTCAAATAGTAACGGTGGGCGTGAATAGTGGATGGGCAAAGCTAGGAACTTTATCGCATGGGATTAGCTATCGCCCTCCCTATCCGGTTGGTTTATCCCTCCAATGCTATCCAATCCTCCGCAGCATTAATTAAACTTCATCCCCAATTTGAACATGTCTTGGACGAACTGCGCGAGAAATATTTCCCGAACTGAATCCTTGACGAAATGCACCTTTTAGGGAGACGCTGCTTGAAGGTTTACTCGACTTCAAGGCTCGATCAGACATTGTTCAATCTATTACCGACTTTCATTGGATTGTAGATTACGTTCAGATTTGGAGATGATATAAATTGTGCGATCACAAGTTACCCCTAACCGTTTTGGTACACTGGCATCGTTCTTGATGTAGAACTATGCGGAGATGTGTCATCTCCCAGCTTCATGAAATGTGGTCGGATGACGTGATCTCTACGAAGAACGAAAAGAAATAACCAAATAGTATGTTGCAACCGAACGCCTCGTCCTTGGTGTCGAATCGTTAGCGTTAGGATTCAAATGGTAAACTTGTGTCCATTCGGCGTCGTCTACTGTGTTATGCATTCCTTCCTTTGAAAGTCTGATTTTTGTCACGCGAGTCTCTGTTTTGACACAACTTCTGGGTACACTTATTCAAAGTTAACCCTTGTCACTAAAACTCGTTCGCAACTTAGAACATCAGATTACCGAATACCCCTTCGACTTTACAATGTAGGCTCCATAAAATCGCTGCTGTAAAGGGAATTCCCAAGTTACCTCGGAGAACGGCGATGAAGAACAATCATACGAAGATGAACTAACTTCGCATAGGTCCGCTCTCATGCTACAGATAGTTTAGGTCTATTCTTCTGACAACATCCCATTCTCATAAGTTCCTTCAAGGAGGATTACTCATGCTTGAACAAAAAACGCATCGAGTTGTCGTGTGTCTCCTGTGTTTGGCTTCCTACGTCTTGTGTCATTCATCAACGATTCTCGCACAGGACGGGACTATCGACGAAAAAGTCATTCAACGCTACAAAAAGATGCTCAAACGCAATCCGAAGGAAGGAAATGCGTTCGACCGGCTATACCAGCTTTATCTTGAAGGCGCCGGCTTGGACGCCATGATTGCGGACTATGAAGCGGAGGCAAACTCTAGTCCCGATGATCCGAATGCACAGCTTGTCCTGGGACACCTTTACAAACGGATCGGCAAAGATGCCGAGACCGTCGCTGCTTACCAACGCGCTGCAGAACTAGCCCCCAACGATTATTATCCCCATTTCGCCCTAGGGCAGATGTATGCGGTGTTACGCCGCCATGAAGACGCGATAGCCGAACTGTCCAAGGCAACAGAGTTGTCGGAAGAGTCGCAGTCCGTAGCGCCCGATGACCTGACCACGATTTACAAATCTCTCGGGCGTGCCTACTTCAGGCGGGATATGGTGGACGAGGCAATTGAGGCGTGGACGAGAATCTCGGAACTTGACCCAGAGAACGTTTTCGCACGCCTTGAACTCGCCGACCTGTTTCGTGAGCAGGAACTCTACGAGCAAGCCATCGCACAACACCAAGCAATAACGGAGATCAAGAAAGACGACGCGTATCGCGTCTGCTTGAGTCTTCGGGAAATTGGCAAAATTCACGAGGAAACGGGGGAGTTTCAGCGAGCCATTGAAAGTTACGACGCGGCGATTGCGCTGACGGCACCGGGAAATTGGCTTCGCAAAGACCTCCGTCAACGCGTCGTGGGCATATACGCCGCCGACAGCGATTGGGAAGGCTTAATTGCATACTATCAAGCCAAAATTGAAACGTCACCAAATGACCCCGAGATAATCGGCCTGTTGGCTTCGGCGTATATGGAGAACCAGCAGCCGGATGAAGGAGTTGTCGAGTACCGTAAAGGGTTGGCGCTCGCGCCGACCGATACGGGATTGCGCCTGAATTTGATTGCCGCCCTGCGCAGCGCGGAAAAATTCGGCGACGCGGCGGCGGAATACGAAGCCCTAAGCAAGCAACAGTCCGATGATTTCGGTATTTACCGTGAACTGGGGGAATTATATCTGCAGTTAGACGATGAAGAGAAGGCGCGAGCAACCTATCAGAGGATGACAGATCACGACCCGGAGAACGCGGGTACCCGCCTCATCCTCGCGGAGATCTACGCCGGTCATGAATGGGTAGATGATGCCGTTGCAGAATATGAGATGGCTGTCTCGCTCGCACCCGATAACCCTGATTACATTGAGTATTTCGGCGAGTTTTATCTGCGTCATGGTGATCGCGCAAAGACCCTTGAGACGTGGAATCGGATGGTCGATGGCGATAAGTCGGTCGCGGCAAATTATCATCGGCTGGCACAGTTGCTTGATGCAAAGGAATTCCGCGCGGAAGCTATCGCCGCAAGCAGAAAGGCGGTTGAACTAAGTCCCGATTCGTTTCAGTATCGTGAAGAGTTGGCGAACCGACTGATGGAAAACAAAGACTATGGGGGGGCGTTGGCGGAATACACGGAAGCGGCAAATCTTGCTCCTAACGAATTCTTCGCCGACCGGATGGATGATCGGAGAATTGAACTCTATCGGCGTCAGGGGACACTCGTAGAGAAGATTGATGAGCTGGAAGCGAAACTTGCGGAGCCCGATGTTTCCGCAGCGACTGCCTTCGAAGGGCAAAAGCAGCTCGTCAAGATGTACTTCAAATTGGGTAACACTAGCTACGCCGTCGAGGTGTTAACGAAAGCCAGAACCCTAAAATCCAGCGATATCTACATCAATCGGTGGCTCGCAGAAATCTATGCACAGCAGGGCAGAGGCGATGAAGCCAACGCCATCTACTACCATTTAATCGAAATTGACGGAGCGAATGCGCGCGAATACTACACAGACATAGCGCGGATCCATCTGGACATGATGGATTCCGATGCCGCAACAGAGGCGGCAAGACAGGTTGTGCTGCACAGTCCACGTAACCCCGAAGGGTATCGGTTGCAGAGCGAAATATCAAAGCAACTAGGCAACTACGAATCTGCGGCGGACTACCTCAAGCAGGCGGTTCGTCTTCGCCCGGAAGCAACCGACATTCGAGCGGATCTCGCAGAAATCTACAAACTTGCCGGCAACCCGCGGCAGGCAATCGATCAGTATTGGCGATGCTGGGAATTGAGCGAAAGCGTGGACAATAAGCTCGGTTTTGTCAAGTCACTTTCCGAAGCGTATTACGACCTGGGTCGGGGCAATGAATTTGAAGAGAAGCTAAAGCAGATGTCGAAAATCAGTCCTTCCGACACGAGTCCCATTCTGGCATTGGCTGCCGTTTACCGTATGAAGAGCGATCTACCCGGTGCACAATTCCAATTGGCGCGAGCATTGGAAAGGGAACACGAAAACCCTGACCTATTGACTGAGCTAGTTAGAATCAGCCTGGACCTCGGCGACACACAGGATGCATTGACCTATCAAGGGCGTCTCGTCAAAGTAAAGCCGGATCCGTTTCACCAGCAGCGACTCGGCGAACTGCTGTTCGATGCGGGACGGGAGCAGGAAGCGATTCAAGTGTGGACAAAGTTACTGCATGCCAGGAGTCAGTCGTTGGAGGCTGAAGTCAAACTCGCGGCATTGCTGATTCGGCACGGACTGATACAGGAGGCGCTGTCCGCGCTTGACCGAGCCGGCGGAAAAGCGAAGGACGCGAAGACGATTTATCAGGTTGGCGCAGCATTGGTCCAGATGAATGAATTAGACCGCGCCCGCCCGCATTTTGTACGGATACTGGAAATGCCTAAACCGGTGGATAAACCGGCGAAGGGTGGCAAAGCTACTGCGAATCAGACGGGATCAGGGCTGCCCGGCATCGGTTCGCGCAACTTAAATCTTGCGCGGAACTTAGTTTGGAATGTACAGGGACAACGCTCTTCCGGTAGCGGGCAACCGTGGATACCTAACAGTTTCGAAGAAACTCAAGCCGCCGCACTGGTGCAATTGGCAACAATCGCACAACAAAAGCGAGAATTGGATGAGTTTGTCCGGAAATTCGAGGAAGACGCGGATGCGAATCCAAGAGATATTCAGAAACTGGAACTCTTGGTTCAGATTTATGTCTTGACTGAAAACAACGACAAGGTTCAAGGAATTACCGATCGTCTCATTGCCGCGTCACCGAGCGATCCGGTTTATCAGGACATGCGATTGACGCAGTTAATGCGCCAGAACGCTGATTACGGAACCTTCAAAAAACACCTTGACGGGATGACTGCGCTCAAGCCCGAAGTACGCCTCTCGCATATTGCGCGATTTTCCATGCGTCTTTACACTCGGGGACAGAAGGAGGAAGCCGCACGAATGCTTGGCGAACTTGACACGACAAACGTGACCGATTTGAACACCGGTGCAACGCTTATCGATGCATTTGCACAGCAAGGGAAGTTTGACGTTGCCGAGAACATCCTCGCCCAACTTTCGGTTCCAAAGACAGCAGGACAACCCTCCGGTATGCGCGCACCTTCAATTCCCCAGCAGCAGTGGTGGCGGTATAGAAACATCTACCAGTCGCTTGCGGCGGCTTATGTGCGCGACGGAAATATAGAAAAAGGCGTTGACGTTCTCTGGACGTTCTTTGAGAGGACCAAACCTGTTTTGGCAAACGCCCGGCGAGTGGCGTCGTTGTCGTACGCGCAATACTCTTACAGCGGGTACACTCCGCTCCAGTCGACCTATCCATCGCCAACGACTTACTACAATCAACTCCGTTTGGAGTATCTTCAGCAGGTTTTTCTACAACTCTGGACGAAAAATCAACAGGAGACTTTTTACACCAAACTTCGCGCGGATTTGGAGACGACGGAAGGGAGAGACCGCATCTATCCAAGTTTGGCACTAAGCTACTGTCATTGGTGGGAAGGAAAACGGGGGCAAGCGCAAGAAATACTCTCGAGATTGCAGATTGATAATCCGGAAGACTTAACGCTCAAGATCAATGCCGTTTTTGTATCGATTCAGACAGGTGATCACGCGATAGCGTTGCAACTACTGGATGAACTCGCGAGGAGTGACCCGCGAAATCGCCGTCAATATTACAATCTTACTTTACAGCTCGCCGTGCTTACCGGCAACACAATCAAGGTGCGCGAGTTGATGTCTAAAGTGTTAAATTCGCCGAGCGGCGTCCGGGAACTTTACGAGTTCTCAAAAAAACTGCAGCAGAGCGGTCTGACTCAATTTGCAATCGCGGCTGCCAAGAAGGTGATGACGCTATCGATGAGTCAACGTGATCCGAACTTCCTTATGGAACTCAGCCAGCACTTGGAAGAACTTGGCAGAGGCCGGGACGCCGCAAGCGTAGCCGAGCGGGCGCTGCGATTCGCCAACCAACGCGATCGCCACGGCCAGACGTTGCACTCATGGAACTTTCAGCGAGCCACACATCTGGTGAGTCGTTCCAAAGCCGCGCGCGAGCGGGAACCACAATTACTTGAAGGCGCGCGGAAGAATCCTGATTCATTCCAGGCTCAGGCGCGATTGGCGGCGTTCTACGATAGCACAAATCAGATCAACAAGGCGTCTGCGGCGTTCGAGGCGGCGCTCAAACTGCGCCCAAAAGATGGTAGGACACGTCAGCGGTATGCCCAAATGCTGCAGCGCAGCGGAAAAGCGGATGAAGCCTTAACTCAGTTCAAAACCCTCCTTGAGGAGAACCCCAACGCGCTTGGTCACAACACCTGGGAGGTAATTCAGACGTTCTTCGAAGCCGGCAAGGTTGAGGAACTGGTTTCACTTGCAAAAGTTATGATTGCGCCGTCTTTCGGGCGGAACTATGGGAACGATTTTGCGCGAAATGCGGCATACCAGTGTACGCAAAACAACAACCCGAAAGCGGCGGCTGATATTTACGAAAAGATAGTCAAGGCACAACCCAATCAGCACCACATGTACGCGAATCTGGCATCGGCATACGCCGCTTCCGGCGAGCGCGAAAAAGCAATTCAGTTTCTACGCGAAAAGCTGGAGGCCGACGGTGCATCGATTTCACAAAACTCGTACGCACAGGCACAAATAGTCTCTAAACTAATTGAACTCTATAAGGCCTCCGATAACGTAGAAAGCTATACCGCTGAGTACGAAGCCAAACTCAGCGAGGATCCTAGCGATTCAACGCTGCTGTATCTCGTGGCATCTTTAAAAATTGCGGCGGATCAACTTGACGAATCCGATCCTCTTGTGAATCAATTACTGAATGATACTTCGATGCTGGAGAACCCGGAGTTGCTAAAGGTACTGGCTGATGCTTACCGCGGTGCAAATGGTCGAGAGCGAGAAATCCGTTTGCTTGAAACCGCGACGGAGAAACTTGATCCTCGGAACTGGTGGAATGTGTCAGATGTCTACCAGAAGCTTGGCGAAGCCTACTTCCGGCAAGACGAGAAAGAGAAAGCGCGGAACACGCTTCGCAAGATGGGCGCGATCACCCTTCTACAGAACCGCGGAGGCGGCCCATGGGAGAAAGAACGGGTGGCGACCACATACATGCAGCACGAGATGTGGGATGATGCCGAAATAGTGCTTACCGAAATCATCAACGACCTTTCCGCGCAACGTTGGACCCGAGAACAGGCGCAGCAACAGTTGATGCAGATTAAACAGAGACGAGACGGATTGACGACGACAACCCGACTGGCGGAAAAAGCGGGAGAACTCAACGTCGGTACTCAACGATCGTTGGCGGGACAGTACATGCAGCAGAATCAACTCAAGAAGGCGGCGGAAATATACCGTCAAATAGTGAAAGTAATGCCGGAGGACCTGGAATCTCGCGCCCAACTCGCGACTATCTATACACGCCAAAGTCAACACAGCGAGGCAATCGACGCTTGGAAATCGCTGCTTGAAGTCGATCCGGAGAACACGAAGTATCAGGACGGACTCGTCAACTCCTTGCAGTCCGCCGACAAATTCGCCGAAGCTCTTGAAGTCGCCCAAGAGTACGTCAATCAAGAAGCTGACATCGGCGTTCATTACATCCGTCTCGCGAGGGTGTACGCCGCCGGAGATCGAGTCGATGACGCCCTCAAAACCTACAAAAAAGCGGTTGAACTTGCTCCCGGAAACGGAGAGGTCTACAGTGAAATAGCGCAGCTCTATCTTCGTAAAGACGACTTGGATTCCGCAGAGGCGGCATTCAAAGAAGCCGTTCAATATACCGGACAGGAATGGGATCGGCGCGAAATCGAACGGCAACTCACGCAAATCTACCGGCGTCAGGGCAAGTTGGAGGAAATGCTGAAGAAAGCGGAAGAGGAGGGCACTCTCACAATGGAGATGCTGCAGGAGCGCGCCCGAGGTTTTCGGAATGAGGGTAAACTGGAGAAAGCCGTCGAAACCTACAAGAAAGCGCTCGACATGACTGCCCAAAGCTGGGAGAAGGACAATATTTACAACGAGTTGGTGATGGTATACGTGCAGCTTGGCGAGAATGACTTGGCGATAGAAATCAGCGAAGAGTTGTCGAGATCGGCTTCCAGGGGCATGTCGATCAGCCACGGACCATCCGGTATCAAAGTCATGCTCGGAGGAGATCAGGCGCGTGAAACACTAATTACCGCGTACAAAAACGACGGAAAACTTGAGCAGTTGAAAACCCATTTTGAAGATCGGCTCAAAACGGAATCGGATAATCCCGCGCTCCTTGAAATGGTTGCCGAGATTTATAGAAACGCGAACCAACACGGACAGGCTGCCGAAGCCTATCAATCTCTCTCCAAAGCCCAACCGAGCAATGTTCGGAGTTTCTTTTACGCAGCGGCAGCATTCAACCGGAGCCGCAATTCGGACATGTCTAAAACAATGCTAAGTCAAGGGGAAGTTGCGCTTTCGGCTAGTCATCAAAAAAACGACATGTGGTACCTCGCCGCACTCGCCACTATCTGTGTCGACGGAGAGATGTACGCCCCGGCAATAAAGCTCGTCCACGATGCGATTGCCGAAAGCGCCAGGTACGGCGGCGGTGGTTGGGGACAGGAAGAAATGTATGGATTGCTCGGAAATTGCTATCTCGGTGCAGAACGGTACGAAGAGGCGGTCGACGCCTATCAGCAGATGGCAAACGTAGCCCGGCAGGACTGGACTCGACAAAAAGCGGAAACGGCGATACATAGAGCATACAGAGCCGGGAACCTCTACGAAAAGCAAATCCTCGAACGATTGAAGAAGGTTGAAGAGAACCCTGACGACCCCGATGCCCGCTTTGCTCTTGCCCAGTCCTACGAGTGGAACAATATGCCCACCGAAGCCATTGACCACTACCGGAAACTCAGCGAACTTCAACCCGACGAGGCGCGATGGCACAAAACGATCGGAGATCTATACCAAAAACAACCGGAGGGAATGGAGAATTCGGCAAAGGCAGCGGCCGCTTACAGAAAAGCAGTCGAAATTGAACCGGACTCGTATGAACATTACAACCTGTTGGCAGGCACTCTCGCGAAGGGAGATAGATTATCGGAGGCTATAGCCGTTTATCGCCAAGCGCTAGACGCTCCGCTAGAAAAGAGCGATCACGATAGAGCGCTTGCAGGTATCTGGAGTCTCTATGCCGACAAATCGAAATATGACGAAGGCATCGCCATCCTTGAAGAATTCAGGACCAGCATGGCGGCGAGGCCTAATGTGCACGAGTTATTGGGCGATGCCTACAGAAAAACGGACAATTTTGAAAAATCGGATGCCGCATACACAGAATGGCTGAAACTTCGTCAAAAAGAGGTGGCCCCGACGCAACGTCCTTGGGAGTATGTGAACTTGGCTCAAAGACTTCTCGACAAAAACATCCTGCCGGAAAAGGCGCTGGAACTTGCCGAGCGCGGATCTCAGATTGGAGGGAATTGGTATCACGCTTCTACTGTGGCGAGGGCGTATGTCGCCAACGGACGATACGAGGAGGCACTGGAACAGTTTAAGATCAGCATGAACAACATGACTCATCCCGGTACGAATTTCGCGCAAGCGGCAGAATGGATGTGGAGGCACGTTGCACAAGCCGGCAAAAATGCAAGCGACGAAGAGCGTTTCCTTGAGATGGTCGAGAATTTGAAGAAAGCAGGTTCCAATTCACTGGTTAACCAACTACACGCCGACCTCGCGTTGGCACAATACTATCGTGAACACGATCAACCCGATAAAGTATTGGATTATATGAACCGAACCGGTTTCATTGCCGAGAGTGCATGGTCGGTTATCGGACCATTTGACAATAAGTCGGGAATCGGCTACAATGTGGCGCATATTTCGGAAAACGCTGCACAAATCGACACGGAGACGCAATTTCCGGGGGTTGGTGGACAGGTTGGGTGGGAAAAGCGGAATGATGACAGATTCGACGGTTACGTCGATTTCAACAAAATCTTCAAAGGGAACTCGGATTGGGTGACGGCGTATGCTTGGACATCAGTCGCCTCTCCGGACGAACGCGAAGTTCATCTACGATTCGGCAGTGATGATCAATCGAAGGTGTGGCTAAACGGGGAGGAGATCTTCACTCAAGCAAATATTGACACCGATATTCATTCCGAACCCCAAGGAATTGACCGGCACATTGTTCCCGCCACCCTGAAAGCGGGAGAAAACAGCATCTTGGTCAAGGTCTCCAACGAGACTTCGTCCTGGGGATTCCATCTACGAATCACCGGCACGGATGGCAAGGCTCTTCCGGATTTGGAGTTGGCGGAGGATTCTACTGGCAAGTAACAATCTGAAGTGAGAAGTAAGATAGTTTGGCAACTGCCGGAGCAACGAATATGGAGGATTCAGTGCGTTTAGAGGAAATTGTCGCCGAATTAGCCCGAGATCAGAAGGAGACGCGCGCCGCGTTGAGGGAAGCCGCCCAGGCCCGAAACGAGACTGAACAAAGCATCAAAGAACTTGCACAAGCACAGAAAGACACCGAACAAAGCGTCAAAGAACTTGCACAAATACAGACAAGGACAGACGAATCCGTCGCGGAACTCTCTGCCACGGTTAAGGACTTAGCCCTAGCCCAGCAACAGACCGATAAGAATGTGGCAAAGCTAGACCGAACGGTACACGCTATCGGTGCTCGGTGGGGGGTTCAGTCCGAAGCGTCATTCCGCGAAGCCCTGAGCGGTATCTTGAGCGACTTGGGTTTTGAGGTAGAAAACTATATCAAGCACGACACGGAAGGACGCGTTCATGGTCATCCAGCTCAGGTTGAAATAGATGTCGTGATTCGGGACGGTAAACTCATGCTTATCGAGATTAAATCCTCAATGAATCGATCCGACGTTTATACGTTGGAGCGCGTTGTCGAATTCTACGAAGCCCAGGAAAATCGGAAAGTTGATCGGAACTGGTTGTATGTCCATTTTTCAAGCCCGGTGTAATTGATGTCGCCGAAAAACTCGGCATTGAGGTTTTTACCGATGTTACCGATGTGTTATAAAATTGCAGAGCAACCCCGTATTAGCTGAGAAAGGAGTTGACCGATGCCTGAAGAACTGATCCTCACCAAAATCCGACAAGTACGTTCTCGCTTGACCGTGCAGCGGTATTTTCAAACCCTTGCGCAGTTTCTATTCTACGGCTCTCTGGCGTGTCTACCGGTGCTATTAATCGACAGTTTGACTACCTTCAATATCCCGCAGTGGACGCTTCTCTGGATGGCGCTTGGCATTGCTCTAATCGCTTTGGTTGTTCGCCTTATTCGACCGGTGAGCCTCTATGACGCCGCACGGTCAATTGACATGGGCGCATCGCTTAAGGACCGTGTCGTAAGCGGGTTGGAGCAGATTCAACATCAAACCGATGAAACTCTCACGACACTTCAACTTCGAGACACATCCAACAGGTTACAAGCGGTTCCCGTAGCTAAAGTTGCGCGTTACACCGTTCCGCGAGAGACAAAATTTGTCCTCCTCATCGCCGTGTTTCTCGTTACGCTCTCGTTCATTGAATTTTTCGCACCCCCGGCAATTTCAACCGAAATCGACTTCTCACCGCAAATCGCTGCCGAGGCAGAGTCCCTGCTGAAGCAAATCACGGAAGCAAAAAAGGAAGCCGAACAGGACGAAGACCAAGAACTCAAGGACATTTTGAACCAGATTGAAGAACGAGCGCTTGAGTTGAAAAAACCGCAGATTGCGCCCAAGGAAGCACTTGCCCGTATGACGGAGTTGAGCGCATTGCTGAAAACCAAGGTCGATCCCGTCAAGATGGCAAGGCAGGAAGAATTGATGAGAGGGCTCGGACAGCAGTTTGTTGGAAATCCGTATCTTGGCGAGTTTGGACAACGGTTGAAACGCGGCGATTACCAACAAGCCGCTTCCGACCTCGACAAGGTAGCGAAGACAGTTCCAAAGATTGACAAAGAGAAACGGCAAAACATCTCCGACGCACTGAAACGGGGTGGAAAAGGTTTGCAGAACACCGACTTTGATGGACTCGGTTCTGAGCTATCCGGAGCAGGGGAAGCATTAGACGCCGGCGATAGTGAAGGCACGCAAACGCGCCTAAGTAAATCGAGCCGAAAAATTCGCAACTTTGGGCTGCTGAAGAAGCGCAACTGGCGACTGGCAAAATTGCTCTCCGAATGTCAAGCGTGTAAAGCGGGTATCGCCGGTATTTGCAGCGGCGGAGGTATGGCGGCAGGTGGTAAAAAGGCGGGCAAGGGAATTTCCGCAAGTCAGCTCGGCGAACTGACATCACTCGATTCCGCGCTGAATCTCACGCGCATCACCGGCGTGCAGGGCGAAGGTGCATCCGCTGTCCAAACCGTTGCATCATCCCCGGAGGGGCAGCAATCCGGTGTCAGTTACAAGGATGCTTACACCAAGTATCAGAAACTCTCCGAGGATGCCCTCACGCAAGAACAGATTCCGCTGGGTTACAAATTTTATGTGAAACGCTACTTTGAATCAATCAAACCGAGCGATGAGTAGGGAGTAAAATGTCCAATCAAGCTGAACAACAGTATCAGGAATTTCGCGAGACCTTCCTGAAGATACAAGACGAAGTTTCCAAACGCATCGTCGGTCAGAAAGAGATTATTGAGGGCGTGCTTATCTGTCTGATGACAGGCGGGCACGCGCTGTTGGAAGGCGTTCCCGGCTTGGGCAAAACCCTGCTTATACGGACACTGCACGAGGTACTGGATCTCGAGTTTTCCCGCATTCAATTTACTCCCGACCTGATGCCCGCCGACATCATCGGCACCAACGTCGTCGCCGAAGATGATGAGGGTCGAAAATTCTTCGAATTTCAGCGTGGTCCCGTGTTCGCGAATCTGATCCTCGCCGACGAAATCAATCGTGCAACACCAAAAACGCAATCGGCGCTGTTGGAGGCGATGCAGGAAAAATCCGTAACCGTCGCCGGTCAGCACCGTGCGTTAAGTCTGCCTTTCTTTGTCATGGCAACGCAAAACCCTCTTGAGATGGAGGGTACCTATCCACTTCCCGAAGCCCAACTCGATCGCTTCTTCTTCAAACTCAAGGTTGAATATCCCAACCTCGAGGAACTTGACCTCGTAATGGAACGCACCACGAAACGCGAGGTTCCATCAGTCGAGAAGGTTAGCGACGGCGCGGAGATCAACGCGTTGGAACAGATCGTCCGCGATATCATCATTGCCGAAGATGTGCGAAGGTATGCGCTGCGGATTGTGCTAAGCACGCATCCGGATGCGGAGGAAGCGCCTGAAATCACGCGAAAATACGTACGTTACGGATCAAGCCCGCGCGGCGCACAATCGTTGATTCTCGGCGCCAAGGTTAAAGCGATTCTTGACGGTCGCTACAATGTCTCCCGCGAGGATATTCAGTCGGTCGCGTTGCCGAGCCTTCGACACCGCCTCATCCTCAGTTTTGAAGGGGAAGCGGAAGGCATTGATCCCGATGGAATCATCCAGCACTTGCTCGAGGAGATTCAATAATGAGTGATGCGATTCTCTCGAAATGTGGTGAAGCTATGGTTTAACATCCCTTGTAGTACGATAGATTTTGTGCCAAATTCATTAGCCCTTCTTGCGATTACTCTTTCGCGATCTCGCGATACCATCTTCAATCTTGACCGTCCTTCCCCGAGAAACGCTTCCAATCGCATATGAACAACACGCAATCAGCCTTCGACAGCGAATTCCTCAAGAAACTGGAATACCTCTACATAGTCTCCAAGAAGATTTTTGCCGGGAGAATCAAAGCCGAGCGCCGCAGCACACGGCGAGGGGTGAGCGTAGAATTTGCCGATTACCGCAACTACACGGCAGGCGACGATTTCCGCTATATTGATTGGAACGCTTTCGCCCGACTTGACGAACTCCTGCTGAAACTTTACGAGGAACGGGAAGACCTGCACATCTATTTTCTCGTCGACGCGAGCCGGTCGATGACCTACGGTGAATTGCCGAAGCTGATTTATGCCAAGCGTGTTGCCGCCGCGTTAGCTTACATCGGGTTATCCAACCTGGACCGCGTGAGTATCTCCGCCTTTACGGACGAAGATGCCAATCGGCTGCCCACGGAGCGCGGGAAAGGAAAAATCTTCACCGTGCTCGACTTTCTTGAGGGGATTGACGGTGCCGGCGAAACGAACTTGGAGCGGTCATTTAGGAACTTCGTGCATACTACAAAACGCCGCGGACTCATTGTGCTGATTTCCGATCTCTTTGACCCGAGCGGGTTCGCTGCCGGGTTGAATGTGTTGAAGTTTCAGAAGCACGACCTGTTTGTAATTCACATTGTTGACGAGAAAGAGACGAATCCTGGGCTGCTCGGCGACTACCATCTTGTGGATGTCGAAACAAATGAACTTCGCCCCGTCACCATCAACGAGAATCACCTTAAACGCTACAAAGCCCTCTTTCAAAAGTATTGCGACGAACTCGACCGATACTGTATCCAATGCGAGATTGGTCTCGTGCGAACAACGACGCAATCCCCCTTTGAAGAGTTAATCCTGCGAATCTTCCGCATGGGCGGGTTCGTGTCTTGACACCCGCGACGCTCTACCTTCGTCCAATTAGTGGTCCCGAGCGCCAAGATTTCCCGACAACACCATGAACTTCCTATCCCCGACATCTCTTCTTCTGTTTGGTCTCGCCGCTCCGATCGTCCTTCTGTACATTCTCAAACTCCGCCGCCGCCGCGAACCAGTCTCCACGCTGATGTTTTGGGAGCAGCTATTCAAAGAGAAACAGACGACATCGCTGTTCCAAAAACTGAAGCACCTGTTGTCATTGCTGCTTCAACTCCTGTTTTTGACACTCCTGGTGCTCGCGATTGCCCGACCCCAGTTTGCATTCATTACCAAATCCGCCCGGCATGTCATCTTGATAATCGACCATTCGGCAAGCATGAATGCCCTAGAGTCTTCCGACGAAGAGCGCGAGTCTAATCGTGCCGCATCAAACTCGCGGTTGGAGTCTGCCAAACAGCGCGCCCTCCGAATGGTAGAAGGTCTGCGCTTCATGGACGAAATGATGGTGATAAGTTGCCATGCGAAGCCAACAATTCATAGTCCATTCACCAACCACCAGAAGTCGCTGCGAGATGCAATTCAGTCAGTCCGCCCAACGGACATCAAAACGAATCTTGAACCCGCACTCGAATTGGCGCATGCCGTTGCTCGTACAAAACCGAGCGCTGAAATTGTCATCTTTAGCGATTTTCAAGCGGTTTCCGAAGACATGCTGACACAACTCCAAAACCCGGATGAAGAGATTGCATTCCATCCGATTCAGGTTGGTACCGCGAGTGACAATGTTGGCATCACTCAATTCCGCGTTAGGAAGAGTCTCGTTAATGCGTTCGATTACCAGACGCTATTGACCGTGGTCAATGCATCGGAGGAGGAGAAGGAGATTAATGTCGAACTCTATTTCAACGAAGACCTCTTTGATGTGCGACCATACACGCTCGCTCCCGGCGAAAGCAAATCCGAAATCTTCGGCAATTTCACATTTGAAGGCGGACAACTCAAAGCGGTTTTGGATGTTGCGGATGCGCTGCGCACCGATAACGTTGCCTATGCCGCGCTACCCAAACGCGAACATATCCCGGTTCTGCTTGTGACCGAGGAGAATCCGTTCCTCGAAAAAGTGCTTTCCGTTGACGAAAATCTGAACCTCAGCGTCACTGCGCCGGAGGACTATGATGCGAATGCAACCGGGTACCACGTCGTCATCTTTGATCGATTCAGCCCGTCGACGCTCGATGATGGAAATTATATGATTATCCATCCGCCCAAAAACAGCCCCGCTCCGGCGAGTTGGGAAATCGGCGAATCACTCGAAACGCCGATTATCACCGATTGGGAACGGACGCACCCGATTCTGCGGCACGTTCATCTGGAAAATGTGCAAATTGGCGAGGCGTACCGAGTCACACCGCCAGTCGGTGCTGAGGTGTTAGCCCGTTCATTTGAAGACCCCGTGCTGTTTGTCGATGTTACACCCAACCGCAAAATTGTTTTTGCGGCTATTGACATTCTGCAATCCGACCTACCGCTGCGCATTGCCTTTCCGGTGATTATTGCCAACACTATTCAGTGGTTTCAAGAAAGTTCGGGGGTTGAGGAACATCATCTGCATACCGGCGAGGTGTTGACGTGGACCGTCGATGGCGACGGGACGGATGTGCCTACGAGCGTGACAATCACCGGACCTGGAGAGCGGACGTGGGAACTCGTTGCCGAGCGAGACGAGATACTCTTTGATCAGACCGAGATTGCCGGTTTTTATACGCTGAAAAACGGCGACAACGAAAAGATGTGGGCGGTCAACCTCGCAAGCGAATCTGAATCGCATATCGGCGTTGACACCAAAGTTGAGGATCTGTTGACGGCGGATGTCACGCTGAGCGGTTCGTCGCTCTTGCGATACCCGCCTTGGGTGTACCTCGTTTTCCTCGCAGCCGTGCTGAGCGTTGTGGAATGGTTTTTGTATCAACGTAGACGGATTGATTAAGAACCTATTTGAAAAGTAGGGTGAGCACCGCGCACCAGCCTCTAAGACCCCCGACTAGATTAACCGAGTGATTTAAGAGGACGATTGAGATCCCACAATCTTGTCCTTCCGGAGGAGCGCCATGTCGATAGAACGCGGCATTTTGACCGTCTTGCGCTCCACCCGACTGTTCGGTAGGAGCGATCAAACGAGTGGATAACGAGTACGATAGAGATCCCCTTCCGAATCGCGACCTCCTCACTTGCATGGAACACTTTTCAAGCAAGCACTTAATGCCTCTTAATGGCGATTTATTGCGCCTAACAGATTTTCTTACGCATTACGTATTACGCACTACGCATTACTGTGCAACTTGCCCATGTCCCACACGGACTGGTAACAAAACCCACAAATGACATCGTCCATGCTCCTGTATTTCATCTTGATACTGTCCGCATTTGCAGAGCCGAACGACGGACTTATCGCCTACTATCCGTTCGAGGGTAGCGGTCGCGTTTTTGAGGATGCCAGCGGGAATGGGCACGACGGGCTGCTTCTTTCGGCAGAGCGAGCCGAGGGCAGATTCGGCGGAGGTATTCGGTTTCCCTCCACCACCAGCCATGCGTTTGTTCGGTTATCTGAAGACCTGACAATCAAGGACGATCTGACAGTTTCTGCTTGGATTCGACCGGAATCGCTGGATTATCACGGCGAAAACCGGCTCATTTTCACCGATCAATTTAACTTCGATTTCCTTCACGGACGTGGTCGGTTGGATCTTTTTTCTGGCGGGAGATGGCATGGAACTCTCACGGGGACGGAACCGCTGAAGCTAGGCGTGTGGCATCACATTGCCGGCACCTTTACGACAGGCGGAAACACCGGTGCATTCTATGTCGATGGCACCCTCGTCAACACCGTCAAAACGCCAGGTCCACTGGACGTTATTGCTTCATCCCTGCATTGACGGAAAGTAGTTGATTTCCGCTGGCGTTTCCTATATAATCGCTGCCAAGTAGTACTCCTGCTAAACCTCACATAAATCTAACATGGAGGAAGACTCAATGAAAAATCAATTACTTGTCGGCATTGTTTCACTATTTGCGGGGCTCGCTTTGATTCTATCGGGACCCGTTTCGACGGCGTCCGCCCAATTGGACGATGGGCTTGTCGCACATTATCCGTTCGAGGGAAGTGACAACACGCTAGAAGATGCGAGCGGCACGGGGAACAACGGCGACCTCGGTTCGGCTCAAAGAGTTGATGATGGCAGATTCGGCAAGGCCATCCGGTTCGCCAACAACACCGATAGCGCATCGGCGCCCGGCTCCGAGAGTCTGACGTTCGAGGGTGACGTAACAGTCGCCGCTTGGATCCATCCGGAGGCGCTTTCAACAGGCGACGCCTGGCCAGAATTCGAAAACAGAGTCATCTACAGCGATCAACTCAATCTTGATATCCTTCACGCCAAGGGACGCTTCGAAGTAAAGAACCCGGATGCTTGGATAGGTACACCCGCCGCGGGAGGTGAACTGGCAACAGGAGAGTGGCACCACATTTTGGGCACCTACGATGCCAACGCGCAACTGTCGTCGCACTATGTTAACGGCGAGTTGATAGGCACGGCCGCTCCCCCTGCTATCCAAGTAGCACAATCCGCGATTCGATTCGGCCACATGGGAATTCAGTGCATGGTCGGCAGTCTAGACGACGTTCGGCTCTATGAGCGCGCCTTCAACGAAGATGATGTTCAAGCGCTGTTTCAATTGGATCCGACCGTGTCGGTCTCTCCCAACGGCTCGCTGGTTACCACGTGGGGTAACATCAAATCCGATCAAAAGTAACCGTTGGCGCCGGTACACAAGCGATACGGGTGAGGGTCGGAGTGTGGCTTGAGCTAGAATGCACGAATCGACTCATCTACATCTCAATTCCTCGAATTCGGGCTAAACACTTCACCGGATTCCTGCCAATCTCCCTGCTCGGCTTGTTAACTGCGAAAGCTGCACAATCTGCCTCACCGGCGCCTCATTAAACATCTGCGATTCGCGGAGCATATCGGGAGGATGACGATCTTGACAAGCCATCGCCTCCTACGTTGTTTTGTTTGGGGCGTTGCTGCGTACATCTGTTGGCTCGCACTTCTGAGCGGCGCCGACTTCGATGACGGGCTTGTTGCCTATTACTCGTTTGAGGGAAGCGGTCAACAGTTTGAGGACGCCGGCGAAAATGGTCTCGACGGAAACCTTCAAACCGCCAAGCGCGAAAGAGGGGGGAAATTCGGGAAGGGGTTGCTGTTTTCCAATAAGAATGCGAAAGCGCAAGTCCCGAGACCGCACGCTTGACGACCAAGAAATTGAGAGACTGTTTGGACACAATCCGAGGGCGTTTTCGGCTTCTCCGGTAGGGGCGCTGTTGACTACGTGGGGCGATCTGAAGGCAGCGAATTAAGACGCCATAGATAGGTGAACGCTCCGGATTTCGGCGTTTCCGTCCCGAGAAGATTTAGAATTAACTTTGACATGGGGAGCCTTAAATGACAAGTCAACTACCTTTCGGCATTCTTCTAATGATTATTGCGACTTTTTTGGCGTTGCCGGTGTCTGCCGATTTTGAAGACGGCCTCATCGGTTACTACCCGATGGAGGGCAAAGACAAGGTACTTAGAGACGAAACCGGCAACGGAAATGACGGCCAAATTATCACTGCCAAGCGAACTCGGGACGGCAAATTCGGCGATGGCTTGCTCTTTGACGATCAATCTCATAGCGCCGTGATCCACAAGACAGAACGCTTGACGGTCGAAAAGGAATTCGCCGTCTCCTTTTGGGTCAAGCCGAAGAAACTAGATCACGCCGGTGAAAACCGCGCCATCTACAAGGATGGTCAATATAACATAGATATCCTTAGCGGCGCCGGGCGAATCGAGATTCGTGTCGGCGGGGTATGGAAAGGGACAGGGCCCGGGGAGAAACTGATTCTGGATGAGTGGAATCATATCGTCGGAACGTTGCATAAGGGTACCGCAAGCTATTACACGAACGCTGCCGCCATGGGAAATAACAACGGTGTTGGCAAGATTGCGGAAATTGACTCAAGGATACAACTCGGTTTCATGGGGCTTAACGCTTTTGTGGGTGTCATGGACGACCTGCGCATCTATGACCGCGGATTCGATGCCAAAGAGGTGCAGGAATTGTTCGAATTTGAACCGGATAAACCCCAATCCGTGTCTTTTCTCAATTCGCTGGCGACATCGTGGGGAGCAATTAAACGATTGAGATAAACCTTACAACAACTCTCCATGCATTCTGCCCAATGCACGAGTCTACCCGTGTTCCCTCTTGAGCTCAAGCTCGACCAACAGGGCTCTAAGACGAATCTCGCCGCCCTCGAAAACAGGGAGATTAGTAGCATCCCGGACGTTCAGGGATAATTCCCCATTTCTACGTTAGCAACTGACAACCTTCGTGGCGGTGTATGTTTGAAAGTCGAACCGACACATCATAGCTCTTCCGCCATATCCTACCGTGCGCTGCTTATCGGCGCGCTACTCATCCCTATCAATCTGTACTGGCTGACGCTCGCCGAAACCATCTATCAGCCGGTCTTTTCAACACTCTTCACCCTCTTTTACAACGTCACCTTTACCCTCTTCCTGCTGTTGGTGCTCAACGCATTCCTCAACAAATACGCTCCCAACGCCGCGCTCCAGCCCATCGAACTCCTTATCATTTATGTGATGAACGCCATCGCTACAGGCATCTTCGGTCACGACCTGCTGCTCGTTATGGTTCAACACCTTACGAGTTTCTGGTTCGTAACCCCGGAAAACGAATGGATGGCTCTTTTTGGCAGACACGTGCCGGAGTGGGCAACCGTTTACGACTCAACCGCGCTGCAAGGCTACCATCAAGGGGAAACCACTCTCTATATTTCTGAACATTTCAAGCCTTGGTTAATCCCGGCATTAGGTTGGGGCGGCTTCCTAATTGTTCTATTTTTCGTCATTGCTTGCATCAATGTCATCATTCGGAAGCAGTGGACGGAAAACGAAAAATTGGCTTACCCTGTTATCCAACTTCCGATGGAGATGGCGAAGGGCGGCACCGGGCTGCTTTCCAATCGCATGTTGTGGATCGGATTCGGGATTGCGGGCACATTTGACCTGATGAACGGGCTTCACGGGTTGTGGCCCGTCGCTCCGAATTTCGCGCCAATCTACAATCTCGGTAGGTTTTTTACCGAAAAACCGTGGAACGCCGTCGGATGGTTGCCGTTGGCGGTTTATCCCTTCGTCGTGGGCATGGCGTACTTCCTGCCGCTGAATTTGGCGTTTTCGGCGTGGTTTTTCCATCTCGTTTGGAAAGCGGACCTCGTTTACCGAAACGCGATGGGAATCTGGGCAACTCCGGGTCCCTTCCGAAGTTATCAAACGGCGGGTTCGTGGATAATATTGGCCATTCTACCACTGTGGTCTGCGCGACTGCACTTGAAGCAGGTGTTGAAAGAAATTATCCGTGGGAAGAGCGCCGAAACTGCCGCCAACGAGGCGATGAGCTACCGATCGGCGCTCGCTGGCATCGTATTGGGTGTCATCGCTCTGGTCGCGTTCCTCGGCTACGCCGGCATGTCCGCTTGGGTCGTCCTTCTCTTTCTATTCATCTACATTCTCTATGCGGTGGCTATTGCCCGCATCCGCGCCGAGATTGGGCCTCCCGCTCACGACGCGGAGTTTATGGGCCCCGATCAGATGCTCCTGAATGTAGTTGGTCCACGTCGAATTGGAGTCACGAATATCGCAATGTTCAGTCACCTGTTTTGGATGTGCCGAGCATACCGTTCCCATCCCGTCGGCCATCAGATTGAAGGTTTCAAGATGGCACAACTGCTGAACGCGCCCAGCCGTCATTTCCTGATTGCCATGATTGTCGCCTCAATCGTGGGTACGTATGCCGGTTTTTGGGCGCTCTTGCACAACATGTACCACTTTGGCGCGGGCAACGTCTACCACAACATCGGCGACAACGGTTTCCGAATGTTGGATTCTTGGATTCAACACCCGCGCAGCCAGAACTATCCGATGCTTCGCGATGTCGGGATAGGCGCGGGGATTACGATTGTACTACGCGTGTTGCACCAGCGATTCCTCGGATTTCCCTTCCATCCCGTTGGCTATGCTGTGGCTTGCGGCTGGATGATGGGCGGCATCTGGTTCTCGGTGTTCGTGGCGTGGTTTTTAAAGTGGGCGATTCTGAAATTCGGCGGCATTCAGCTCTATCGGCGCATGGTGCCGTTCTTCATCGGAATAATCTTGGGACAGCACGTTATCGGCAGTTTATGGACAATCTTCGGCGAAATTCGGGGACAGCATGTCTATCGAATCTTCCCCTACTTCACCGAGTGGGGTTGGTAGCGGCAGGATAAGTTGTACGACTACAGTCGGAGAGTATTCGCAAATAGATATATTTGTTATATTCCGCGATGTGGTAGAGCGATCTCCAAGTCGCGACTTCTTATTCTCCATAGGCGAGATTAACTGAGCGGATAGATCAAGCGAGCGAATAGCGAGTGCGATAGAAATCCCCTGTGGTACAGTTATTCTGTCCAGTCATGTAGGTTCGGCTGAACAGCCAAGCACGGTTACGTGTTAGCGTGAAGTTAGAATCCAACTTACAGAAACTCTGGCTTGCGGATAGAGAGATGCGAAACCCAACACCCATGGTTCCTGAATCCGTTTCCGCATTTGATTCCTCTAGGGTGCTCCCTGCCTATGCCTGCGGGCAGTCTCTGTCTTCCTAGGTTGTTGGAGCGAGTTCTGCTAGCGACGAGGAGATCGCCCTTACAGCGGGTGGATAGTGGAATGCGTACCTTTATTTTCCAATCAACATTTTCCCCGTGGCGATGAAATCATCGGCGGTTAATGTGTAGAAGTACAGACCACTAGCAACGCGCTCACCGGATCCGTTACGGCCATCCCAATACGCGGCACGATCTTTGTCGCCGTAATAACCTGCCTGTTGTTTACCAACGTTTAGCCAGCGGACGATTGTGCCTCTTGAATCGGAAATCGTGATTTGCACGTGGCTGGCAGCCCCCAATTCATACGGTATCCACGTCTCCGGGTTGAACGGATTTGGATAGTTGGGCAACAGCACTGTTTCTTTCGGCGTCATGACGGCGAGCAGTTGTTCCAGCACGACAATCCCGTGCAATGATTCAGGGTCTGTCAGTTCCATGTGATGCGCTTGAGTGAGCCAGCTCTTGACCTCGGCGGCAGTCAGCATTGCAGAGATTCGCTGTTTCGAGGTAGGCGCGGCAGGATTATTTCGAATCGCGTCGGCAACGAACAGCAAATCAGAGATATTGACCACGTCATCACCATTGGCATCTGCGGGGTTTTGCCCGCTTCGCCCGAAACTTTCCGCAACCGAAAGCAGATCCATCACATTGACCACGCCATCACCGTTCACGTCTCCGCTAACGATATGAACAGGTTCCGCCGAGAACGTCTTCTGCCAAAGGTTTCCCCGGGCATCAATTGCCCGAAGTGTGACCTCTCTACCCGTAAATTCCGGAAGCGCAGGTATGGTAAATTCGATGTTCGCGCTCTCTCCGCTTAAGGTTTGGTATGCATACAATTTCGGATAACCGGGAGCTTGGTCATTGTTACCAAAGGATGGCCCAAGCAACACGCTATGGCGAAGTCCGTCGACATCGTGTATATTGAAGGACAAGATGATGTCGTGAGGTGGATTTGCCATCGATCTAATCATCTTGATTCTCATCGGTTCGTCAAAACCGGTTTGATTGTCGTTGAAAATGGCGTGGGCTTCCAGCCAGTCTGCCGCACATTTTGACAATCTCATCGGTGACTCAAATCCGTAAGACATGATGAAATTGTCGCTGCGGAAGTCATGTCCCAATCCAAATGCGTGTCCCAGTTCGTGGCCAATACGAAAAGGAACATCAGGTGCGGGGTGCCAGAAGCACCTTGATCCGACGACGGCTCTGCCGCCTCCACCCCACGCAAAACTGCCAAAACCGCACCACCTGCGCTCGATATGTTCGCCGCTTTCCACGACTACAAGATCAACTTGTGTCTCATCGAGCGGACCAAGTTCCTGAATGACCTTCCGCCACACGTCCTCGTGATAGTGTATGTCATCGAACCGACCGGTAACTTGGCGCACTAGCGCTTTTCCGGCCGCATCGGTTTCATACGTGAAGGTTTTTCTACCGTGTCCATGGAATTCCATCTGCTCGGCAAAGAATTGCTGCACATCTCTTATCACGATGTCAACCCTTGACGCCACGTCGTTGTTGGGCGTGCGGTCTCTCGGAACAAAGTAGATGAATCTAACCATCGGCAACTGTTCCGCTCTCCGTAGGTAGGTTTCGATGTTCCAGATACGTACCATTCCATCATCGCCTCCGCTTGCCAGCCGAATTCCGTCTTGTGAAAACGCGGTAGCTCGTACCACACCGGTGTCGCCGTACCCCGGCAGCGAGTCGATTTTGTTGCCGCCTTCGGAAGACCACAGACTCAATTCGCCGACACCTCCGCCGGCAATGGTCTTGCCGTCGGGCGAAATGTCAACCGACACGCCCATTCCCGCATGACTAACTGTGCCCCGAAGTTGCCAGTCCGACACTCTCCACAGTTTTATTCGTCCCTCCCAACCCGCGCTTGCTAGGTGTTGGTTGTCGGATGAGAATGCGACAGTAGTAACGTATAATGGATCTGCGTCTAACGAAGCCACGATTTCTCGGTTCGTAAGATCCCAAATTTTCACGCGACCAAGCCCGTCGTGGTCTCCTTCCCCGGCGGCAAGGTATCTGCCATCTGGTGAAAAAGCTAGCGTCAGCACCCAAGTTGCTTCACTGTGTCGAAGCGTAAACTCCTCCTCCAAATTCGGCACATTCCATACCTTTATATGCTTACCCGCAGTCGCTAGCCGTCCTCCATCAGGTGAAAAAGCCACTCCGAGCACCTCATACGCTGCCCCGTCGATTACGTACTGGACCGCTGCTATATTTCGTTCCTGCGTTAGATCCCACAGGCGAATCTTCGAATCATCGCTGCCGCTGGCAAGCAATCTGCCATTCGGCGAGAACGCCACGGACCTGATTTCTCTGGTGTGTCCACGTAGCCATACTGTCTTATTTGCCTCAAGATTCCAAACTTTTATGATGTTGTCTCCAGGATTATTGGCTCTACCGGCAGCAGCGATAATCGAAGAATTCACCGGTGAAAATGCAACCGTATATACTACCTGTCCATACTCAAGGATTGTCGGTTCTTGCGCCTCACCGTGCAGTGGAATACTTAACGAGACGATGGCTAAAAACACTAGACGTTTGAATTGCACTTCATTACCTTCTCTGTTGTTGGTATGTCGCTAACACCGTAGTAACAACGCTAGATGTCATCAACTTTATTCATATCACCTCTACTCGACCGTGTACAAAACTACGCATCGAATCGTCATTCAAAGGGGGCGATCAACCGACTGATTAAGGATGACGATAGAGTTCTCAGTGCTATAGAGATCTCACAGGTATTTTTCGGGCAATTACAAAAACAAGAAAATGAGTCTTCAAATTACTAGAAATGGCTTTACTACCGACTATTCAAACGGGCTCTCGAGGAAATGTGACAGACTTCCGTTAAGGGGTCAATTCGGAAACATATAACGGGTTGCACACATAGTATTTTAAAGAATAACAAGGGTAGTGTCAATGCTTCCCCATCCCGTCCGCAAGGGAAACGCACCTAAAACCGCTCAATCGCTCCGGCGTTGAAACTAACCATGGCGGCTGTTTTTAACTTCATAAGTTGCTCATCTTTACAGCGACATTAGATCGAAATGTGGATAAAATGTTGATCCGTCACCCGTTTTGGGCGTTTTCGGCTGAACTTGTACCTAATTTTTATGTAAAAAAGGACGTCAAAAATAGGTACAGAAATGTGAACGGAGGCTTTATTTCGAGGGCATGTTCACATGGTTTGATTCAATACTTTCCTTTGATAGCACGGGTTCATCTGCGGTCAAATGTGAACAAGATGTTAACAGAAAAAAAAGATCTACGTCGCTAAGGTCACTTTGGGGTACGTGAGAAGCCAAAGCAGCGACTCGTTGGAAAACAGATAATCGGGGATGGACGCAGCGTACCACTCCGCCGCTCATCTGTTCGTTTCATATCATACTATACGCGTGTAAAGTAGTCAATGCAAAGTTAGATGCGATTCCCCTGATCCCGTCCGGCATGCAGCGAAGCGAGCGACGGATCCATAACTAATGATTAGTTGCGATGGCTCGGTGAACACACTAGATTTCTGTTGCCAACCAAATCAAATTCGGCTATAGTGTAAACTTCCCGAAAGGCGAGCTATTTATGTGTTAGGCTTCACAACATTCACCAATAAATGTATCGGCGTTCGAGGCACGTAAAGAGGGAAAAAGATGGAAATCAACGAGATTAAAGATAGTCTGGCAGAGGAAGGTTACTGTATATTCGAGGGGCTACTTGACTCGCAAGAGGCGGAACGGCTTGATGGCATAGCGCGTTCGATTATGGAGTCGATGGGGTCGGCGTATATCAGCCTCGAAGGGTCGCTGAACGAGATTCCGGAGCTGGCGCCGCTGTGCACCCATCCGCTAATTCTTGAGATTGCGGAAGCAGTACTTGGAGAGGGCTATTTCTTGGCGAACAATGCGGCGCTGAAATGGTGCAAACCCGGAACCCCCGCCGGAAACCTGCACGCCGATTGGCCAACACGCGGTGCGTTGGCGGCGGATCCAAGCTCGCTATTCCCACCTTGGAACGGGCTTCAGGTCTTCTGGATGCTCACCGACAGCACACCGGAGAATGGGGCCACGCGAATCGTGCCTTTCAGCCACCTCACACAACGCGGACCGAGCCGAGACAGCTACCCGCAGGAGATGCCGGTCACCGGAAAGAAGGGGACGGTATTCGTCTATCACAACGGACTGTGGCATCGATCCGGTGCGAACACGACAACCGACCAACATCGCATGCTTGCGAATGTATATTATATGCCGGCGGTGTTGTATCGCGGTCCAACGGCTTGGCCCCTAATCAAGCGTGAAGTCTACGAAACATTCTCACCGCGCTTGCAAGAATTGACGGCGCGCTCCGCCGAAATCTAAATTCGTATCAGACCCACTATTACTAGTCGGAACTAAAAGAGTCTCGCTCCAGAGGAGCGCCATGTTTGGCTTTTTTGAAATAACGCTTCTCTAGACACCAATTAAGATGAGTAGTATGGTGGGCACTGCCCACCATCGACGCGGGGATCCATGTAATCGCCGAAACTCTGTTGCAGCGTGAAATATCGAGAAGGAAGAAACGTCTATGAGTCTATTTGAAGTCAATCAAGCAATCGAACGTCCCGACGCGGCGTTGGTGGATGCGCTCTCTCAAATCGCCGTGGCTAATATCAGCGACGCCATGGCGAATCTCAACACCATGGATTCCGGCATTCAAGCCCTTAGCGGCTCCCGAATCTGTGGTCCCGCCTGCACCGCCGTCACCCCTACCGGCGATTTTCTGCCCGTTTTGAAAGCCCTGCACGCCGCCCAGCGCGGTGACGTTCTCGTGGTTGATAATCAGGGGGATCCCGACACGGCGTTATGGGGCGAGATTACGAGCACGGAGGCGCATTTGAAAGGGCTTGCCGGACTCGTCTTGGATGGCTTGGTCAGGGACATAGCGGAGATACGCGAGTTGGGTTTTCCCGTTTTCGCGCGCGGGACAACGCCGCGGGTGGCAGGTCGAGGCTCGCTTGGCGAAGTCAATGTCGCAGTCCGATGCGGCGGAACGGTGATTCACCCCGGTGACATTATCGTGGGTGACACAGACGGTGTTGTTGTGGTTCCGTTGCGGAAGGCGGAGGCGGTCTTGTCATGCGCGCAGTCGATTGTAGACCATGAAGAGATTCTGCGCAAGAGAGTTGCCGACGGCGTTTCGCAGGTTGAAATATACAACCTCGACGAACAGTTCGAATCCCTCCGCCAAGCACATGAAGAATGAGAAGTAACTTGGATTCGTAGGGGTTGGGTCCCCCAACCCGTTCGATGCGCGGAAATTTCATAAAGACTGGAGCAAAAATGCTAAACAACAACCCGATGACGAAATGCACCGCCGGCGAACGTTACGAAGCTACGGTGCCCGACACCCTCGATTTGGCGGATCGGATGGGACTGGCGGTGAATGCTCTCACCAACGTATGGTATCCCGACGAAAAATGGGCTTTGGGATTCATTGTGGATTTCTCCCGGCGTCCGACCGAACTCTATCCGAGCCATATCACCGACGCCTACCTGAACATCCCAGCCAAGTTTATTGAAGCGCTGACCGTTTGTCGGCTGGCGTCGGGCAACACCGACGCACTGGACTCCGATCTGGAGGTGCTCCGCGTGCAACTTGATCTGCTGGGCGAGGACGGCTTGACCTATTGCCCGACGGACGCGCTGGAGCAGTTTGACGAACCCCGACCCTTCTCCGAGGTCTGGGGAGAGGGAAGGCTGCTGCTGGCGCTGTCAATGCTGGCGCAGGTTGACGAGGATTCACGCTGGATTGAAGCCGGCAAGCGGAAAGTAGATCGGCTGCTGGCGCTCACGCGCGAGAAGGACGGATTCCGATTCTTGTGGAAAGGACGATTCCGTCCCGGCGAGACGGTTCCTGCCGATGCCGATGAACCGACCGTGGGCATCGAAGACGGTTCCCTCGCGGACAATGACCCGGTTTTCAGCATGATATACTCAATAGGCGCACTCGGTCACGGCGCTGCGCTGTTTTATCGCGTGACCGGCTACGAACCCGCGCTCGAATTGGCGGGAGGCTTGGCGCGGTGGGCGCTGACGCGCGTGTTCAACAACGATGACGGGCGTTACACCTTCTGGCATTATCACCACAGCTTATATGCGCTCATCGCGGTGTGTGAATACGGTTACGCTATAAACGACCGAAAGATTCTGGAACGCGTGGACGCCTGCTACCGCTGGGTACGTGAAATGGGCGATCCGTTAATCGGCTACTTCCCGGAAGCCATGCCGGGGTCGGACTGGTATCTCGGCAGAGCGGGCAACACCACGGAGATTTGCGAGGTTGCGGACATGGTGCTCCTCGCGCTCTATTTGACCCGTGCCGGGTTGGGCGACTACTGGGACGACGTCGATCGGTGGGTGCGAAACGTGTACGCCGAAGGCCAGATGCGCGACGCCGATTTCCTCCACGATATACCGGAGGACTACTTTTCCTCTCATCCGAGCGAACGCCCGCACACGGACACGCAAGACATTGCGCAGCGTTCCGTGGGTTCCTTCCTCGGCTGGATGCGCGCCAATGACGGGCTGCATGTCGAGCAAACAGAGGAGGGACCGAAACTGACGGGGCTTTCCATCATGCACTGCTGCACCGCGAACGGGGCAAGAACCTTCTACTACGTCTGGGACAGCATTGTCACGAAGGAGTCGGACGAGGTGCGTGTCAACCTTCTCCTGAACCGGGCTTCCACGTGGCTGGATGTGGACAGTTATCTACCGGTCGAAGGCAAAGTCGTATTGAATATCAAGGACGCTTCGAAAGTGGCAGTAAGAATGCCGGAATGGTGCTCCCTCGACGACGTGCACGTCAGCGTTGGCGATCGCCCCTGCCGCTATATAACCGATGGCCGTTACGTGAAGATTAGCTTGCTCCGTCCGGGGGATTGCGTCACTATAACCTTCCCCGTGCCCGAACGGGACGTGCATCGGGTGATCGGTGAAATCCCGTACAAATTGACGATGCGCGGGTCGGACGTGGTCGCCATCGATCCCAAGGGTGTAGCGCTCCCGCTTTACGAGAATCGCTCCAGCGGCAAGCCAATCCAAAAAATGCGCTTTATTCCCGAGATAAAGGATATCATCTGGTAATAGTAGTAGGCACACTCCTTGTGCCGTAACCCTTTTTACGATTACGGCGCGGCAGAGGGATTTTTGGCGCGCTTCCTATTTTGGCAAAGTAGGGAATAAGGATTGTTATCCCCTAAGAAGAATGGAGCGCACCTGTAAATCTGAGGAAACAACATGGGCGACAGCGTACACGCCGCAGTAATGGTTCATCCGGGAAAGATTGAGATTCAGGAGTTCCCCTTTCCGCAATTGGAAGACGGCGCCGTGCTCCTCAAGGTCGAGATGTGCGGTATCTGCGGTACGGACAAACACACCTGGCGCGGCGAGACGAAGCAGTACGCCGGCACCGACGCTGAATCCGATACGCCGTTTCCAATCATTCCGGGGCATGAAATCATTGGCGTCATCGCCGAAATCAACGACAGCGCACGTCCGCGTCTCGACTACAACGGCGAACCGTTGAGCGTCGGCGATCGGGTCGCGCTGTGTCCGGACGTTGTGTGCGGGGAATGCTACGAATGTCGGCATACGTTCGCGTTTCCGTGGTGCGAGAATCTGCGGGGCTACGGAAACGCCTTCACCTCCGCCGAATCGCCCCACCTATTCGGAGGTTGGGCGGAATACATGTACATCCTGCCCAACGCGTTTCTCTACAAGGTGCCCGAAGGCATACCCCTGCGCGTCGCGGTCATGGCGGAGCTCATGGCGGTCAGCTATAACCTCGACAAGACCAAGGAGCTATTCACCCTCACGGGCGACGGTTTCGCCACCGGCAGCACAGTTGTCATCCAAGGCGTTGGACCCATGGGAATTTGCCACCTCATCAAAGCGCGCGTGATGGGTGCCGGCAACATCATCGCGGTTGACCGCTCGGAATACCGTTTGGGACTGGCAGAGGAGTTCGGCGCCGATCACACCGTCAACGCCGCCGAAACTACATCGGAAGAGCGCGTCGATTTTGTTCGTTCTCTAACGCACGGACGCGGCGCCGACATCGTTATCGAGTGCGCCGGCATCGCCGAGGTCGTGCCCGAAGGGCTGGACATGACGCGCAAAGGAGGCATTTACCTTGAGCCGGGAAACTTTGCCGATACCGGGGAGGTATCACTCAGCCCGCACCGCCACTTCTGTTCGAAGAATATCCGCCTCATCGGCATGACCAACCACCCCTTCACAGGTTATACCCCTAGCATGGAACTGATGCTACGGAATACCGATCAATTCCCGTTCGAAAAGTTTGTATCACACGAATACCCGCTATTACAAACGGAATCGGCGATGCTGAGGTCGATGCAGCCCGAGGAGTGCATGAAAGTGGTCGTCGTGCCATAGGCTTCCGACGATCATCCGACGCGAAAGTATCGGAAGTTCAAAATAAGTCGCAGGTTTGCAAGCAGCACGGATACCAATGGCGGCTGATGGTGACTCTCCTCTTCTTTCTCTCTTTATCAGCTAGCCACTACCTCTGTAGAAGATCGTCGTGAGGTCGCGATTCGGAGATCGCTCCTACAGGCGATCGAATGTCTGAATAGGATCAAACGAGTGGACAGCAAGTGCGATAGTATACCGTGCGCTGCCAGAAATTGCGCTTTTCAAGATTTAAGGCTTGCTTCGCCGATTGTAGAGACAGCACCAAGCGAACGAATTAGAATGGGGTAACGTCGGCAGTTTCCACCTGTGGGATCTCTATCGCGCTCATTATTCATTCGCTTGATCCCCTCTGGGGCTTTGCTGTAGGTCGAATCGATGTATCTATACACCTTCCGCCCCTCTGCGGCTACCAAGATTTAATTAGGTCGTGATTCGGAGATCGCTCCTACAGGCGATCGAATGTCTGAATAGGATCAAGCGAGCGATTAGCGAGTGCGATAGAGATCTTCGCGCGGTAGAACTCCCATTCCCCATTACGTATTACGCATTATTTGCTACGCACCTTTTTCAATGAATCGAGGCGGTTAGCACAAACTCTACACCATAAAACTACCTAAAACAGAGGCCACAGATGAATAATGTATTGATTTTGGCTTTTCCTCAAGAATGGGATGGGAGCGAGATTCTCTCTTTCTTGGAAGCGCGAAATTGCAGACTTTCCGTGCATCATCCCCGAGAACCAGTTTCTGAGGACGAGATTATCTCGCTCATAGGCGGCGTAGACGGAATAATCACGGGGAGCCACCCTTATACCCGACGCGTGATTTCCGCTGCGGACAATCTGAAGATTATCTCGCGCACCGGTGCAGGATTCGACACGATAGACCTTGAGGCAGCGACCGAACGCGGCATCATCGTGACGACGACGCCAGATGCAAACAGCGAAAGCGTCGCCGAGTTGGCGATGGGATTGATGCTTGCCGTCGCCCGTCAAATTCCGCAGGGAGATAGAGACATCCGCCGCGGTGGCTGGTCACCCCATCTCGGCGTTGAGTTATACCAAAAGACACTGGGCATTATCGGGCTGGGCAAAATCGGCAAGCGATTGGCGAAACGGGCATACGGGTTCGACATGACGATTTTGGCGTATGACCTCTTCCAAGATGAGGCGTTCGCGACGGAGTACGGCGTAACCTACCTGCCGTTGGAGGAAGTCCTGGCACGCGCCGATTTCGTCAGCATCCACTCGCCCTTAAGCCCGGAGACGTCCGGTTTGATCGGCGAACCCGAACTAAAATTGATGAAGCCGACCGCCTATCTGGTCAATACAGCTCGTGGTCCCATCGTTGACGAATCCAGCCTTATCCATGCGCTTAATGCGGGCTGGATTGCAGGCGCGGGATTGGATGTGTTCTCGCAGGAACCGCCCACGAACAGTCCGTTGCTATCAATCGAAAACGTCGTGTTAGGTCCACACGTGGCTGCGTCAACCGAGGAGGCTATGTATCGGATGGCGCGCGGCGCAGCCGAAAACGTCGTAAAAGTCTTTGCGGGAGAACAACCGCTTGGAGTTGTAAATCCATCTTAAAAAAGGGTTGTAGGGACAACCCCCTGTGGTTGTCCTGTTTTAGTTTAGAAAGGAATTCTACCGAGAGGCAGGTAAATAATGAGACTAAGGAACAAGGTCGCCATTGTCACCGGCGGCGGAACAGGAATCGGTCGCGGTACGGCGGTACGCTTTGCCCAAGAGGGTGCAAGGGTCATGATCACCGGAAGACGGACAAAGCCGATTGAAGACACCGTGAATCAGATTGAGTCGGAAGGCGGGGAGGCATCCTACCTTTCCATGGATGTGTCAAAGAGCGATCAGGTTCAACACATGATTAATCAAACCGTGTCGAAGTACGGCAAGTTCGATATCCTTTTCAACAACGCCGGCGTGTTTATCGGGATCGGGAAAACTATCATGGAGTTGACCGAAGAGGAGTGGGACAGCCTGATGGGGATAAATCTGCGGGGTAATTTCTTGTGCTCAAAATACGCTCTTCCCCACATGATAGAGAACGGCGGCGGCGCCATTGTCAACTGCTCCTCAATCTCCGGTCACGTTGGCCAGCGGAAACAGGGCGCTTACAACGCAGCTAAAGGCGGCATCGAACTCCTGACGAAGTGTATGGCACTGGACTTTGCCGAGCACAATATCCGCGTGAATGCGGTGTGTCCGGCCTGGGTGGAGATAGACTTTAACCGGGAAGACCTGGCGCAACGCGGCGACGAAATCGCCGCCATGCACCCCATCGGCAGGGTGGGAACGCCCGAGGACGTTGCCTCCGCCGCGCTCTACCTCGCCTCCGACGAGTCCGCTTGGGTGACAGGCACCTCTCTGATTGTGGATGGCGGCTACACCGCGCAGTAGGAGACGGCCCACAGGGCAATCGCATGTGGTTTTGATGGTGCATGGAGCGTAGGGAAGGATGGAAGAACGGAAGGTTGGAAGAGAGGAGTTGTTATACATTTTGAAGGTTCCATCCGGGGCTTTTTTCGCAATTGTCTGAATCACGTCACGGATTAATACTAATTCATAATCCATCAGTTACAGGAACCGGGGTTCGTAGTAGCACAATTCATTGCGCGTCTTAAATCGGCTGTAACATTTAGATTTTGAAATTGTATAAGTTGCTCTATGAATACATCGCCGCGGGGTGTACCAACATCAAAGAGGATTATCCATGAGAAAAAATCGATTTTTCAAACTTTGTGTCTTATTCGTTTATTCTTGGTTTCTATCAGTCGGATTGGCACACGACTATATGCAATGGGGTTTGCCAGAAGGCGCAAAGTTTCGTATAGGTAAAGGTTGGATATCTGAAATTGCATGTTCGCCGGACGGAGATCGGATTGCGGTGGCTAGTTCTATAGGCGTTTGGTTGTATGACGCACACAGTGGCGCTGAAATTGCCTTACTCACGGGTCATAGGGGAAATGTCAGTTGTGTTGCGTTCTCCCCAGATGGACTTTCACTTGCCAGTGGGAGTTGGGATGAGACCGTCCGTTTGTGGGATGTGCAAACTGGTGAACACAAACAGACCTTTGTTGGACATAGAGACGCCGTGACCTCTGTTACGTTTTCCTCAAATGGTCAAATGCTTGCCAGCGGTTCAGGGGATGAGGACAAAACAATCCGTTTGTGGGAGGCCCGCACGGGCCAACAACTCCATGTTCTTCCCGGCCATACGGGTACGGTTAGCACCATTGCATTTTCCCCCGACGGGCTTACACTCGCCAGCGGAAGTTACCACAACTTTATTCACTTGCTAGAAGACAACGCTGATGAAAAAAACACTGTTCGTTTGTGGGATGTCCGCACAGGAGAACGGAAGCATATCCTAGCCGGGCATACGGGTGGAATATGCTCCATTGCGTTCTCTCCCGATGGACTCACACTTGCCAGCGGTGGAGGATATAAGGACAAAACGATTCGTTTGTGGGACGTACGAACAGCGCAGCACAAACAGACGCTTGTTGGACACACGGATTGGGTCAGTGCCGTAACATTCTCTCCCGATGGATTTACGCTTGCCAGCGGCGGTGATTCTGAGGACAAAACGATCCGTTTGTGGGATGTACGAACAGGGAGACACCTCCATACCCTTGAAGGTCATACGGCTCAGGTTAGTTCAGTTGCATTTTCTCCTGACGGGCTTACACTTAAAAGTGGCGGAGGATACGGGGCTGGAGGGTTTAAGGACATGTCAATTCGACTATGGGATGTTCGCACGGGAAGGCACCTACACACTTTGGTAGAACCCACCTTAGGGCATGTTACCTGCGTAGCGTTTTCCCCCACTGGCTTCATACTTGCTACTGGTGAAGAGAGTTCTCAGGAGAACGCGGTTCGTTTGTGGAATGCCCGTACCGGCGAACACATCCAGACGCTTGTGGGACATAGTAGTTTTGTCAGTTCCGTTGCCTTTTCGCCCGATGGGCTAACCCTTGCCAGTGGAAGCTCAGATCGTATGATTCGTTTGTGGGATGCGCGTACTGGTGAAAATAAACACACCCTGATAGGGCATACCGATTCAGTCGGTCCCATTGCGTTCTCACCGGATGGGCTAACCCTTGCCAGTGGTGGTGGTAATGACGACGGGAGGATTCGCTTGTGGGATTCGCAGAGCGGCCAACACAAGAAAACCCTTGAGCGACATGAGGCAAATATAAAAGCCGTCATGGCCCTTGCGTTCGCTCCAGATGGCGCATTACTTGCCAGTGGAGGTCTTCTGGACAACACGATTCATTTGTGGGATGTGCAGACTGGAGAACGCAAGCGCGTCCTAGAGGCACAATCACGTAGTATCACGAACATTGCATTTTCTCCTGATGGTGGAACTCTTGCTAGTGCGAGTTGGCTATCTGACGACGACTCGCTTCAGTTGTGGGACGCGCACACTGGAAAGCACAAGCAAATCCTAATGGGGCAAAATAGAATCAATTCTATTGCTTTCTCCCCCGACGGGGACACACTCGCCAGCGGAGGTTGGGACTGGACGATCCGTCTTTGGGATGCACGTACTGGGCAACATAAGAAGACCCTTATCGGACACAAGTCAGTAGTAAAGTCCGTTGCATTCTCCCCTGATGGAACTACGCTTGCCACTGGGAGTAATGACGATACTATTCTGGTTTGGGACTTGACCGCTGCGGCTGTTATCGGAACAGAACGTTAACCGTGACACGATCTTAAATTCCATCGAATATGGCAGATGCCTTGGTGCACGTACGCATCCCTAGAATTTCTGGTGATGTGGCATACGCTAACGGACAACAGGGGACGCAAGCGCATAACAATCTACTCAGAGGAGACTAGAATGCACAATCTGGAAATACTTATTGATGAAGTCCGTGACATAATCGACAAATGGGAAGGCAGCCCTGCTGTTCTAGAAAACCACGCCACAAAAATGCAGTTATGTAGTTGCTTAGATGTTATCAAGGATACGGAACGTTGTTTGGAAGCCTTCCTTACGACAGACATTGACGGACTTGATATTGGCGGCAAATACATGTACGTCTATGGCACTTTGCAAGCCCTTGTTTTGCAACAAGACGCTGTGAAACATTTCACATGTGCTCTCAAGAAAGATTATCCCCGCAATCCATGCCTAAAGGAGATTCGTGAGGTTCGCAACGCTAGTGTTGGACATCCTACAGATACAGAATGGGGTGCAGCGTTTAACTTTATAACGCGTGACAGTATTGGAAATCAAGGATTTGAGTTAGGAACAACCTATGCAGATGCTAATAAGCCGAAATGTTATAAGAAGGTGAACATCCGCCATTTAATTGAAAAACAGAGAAACATATTCGAGCCTGTGTTGCTTGATGTAATTAACGCCACCGGAGAGGAAAAAATTTAACATAAACGGTTGGGTGACGCCTTCCCGTTTATAACATCTCAATGCCTACGTTGAAAGGAAACGAATTCTACTGCTTGCTGCCGCCGGGGGCGTTTTTCCTTGCCATCATTCTACTACTCTGCAAGGAAGGAAACCGGCGCCACTTAAAACATAGTCAAACAACCACTCAATCGAAATAGTTCGTGTTAGATTTGTGAGATGATTGTCACATTGCCATAGGGCTATGTTATAATAGAGTGCGGTTTCGCTAGGATTTATTGTCATACCTCTGTAAGATATCTTAAATCGCGGACCGGAAGCCACTATGAGGTGCGATTCACGATTCAAACATGGAAAAGGAAGGCTAACATCAACTCCTGCAGGGGAGAGATTCAATGAACGGGCTTACTGAGGTGATAACGGTCTGGGTTCCGCTCGCAGTCGGACTCTGTTCTCTCATCGGTATATGCATCACGATTTTTTTATTGGGTTGGCGGATTCCCAGTAAAGCGGAAATGAACAGGGCAGATGATAATCTTCAACAGCAAATCAACCATGGGGTTGATTTGACTCTGGCGGTCCCTAAAGAAATCCGTGAGGATATGCGGCAGATGCGATCCAAGATTCTGACCCTTGCCGATAAGATAGAATCCATTTCTCAGACAATCCATGCTGACATAAGTAAACTCAATGATAAGATAGATTCGAATTCTCAGGCGATTCATGAGAAAATTGACACGGGAACACGCGACCTTCGGGCAGAAATCCGAGAACTGAATCAGAATTACAAAGCGCACCTCGCCCACCACAACGAGAATGAGCAGAGTTGATTCATCTGTAAGGGCGCGGTGATTTACATCTGCGTCCGAGACAGTGACAACTCAACTCTCCTTATACCATCTCACAAACCGAATCGTTACTAAAACCCTTGACGGACACAGGATATAATGGAGAACACACCCAACCCTACCGAACTCAACTTCTGCGTTGTTGCGGATTGGCAAATCCCCGACGACAACCTGACACATCTCGCCGAGCACCTCGTCGCGGAAAACCCCGAATTCGTCGTGATACCCGGCGATCTCGTCATGGCGAAAGGCGCGGACCCGGCGCCGTGGGACGCCTTCTTCGAACGCATCCGTCCGCTGACCGAGGCGGGGATACCGCTCCGTCCGATTCCGGGCAACCACGACTTCGACGGCGATTTCGACGCCGCGCGCAAACAATGGCTTGAGCGATTGGAGCAATACGTCCCGGGTTTCTTCTATTCGTTCGATGCCGCTCCCGCCCATTTCATCGGCTTGTGTGTCACCCCGCTTTCCTACAGTGTGCTGAACGAGGAGTTCGATCTGCCCGAAGGCAGAATGTCCCAACTCGAATGGTTTACGCGAGATCTCGAACGCTCGCGGAACGCCCCCTGGCGATTCGTCTATCACCATGAACCCGGCACCGCCTTCTGCCGCTTGGACGCGCCTAACGACGGTCCCGGTTTACCCGAAATATCCGAATGTGTGGAGCCCCTCGCATGGCGTGAGGGTATCGATCTCGTCTTTCGAGGTCATCAACACTTCTACGAGCGCACCTACCCGGTAAACCCCGTCAGCCGCGTACGCGACGACTCACGAGGCACGGCGTTTATCACGTTGGGTGGCGGCTGTAACGCCTACCGCCCGGTAGATGCTGAAGATGCGGTTCCGCAATGGTTTGATGCAGTGATCGCCGTCCATCAGATGCACTATCTCAAGATAAAACTGACGGATGAAACACTCACGGCGGAGGCGAAAAACCTGGCTGGAGAGATTTTCGACCGGTTCACCATCCGTAAGCATCCGGACGGCTCTCGCGACTGGGAAGGCTTGCCCCCGGCGCCAATCTTCCTCGTAAACAACCAGCCCCAGTCCTATTAGGGGAGGTTTTTAAGCGGGACAACTCCCCGCACATGCTATCCTCTATTCACTGCTTTTTAACTAGTCACTAATCACTGTCTCTTGACTGGTCACTGACCACTAACCACTGACCACTGCTTCTAAGAGGTTCTGCCACACATGAGCATAAAGGGCAAAGCGGCAATCGTCGGCTATGGCGAAACCGAATTTCTCAAGAGCAATCCCGGCGATCGATCCAACTACACGGAGTACTGCCGGGCGGCGAAACTCGCCATTGAGGATGCCGGACTGACGAAAGACGACATTGACGGCTTAATCTCAATCTATCCGCTCGACGAGGAACCCACCTGGACCGAGGACTTGCAGGAATACCTTCAACTCCACCCGCGGTTTCTCGACAACGTCTATCGCGGCGGGGCATCGGGCAATGCGGCAATCCTCTACGGGGCGGCGGCGTTGGCGGGAGGTCTCTGCAACAATATCCTGATTGTCGCCGGCAGTGTCATGGATCCCAAGCGCATCTACGAATTCGGGCTGGAGACCGGTACGGCGTTTGAACGGGATTTCGACAGCATCTACGGGCCCATGTTCAACAACTCCGCATACGCCATGATCAAACGGCGGTATATGCACGAATTCAACGCTACGGACGACCAGTTCGCGCATGTTGTCATCAACGCGCGCCATCACGCCTCGAAGTTTCCGAATGCCCTGCTGAAAAAACAGGTCACCGTGGAAGACGTGCTAGATTCGCGGCTCATCTGCGATCCGCTCCACCTCTTCGAGATTGTCATGCCATGTGTCGGCGGTTGTGCGTTGGTGATGACAACGGCGGAACGGGCTAAGGACACCAATAATTCGCCGGTCTATCTTTTGGGCGGAGGGCAACAGTTCGACAGAGGATTGTGGAATCCAGCCTACGGCTACGAGCGCTCCCTCACCACCTCCCCGGTCAAGCTCGCGGCGAAGCACGCATTCGCGATGTCAGGATTGAAAATTCAGGACATGGATTTCGTCGAGCTCTACGATTGCTACACCATCACGGTCGTGATTTCGCTTGAGGACATCGGCTGCTGCGAGAAGGGAGAAGGTGCGGCGTATGTCGAGGAAACCGATCTGACCTACAAGGGAGACATGCCGCTCAATACTGATGGCGGCCAACTCGGCAGAGGACAGCCGAACCCCGGCATCCACCTCATGCACTCCATCGAAGCCGCCCGACAACTGATGGGCAGAGCCGGCGACCTCCAAGTTGAGAGCGCAACCTTCGGCTTGTCCAATGGCAACGGTGGCTCCATGGCGGACCAATGCACACTGATTTTTGGCAATGAAATCCCGTAGGGGCAGGAGGCAGCGCCATGTCCACAGAAGTCGAATATACCAAGCCGTTACCTACAATAGAACCCGAGACGGAAGAGTTCTGGAAAGCGACAAAGCGGCACGAACTCTTCCTGCAGCGGTGCAACGCCTGCGGCGAGGTTATCCATTTCCCGCGCGTGATGTGCTACCGGTGTTTATCCGAAGATCTCGGCTGGTTCAAGTCAACCGGGCGCGGAACCGTCTACTCCTTCACGATTATCCATCAGGTGGCGCATCTGGGTTTCGAGTCCGAAGTGCCCTACGTCTACGCAATTATCGATCTGGACGACGGCGCTCGCATGATTTCCAACGTCGTCAATATCGATCCGTCCGCGGTGGACGTTGGAATGCGGGTTAAAGTGACCTTCGACGACGTTACCCCCGAAATCAGCATCCCGAAATTTGAGCCGATGGGTTGATTTTTGGCCCCTAGTTATTCGACTATAACGCGTTTGTGCCCTAGTCTGTTTTGGTCATATTGAGGAAGGAAATAGGCGATTCAAAGATTCTTCCTACCAGCCTAATGTAGGAGCGATCTCCCGGTCGCGAGCTCCTTACTTGCATTAAACACTTACCGAGAGAACTACGTATGCAAACAGGATGTGCACCAAAAGGGTATTCTACTCACGGTAAATTTTGAGTTCTTCCCACTCGCGTTTTTTGCAGGGATCCTTTTCGGCTTCAACTTCTTCAATCTGCGTGATGTAATCTGGAGGCAGACACGCTTCTTTTGCCCCGATCAGAATGTGCTTTATATACCAAGTATAGGGCTTCAGTGTAGAGTCTTTCTCCGTAGCATAGTAAGTCATGGCACAGACGGTGGTACAAGAGTTCAATTCGACCATAACATCCCTCTTAGCATAACCGTATCCCAATCCCTCATAGCGATCAAGGCATTCTTTATCTTTGTCGTCGATGTGATACAAGCGCCCCCACACCACGTCGGATCCACTTGCAGATGGGATATCGCACTTACCGGATTTGTCCTTACGACTGACTTTGTGAAATGCAAGACGATGGTAACGAAGAACCGCCCTTCCTTTCGGCTCGGCAGATGAAACTCTCTTCTGAAGTCTCTTGCGAGACATGTTTGAACCGTACGCAAAATATGTTATAGTACCCATCGGCACTCCTTTCAACTTGGTTGAGCCTAAACAGAATCTTTGCTCGCTACGAACTTGTGCCGATGATAGTATGATGTAACACGACGCTCTGTCAATGCGCAAATCGCGCATTCTTCCTTCGTCCCTTTTTTTGTGCAAGGTTCAAAATGAAATTGTCGTTGTGGAGAAGTGTAGAAAGAATCCATCGATGCCCACACTAACACAAAACGGCTGCCTAGACAGACAAAACCGCTTCCGTACAGCACTCGCAGAACAGAACATCGACGCCGCCGTGCTGATGGAACCCCGTGACGTCTACTACTTTACGGGAAAACTCCTCCCGGACACCTTCTCGGTCTTCATGCTACTTGAAACCGACGAGGGCTGCTGGGTCGTCTCCCATACCGATGATGCGGCTTCGTGTGTCGATGACTGGATTACTTACGAGTGGCATCAGTTAGACACGCTGAATTTCGATCTAATGAACCAACTGAACGCCGTCGTCAAGGCGAAACTCCAAGGTGCGACGCGTGTCAATCGGTTGGGGATACAGTTTGAATCCGTATCCGGTTTACTCCGGCAAACTGTAGATGATGTGCTGCATCCGAGCGAGTCTATCGGAATTGACGGTTTACTCTCAGAGGTGCAGCGGTGCAAAGATCCGGATGAGTTGGAGATGCTCCGGTGGAGCGTCAAAGTTAATCTCGCCTCATACGACGCCGCTCAGGCTGTCCTGAGGTCGGGCGTGAACGAGTTGGAGGTCTTGGCTGAGAGTCAACGCGGCGCCATGCTCAAGGCGGGGGAACGGGTGTTTCACGACGGTGATTACCAGTGCGGAGAGCAGCACGGTCCCGCACGTAACCGGCGAATCGAGCGAGGAGAACTCTACATCGTCGACGGTCATACATGCTGCCGGGGTTATTGGTCGGACTTGGCGCGCACTTTCATTGTCGATAGCCAGCCAACCGATCTGCAACAGTCGATATTCGACCACATTGCTGCCGTGCAGGATTCAGTACCGTCGCTGCTCAAGCCTGGTGCACGCGGTACGGAGATATGGCGCGCGCTTGACGACCAGATTCGGGAGCACCCGGCGCTCTCGGATTCCGGGTTGGTGCACCACGCCGGACACGGCATCGGAATCCGCATGCACGAACCGCCCGACCTCAACCGTGACCGCGAAGGCATTTTGCGCGTCGGCGATGTCGTCTGCGTTGAACCCGGCGGCTACACGCCGGAGGCACGTTACGGCGCGCGCATTGAGAACACCTACCTCATCACAGCGTCCGGTGCAGAAAACCTGTCCGAATATCCTGTGGATGTCATTCCCACCGGACACCCGTCCGGCAACGATGATTAACAGACTTGCATGTCAAACCCGCTAAGCGATATTCTCAACCCCAAATCCGTCGCACTCATCGGCGCCTCACGCAATCCCACCAGTTTCAGTTATACCTACCTCTCCATCATGAAAAATTACGGCTATGAGGGCAATATTCATCCAATTAATCCGAGAGCGGAGACCATTCTCGACCTCAAATGCCATTCCAGCATCCTTGATGTTCCCGACCAGATCGACTTGGCGATCGTGGTGACCGCCCGCCAGATTGCCGGGGCATCCGTCGAAGAGTGCGTTGAGAAGGGCGTCAAAGGCATCATGCTCCTCACGGGCGGATTCGCGGAACTTGACGATGAGGGCAAAGCCGCCCAAGAGGAATTTGTCCGTCAGGCGAAGGAGAGGGGGATTCGCGTCATCGGACCGAACACGCTCGGCTTCTTTAGCGCGCCCGCAAAATTTGATGGATTGTTGTCGGGTTATATCCGGGAAGGGGGCATTGGATTGGTCGGTCAGAGCGGGAATCTCACGCGGTCGCTTGCCTTCCCCGGCGTTAAACGGGGCTTGGGCTTCCGCTATATCATCGGCTTGGGGAACCAGGCGGACGTTCAATTCCATGAGATTGTCCGATTTCTGCGAGAGGATGACGGTGTCAACGCGATAGGACTCCATATCGAAGGGATAAACGATGGGAGGAAGTTCCTTGATGAGGTGGCAGAGACGACAAAATTCAAGCCGGTCGTCGTGATGAAAACCGGGCGCACCCAAGAAGGCGCGCGCGTCATCTCAAGCCATACCGCCTCTCTCGCCGGTCAGGATGAGGTCTATGAGGCGGCTTTCAAGCAGTGCGGCGCGTTGCGTGTAGAAAGCGCGATAGAGTTTAGTTCTCTCCTGCTGGCGCTGAGTCACGGTAAACTACCGAAAGGGAACCGCGTCGGGGTACTGTCCGAGGGCGGCGGCGATTGCGCACTGACCGCCGATGCGTGTGCACTGAATGGGCTGGATCTGCCAACGTTCTCCGCAAGCCACCAAGAACGCTTACGGGAGATTGTACCCGAAATTGGACAAGTGACCAATCCGGTCGATTTGGCAATGTGGGAAAAGATTCCCGAGGTCGCAGAGATTATGCTTGAAGGGGATGAGATTGATGGATTGATTGTTGTGGGCGGGTTCGCCGGATGGGATTTCCTGAATCCGAATGTCGCGCCGGAGGTGGAAGCCTCGGCTGAGAAGATGTCCGCACTCATAGCAAAAACCGATAAGCCCGTCCTAATCTACACCTACTACTCCTATGCGGACTCCAAGTCGTTCGACACGCTGCGAAAAAACCGGGTGCCGCTGTTCGTGGATCACCACGACGCCGTAAATACGATGGCGGGCTTGGCGCGGTATGCCCGGTACAGAGCAGCGAAGACCGAACGGCGCTTTGATGGCGCGACGGCAACGCATCCCAACGTCAGCGGAAACCGAACAGAGCCTCTCCTTGAACATCAAGCCAACCAGTTGCTGGAAACCGCCGGATTGCCCTTCCCGGCATACCGTCTTGTAGCAACAGCGCGGGCAGCAATCAACGCCGCCGATGAAATCGGGTATCCGGTCGCTCTAAAGATAATCTCTGAAGACGTATTGCACAAGTCGGACATCGGCTGCGTGAAGTTGAGGTTAAGTACGCCCGAGGCGGTGGCTAAAGCCTTCGACGAGGTTATCGCCAACGCGCGCGCCTTCAAGCACAACGCTCGAATCAACGGCGTGCTGGTGAGCAAAATGGATGAGAACGATGGCGTTGAAGTCATCATCGGCGGCATGAACGATCCGACGTTCGGACCAACGCTGATGTTCGGACTCGGCGGCATCTATGTCGAGGTGATGCGGGATGTCTCTTTCAGAGTCTGCCCCATCACCCAAGATGACGCCGATCAGATGATTCGGGAGCTTGATGGCTTTCCGTTGCTCACCGGTGTTCGAGGAGGAAAGCCGGTGCACCTTGAATCGCTCCGCGCCGCGCTGCTGAACGTCTCCGCGTTCCTCCTAGAAAATCCTCGTATCGCCCAACTCGATCTGAATCCCATAAAAGTACATGAGCGGGGTCTATCCGTACTGGATGCTCGGATTATCCAATACGCCGATTAGCAATTCAATCGAAAACCAAAACGTGAGTATCTCTCTTATATGGCCCTGTAGGATAGGCATTGCGTATTAACCCTCACTTCGTAGGGTCCGTATGAATCCTCAAACGTATTCAGCGCTTGAGTACTTGCATAGCTGCAGGGAACGCAGATCTGCGTTCCCTACTTTTCCTCGTCATCGGTTTAAATTCTCACTCAAAATTAGGTGCGTTTTCCCTGTGAAAAGGGTTGATAAATGTTGACTTGAGACTCCTACCGATGCTAACCTTGCCATGTGTGGCGAAACCGAGACTTCCTCACCCCACCCTCATATATCAGACCGCCCAATGAACTTCTTGAAGAAAAATTGGCCCTCGGCAATTATATTTATCACGTTTTCCGTCCTAGTGGTCAGCCTCGCCATATACAGCTACAACCAACCCCTCGAATATGATGAGTATCGGACAAGATCCATGGCGCTTGATGCCGAATTTGATAGATTGATTCGGGAATCGACTCCGCTTATTGAAGGGCTAGGGAAAATCGATACAGTTGAAGAACTCAGAGACCGATTTGATTCGATGACACCGGAGGAAGCCGAAGCCAGACGCAAGGCGTGGAAAAAGTGGCGAGCCAAATCCAGAGCGTTGGAGAGGGAAGAAAAACGATTGGAACGAAAAAGTCCGCTTCGATAACACGGGATAAACACTACGACCTTGTATAAAGTGCACAGGGATTTCATTAAAATAATTGTTCTAGGCTCAATCTAGGAAATATTGGACACTATTTCTACACACCTTCCGCCCCCTCCGGGGCTTTTAGAGGTTGGTGCGCAGTGCACACCCTACAAACCGTACTTTTCAAACAGGTTAATACGAAGGAACATGGCAAACCATGAAATCCTACATAACCCGATCATTAATCTTTCTTCTGACCACAATCCTCTCATTCGCCGTCTACGTCATTATATCCAACATCCTCATTCACATCGTATCCATCGTACTTCCCTTCAGCGGCTTTGCGTTTCTAGTTCAAATCTTAATCATCGCATACGGATTTTGCTTTTGGCTCGCCTTCCTCATTCTACGATTTAGAAAAAAACGAACACCACGAAAGGAAAACCTATGAACTTCCAACGAAATCTCATCTACATCGCCCTCGGCGCAGCCATAATGTTCCTCGGTATGTCAAACACTAGGCGCCCCAACGCTACCTTCGACACGGTAAAATGCAAACAATTACGGATTGTTGACGAAGAAGGCAATGCTCGCGTAATCATTACAACGGATGACAAAGGTGGCATCATAGGTGTCTATGATAAAGACCGAGAGACATCCACTCATCAGGTTGGTTTACTCATCGGCGAGCACGGTGGCGCAATAGCGGTTACTGGCAAAAATGGTGCTATTAACCTACTGACCAGCGAGAAAGGTGGGGTGTTTACTATTGATGACAGGGATGACAGTACCAAAGTTACCCTATATTCCTACGAAGATAGCGGTGGGATTTCCGTCGGTGGCAAAGATAAAGGCGATATTGGGGTTAGCCTACATGGTCGTGGAACGATTCACACCTACGACAAAGACGGCAACGTCACAGGCTCACTTCCGCCGCACCCCCATTCCCACTCCGATACGGACGAAAATTAATCATGTCACTAACGGAACGGTAATCACACAAAATTCTCGCGAAGGTGATCTCAATCTGCCATCTTTTTGGGTACATATTTGGAAATTGCAACGATGGCGTCCACACGCCCTTTGCCATATTCCGTCGATTTCCTCTCGCATTTTTTCAGTTCACACCCGGTCCAGAGACAATAGATAACACCTTTACGCCCCGAAATTAGATGCAACCATCACACACAGGGGAAACGCATCTAAATTTTGGTCTTGACATGAGAGGAACGTGGGATATGCTTGTGTAAACTTTTCTAGGGAGTAGAACACATGTCCAATCCCCCAATTTCGTCTATTGAAGCCCACTTTGAATCATTGCCAGACCCCAGACGAGATGATTGTCGTACACCCCATAAATTGCTTGATATTATTGTCATTACTATCTGCGCGGTTATCTGCGGCGCCGATAATTGGGTAGCAGTTCAATCATTCGGAGACGCCAAGTATAAATGGTTAACCGGGTTCTTGGAATTACCAAAAGGCATCCCGTCGCACGATACATTCAGGCGTGTATTTAGTGCGCTAGACGCTACCAAATTTGAAGAATGTTTCATCAACTGGATTCGTAGTGCCATTGAAGTAACGCAAGGTCAAGTGATTGCGGTTGATGGAAAACAACTGCGTCGTTCTTACGATACTCATAACAACAAAGCAGCCATTCACCTGGTTAGCGCCTGGGCGTGCCATCAAGGCGTGGCACTAGGACAAATCAAAGTGGCAGACAAATCCAATGAGATTCCAGCCATGCCTCAATTGCTTGAATTATTGGAGGTGTCAGGGTGCATTGTTACTATTGATGCGATGGGTTGTCAAACCGACATTGCTCAAACCATTGTGGATTCAGAGGCTGACTACGTTTTGGCGCTTAAAGCCAATCAAGGACAATTGTCTGAAGATGTTCGACTTTTGTTTGATGGCGTCTCAACGGGTGAGATAAGAGATGTTAAAGTCGACTCGACGCAAACCGTTGACGGCAATCATGGACGTATAGAAACCCGCACGGCTTATGCGATTGCAGACCCCGGTGTAATTTCTACTCTTAGAACAAGTGAGAACTTCGTCAATCTTAACTCAGTCGTCAAAGTCACCGCCGAGCGAGAAGTCAACCAACAAGTGACCACAGAGACACGCTACTATATTTCTTCGCTTCTTGGTGATGCAGCCCAGTTGCTTGAAGCCACTAGGCATCACTGGCGGATTGAGAACTCATGTCATTGGGTATTAGATGTTGCTTTTCGTGAAGACGCCTCCCGGATTCGTAAAGATAACAGCGGTGAGAACTTCGCCATCGTCCGACGCATTGCTCTCAATCTACTCAAGTCTGAGAAGTCAACCAAACTTGGTGTCGCCAACAAGCGGCTCAAAGCCGCATGGGACGACAATTATTTGACTACTATTCTAGCAACTCTATTCTGAAAAATCAGATGCGTTTCCCCTGCCATCACACAATAATGATTGATAAACCTCCCGAAAACTGCTAAAATAGAAACCCACGCTAAACGTACTGTTTAGTGTTGTGAATCATCGACATAATCATAACCTTGACGAGTTTCACGGTTTTAAATTCAAAAACGGACACAGTAGGAACTTCTTCAATAAAGAGAAAGGAATCACACATGAAGGTAAACTATCAATTTACACTACTCTTCACACTGTTGGCAACACTGTTGGCAATTGCGGCTCTCCTCGCGGGCTGCGGCGGAGCGAAAGCGGATTGGCCCCAATATCAGGGGCTCAACCGCGACAACATCTCTCCTGAAACCGGTTGGCTGAAGACCTGGTCCGAGGATGGACCAGAGGTACTTTGGCGCATCCCGATCGGCGAAGGCTACTCCGGAATCTCCATCGTCGACGGCCGCATCTACACCATGCTCTCGGAAGGCGAGGATGAGTTTGCCGTCTGTCTGAATGCATCGGACGGGAAGGAAATCTGGCGTTCACGCACTGATGAGAAATATCACTCCGGCGAAGGTAGCGGTCCCCGTTCAACACCGGCGGTTGACGGTGGCAAGGTTTATGTGCTCGGCGCCAAGGGTAAACTTTACGGTTTGGATGCGGACAGTGGCGAAAAGGTGTGGGGACACGATTTCGTGACCGAGTTTGAAAGCGGAATGCCCGGTTTCGGGTTCTCGTCATCGCCCATCATCGAAGGCGATTCGCTTCTCATCGAAGCGGGGGGCAAGAACGGAAAATCCATCGTCGCCTTCGACAAGGAAACCGGGGCTATACTCTGGACATCTCACACGGACAGAACGGGTTACTCATCGCCCATCGTCATCGACTCCAACGGCGTCCGGCAGGCAATTTTTATGACGGGTAAATCGCTCGTCTCCGTTTCACCGACCGACGGCACCGTTTACTGGACACATGATCCGTGGCCCACAGGAAACGACATCAACGCCGCCGTGCCACTCCACTTGCCGGGCGACCGGATTTTCGTCTCCGCCGCTTACGACAAGGGTTCAGTGCTCGTGCAAATCAAATCCGACGGCGATGAGCTGAGCGTTGAAGAGGTGTGGCGGAGTCACGACGTGATGGAGAACTGGATGAGTTCGTCCGTGCTTCTCGGCAATTACTTGTACGGGTTCGACGAAAGCATCTTGAAGTGTATCGAGGCGAGCACCGGCGAGCAGAAGTGGGCGCACCGTGGGTTCGGTAGAGGCACACTGCTCCTCTCCGATGGTCATTTGATTATTCTTGGAGAGGGGGGGAATCTGGGGATTGCCGAGGCAAACCCGTCGGAATACAAAGGAATAGCCGAGACGCAGCTTCTGGAAGGCCGCTGCTTCACCCCGCCGACCCTCCTCGGAGGCAAACTCTACCTGCGCAACCAAAAAGAGTTGGTCTGCGTAGACCTGTCAGCAAAGAGTTAGCAATGGCAATCAACACCAAAAACTCATTTGAATATCTATTTGAAGTGCCCCAACTTAACCCCCTCCTTTAAATCTCAATCATGGTTTGAGTTGTTAAACATATTGTCTCAATCACCAATAAAACTCATGCTAAATAAACGCATTTCAATGTACGTTAATGCAAGGTGAAACTGAGGTTTTTCGTTTTATATTGAAAATATCTCAGGTTCTAGGTGTATTTAACATTAGACATCTTTCCAAAATGGATCCGTGTAGTTACAACAATCTTGGAGATTAGAATAACTACGCCGTTTGGCAACTTGTTGAGGAATATCGCCAGTTAACAATGGCAGCAATCACATTCCATGTTTTCCCATAGT
>JAJDTR010000100.1 GCA_022827055.1 Candidatus Poribacteria bacterium | reverse complement strand
AAGGAAATGGTATCCGCTTACCCCGCATTAGTAAGATTTGACATGCGATAGTGGTGGAGCGGAAACACGAAGATTTGGTCTTAGCCTCCCACTGCGGACAGATCGGCGGTGCGAATCAAGGTGTTAAACTCTGTGACTTCAGTCTCAACTACTAATCGAAGCTCTTCGAGGTGCTCGTCAACTAGATTTGAGAGGTGTTCAAAAACGTCGTAAGCCTGATTCGGCGGCGCGGCATCAACGCAAGACACCACACTTGTCAAATCTTCCAACTTTGCGTTCAGTCGAGTTGGCATGCGGAGACGTCCGGTTTCTGCTTCCGGTTCAGTTTGGATAAGCTCTGTTTCAATCGCCCTGAGTTTTTCCAGCAACTTGTCCGCTGCCTCAGTAATTTCCGCGCATTTGGATTTATCTGTCTCTTTTGCACGGCGCTTCCACCCTTCTACCTGTTCTCTGATGCGCCGGAGCAAGTTGACTCCCTCATGCGCCTCGGATATTTTGTCGCGGATGTCGCACCACAATCTAAACTGGGCTTCAAGATCTTCCTGAGTGGCGGATATTCGCGGATCTTTCAGTATCTTAAAAGACTGCGTATAACTCCGGTCGCCGACTGTCAGATGCACCTGATATACGCCGGGTGGGGCAAGCGGTCCCCCGCTTTCCTTGTCGAGCGGATTCTCCGATTCGTCCGCAGAACTCTCGGTGACCTCTATTGCACCGGGAAATCGCATATCCCACACAAAGCGATTCAATCCTTGGTCAGCGGATAAATGGCGCTTCGGCCCGGTATCCTTATCTTCCGTCTTTTCGTCATTTTCCTCTTTTGAGCTAACGAAGGTCGAAATTTTTTCGCCCTGGCTGTCTATGATTGTCAGTGTCACTTCATCTGTTGGTGTATCTTTGAGCAGGTAGTGAATGACGACACCGGCAGGCGGTCCTTCTCCTGCGTCGATAAATCTCCGTGTACGTCCTCCCAGTGGCAGCTTGTCCTCATAAAAGGTTGCCGCAGCTCCCAGACCTGCCATATAGTTCTTTCCCGTCTCGCTTCGAAATCCCCGGGCACTCCATTGTAAGTAACGTCGATAGGTAGCTGGCGGTGCAAATAGATGAACCGGGCTCTCAGCAACCCCGTCGGTAAATTGACGCAACGGCGCTAAATCATCAAGAATCCAGAACGATCTGCCATGAGTTGCAAGAACAAGCTCATTGTCCTTGATGACCATGTCGTAGACAGGAACCACAGGCAGGTTCGCCTGTAAACGTGTCCAGTTTGCGCCATCGTCAATGGACACGAAGATGCCGGTTTCAGTCCCGACATAAAGCATATGCCTTCTGATCGGGTCTTCTCGAATGACACGTGTTATCTCGCCGTCGGGAAAATTGTGACTGATAGTCTTCCAGGTCTCACCATAATCCTCTGTTTTGTACAGATACGGCTGGTAATCATCCAGTTTGTATCGAGTAGCAGCGACATAAGCAGATGCTCCGTCATGCGGTGATATCTCAATCTTGTGAATCAATGACCATTCAGGCAGGTCGGTTGGTGTAATGTTATCCCAGTTTAATCCACCATTCCTCGAAATGTGAATAAGGCCGTCATCGCTGCCTGCCCAGAATACGCCAGCTTCATGAGGTGACTCCTCAAAAGCATAAACAGTACAATAGTGCTCGGCACCACTGCAATCAAGCGTGATTGGACCGCCTGAGGGGCCTAGCTTGGATTCATCATTACGCGTAAGATCCGGACTGATTGCTTCCCAACTGTTCCCTTCGTCAGTTGATCGGAACACTAAGTTCCCCGCGGCGTAAAGAATATTCGGATTGTGCGGGGAAATTTTAATAGGAAAAGTCCATGAAAAGCGGTATTTCAGATCTCTCGGCCCCCAACCAAAATATCCTTCCGGCCACACGGTGATTAGCCGGACATGCCGTGTGCGGTGATCGTAGCGCTGCAGCGCCCCACCACCTCCCGGCGAACTGCCCACTGCCCCGATGTACACAATATTAGGGTCGTCCGGACGCACAGCGATGTCGCCACTCTCACCCGTGCCTGCAGGGTAACAGTCATTCCACCTTATTCCACCATATTCGGTGGCGCTCGGAACACTAATGCTCGAATTGTCCTGTTGCGTAGCGTAGACACGATAGGGATATTGATTATCCACCGCAACACGGTAGAACTGCGAAGTGAGTTGATTGTAGATGGTTGACCAACTCTCGCCCCCGTTGAATGAGACGCACGCGCCGCCGTCATTGCCCAGAATCATGCGTTGCGCGTCATTCGGATCAATCCAGAGGTCGTGGTTATCGCCGTGCGGGGTGGTGATGTCGGTAAAAGTCTTGCCTCCATCGGTTGATTTCCACATGGATAGATTCGTAATGTACACTGTTTCAGAATCCTGTGGATCAGCGAAGATGTGACAGTAGTACCATGGCCTTTCCCAGAGTGCATGATTCGATGTAAGCAGTTCCCACGTCTCCCCACCATCTTCCGAACCGTATAAACCCCCTTTTTCTGCTTCTACGATTGCCCAGACGCGATCGGACCTGGCGGGCGAGATGGAAACGCCAATCTTTCCTTTTATCCCCAGCGGCATACCTTGATTGTCTGTAATGTCCTCCCACGTATCACCGCCATCGGTGGATCTGTAGAGGCCGCTGTCAGGACCGCCGCTCGAGAGTTCCCAGAAATTCCGATGGGTCTCCCAGATGGAGGCAAAGAGGATACGCGGATTATTGGGGTCCATCGTCAAATCTACTGCGCCCGCCTTATCACTCCGAAACAGCACCTTCTCCCAATTTTCTCCGCCATCCTTGGAACGATAGACGCCGCACTCCGGGTTTGGACCGAACGCATGTCCCAACGCTGCCACATAAACCAAGTCGGGATTCTCGGGATGTACACGAATTTCTCCGATATGCCGCGTCTCTTCTAAACCGATGTGGTTCCACGTCTTTCCGCCATCAACCGACTTATAAATGCCATCGCCGTATGAAACATCCAAGCGAATTGTCGTCTCTCCCGTACCTGCGTAGATAACGTTTGGGTCGGACTCTGAGACGGTGAGCGCTCCGATTGATGCCGAATTGAAGTACCCGTCCGAGATATTTTCCCAGTATGTGCCCCCGTCAACTGTTTTCCAAACGCCCCCTGCGCACGCGCCAAAATAGAAGGTCATGAGGTCTGAGGGATGCCCGGCCACAGCGACAACGCGCCCGCCACGCGGAGGTCCAATGCACCGCCACCTAAGCGCATCATTCGCCTGACATCTTGTCTCATTGGAAAAATGCAACACTTGTGAATCCGGGGGTAGACTGTTCATAACTGATTCCACTCCGTTCCGGGAGGATTATCGATATTCGACCTAATGGTGGGGAGAAACAAAGGTTAAGTTTAGCGTCTGATTTTATCGCGTCTCAGTAATGCAGTCAACCGAAAAGGGGGAATGGTTCTTATATGGGGCCGATTGTACGGAACTTTCGCAGGTCGAACGATAGAGAATGCAGATTTGCGTTTTCCACCTCCTTCACAGAATTCACTTCCCTGATTACCATCAGCGAAATAATCGGGCGTGATTCCATTTGAAGACTGTATGTCACACTTAGAAAATTGGCTTTGCAGAAGCCGAAATGCAAGTTATAATAATCCTACACCATGTCAGCACCCAAGTATTCCTTCCTATCAGATGCACGCAAAGAGTTGCATCATTTGGCGCAGTTTTTGTAATCTACTACTCTGACTAAACATCACATAAGGAACAATTATGGTACCTTCCACCAACTACTCCGTTCGCGCTGTACACTGCCACCACCGCGCTTCCGATGATGAGATATACCATCACCTCTGTAGAATCGCGGAGCCCTTGAAACGCTCGATTGACAGAATTCGCAAAGCACGCAAAATCGTGATAAAAACAAATATGATGCGAGCACCTGTCGAGCGATTTGCCGGGCGCCGCCGTGAATTGGTAGACGATTCGGTTATGCGCGCCGTCCTAATCTTCCTCAAAGAACACAGCAACGCGCAGATTGTAGCGACCGACACCCATTTCAAGGGCGGTGTTGAGAATATCAACTACATTCCCCTGCTTCAAGAATTTGGGGTGGAATACATAGACTCGTCAATGCCCCCGCTCAAGACCTACGAAGTGCCCGGCGGAGGTCTGATGTTTTCGAAGTATAAACTTAACGCATGCTTTGCCGACGCGGATGCTGTGGTATCAGTATCCAAGATGAAAAACCATGCTTTTATGGGCGTTACCCTATGCTTGAAGAACCTGTTTGGCGTGCTTCCGCTGCCGCCGCACAACAGACCTAGAGACTATTTTCATCACCTCATCAGGCTTCCCTATTTTTTAGTGGATTTGGGCATGATTATCCAGCCCTGCTTAAATGTGGTTGATGCACTGGTAGGGCAGTCTCAGTGTGAATGGGATGGCGAAGGGCGTATCTGCAACGCGCTGATTGCTGGAGATCACCCGATTGCCACGGACGCATGCGGTACATGGCTGATGGGACATGATCCGGCTTCGGATTGGCCTACACCGCCGTTCAAGCGAGATCGAAATTCATTGGCAATCGCCGCGGAAAACGGTTTCGGAACCGTCGATCTGAATGACATTGATTTCCAAACCGATTTAGAGCCGCCGCTCGCCGGATTCGACTCACGCCAATTCGATTCGGCGGAGGAGATAGCGGCGTGGCGTAAGACCACTTGCGAACAGGCGTTATTCTACCGCGACCATCAAGCTGACATCATGAACAAATACGGCGGTCAATACATCCTCCTCCAAGATGGAGAGGTAACCTGGTATGGCGCGGACACCCATACGTTGGGCAGTTGGAGAGAGTTGCACGGCACCAAGATCAATCAAGCGCCTTGGCTAAAGCATGTGGGACCGGCGGATGAAGAGGGAGAACACTTCCGCGTGTATGAAGAAAACTTGATGAAACTATGTTGAATTCGTCGGAACGCTCGGGCAAGCGCACTTGAAATAGACGCCGGGAGGATTATCAACAGACATGAAAGAATACAGCGCAGAATCTGATCGCGATTTGTTCATCTTTCGCCGTCTGAGCGATGGGCAAATACAATCATTCCACGATGAGGGATATGTCTGTTACGGCAGGCTTTTGACCGATCATGGACTGGCACTAATGCGTGAAGAAGCCATGGAGGAGTGGAATGAGGAAAACCGCGAATTCGATGAAAGCCAAACGTGGTTGAAGAACTCATTGCTTACAAACATACATCGACGCTCGAACCTAATCCGACGCTACTATTTCCATGGGCCATTCGTCGACGTGGCACAGCAACTGGTTGGACCGAATCTCAAGGGAGTTACCTCACAGCTCAGTTTCAAACTGCGCGGCAACACCAAACTTGCCCCATGGCATCAGGATAACGGTTACGGCGAGCTTGATCCCTATACGGCGATTACCTGTATCACCGCTCTGGATGCCACTGACGTGGAGAGCGGTTGTTTGTGGATTATTCCAGGTGGGCATCGGCTTGGGCAGATTGATGTTAGTGACCAACTCACTGTCGAATCAAAGGAAGCGATGGTCGAAGTTTCCATTGAAATGGACGAAACCAACGCCATCCCGATACCGATGAAAGCGGGTGAAAGTCTGATCTTTCACGGGTGGATGCCGCACAAATCGCTAGGCAACACATCAAATCGTGACCGGCGGCTTCTGTTCTTGCGCTACGCCGACGCCGACGCGGTGGAGGTCTACAACAATCGGAAACCCCGTTTAGGAAAGTTAATCCGAGGTAATACCCGTTTCAGCGAAGTCAAAGAATATGAGGCGGATCTAGATTGATTATGGAAATGTACAGAAACCGTGGAGAGTCAGGAGGTTACGGAGCCTATCATCGGGGAATACCAAGTCATAGCGCACTTGAACGTGTACGATTCGCCTGATTGTACGCGGTTGGCAACGCAAGCAAGAGCCGATCGCCATCTTTTCGTCTTGTCGGCTGCGGAAAATTCAGACTCTCAACAAGCGGTCGAAGTGCGTCTATGCGAGGATGACTACCCTGGATGGTTGAAGGTCCAAGACCTTGAGAAACTGGAGATTGCCACTAGATCGTATCGCGCTCTGCAAGTGAACCGGGCAGAAATCTGCGTGCGACTTCCGGAGGTAGTGTCGTTTACACAAGACGCGATGGCGGAACCCAACCGTTACTTGTGGGGAGGCACGGTTGGACCAAACTTTGATTGTTCAGGGCTTGTACAAGCCGCGTTCGATTCGGTTGGGATTTGGCTCCCTCGCGACGCCTATCAGCAGGAGGATTTCCTTCATCCCGTTGCCACCGGCGACATAGAACCCGGCGACCTGATATTTTTCGGATTGGAAAAGCGAGCTACTCACGTTGGGCTTTATATCGGTGAGGGGGAATACATCCACAGTTCAGGCATAGATCATGGACGGGATGGGATAGGTATCGATCGACTGTCCTCGCCCCGCGACGAAATTAGCGAAAGGCTATTTCAGATGATGCGCCGGGCAGGGCGGGTGATGGAAAGTTATCAACCACGGAACCGCAATCCCAAATAGTAGCAATGAGTCAGCACGGCGAGCCACACACCTGCGCTTCCGTTTAACTCGACTTTGTACATTTAAACCGTATGACAGACGGTGTCAATCAAACGCTACAGAAAAACACTTGAGATTTTACCCATCTGGGCTGTTGGGTTGACCTGTGAAAAAGTCTTCCCTATAGACTAGACCTTGTGTTTCACCCAACCCGATGCATCGGGGGAAGTCGCTGGCGATTTCTAAAGGCCTCTAACCTTTAAAATCTCTATCGCCTTGGGATCTCTATCGCACTCGCTATTCGCTCGCTTGATCTATTCACTCAGTCGATCCCACGCTGGGGCTTTGATGTGGGGCAATCCGGTGTTGCTATACACCTTTCGCGGCGCTGGCGCTCTCAAAGGCTGGTGCGCGGTGCGCACCCTACAGACTTCAGTTTTGTACAAAGTCGACCTTAGGCTGGGTCGAACTCTGACGCGCTACTTCCGCCGCTATTTGTCAAACTCACGCGGATCCCAAAATATCTCAACGCCAAGTTCTTCGGCGGCTTCTGCGAGAACGCTCAAATGATCGCGGTGAAGCGGAATGCCGTTTTCAATCGAAGATTCATAGTTGCGCCATTCAATTTCCCCGGGCAAATAAACCTCATCCACCCCTTCCACGGTTTTTGAAGCCTTGACCGTGCGAATTCCCCGATCCACCTCTTCCGTATATTCCTCGTAATCCGTGAAACTGGACACGTTCAGCGCCATGAAAAAGTGTTCGGAGGCTCCGCCATCCTTGTGACAGCCCATCAGTCCGCCAATTAGAGGGCCTGCCATCGTCGTCAAGGCCATAGCGATTCCATAGCCCTTTGGACCCGCCGCCGGTTTGAGCACTTCACCCAGATCGAAATCGTTCGTCGGTTCGCCATCTTCGGTCAACATCCAATCCATCGGGATGGGGATACCGTACATGGACATGGTTTTGATCCTCTCCCATGCTGAAATGCCGCATGCCATGTCGAGCACGATTGGGCGTTCCTTCCCAGCCGGAAGCGCGTAGCAAAATGCGACGTTTCCCACAACCGGAGTGGCGCCGCCGGGGGCGCCGACACTTCTCATCGATGTGCTCGTTGCAGCGAAGCCAATCAGTTTTTCGCGAACAGCCATCATTCCGTAACATGCAGCGGCACCAAAGTGGCCGGCATTGCGCACTCCCACGGCGGCAATTCCCATGGATTTCGCTTTTTCCACCGCCATATCCATCGCCATGGACGAAGGCAGGTGTCCCAACGCACTGTCTCCTTCAATGACGGCAATACAGGGCCCCTCTTGTACAACTTCGATTCGCGGCGTCGGATTTATGTTTCCGTCAAGAATGCCTTGGATGTACCGCGGCTGCGCTCGAGTACCGTGTGAATAAACGCCTCTTAAATCGGTCTCGACCTGAAAATTTGCCATCGTCTCTGCATGGTCGCGCGACACTCCGACCTTTCGATAAAGTGTCTCACTGAATGCACGAAGTTCATCTGGCTGAACTGTCAACTCTTGAGATTCTTGACTCATCAAGCTAAATCTCCCATTGAAGGTAGGAAAACAACACCGGCGAGTAGGCCGTATGTGAAAAAGCGAAAATCAGCCCCGTTTATCCCAATAATGAAAATTACACAGTGGATACCAGCAGAATCCGAACAACAGAATCGCATTCCTTAAACATTGCATTTGTCGACGGGCTGGCTTGGGCACTCTTGAGCGCGGGAGAATCGGCAACTTCAGCACTCAAGCGGCAGATTATACCATTTCTAAATATTGGCAGTGCATTAATGGCGTCCATCAAGTCTTTCCAAAGCGGGGCAAGGGGATCTCTATCGCCCTCACTATTCGTTCGGTTGATTCCCGCCTACGAAGAGCGGTGTGAAGAGCAACAGTGGGTATGGGTCTTGTCACAATAGTATAATGAAAAACACTATCGGCGTTATTATTCAAGCGAAATGGTATTAGACAACCTAAACCGAGAAGGAATGAGCCCCAAGTGACCACGATCACCACGGCATCCGGATGGAACTCCGTTCTCAGGATCCTATTTGATAATTACCATCCGCCGAATTTGACGAAACGATGGCGTAGCCAATTCATAGAAGTAGGTGCCGCTGGCAACAAATTCGCCGTGTCTGTTGCGTCCATCCCAATAAGCGGCACGTCCCCGACTATTATAAAAACCTGCGGATTGAATCCCGAGCGACAGTGTCCGAACCAGTGCACCGGTTGAGTCAAAAACGGATACCGACACCGGGCTGTCATCCGAAAGTTGATAGGGAATCCACGTCTCGGGATTAAACGGATTCGGGTAGTTCTGCAACAATCGATTCTGCGCCGGTTTGCCGATTCCGTCGAGCCTCACAGACAATACCGCGTTGGCAAGGTGTTCAGGCGTCACGTTGAATCTCGCCCTATTCGATTCGACATTTCCATCCGGACCGACGACGTGTAATTCGATAACGTCTCCAACTTCGACAACACTCCGCCGCTCCAAGTCAGCAGTTGCAGCAGCGAAATAATCACCTTCCACCGTGGTGGTTACCGTAACCTTTGTTCTTAGGTTGCGGACGACGACCTGGTAGCCGTCAAACGCCGGACTACCCATCAAGCGCCCGGTTACGACGAACGCCCATGTTTGAGGGGATGTCCCTGCACGGGGCGCCGCAGCGGTTTGCATTTGATCTGTCCAGGCTGTCCCCGTGAAGACAACGTCTCGGGACTTCAGAAGATTGACGATGTACCCTTGTCCACCTTCGATAGGAAATCCGGCGTCGGGCGCATCTGGTGTCCATCCCACGAATTTCTTGTCGGCGGGATCGAGCGTTATGACCACTGTCGCGCTCGTCTTTAAGGCAAGCGAGCGCGCAGTCATGTGGGCAGTCGGTTTCAACGGCACAGAGAGCATGTTTAAACCTTTAAAGAGATGCATGGAGAAAACATTGCCGAAACCTCTTCCGCTCAGTGGTGTCGCAGGTCTGCCGACAAATCCCAATCTGCGGCCATCCGTTGAGTCATAATATCCGATAATACTTCCATCTTGATTGACATTTCGGACGACGGTGCTAATACTGTCCGGGAACCGCACTTCATAGAGGGTGCCATCTGGCAGGAGGATATAGGACCGCAGAATATCATTCACAGCTTTGGCTCTGAAGCCGATAACCCCGAGATCGGTGATGGTGTTCACAAATAGGTATGCAAGATTCGGCGTTTTCGGAAGGTCAATAGTGTTGAAACTCCCGTCGGGGTTACGTATAAACCCGTGAAACAATCCATCGGTATCGATGTAGCTTCCGACGACAGCACCTGCGGCGTTGACAAAGTCCCCATAAGTTTGGACTGCGCCGGGGAATGTAATTTTCAGATCCCCAGAGAAGGCGTGGGAGACTCCCTCTGCGTCGACGGCATTACCGCTCAGAGCCCCTGTTTCATCGCTGATACCGTAGATGTTGGTTTCGGCTGCGCCGGGAAAATCGTATTGATGGAGTTCTCCGTCTTCCAAAATAACACCGTGGTAAAGTCCATCAGCATCTTTATAGTGTCCGACGGCTTTTCCGGTATTGTCGAGTCCATAGAAAAAGGTATTGACGGAACCTGGAAAATCGTGCCTCCTAAAAACACCGTCTATCAAAGTAAAACCGACGATTTTCTCGCCATCGGGGCTCCGGGTGTTTCCTGCGTAATCACCGAAATCGTTACTTGCGGCTATCTCCAAAAAATCGATACCGGGGACTTCAATGGTTTCAAAGATATAATCTGCAATCGGTGTTTCGGCGGCAACCGGTATAACGGCATATCCTATAAAACAGATAATCAGACATATAAACAGGGAACGTTTCGAAATCATGTGATGATCCATAGTTATCCTCATTTTGACCTAGGTAACCTAAGTTGCCGCCTTTGTATCACTATCCGTTAGATCCGCCCTGCGATACGCAAACTAACAGTTTGCGCTACAAAATCGCCGCAATTGATTAACTAGCCGCAATAAAAAACGGAGGTGCATGTAGAATACCTAGTAAGTAGCAACTTGGGTTAGGTAGCTTAACGTGTTTTTTAGACGTCACGGCGTTTTATAGTTACGCCGATAGCAAAACCGTGGCACTTGTACGTCTGCGATCAATCCTACTTTACAATGACAAGTTTTCGTGTTTGACGGAAGAATGGTGTAGACAATTGATAGAAATAGGCACCGCTAGCAACTAACTCCCCGTTATTGTTGCGGCCATCCCAATGTGCGGCGCGTCCACGGCTATTGTAGAAACCCGCAGATTGAATGCCGAGCGACAGCGTGCGAACGAGCCCCCCGGATGCGTTATAAATGGACACCGATACCGGACTGTCCTTGGAAAGTTGGTAGGGAATCCACGTTTCGGGGTTAAAAGGATTCGGGTAGTTCTGCAACAACAGATCCCCCTGCGGTTTACCGATACCGTCAAACCTGACAGACAATACCGCGTCTGCAAGGTGTTCGGGCGTCACGCTGAATCTAACGGTATGCGATTCAACATTTCCATCCGGACCGATGACGTGTAATTCAATAACGTCTCCTACTTCGACAACACTCCGCCGGGACAAGTCGGCAGTTGCGGCGGCGAAGTAATCTCCTTCCACCGAAGCAGATATCGTGCTGTCTGTCCGCAGGTTACGCACGATTACTTGGTAGCCGTCAAACGCAGGATCTTCTACCGCGCTCGGTAGCCACTCGCTTGCTAGTTGTCCGTCCAAGTGTCCACTGACAACGAACGCCCACACGTTTTGTTCCTGTGAAATCTCGACGGAAACGGCAGGCGGCGATGCGGCAGCCTCCGTTTGATCCGTCCACGGCGCTCCGACGAAGGCGAAATCCCGAGATTCCGGGACATTGACGATATAGCCTTTGCCCCCTTCGATCGAAAAACCGTCGCTGGGAGCGTCTGGCGTCCACCCGACGAATTGCTGGTTTACAGAATCAAGCGTGATGACGGTTGTCGCGCCTGTCAGACCTGAAAGCGTTTTGGCGCTCATTACTTTTGGCGGCATCAAAGGCACGGAAATCATGTTCAACCCCTTAGCAAGCCTGGAGTCGTAGGCGTTGCCGAACCGGTCGCCGATATCCTTGGCAACGAGTCTGGCGACGAACCCGTGTCTGCGCCCATCGGTTGAGTCATAGTGCCCAACCACGGAGCCATCCTCATTGATATTCCAACCTTCCGTGCTAACAGCACCCGGAAACTGCAATTCTCGGAGATTGAGGGGGCTGCCGACATAGGTGCGCGGGACATCACCCGCCGCTTTGGCACGTCCAACGACAGTCCTTGTCCTGTTGAGACCGTGCAGAAAAAAGTATTCCAGATTTAGAGCGTTTGGAAGGTCAATAGATAGAAATCTGCCCAGCGAGCTACGCATGTACGCATGATATATGCCTTCAGCATCTCTATAGCTGCCCACGATATGGCCTGTCCAGCTCACAAAATCGGCGTATGTTTCCGGCGCCCCCGGGAACTCAACGATGGTTTCCCCCGAAAACCCGCGACGAATACCAGACGTATCTACGAAACTACCTGTCAGTGCCCCCGTCGAATCACTATATCCGTAAATCTCCGTTTCGACCGAATCCGGGAAATCGTATTGCCGTAACTCGCCATTCTCCAAGATAACACCGTGGTAAAGCCCCTCGCTATCCTTGTAGTGTCCGGCAGCTATTCCATTGTTACCGAGCGCATAGAAATAGGTGCCGCCCGAGCCGGGAAAATCGTAGGTCTTAAAAACGCCATCAATCAGTGTGAAGGCGACATCTTTTTCACCATCGGGACCGCGCATGTTGCCGGCGTAATCTTCAAAGTCGCTACTGGCAGTTACCGCTAAAAAATCTACACCGGGAACATCAATACTCTCGAAAGTATAATTGAGCTTAGGAGGCGTAACGCCACGTCGTGCTTGCGGGGTACCCGGTTTAGGTCTAGCGATAAACCCGTGTCTACGTCCATCCTCAGAGTCATAGTGTCCCACGACAGAGTTGTCCTGATTAACATTAGACATCTTTCCAAAATGGATCCGTGTAGTTACAACAATCTTGGAGATTAGAATAACTACGCCGTTTGGCAACTTGTTGAGGAATATCGCCAGTTAACAATGGCAGCAATCACATTCCATGTTTTCCCATAGT
>JAJDTR010000052.1 GCA_022827055.1 Candidatus Poribacteria bacterium | reverse complement strand
ATTCGGTGATTCTACTTTTCCCCGATGTCTGGAAGGTGTGATAGAAAATCTCGGTGCAATAGAAAATCCAGTGATAGAGATTCCCTAGAGCGCCTAAAATTATAGCAAATCCAACTGTGCCCACATACTCTCCAAAAAACTCCGGGGCGATTGCGCTGTTTTCCCACCACAGATTACCGTTGAAAACAGAGCACAAAATCGGATAGAATAGCCCCGTTTGAATAACACTCCGACAAGTTTGAAGCAATGAAGATTCAAGCGAGCGCGACGGAGATTTCATAGCAAGTCCCGTGCGATATAAGATCTTGATAGTTAAACCTGATAAAAAGTCCGGAGAGTACACATAGAGCGTAACTGGACACGGCTTTAGATTGTCTTAATTTCAAAGCACCAAAATACATGGGTTTTATGCTTCCAGCGATAAATCCAATTAGAAATTTCAGCCCCATAGAGCTATGACAACCAAACCCATAATCATCGGCATGATTGGCGCGGGATTTGCCGCCTCATTCCATATTGAAAACTACAAGCGAATCCCTGGACTCAACGTCCGAATTAAAGGCGTAACCTCAAAATCAAAAGAAAAAGCAGCCGCCTTCGCCGAGACACACGACCTTGAGAAAGTTTACGATTCTCACGCGGCGATTCTGAATGATCCCGAGATAGAGATCGTTGACCTCTGCGTTCCAAACTACTTGCACTATCCGCTGTCGCTTCAAGCCGCCGAAGCCGGAAAACATATTATCTGCGAGAAACCGCTCACGGGATATTTTGGCAATGGCGAGGCTGCACTAATCGGACACACAACACCCCGTCGCCAAATGTTCGACCATGCGCTTAGAGCCGCGGACGAAGTAGTGGACGCGGTCACTCGGAACGGGGTCACCTTTTGCTACGGTGAAAACTGGGTCTATGCGCCAAGCGTGACCAAGGCAAATGATATCCTTGCGGAGAGCGACAACACAATTCTACGAATTTCTGGCGAGGAGTCACATAGCGGATCACACTCGGAATACGCAAAGGAGTGGCGCTATTCCGGCGGAGGTAGCCTTATTAATAAAGGATGCCATCCCCTTGGTGCCGCGCTCTATCTGAAATATTGCGAAGGCGTGCGAAAATACGGAAGTCCCATCAAACCGAAAAGCGTCACCGCAGAGGTGGCAAATCTCACTCACATAGAGAGTTTCTTGGCGGAAGATGACAAATGGGTACGCGAAGGCTGGAAAGATTGCGAAGATTGGTCATCCATGATGATTACATTCTCGGACGATTCTATCGCGCAGATTACGGCGTCAGACATGGTGCTTGGTGGTATCCAAAACATCATCTCGGTCTATTCGAGCAAAGCCGTTGTGCATTGCAATATCAACCCGAATACGGGCATGTTGACCTATGCACCTAGCGACGATATCATGGGAGACACCTACATCCGAGAAAAAGTGGAAACGCGCTCGGGATGGCAATTTACCAATCCCGACGAAGATTGGATGAACGGTTTTCCCCATGAACTCCAAGATTTCTGCGATTCGATTTCGTGTGGACGACAACCCAAGAGCACCGTTGAACTGGGGCGGGACATCGTCGCCGTCTGCTACGGGGCTTATATCTCGGCGGAAACGGGTAAACGCTTCTCACTGGCGGAGTGGATGTGATTCGGACGCTAGAATCAGATGTAATGTGCTTTATGAATCGTTCCCTTTTGGGACTTTCGCGACGGGACTCTTAGAGATGTCCTCCCGATCACAACCGCCTATACTCGGCATGGCAAGATGCCCTACCTATCGTTATACTCCTGATGCTTTGTGAGACCTATCTGTATAGAGAAATACGTCACCTTATAATTGAAAGCAAGTAAAGACAAGAATGAACGCTCCGACCAAAGAACTGGAACAAATCCTATTGGAACAAATTGAAGGCGAAGTCCGCTTCGATCCGTATTCCAAAGCGCTCTATAGCACGGATGCGAGCCTATATCAGATAGAACCTATTGGCGTCGTTGTACCGAAAAACAAAGCGGATGTCATTGCGGCGATCAAAATTGCTTATGAACGAAATGTGCCCATCCTACCACGCGGCGGGGGAACGAGTTTGGCAGGACAGACCGTAGGGGAAGCCATCATCATCGACATGTCCAAATATATGAATCAAATCATTGAGGTCAATGTCGAAGAAAGATGGGCGAGGGTACAACCGGGAATCGTAATCGACAATTTGAATCACTACCTCGAACCGCACGGTCTGATGTATCCACTGGACTTGGCGACAAGCAGTCGAGCGAATGTAGGCGGCACAATCGGTAACAACTCTGCCGGGTCGCACTCCCTCATCTACGGAAAGACTATCGATCATGTCATGTCGCTTGAACTTGTTCTTTCTAACGGCGACGAGATTATTGCCGAGCCGATTTCGGATGAAGAACTCGCCGCGAAATGTGCGGGAGACTCGCGCGAGGGGCACATCTACCGAGAAATCTGTAGAATCGCGGCGCAGAACGAGGAAGAAATTCGGAAACGCTACCCACGCATTCTACGGCGCGTCGCGGGATACAACTTGGACGAGTACATTTCTGATGCGGGAACGAAAGAGGTTACCCCGTACCGGCGTGATGGTTGTGACGCCGGCCGACCGTTCAGCCTCGCCAAGATTGTCGTCGGATCGGAAGGCACGCTTGCAACCATTACCGAAGCAAAAATTGATCTTGTCGAAACGCCCAAAATGACCGCACTCAACGTACTGCACTTCGAGACTCTGATTGAGTCGATGGAGGCGATGCAGCCTATTCTAGACTGTAATCCGACTGCCGTTGAACTGATTGATGACAAAATCATCAACATGACGAAGCAGTCGCTTGAGTTCTCGCGAGTAGCCAATTTCATTAAAGGCGATCCCGGCGCAGTTCTAGCGGTGGAATTCTATGGCGACTCCAACGATGAACTGTACGAAAAACTTGACGCTCTTGAGCGCAAAATGAAATCGGTCGGCTTAGGATACGCTTTCGTGCGCTGTTTTACCGCCGAAGAAAAGCAACGTGTCTGGGAGACGCGGAAAGCGGGGCTTGGATTGCTCATGGGTACGGCGGGAGATCATAAACCGGTTGGGTTTGTTGAAGATGCTGCTGTTGCAATTAAGGATCTGCCCGAGTATGTGCGGCGATTCGACAAAATTGTCGCCGACCACGATACAACCGCTTCCCACTATGCGCACGCTAGTGTTGGATTGCTTCATAATCGACCGGTCATTAATCTCAAGTCGGAGTCCGATATTCAGAAGATGCACTCTATCGCCAGGCATGTTCGAGATCTGCTGATGGAACTCGGTGGCGCAATGAGTGGCGAGCACGGCGATGGGCTTGTGCGCAGCGAATGGATCGAAAGCATGTTCGGTCCCCGGATCTACGGCGCCCTGCGTGAAGTCAAATCCGCTTTCGACCCGACCAACATCATGAATCCTGGAAAGATTATTGATCCGCCGCCAATGACCGAATCGTTGCGGTTTGGACCGCACTATCGCACTATCAAGATTGATACCTACTTTGATTTTTCGAGCCAAGACGGATTCGCGGGGGCGATTGAGATGTGCAATGGCGTCGGGGCATGTCGAAAGACCTTGACAGGAACAATGTGCCCCTCTTTTATCGGAACGCGTGAAGAGGAACACTCCACCCGCGGCAGGGCAAATGCGCTGCGAGCTGTCATTTCGGGAAATCTGGCGCGCGAGGATTTCAAGAGTGAACGGCTTCACGAAGTGCTCGATCTTTGCCTGGAGTGCAAAGCCTGTAAAGCGGAATGTCCATCAAATGTGGATATGGCAAAGATTAAATACGAGTTTCTTGCCCACTACCACAAAGAACACGGGTTGCCGATCCGAAATCGCCTTTTTGGAGATATTGCCCGGCTCAGCAAGTTTGGATCGAAGTTTGCGCCGCTGTCGAATTGGTTTGCCAACCGTTGGTTTTCCAAGCGAATCCTGGAAAAATACGTTGGAGTAGATAAACGGCGCTCCTTGCCAAGATTTGTCCGCAGAACTTTCGAGAAACGGTTTGCAGGACGACGGCGCCCAACCGGGAATCAGAGAAAGCAAGTTGTTCTCTTTCACGATACCTTTATGAACTATAACTACCCTCACATCGGAGAAGCGGCGCTCCATGTGCTGGAAACTGCAGGGTTCGAGGTAATCTTGCCGCAGAAAAAGTGCTGCGGACGCCCGATGATTTCCAAGGGTATGCTTGATCAGGCGATTGAGAATGCACGATACAATGTCGAACAGTTAAAACCGTACGCGGCGAAGGGAATCCCTATCGTCGGGTGTGAGCCGAGCTGTATCTTGGCGCTGCGAGATGATTACGTCGATTTGATTGAGGGCAGTGATGCCAAACTCGTCGGAGAGCATGCCTTCATGATTGACGAGTTTCTGATGGATGCTCATGAAGCGGGCGAACTCAACCTAGACTTTACCGATGATCGAAAAGACATCCTTCTCCACGGTCACTGCCATCAGCGGGCGATTGTGGGCATTCAACCCTCAGTGAAAGCCTTGAGCCTACCGCCGGGCTTTAATGTCGAGGTCATAGACTCAAGTTGTTGTGGCATGGCAGGTTCGTTCGGCTATGAGAAGGAACACTACGACCTGTCGATGAAGATTGGCGAATTGCGCCTATTTGACAAAATTAAAGAGAAGGAGGGAGATTTTGAAGTGGCGGTAGCCGGAGTTTCGTGTCGGGAACAGATTAGGCATGGCACCGGCAAAGAACCGAAGCATCTGATTGAGTTGCTCGCAGATGCTATCCGCTAGGGGTGAAAGAAAAGCAAAACGTGCACTGCCTCAAGACATCTATCACACGAGTAGTGGAAGGTTGACTACAGAAATTTGGGGCATCTTTAGCGCATATTCCAGCCTACGTTTCAAATCGGCAATCGTTTCAATTCGTAGTCCGCTAAGTCCGAATGATTCTGCGAGTTTTATGACATCGGGTTGAGTAGTCTGATGTTGATGCTCAATAACCAATACGCAAGCATTTATGTCCTTTTCCGCCGCTGTGATGAGTTCCGCCGCCATCAGAGGGAATTCATCACGGTTCGTTACAACGACAATTTGGCGGTTCCGATGTGCAATCTTCGCGCCAATTGCGGCGGGAATTGCATATCCCGGGACCCCCAAATCAAACGAATGCAGGAGAGTACGCGGCGAAGGAACATCGAAGTGATTGAGCAGAAGGTTAACGAGGAATTCTCCACTCACCGCCAGAATTGCTTCTTTGTCCAATACGGATCGCAGAACTTCCACAATTTCTTCGTTCGTACCTTGATTGGGTCTACGGCCGCCAAATGCGCGTGAGCCAGTCGTGGGGATTCTCCACTCATTGTGCGTTTCTAGTTTCTCGTCTTCAATGATTCCAATAATTTGCCTCAAAGCGGTCTTCGCATCGGCCACCATACCGATCCGCACGGGATAGTTTCTGCCAATTACCTTTTCTTCAATATCAATCTGAATGAGATTTTTCGGCAAACGTAACTGTCCGTCCCTTGTCGTGCGCCGCGACAAACTGCACCCAATCGCCATCACGGCATTAGCTTGGAAAACGGCGGAGGGTTCCGGATCATCGACCGCGGAACCAATCAGTCCCGCTGAGAGTGGATGTGCCGACGGGATTACCCCTTTGCTCATAGGTGTGAAATACACCGGTGAGTTCAAGATTTCAGCCAGTTGAGTAAGTTCGGCTTCGGCGCCTGCCGACACAACTCCGCCGCCTGCGATGATGGCGGGGAACTTTGCGTGCGTCATCATCTCTGCGACGAGCGTCGTAAGATGCGACGTAAGCATGTTGAAGTATGCCGCGAGTGGAGCTCCCTGAGAAACATTTCCTCTGGAAGGGAGAAACTCGGTCGATTCACTCTCTAATGCGTCAGACGGGATTTCTAAATGGACTGGCCCCGGACTGCCAGATTCTATTTGCTCGAATGCTTGCCCAATCGTTTGCGTGATCTCTTCACGATTTTCGACTCGCCAATTCCATTTTGTCACGGCGTCGAATAGTTTCTGCAAGTCCACGTGATTAAAGGGGGCGCGATGACGGTCTAACGGCATACCGGATGTCGCATCATCGACAAACGTCTGCTCCGTAATCAGCAGCAACGGTATATTATCCGCATGAGCGGATGCAATCCCGGGAACTGCACTAATCGCCTCATCTCCACCATAAAGATGGCAAATCCCTACATCGCCGGTCGCACGGGCGTATCCATCGGCCATAAGAACGGCAGCTTGTGCCGATTGCGCGGAGAAATATTGTATTTTGTCAAATCTTTCGACGGCATCGCGAATCTTGGAGGCGCCTTCTCCCGACAGCCCGAAGACAGTACAAGCCCCATGCAATTCAAGCAACTCAATAATTAGATCATCACCGGATATTACCAATTCCTGCCTCCTAATGTACTGCGTGAGATGCATGAAACCGTAACGTCATCCATGCGTCCAATGGCATGAGTTGAGTCTTTGAACATCAGGGGTTTACCATGAACTCAAAAATAGTGTCGGGAATAAATCAACCCCTGAACAAATGCTGCTTTCGCTTCATTTATCCAGTTGAAAACTGCTAAATCTTAGAACCTCATACTGTTTGGAGGAAATGTGATCGAACTGAATCCGTTAGCTATAGAATTGAACGAGAAAATTCAATCCGTGAATCCAGTTGTTTTCGACCTGTTGTCTTCGCTTGGTCAGCGAAGTTATGTTTCCAGAGGTATTCTGAGCCAAAGCATGGAAGCAAATCTAAAAGCGTATCGCCTCAATGCAACCCGCGCCGCCGCGCTTGAAAATGATAGTGCCATGCATCTTGAGAGCTCTCGTGGATTTGCCCCGGAGTTTGCGCCCAATATGATTTACAGCTATGCGCCAGCGCTAGGCCAAATAGAACTGCGGAAACAATGGAAAATTCAGATGATTGCGGAAAATCCAACACTGGAAGGAAAGTCGTTCGGTACACCCATTGTTACGAGTGGAATGACGCACGGTTTCAGTTTAATTGGCGACCTTTTTGTAGATGAGGGCGACGTATTGGTCTTGCCCGATAAAATCTGGGGCAATTATCAATCAATCTTTGGGAGAAAACATGGGGCGGAAATTGTGACCTATCCGTTCTTCAATTCTCAATACCGGCTGAATACAAACGGGTTTTCCGAGCGTCTCATGCAGGCAGGTGAACAACATAAAAAGCTAATCGTGATTCTTAACTTTCCGCATAATCCTACGGGTTATGCCATCAACTCGGAGGAAGCAAGGCAAACCACTCAAGCGATCAAGCGGGTTGCTGAAGGTGGAAGCCAGCTCCTTATCATTGTTGATGATGCCTACTTTGGTTTGTGGTACGATGGCGATGTCTTGCATGAATCCATCTTTGGATGGTTGACTAACCTTCATCCAAACATTATACCGGTCAAGATTGATGGGGCTACAAAGCAGGAATATGCATGGGGATTGCGCGTGGGCTTTCTTACCTTCGGCCTAGACGAGGAGGAAATGAAACCGTTGGAAGAAAAGATGATCGCTCTCATTCGCGTGAGTACGTCGGGCGCCGCCCAATTGTCGCAGACAATGGTGTATCAGGCGATGGGTACTCCCGAGTATAAATCAGAAAAACAGCAGAAATATGAAATTCTAAAGGCTCGCGCTCTTAAAGTAAGGGAGGTCGTATACGCTGCAAGTTATACGGAATTGTGGGAGGCGTACCCGTTTCAGGCCGGATATTTCATGTGCATCCGCCTAAAGCAAGGAAATGCCGAAGTGGTGCGGCAGCACCTTCTTGACGAGTACGGTATTGGCATTGTTTCTCTTGGGGATAACGATCTCCGAATTGCATATTCCTGTGTGGAGGAATCAGAGATTCAATCACTTTTTGACACGATCGCGGAGGCAATACGCGCCTAACCGCACCGCATTTCTGACGCTGATCGGTTTCAGTTGTCCTTTCTTTCGCCGAATTTTCCTCTTGACTCGCAGACCAATGGAACGACCGGTGCATGGCTTTCGGCGGAATGTAGGTCCCTTCAACCTGCATTTCGCAAGCTATTCACCCAATCGTCCGTCTTGACCGACTTCAAAACTTCCCAAAGACGCGAACGAAGTTCTCCATATAGTTTTGATCGTTCACGTCGCTCGTCGCACGCTGGTCGATATATCGAACGCCGATGTGCAGGAAAAGTTCCTTCTCGTATGCCGTGAAACTCTTCTCCATTTCAGCGAGGAGGGCTTGGCGCAGGAAATCATTGTCGTCCGCGAGCATATCGTTGAAGAACAAAACTTGACCTCCTCCGGTAATTTTGATGGTTTTCGTAAACTGATAGACCGCTTTCAAAATCACCGCCGTAGCCATGTCTCGAACGTGAGCATGTCCAATCTCGCGGAGGCGGACATGATCGGACGTGGACTCTCCGTCAATCTCACCCGATACTCTCACTGCATCAATGCGACTCTCCGCCATCAAAAAGCCGTTGCGAACCGTGTACTTGAGCATGGGGCTAATTTCGAGTGATTTCGATGGCCGCAGTCGATAAAGTGTTTTGAAGATGCCGACTTCGTAATGTTCATCCGCCCCATCCATATCGAGATCGTATCTCAATTTTAAGCGCGACGTAGTCACCATTCGTTCAATCCCTGAATATTCCCATGTCAGTTTAACCGTGTCAATGAGGTCATTTTGCATAAGCAAAGGATCTTCGCGGCGTTTTTCAACTTCAATGCCTCCGTCTGCCGCGTAGAACTGGATGTCACCCGCTGCCTCCATCTCTGCGACGCTAGGCAACTTCCGGTATAGTTTCGCCTTGTCTAAACTCAAGAATCCGGCGAAATACCACGTCTCATCCGGGATACGGTCTTTGACGAACTTAAGTTCATTCTCAAATACGACAGAGGTGTTCTGAGTGAGTTTCTTCCTGTAGACCAAATCTGAGAACGCTTTGGTTGATGAAGCGGTCACATCCGCGTTCCGCCCCTTGAGACTACGCTCATACTGCACACCTAGCTCATGATCGATCGAGCTGCCTTCTCGACTGGTTTTTCGCTGCATGAGCAAACGCACGCCGCGCAATCCTACGTCGAATTCATAATTGGGGTCTTTGTCGTTTTCCTCTTCATCTCGGATGCCGTTGTTATTCCGATCGCTCTCGTCGAGAAAATCCTCATCAACGTCGAACAGTAGGATATCGTCCTCGTAATCGAATGTTCCGTTGTTGTTCTTGTCAAGATCTCCCGGGATGATTAGGGAAGGTGGATCCTCTCCCGTATTATCGGTGTATCTGTCTCCGTCATCGTTGTCTCCAACCGAACGCGACGCGTCGAATAGGTGCCCGACGCGAAACACTTCAGCTTGAAATATCGTGTCGCCGACCGTCCGGAACCCTTTGAATACCGTGGTCGTAGCATCAAATCGAGAAGAGAAGGTTCTGTCTAGCGCGCCCTTCGGCGTGACCGCCAATTCTCCTCTAAACCCATAGTTTGCAAAGTTTGTCTCCGTGTCTATTGCCCAGACGGGCGTGTCTCGAAAATACCACGAGAGACCGAGCTTGGATTTACCAAACTTTGTGACTTCACGAATCCCGAAACCGGAACCCTCCAAATCCTCACGCCCAACTACGGGATTTACAAGACTTGGCACCATTATAAATGTCCAATCGGTGCGCTCCGCACGTATATCCCAGCGCACCCCCGAGAAATCGATACGGTCAAAGGTAGATTTTGTAAACGTAGTTGGTACTTCCCCGAGGCTCAAGATATTCTTGACGTTACCGGCGGTTTCTTCAATGACCATCACGCTGTGGAATCCGCGCCGAAATACTCGGTCAAAGTCAAAATCGTTCTGCCTAATCTGTTCCAAATCCGTGTCCGCGAGAAAATCGCGCCTATTGGTAAAATCATACTCCACACGGCCCGACAGGAACAATTTGCCGAATAAACTGTACACGTCTTCTGCTTCGGCTTGGAGAACTAAAACGTCCGAGATCCAAAGTATCAGCAGCCCCAAGATTACGTAGTGCCGTAAATTAACGCGTACAGGACATTTTCTCATTAAGGGTTTTGACCTCATCTAATCTCCTATAATAGAGGCAGAGACAGTGCTCGTTGAATTGGGACACGCTCCAACATCTGTAGGAGTTGGGACACCCAACTCCTTTGGTAAAACGTATCGAATTATGCTGCTCACACACTTCAGACAATTACGCCTCATATTCCATCGTGGTCGAAATGCTCGGTGAAAACGGTCAAAGTCTTCGAAAGCGTGTCGTACCGAGTTAAACCGCCGTGGGTGCCTATCCAAACGAATTCGCCATCCATTGCTATTGACATAACACCGTTGTGTGGTAATCCATCTGCCATGGCAAGAATCGTGAACTCACCTGTTGCTTTAGTCAACACGGTCACCCCATTGTCAAATGTACCGAACCAAATCGCCGTGTCGCTGATGGCGATAGACGTGATTAAATCCGATCCTAACCCGTCCTCTTTCGTATAAACACGCCAAGTCCCGTTAGCCGTGTCGTAAGTAGTCGCGCCGTGTCCGCTTCCGAACCACACGTGAGTCCTGTCAATGCCGATACAACTCACCTCCTGGCTGGCGAGGCCGTCGCTCTGAGTAAAGGTTTGCCACGTCCTCTGGTTAAAATCATACGCGGAAACTCCCGTTTTCGTACCAATCCAGACGCGATCGTTGTCGACCGCCAGGCAACGAACATCATCGCTTTTCAGGCTCTTGGTGTATTTCCGGGCCACTGTCGGGGTGATTTCGATTGCGGCGTTGTAAGTTTCCCAAGCGTTTGGATCGTCGGAGAGAATATTATGCTTGCTGACGCCGTTCTTTGTGCCAATCCAAACATCAGTGCGGTTCTCGCCGATCGCGCGGATATCCACGCTCGGCAAATGATTCTCCTCCGTATACGCATCGAACCTGTCGGCGATTTTATCATATCTACCGACCCCGCCTTCGGTAGCAATCCACACATAACGCTTTCCGACCGACAAATCAACGACATTGTTGTCGACTAATTCACTGATTTCCTCCTCTCTCTCATCCCCTTCCTCTTCCTCCGATTCGTCCGCCTCCTCCTCGCCGTTTTCGTCCTCCTTCATCACCTTCTCGAAATGCCGCCAGGTGTCATATTTTTTGTCGTAACGACTCAATCCACGTTGTGTTCCTGCCCAAACGTATCGCTCGTCCACCGCCACAGCCGCAACACGGCGGCTCGCTAACGTTTCTTGTTTTACGAAGGTCGTCCAAATGTCATTCACCTTGTTGTAGCGGCCCAGTCCATTCGCTGTACCAACCCACGCATACTCGGGATCTACCTTGATACCGTAATTACGAATCTCATTGCTTGCCAAACCGTCTTCGGTTCCGAAATTTAGCCATGCTCCCGAAGCCTCAAAATGTCTAAAGACGCCGTTTTCGCTCGTGCCAACCCAAAAGGATGCACCATCTTCCGCCACAGCTTCCACTTTACCCCAACCAATCGGCATTCCGCCCTCTCGAGTAAAGGAACTCCATGTCCCGGTAGTACGATCGTATCGGTCAATTCCACTCCACCCATAGCTCCACATGTACCGGTTGCCCCTATGTCCGGATACCAAGCCTAGCGCCCGAAGCCCCGCTCGCTCGTTGTAGATAATCCACTTGTCCCCATCTGCGCGGTAACGACTAACACCTTGACGCTCTCGATCTGTGACCCAAGAATAGGCGTTCCCGCCGCCGGTCCACACATCTTCTCCATCAGCTGCGAGCCAGTATGCCTGTCGAGAAGCCAGTCCATGCGCTTCTGTGTACGCCATCCATGTTTTCGTGCGCCAATCGTATCTCCGGATACCGTGTTCGCCTGTTCCGAACCAAACATAATCAGTCGTACACGCAACAGACTGAACCCGTCCGCCATCGCCCGGCTCAACGACGTAGAATGTCTCCCATTGTCCGGTTCGCGTATCGTAATGTGCACCGCCTCCTCCGCGCAGCGAGACCCAAACTCCGTCAGATGAATTAACCGCAACCTCTTCGGTGCGGCGATTGAGTGTCAAGTGCTTCCATGTATCGAGTCGCTTATTGTAGTGAAGCATCCCATTGTCGGTTGTAAACCAAACATCATCCACTCCTACCGCTATGCGTCGCACGTCCGTGATGAATGAAGGATTGCCAGAGAGTGGTAGCGATTCTTTAGTATAAGTCATCCAAGTGTCCGTCCGCCGATCAAACTTCAGAATGGCACCGTTTGGCGACGCCGACCAGTTGAGAACCCAAAGATAATTACCGTCTTGCCCCATCCAGCGAATGCCATCTTCCCGCAAAATGTCCACGCCGTGATAAGGTTTATGGTAATCCCATCGGTCTGCCGATTCATCTCGGATGGCAAGCCCTGCATCCGTACCGAAAAACACCCTGTCGCCGCCGAGAGCGATACTGCGTACGTTGTTGTGCAGCAATCCATCCGATTCCATGGTGAATATCCGCGGCCCCTCAAGGTGGTCCTCGAAGCGACCAACTCCGCCGGGGGTACCAACCCACATCACGCCATTATCTGCGACAATAGACCTCACATTCCGGTTTGGCAACCCCTCCGTAATGTGAAGCGCGGCATCATCTTCAATTATCCATAACCCGTTTCGTGTACCCGCGAGCAACTCGCCTTCCAATCCCTGTGCTAATGTGTTGACGTAATCACCAATCGTCGGATAAGGTTCAAACACTTCCATCTCTGACGATTTGTGATACAGTCCCGCCGTTGTCCCTGCCCAGAGATCGTCGTCAAGTCGGAGAGTAGAGGTCACCCAGCGATCTCGGAGATAAGATTTAATACGCGGTTGACGCTTCTCAGTCGTCAACTGCAACACCGTGAGCCCGCTTCGTGTGGCAGCCCACACCTGTTCGTCGAAGATGCTCACGTCTGTTACAAAATCGTTCGCCAAACCGTTTCGCTGCGTAAAGAACCTCCAACGATTGTCTTGACGAACCCCCAATCCAAGCGGGGTACCAATCCATGTTAAATTGTTCGTGCGGTCAATCGCAACAGAAGTGATGTAGTTCGTGACAAGTCCGTCCGCTTTGGTATATGTCGTCCAAATGTCGTTGATAGGGTCATAGTGGCTAAGTCCTCGGTTTGTACCAATCCATACGGTGGTGCCTGACCTAGCTAAATCATGAATCTGGTTCGATGCAAGTCTATCCTTTCTGGCATACCAACGCCATGACGTGTTCGATTTGTCAAATCTCCCTAACCCGTCTTCGGCTGTACCAATCCAGATGTATTGGCCACTGCTTTTCAAGTCTGAAATATGATCGCTAACTAGACTCTCCTCAGCCGTGTATTTGAACCAAGTGTCGACCGTTGTAAGGTAACGTCGAATTCCACGGTCGGCTGAACCGAACCAAACACTATCGCCGTCAACGACGATCGCTTCGATGTAGTCGCTCTCCAAAACGGTTGTTTTGTCGTGGCTCTCGGTAAAGGTCTGATTGGCGATGCTAAACCTGGTTACACCGGAATTCTCCATGCCGACCCAAACGGCATCTGGACTGAGCCCAACGCATACCACACGGTTGTCTGCCAATCCCTCTTCCTCCGTGTATGTGTTCCATGCATCCTTGGCTTTGTCATAGCGCTTCAGTCCACCCTCCGTGCCGAACCAAACATACTCGGTATCCGCCGCAATGGCGGTGATTACGTTAAGCCCTTTCTTCTCTTTTTCGATCAACGACGCCCAAGCGCCGGTAGAGGTATCATAACGTGAGATACCACCTTCGGTTCCGACCCAGACGTGGTGCCCGTCAACTGCAACCGCATTGACGTGATTGTGAGTCAAACCTTCACGCTTCTGAAATTTTTTCCATGCTCCAGTTTTCGCGTCATACCGGTTAAGCCCAATGCGCGTACCGATCCAAATAATTGTGTTATCAACAGCTATGTCGGTAACATCATCGGAGATCAGACCATCCTCTCGATCCAGCTTTGTCCAGCGGTTATCCGCTTCATGAAAAATACTCACGCCCCGATCGGTTCCAACCCAAATATTCCCGCGATTTGCATCAATACAGCGGACGTTGTCGCTGGCTAATCTTTCCTCGGTTTTTGCTTGGGTACTTGCCTTCTGGTCCATAACCGACTGCTGCTCTTGATGATAGATTTGAGCTGCACTCGGGGCAATCGAGCGCTGATGAAGCACAAAGATTGCGTATCCAAACACGCAAAACATGATGCACGATATAATTTGTGCTTGTTTTCTCATTCTATCGTTATAGGTCGTCCCCAAATAATTAGGTTAGGCATTCTGTGAGAGGATGCTACCTAATGAGTGCAACGGCTCAAATGTCATCCTTCAATTACTGAATGCCTCTGCATAACTCGTCCAAGTTCCCACGCGGCGATTGTAGCGGCACAGACCAAGCTCTGTTCCAAACCAGATCTGTTCGCCGTCACTTGCAATCGCTCGGACGCTATTGTGGATTAGCCCGTGCTCGACATTGAAGATTTTCCATTCTCCTGTGACTTTGTCGTATCGCGTCGCGCCCGAGTTGGCAGAACCAAACCAAATCTCCGTGCCAATGACGGCAATACACGTCACGATATGGCTTGCCAACCCGTCCGAGGGTGTGATGCGAATCGTGTCTTTTGATACGATATCGTACTTGGTTACTCCTCGATTTGTGCCAAACCAGATGATGTTGCCGTCAGTGGCAATGGTGCTGATGTCTTCGACATTCAAGTCTTCCTTCGTTAGAATCGTCGCCCACGTTTCATTCTCTCGGTTATATCGACATACGCCTTCATCCGTGCCGAACCAGACGAAATCTTTAGCTACTGTTACGCAGCGAACGTCATTACTCAGAAGCGTGTGCGCGTATTGACGCTCGTCCCCCATTGTCTCAATCTCAAGAGTGTGCGAGTGCGTTTCCCACGAATTTGGATCATCCGATAGACGGTTGAATATGGCGGTTCCACTGTCCGTCGCGACCCACAAATCGTAACCTTCAACGTCGATATCGCGCACAATGTTGGAGGGCAAACCGTTCTTCACCGTGTACTCTTCCCATGTATCGGCCGCTTTATCATACCGTCGTAATCCTCCGTCAGTACCCAGCCAGAGATATTTCTCATCAACAGTTAGGTTTTTTACACCCCAAGCCCAATCCCCCCTATACTGGTGACGGGTCCATTGATTCTTTTCCTTATCATAACGATGTAAACCGTTAGGTGTACCTACCCAGAGATACCGGTTGTCAGCTGCAATCGCTAAAACCTTTCCTGGACCGATCGCGCTAGACGTACGCGAGGCAATAAACGTCGTCCACGACTCTGTTCGCTTGTCATAACGGGACAATCCTCCGTTGTTGCCGACCCAAACGTAATCATCGTCCACCACCATCGAATCCTCGGCTAGCTGGTCGTGAGGAAGTCCTGTCTCATAGTTCAAGAACCTCCAGTCCTTGGTGGCTTTGTTGTATCGTCCGATGCCGGTTGATTGTGTTGCCAACCAGACGTTTTCCGGAGTCTCCACAAGCTGCATTGCTGCCCCAAACCACTCCCGGTAATATTTTCCACGACTGATTCTAGGCGTTTTCAGTTCTGACCACGATTGAATGCTATAATGGTATTTGGAAGCGATTGGGTCCCCCCAATCGGTCCAAGCGTGCAACATCCAAAACCCATCAATTCCGGATTGAATGCCAAACGTTACGCGTGAAGTGACCCGGTGTTCGGAAAGGCTCTCCCACTCCTCGGTACGCCGATTGTACCGAGAGGCGTCACCCCAAGCTGTTATCCAGACATAATTGTCATCAATGAGTATGTCGTTGGTCTCACCGTGGCCAAGACCATCTCGCTGAGAAAAGGTTTCCCACGTTTCGGTCGATTTATCAAACCGTTTGATTCCTTCCCAAGCAGTGGAAACCCAAACATATTCGGAATCTACGGCAATCGTCCCTAAAGTGCTCCAAATTGCACTTGGCGAGATTTCCCAGTGTTGCCAACGGTCTCCCTCTATAAAAAGGCGGCCAACCACGCCCCCAATGTGGAGCGTCCAGATATGGTCTCCGTCGAGCGTGACACTCCATATTTCATTGTTTGGCAAACCATCTCGCATGGCGTAGTGACGCCATGTGTCGCTGAGTCTGTCGTAACGCAAAAGCCCGGCGTTGGTGCCGAACCAGACGGTTTCATCATCGGTCGTAATTCCATGGACGATGGTAATGGGCGGCGCATTTGGCTGGAGTGGAAGGTCCTCCTTGCTGAAGAATCGAAAATTCTCCGTGACTCGATTATACTGGCCGATTGCCCCTTCGGATGTGTCCTTCCAATTACCGAACCAAATGAAATTCCCATCTTCTTGGAGATGGGCGACCCGATTTGCGTGTAAAACCTCGGTGGTTTTCGATGCAACATGCCGTGTCCACTGCTGCGTTTCTCTGTCGAAACGGCTCACACCGCCAATCGTCCCAATCCACACGGCAGGCTCAGTGATTGAAATGGCTGTAACATTATTCGCAGCAAGATCGCTGTTCGTGCTCTCCCGTGTGTGGACTGTCCATCTATCGGCGTTCAAATCGTATGTTGCCAAACCGTTTGGAGTACCAAGCCAGATTTCTTCACCGGCAGCCTCAAGCGTGACGACATTGGCGTGAGTGATGAGACGAACGAAGTGAGGAACAGGCAGGGGAAACTCCACGTCAAAGCGCGTATCCAGCCTGCTTGACGGCTTTTCCGACGTCGCTTCCGCCGGCGGGTGAGGCGATTTCGTAGCTTTCGGATCTGATATATCTTTCAATCTCATCAATCCCATTCTCGTTCCGACCCAGAAGGAGTCGCCGCTGAATGAAATCGCATTTACCCAATTGCCGCGTAAGCGACCCACGTGTTTAAGCGTCGGAGAAGTTTCGGTTGACCGATCGAAATAGGTGAGTCCCTCCGAGGTTGCAATCCATATAAACTCCTCGGTGAGTAGAATGTCGTTTACCCAGCCGAGATTATCGAGTTCGCCGGAATGTGAATTCCACGAATCCGTAAGCGGATGGTGCGTCGAAATGCCATCTCTCGTTCCCACCCAAAGTTGAGCGCGTGATTTGTCCCACGTAAGGCATGTGACAAAATCGTCAGCCAACCCATTTGCGGCGTTATAGAATTGCCATTTTCCAGTTCCATAACGCACTCCTAGTCCTCTTGGCGTGCCCACCCAGAGCGCGTCACCACTATCCGCAACACCAGTGATGTAGCTATCGGCTAATCCGTCCGCTTTGCTAATCGTACGCCAATCGAGCGAAGATTTTCCTATTCTGTATTCATTGAGGCCATTCCGTGTTCCAACCCAAACCTTCGATTTCGTGGCTAGTAAGCTCTTTACATCATTGTCGCTGAGCGCCAGTATTTCTCCATACCTCGTCCACTCATCACTACGTAAATCGAGTCGTACCACCCCGTGTTCGTGCGTGCCGAACCACACCACGTTCCCATCCGCCGCGATTGCGGTGATATGATTCGAAGGCAAACCATCTTCCGTCGTATATTGCCTCCATGCGTTAACGGACAGGATATACTGCTGCGCGCCGCCGTCGGCCATGCCAATCCACAGCGATGTCCCATCCATTACGAGCGAACGAATCTGATCACTAGTCAATCGATCTCTCTTTGTGTATGTGCGAGCAAACTCGGAATTCCGCACATCATAGAGACTGATCCCTTTGTTCTCTGTACCGAACCAAACTGCATCCTCATTGGCTGCAATAGCACTTACATCATTGTCAACAAGTCCGCCTTCCTTGTCGTAGTTGCTCCACGAATCTGTGAGTTTATCATATCTGGATACTCCCGTTTCGGTTGCTACCCAAAGATAGTCGGCATCGACCGCAGTCTTTTTCACCCTATCGCCGGCGAGCCCGTCCGCCTTTTGCTTTCGCGCCCACGTGTTTGTTTCTTTGTCGTAGCGTGAGAGCCCCTTCGGCGTGCCAAACCAAACAAACCTTGAATCGACGGCAATACAGGTTACTGTGCGATCGGCTAATCCATCATGGGGCATGTATTGCCTCCATTCGTCCATCACGGTATTGTATCGGCTAACGCCTCCTCTCGTGCCAATCCAGACCTCTTTCCCGTCTAGTGCAATCGCCAACACGTCATTGTTGGCAAGCCCATCGGCAATCGTGAAGTTTTCCCACTGACGTTTGACTTTGTCATAACGGCTAACGCCTCGGTCGGTACCAACCCATACATAATACGAATTCATTTCCACTGACGAAACCCGGTCGCTAAGGAGCGGATTTGTCAATGTAGGCGCATGTACTTCAGGGAGCCAATCGGGAGATGACGCTACCGTGAGTGTGGCGAAACTAAGCACGGTCAGGTAAAGGATAAGACAAGACACAGTACGTGCGTGACGCGTTATTGTTAGCCTTTTCAAAGCGCTATAGTAATCAATATTCATACTTATACGCATGTCGATCTTCAGGAAAGTGAACTGCCAGTCGGGCGTGAGATGAAAGGAGCGGAGCCAGGCAATTTGATGACGATAGATTAATTTGACAGGTCAACTGTAGAAGCAATCAAGCGAATGGATATCAAGCGCGTTAGGGTTCTTTGTTCAATCATCAAATTGAGAATGGAATGCTCAATAATTCTAGAATCTCGGCAGGCCAGTCATTCGGTCCGGGGAAGTGCCCCGTTCAGAGCGGTGCAGAAGGAAATCCTTCGCTCTCCCATCCTTCCAACTATCCGACGCTTCAAAGCGGTACTCTTTTGGAAGCTTTGCGACAAACTTACTGCCGATCTTCTTCCTGATCGAAATGCCGAGTAAAGATTGTCCAGGTGTCGGTGATCGTATCATAACGACTTAGCCCTCGCGCTGTCCCTATCCAGAGATAATCTTCGTCCGTGGTAATGTCCAATACGCGATTATGGCTTAATCCATCCGCCCGCGTAAACTGTTTCCATCCCTGCGTTCGCTTGTTGAAGCGCAGTAAGCCGTGGTCAAATGTTCCAAACCACACGTCATTGCCCAGCGCGACAATCTGGGTCACTTTGTCAATGGCGAGATCGTTGGCTCGGGCAAAAGATGCCCACTCTTTTGTCTTCGTATTAAAGCGGCTAACACCGCTCTCTGTTCCAAACCAGACCGATTCGCCATCAATACAAATACTGCTAATCTCATCACCGAGTAGCCCCTCGTTCTGTGTGAGAGTTTTCCAAGTTCTGCGCCGCAGATCATGGCGGCTAACCCCTCGTTCCGTACCTACCCAAACGTAGCGTTTGCCGACCGCAATACTTCTTACGCGATTATCAACGAGGCTCTGGGCAAACTCTTGGGACAGCGACATCGTGTCCACTTCATCGGCGCGCGCGAAGGTCTCCCACGCATTGGCGTCTTCCGACAATGTGTTATATTTGCTGATACCATGGTCGGTGCCGACCCAAAGCGCCCGTCTGCCTACCGCTGCGACCTTCACATAGTTCGTTGGCAAACCGTTCTTCTCGTCATACTTATCTATCCAATGAGCCCACTTGTCAAACCGCCTTACACCTTTTCCGCTGGTAATCCAAACAAATCTGTCGTCAACGGCAAGATCTGTCACACGATCATGGTCAATGGTCTGATCATGTGCAATGGTCAGCCAGATGTCGTTTTCTTTATCGTATCGGCTTGCCCCCCTATCAGTTGCACAGTAGACGTAATGTGAATCAACTGCGACTGACCGAATAACGTCAGAGAGCAGTGCCCTATTGCCTGTATAACCCGTCCAAATTTCCCTCTCTAAATCGTAACGGCTAATTCCACGGTCACTGCCTGCCCAAACGTAGTCTTCATCCACTCGAAGAGTATGGTCGTGAACTTCGTTGCTTAACAATCCATCCTCCGTCGAAAATACGGTCCATGATGACGAGGCTTTATCAAACCGACTCACGCCGTGCTCTTCCGCCCCGAACCATACCCCGCCGGCGGTCTCCTGAACATCATGGAAGTTATTTCCGACAGATTCGGGGTGCCCCCGGAACACTTGCCAAGTTCGATTCTTCTTGTGAAACCCGCTTACCGACACGTGTCCGGCTTCTTCGCCCCAGTGTCCGGAATGTAGTACCCACAGATAATCAACGCCGGAAATCAGCTCTCTAATTCCCGTCCTTGCCAAACCCCGTCTGTTGTCGATAACAGTCCATCGATCAAATTCCGCGTCGTATCGGAACAACTCCCATTCGTACGCCCACACATCGTCCTCGTCGGCGACGATATTTGCTATACGATTCGTCAAGCCGTCGGCGGCGGTATACCGTCTCCATGAGTCCAATTTCTTGTCGTAACGCAATACCCCATCGTGCTGCGCGGGAATCCAAACATATCGAGAGTTTGCGTCAAAGAGTGTCTGATGCCGCATGAACGCAAGATCTCGGATTGTTGCTACATGAGTTTCCCACGTGTCGGAAGCGAGACGATAGTGGCAGAAACGCCCATCTCGCAAGCCAATCCATACGTCCTCACCATCGACAAGCAGTGACCGAGACTTCGTGCTCGGAAGGCCATCCTTTATAGTGTAGTGTCGCCACGTGTCGGAGTCTTTGGAATACGCCAAAATCCCGCTCTCGGTAGCAAACCAGACGCGGTCCTTTGCCACATCAAACCAGTCAATGCGGTCAATGGGCGGCGCATCAACCGCCTTGACGTCTTCGTTCATGTAATGGGTCCAACTTCCCGTCCGTTTGTCGAACCGAACGATACTACCGTTGGATGTATTCATCCACGTTATAAACCATACCCAGTCGCCGTCCAACGCCGTGTGCTGGATATGGCTATGACGAAGTACGTCGGTCTTTTCCTTTGCCCGAATCGCAGTCCACGAATTCTTTTCTGTGTCCAGCCGTCCTATACCACCAACGGTTCCCAGCCATATCTGATTCCCATGAGCGGTGATGTCGCGGATGTTCTCATGCCCCATTACCACTCCGGGCCGCGTGAGATCAAATTGCTGCCATGACTTAGATGCCTTTGAATACTTGCCCAATCCGCGAGGTGTTCCTACCCAAACTGTGTCGTCGACAACTGAGATTGCACGGACATTGTTGTTTGGCAATCCCTCTGCTGTCGTAAGATTTCGCCACCGACTGTCTCTCTTATCAAATTGAGCTAGACCCTTCTGTGTGCCAATCCAAACGAGTTCATCATCAACCGATATTCGAGTGACGCGATTGCTAATCAGTCCGTCGGTTTCGGAGTAGTGTTTCTCGGTGCCGTTTCCCGAGGGCAGGTGAAACACACCGCGATCCGTCCCAACCCAGATCGAATCGGCATCAAGGGCGATACAACTTACCCAATGGCTCCCAAGAGCTTCGTGGATGTACCATTTGTCCCCCTTAACATCATACCAACACAAGCCTGTTCGCGTGCCGACCCAAATCCTCTCGCCTACGACAACCACAGCCTGTACGAAATCACCCGCGAGCCCGTGCCTTTTCCGCCAAAACTTCCAGCGGTTATCTTGGTAGCGTCCCAAGCCTTTGGCTGTCCCGACCCAAACAGCATCACGAGCCAGTGTGACGGTGGTTACGTAGTTGGTGATTAATCCGTGCGCTTTGGAGAAAGTCGTCCATTCCCCGGACCGCGAATTGAAGCGGCTTAATCCCATCGCGGTTCCTATCCAGAAAACCCCATCCCGCTGTGTAATTGTCTTCACGTTGTCGTTAATCAGCCCCTCCGCTCTCCTTACAGTTGCCCAAAGGGCGTTAATTTTGTCAAACTGGACAACTCCATCCTCTCGCGTACCGCACCAGACATAGTTTCCGTCTGGAACAATTGATGTGATGTTCGCGGACGGCAATCCATCGCCTAAACTGTAGTGAATCCACGTATCCACCGACTTGATGTATCGTTGCACTCCCTCGTTTGCTGTTCCAATCCACACGTACAATCCATCAACCACTATCCGGTTGATTTTGTTTGTCTTGAGTAAATCGTCCCGTGTAAATGTTTTCACAAAGGCTTGATCTGTCTTGCTGTATAAACTGATACCGAAATTCGTCGTGCCAAACCAAACATAATCTTCGTCGATAGCAATCGTTGTCACCTTGTCGTCGGCTAGACCATCGCTTTTGGTGAATTGCGTCCATGAGTCAATCTTCTTATCGTATCTCGACACCCCTTTGTCGGTTGCAACCCAAACGTACTCATCTTCAACGGCAATGTCAATAATATGATTGCTCGGCAGTCCGCCATCGCCGGTTGTTCTTAGCGCCCAAATGTTAATGGGCTTATGGTATCTCGCCAAGCCCTTATCCGTACCAAACCAAACGTAATGCCCATCAGTCCTGATTGCCGTAATTCGATTGCTGGGCAAACCATCGTCCCGATTAAAAGTCGTCCACTCTCCGGTCGAAACCTTAAATTTGGAAATTCCGGATTCTGTGCCAAACCAAGTGAATTCTGGTTCGACGGCAATGCTTGAAACTTTGTTGTTTGCGAGTCCCTCTAGGACGGTGTAGCTCATCCACCGTTTTTCGCTTTTGATGTAACGGTTGACGCCTTTGTCTGTTGCCACCCAAATGTTATGCACCCCCGCCGCAACATCGTGAATGTGATCGCTAAGTAGCGCAAAGTCCGCGGATACGATGTCCGCCGCACCCACAGTGGACACCTGTTTGTTGGGCTGACCAAGAGTGCAACCCGCGAAAATCATCAAGAGAATGGCAAACCAACACTTGTTCAATACCATCTTATCCTATCATTCATACCGAATGGTGTGATGCGACCAACGATCATCAAATGTGGCGCTTGAGTGGTACATTCGTAAAGTATTGGTGGCATGACTTCAAAGCAGTAGGCATACGCCGTGTGCCGAAAACCACCACACACCAACGGGTTGGAACAATCAAACGAGCGGATAACGAGTGCGATGGAGATCCCTCTCCAGGTCTCGACCGCGCCACTAATTCATTATAGAAAGTACTTGGCGAGAAGACCATTAAGTGTACAAAATTGAGCTTAGGTATACTCCCCTTCTTGTGTCACGTAAATGTCCGCAAGATTAGAGTTCGTGCTCCCCGCCTTGCTGTCCAAACTCGTAGCCCGGAGCAGGAAACAATCTCCGCGTTGGAAACCGTGAAGTATGTGTCCGATTCCACCGGGCGGAACATCCCACGCCCCGGTAAGCGCCTCACCCGGAGACCCGTCCGTAGTTAGGTCTGTATCGGCATCAAACAATTCAAACGTACCTGCCGCCTCACCCGCGCCCACCCGAATCTTAACGTGTAGTATCCCGTCGTATTCGAAAGGGGTTGTGTCTATTTCAACGAGCGTGTAATCCGGCGTGTCGGTCCCGGATGCGCGAAGAGTGTTCGAAACCTCTTTCCACTTTCGTCCCAAACAGATAGGGTTTGCTTCTGAATTCAACCGGCGCTTTCCTCCAAACACTTCTAGGGAACGCCGGAGCAGCATTGAGTAAGCTTGTGTCCTATTCCTGTAAGGGAGCGCCATCTCCGGTTGGTGCATAATGACCTCCGCCTCCGACGTCAGTACCAGAATGTCTACGGAGTCGCTGTAATTCCGTTGAAGCGTTGCCGCGACACGACGAACACCATCCCCTTTCGCACCCTCTATCAGCTCTGGTAACTCCCTTAGAAGCACCCAAGTGTTCACAAAATTTTCGTTAAGCGTGCTGATTACTTCCGAATTGGAGAGCGGACCCGCCCTAAATCGTTTACCGTTCGCTCAGCATGATTCATCGTCGAGTGCCCCCCAAACCAGGATTGCATGAACGGGCAGATTTGTCGCTTCAGCATGTGCGACTGCTTCATCAATCGGCAACCAGTCGATTTCAGCGAATTTATAAAAGTTCAATTCTAACTTTTTTCGGGCTTCTTCCGACGTAATGGCATACTCCCATGCGATCTCGTTATGATCGCCTGTGTTCGCAGCGAGCAGTTCCATCCGAGGCACAAACACCATATCGACCGCATAAAAAGCGCCGATATCAACATTGCTGTTCCGGGGTGGTAGATAGAGCGAAAACGCGTGAACGCTCCGCTTATTCAGGTTAATCACCAGATGTCCCGCAAACTGCGATAAGATATAACGAGATTTTCCCTCATCGTCATCCAGCGAATTTGCGACCCGCCACGCCTCATAAGCATCGCTCGACAGCACCAACTCGGCGTGAATTCGGAAAGCTATCTCCGCATAATCGGACGAAATCGCGCGGAGACACGCGCAAGCACCCTCCCTGCCGTTATGTAGGGCTGTCGTTGCGCCCGGATGAAACTGGTGAAGGAATGGCATGAGCTCGTGCGATTCGAGTTGCCACACGTCCCCAATCTCCACAGCCGACGATGGAAGAAACACTTTGAAATCGTCCACTTCGTATTCTTTTGTGGGTAAGCTCGGGGAAAAATCAAACAACTCGGCGTGTATTGGTGAAGCTTCGTGTAAATTGAACGTAGAATCCACGATCGGATCCCAATGTGCTTCTACCTGCACGTTAGTCGAACATTGAAGGGCGCCGCTCAGATTGATTTTCATTTTACCTCCAGGCAAATAGACCTACTTGGTGCATTCAGCCCAAAACGTCGTATTCTACAGTGATGAATTGACGAATTGATTGTATTCGGAAGATGCGATTGGGCGGCGGTCGGTGCTATTCAGTGCTGCGATATCCGACGCATAATCGGCTGTTGCACCGAATTCTACGGAACAAAATTTTCATTCTCGCACCGATGAACTTTGCCGACAAACTTGCGATGTCCAACTATAACACAATTTCGGATGCACTTTTCGGTGGATTTACAAACAGAATTCGACGGTTTGAGAGGATTTAACTCGTGGGAATATTTGTGTGTAGCGCATCGGCAGGCATCTCGTTAATTTCAATCATGAGGGAGACTAGAGGCGCTATGAATATTGTAGGAATGTTGTTTTCGCGATCCCCGAGATGCCCTGAAGTTGTGGGTAAGCGTGGATCTTGACCGAAGTTTTCCGGCGATTCAGGAGACACAATTCTGAACTGCCCCAATTCCCAATGACAGGACTCATTCGTCGTTTGCGATCTTACGTTTCGTTATTTTGAACAGGAGGTTGTTCCGAAACAGATACTGTCGTTCTGCATGCCACTGGAGGCGCCAATGGTCAAACCCGCGTTCAAACTCGATGGTGCGGTCCGGCGCACCAAGCTCCGCACGTAGTTTTTCAGTAGCGTGAATATCGCGCTTGACTAGATATCGCGTCAAGATCGCAACCCCCGATAGAATCGCAACCATCCCCAGTTTTCCTCGGGTTTTTGGGGTCACACTATGTGTTCTGGGAGCGATGGCGAATAGACACGAAGTTATGAGTATACAACCAATTATCTTTTTCATTTTGTCTGGATAAGATTTTAGAGAAAAGTATTGCGGTGTATGTTCCCGCGTTGCCGGCTTAACGTTCCGCTAACCAAGTTTGGTCGAAAGCTACTACGCCGCCCCAGCCGATGTTGAGATTGCGAAGATGCGACTGGCACAGAAAATTCGACGGCAGTAGATAGAGGAGAATCAAATCATCGGAACGGTTAAGTTGGTTAATGGCAGTGTCGGCACCGTGAAGGAGCGAAACTGATAGCAACGCAAGATTAGCGACTTTATCCCTAAGGACGTTCCGAAGTGGGGCGGAATGTGTATCGACCACAGAGATTTTCAACCCAATCTGAGACAATAGATTTCGCTGTAATCGAGCGGCAATCTCGTTTCCGCTGTTGTCCGGCAGGGGAGCGAAGAAAAGCCGAACGTCAGGCGAACCCTCCAGGCGCCGACGTGCTTTGATGGGGTTGTAGTATCGCGGCGACAACGTTACAGTCGCCTGAGTAAATGGAGCGCCGTACTGCAACCGTAGCAACGCGTCAACGTCAAACGCGTATTTCAGTACATCGAACCATACAGGCGGCTTGGATTGCCCTGACATACGTCGAAGATACACTCCAACCGCCGCGTCCGTTTGAATTAAGATTTCATCTGAATCGTCGTCGAGGCGTCTGGGTGTTTCGGTGATTGGTAAATGTAATGAGTCCAGTATACCCGATTCAAAATCAAACAGCGCTTGGCGAACTTCTCCGTAGTAGCGGAACGTGATTTCATCCAGATAAGGTGCTCCCCATGTGTAAGCGGCATTCGCCTTGATGCGAATGTCCTCGGGTTGAAAAGACGCTAAACGGTAGCGACCAGTGCCTACGGGAGGCAATTCGCGTCCGTTTGAGATATCCGGTTTCGTGATCCATGCGGTTGGCGCCGTGAGTTTTATTAAAAACTCCGTGTCCGGCTCTTTAAGCGCAACCCGCATATGCCGATGGTCAAGAACGTTGATGCCGGAAACCGCATTAGAGTCCCCGCGCCGAGAATTCATCGCCCCGTCGATGGAAAAGAGCGGGTTCAACCAATCGTCAGCGATCATCCAATTTTCTTTTATGAACCGTTCCCACGCCTCTTTTACGTCAGTTGCTCGTACTGCCTCGCCATCGTGAAATCTGGCATCTGCAGCAATCGTGAAACTCCAAGTACGGTAATCCGATGAATGTTCCCAACTTTGAGCAATTCCTGCAACAATCTCTCCGTACCTAGTGCGCCTCACAAGCCCTTCATACAACTGAGAGGCTATCTGCAACTCGGCATAATTCAGATAATTGGAATTATCAAGCGTAGTTACACGTTGAAATACCGCGTGTCGGAGTTTGCCGCCGAATTGAGGTGGTGACGAAGGATCAACGCTTGTGGGAATTAGAAAGGTAGCAATCGCTATGAGGACAAGAAAAGAGCAATTCCGTGTGCCCATCAGGTTGGTCTATAGCGTCTGGATTAACGGGGGAGTCCGTTGGAGTCTGTTAGCCGATGCGATTATATCCATAACCCTTTCCCGTAATTTGGAACAATGCTTCCGCGGCGTGGAAGTGAATGTCGGCATCCTGATCTTTCAAGACCGTTTCGAGAACTAACACCGCTTTGGAGTTCTTGGCAGTGCCAAGAGCTTTGGTAATGTCGATTCTAAAACCCTTGGATGCCTTGCTTGCTTGTAGGGTTTCCAATTTCCCTATCAACACGGAAACTGCTTCGTCAGTTCCGAGTTTTCCGAGGGCAATTGCCGCATCGCGGCGAATCTCTTCATGATTGGTTTCGTCGTGAAACACACTAATTAAATCGGGTTCCGTGGTAGGGTCGGCGAGTTCTCCTACACCTTGTGTCGCTCCACGTCTGACATCTTTGTCGAGTTCTGTTTCGCCTTTCATCATCTTCACAAGCTCATCCCTGAGTTCTCGAATCCCGCTTTTACCAATGCCAAGGGCTGTTGCTTGTCGTACCTCCTTCTTGGGAGTGGCAAGCAATCCCCTTAGCCTTGCAAGAACTTGTGAACTATCTTGTGCGACATCACATTGAACAAGAGCGAGCGATGCCGCGGTTCTTATCGGGGAATCCTCCCATGCGTCCTCCATCCGCCGCTCCAGCTTGGGGGCAACAAATGCGGGAAGTCGGAAGGATCTGGCAGCCGCGACGAATGCCTCCCACGACCAATTGCGTTTTAGTCCCTCATGTATTGCTACGATATACTCCGTTTCATCTGCGACTCGTCGTCCTAAAGCTGCGGCGGCGCGTTGGTCTCCAATCTCGGCAAGTGCAGCAGCCGCCTTTGTACGAGCAGAGGCTTTCGCCAAATCGCCCGTACTGGCGTCAAGGGGTTCGCTTCGATCTTCCAGAATTGAAATCAGTTCCGGCACTGCCTCCGTACTCTTAAGTTTTCCTAGGGCAGAGATGGCATTGTTGCGGGTATTTCCGGTTTCCGTTCTCAGGACGTAAAGAAGCTGAGACTCAACACTCTTGTCTCCAATGGCGCCAAGTGCAGCCACGCTAGCCGCCCGTACTGCCGTGTGCTCCAACCTGTCCTGCACCAGCGAGACTAGTCTCCCAACAGCCTCGGCATCCTTGATAGCCCCTAATGCAGCGGCGGCTTTTTCACGAACTTCCGCATCTTCGTCATCAAGAGCGGCTAGAAGCGGAGCAGATGCGCGTTCATCGAGTAGCGCTCCCAATGCTGCCGCTGCTCCGGCGCGAATAGATTTATGCTCGCTTTCATCCTGTAGTACCTTGATTAAAGCGTCACTGGAACCCCTATCTTTATATTTGCCTAGGGCAGTTATTGCGGCTTTACGAACGACATAGCTTGGGTGCTGTAATTCTAATTTGAACACATCCGGGAGACCCTTGACCGACCCCATGTGTTCGAGGCTCCCTAAGGTCGTTAGTAGCGTCCAGCGCGTCCATTCATCATCCGCGGATTTTAAGGCGTCTTGGATATATTTCGCAGTGGGTGCTCCGCCACCCTTGTTCAGAGAGGCAATGACCTCGTTCATTACGGATTGAACTTCGTGATCTTCCTCAAACGTACCCACACCCTTCTGAATCACATCGACTAAACCTGTATCTGCTTGTGTCGGTTCCAGTTCGCGGAGAGCGATTGCCGCTTGTTTGCGAGTTGATTCATATTTGTCCTTCTTGAGGACGGAGAGCAAAGGCGCGATGACACGGTTACCTTTGATTTTGCCCAGAGCGGTGGCAACTTCCTGTCGGACAACCCCTTGCTCGTCTTTAAGCGCGCTCAATAGGTGCGAAACTGTGGATTCACCCTGAATGTCGCCCAACGCAAAAGCCGCGCTTTTCCGAACTGTGGCACGTTCATCGTCTTTAAGGGCAGATATCAAAGCATTTAGCACCTCGTCACCTTTTTTGTATACATTGAGAAGTTCACCAACTTTTCTACAATGGTAGCGCAGTTGACTCCCTTTGTCTGTCAGAAACCAGATTTCGCCCGGTTTATCGACAGCGATGTTACTATTCTGAGATAACGTGATTCCATTGTTCATGAATTCTTGTCGGAATCCTTGTGGAATATCCCCGCTGTTGAGGTCTGCTTCATACAATGCTCGTTTGGTGCTGCTAAACAGTAATTCTCCTCTAATCTTGCCAAGAGCGATTGCAGCCTCACTCCGCACAAGACTCGGAATAGACTTTAACTCTCCCCATGTTCGGTATCTCGGTTTCGGGTAATCCGATGTCCATTCAACCTTAAGACCATCAATTGCACTCCTAAATTCGGCAAGAGTGTTGTATCTTCGTTTCATGTGACGTTGGAAATCCTTAACCTCATCATAGCGCGTTGACAGAATCCAGAGAAGCGCATCTACCGATTCGTTGGATTTTATCTCTCCCAAAGCTGTAACCGCCGATTTACGAATGACGGGGCTTGTATCGTCACTCAACACCAACAACATCAAGGATTGAACCGCCATGGCAGACTTGAGTTGCCCTAGCGAGGTAATCGCAGTCGTGCGCACCGTTTCGCGCTGCTGTTTATCCATTGCCATTGTAACAAGACCATGAATAGCCTCGTCTGTACTTAGTTTTATCTGCCCGAGCGCGATGGCAGCATTTGTAGCCGTGGTTTCATCCAAACTGAGTGCGTGTGCCAACGCTGGAATTGCGCTGTTGTTAAGACCTCTTGCTCTCATTAAACCTAATGCTTTGGCAGCGTGAGCCTTGACTTCCTTCCTCTGATCGTCGCTCCTTAAAGCCGCTATCAGTGGCCCGATCGTGCGCCTGTCTTGAATTTGGCTCAAGGCTTCCGCGATGCTAATTCGAATCTTCTCTATCTCATGTTCCAAAGCGGGATAAAGGTATGGTGTTGTCGCTGGGCCCATTGCGACCAAAGCAGCCATCGCGCTTACACGGAGATCGTCGTCTGCCAAGAGGTTAATAAGTCGCGGAATCGCCGCACGGGATCGTAAGGTACCGAGAACCTCAATTGCCAATGCTTGAGTGCTTACCCTTCGTTTTTGAAGACGGGCATCATCTATGAAAACGTTGGCGATATATTGATATTCCTGCATAAACTCTGAATCCCCGCTCGGGATAACATCCCTCGCACGAGTATCGAGCACTTCAAGCAGGGGAGGAACTGAAGCGTCTCCCATCTCAACAAGAGCCTTCGCAGCCGCACTTGTTACATAGGAGTTTGAGTCCGCCAGCAGACGAATCATCTCATCAATCCCCGCCTCTGATTTCAATTGCCCGATTAATTTCGCCGCATGGATCCGTACTTGAGTTGTGTTCGTTTTGGCTGCCTCTTTTAGAGCTGGGACAACAGCCTCCTCACCTATTATCTTTTCCAGCGCAACTATGACACGATAGAGTACGTCCGGGGATTCACTCTTTTTCTTCAACACAGATTCAAAGGTAGAGATCAGTTCCGCACTGCGCAGATTGCCAAGATGCTTGATTGCTTCCCGCCGGATGTGCGGGTCGTCGTGCTGGATTGCTTGAATTAGCAGTTTGATGACCGCATCGTTTTTTGTAGCTCCCTGAATTAGCCGAGCCGCGGTTTCGCGAGAAGCGGTTTGAAAACACTTTTTCCCCTCTAATAGCGCCGTGATAATTACCGGATTGGCTTGATTCACTAAATCTGATAGCAAATTAGGTTGCTTTCTAGCGGCTTCAGCAAACGAATCAACCATGAAACCACTAATTGAGTTTCTTGACCGGATAAGTCGTTCTTGCCGATCCAGGTCATCGGAATCCGGGTCTTCCCGATTACTGATTTCTTGAATGTCCTCATTCAGCGGTTTTAGATGGCTTAACACTTGCTCAAGACCTGATTGCCAAGCGGAAGGGTCTGAAGTTGAGCGCAGTCGAAGCAATAGCTGGAGCGATTGCGCTTCAGTTTGCTTGGGATTGTTCGAAAGAGCTCTTTCAACTGCCGATTGAACCGCAGAATAATCACCCTCGGCAGTCGCTAATCGCGCATCAAGGATATCCTTATCCTCTTTTTCCCCACAGCCTATGGAAATGCCTACAATCAATATTACACCAATAGAAATAAGGGTTTTCTGATTCATGCGTCAGGCTCCTTAATTGAATTTGATATATGTCAAATTAGGATTGCAAAACAAAAAATCTCTAAATCTGATTCTAGACTCGTCTATCTGCTTTAGTTTCCCGTGATCGCCAGCTTTGTAAAATCTCCGACAACATTTAACCTAGTGGCGATTGAATTCAACAGTGCCAAGCGGTTGGATCGGAGTTCAGTGTCCTCAGACATTACAAGAACCTCATCGAAAAACCGATCAATCGCTGGCTGGAGGTTTCCGAGATGAGAAAGTAGATGGGCATAAGCGTGTTTATTGACCGCATTTTCAAGTTTCGGTTCAGCCTTCGCTATCGCAGTCGCTAGTTCAATCTCAGCCGCATCTTGCAAAAGATTTGGATTAACTTTGGTGGCAAGAGTGTCAGTATCAGGTAAAATCCGTAAAACGCGATTCAAAGCGGGGTAGACACTGTTAAAGTCTAAGTTATCCCGGAATTGGGCAACGACTTCAACTCGGTTCAAGATGTCACTGATGTCGAGCTCGCCGGTGGCAAGTACGGTATCAAGGACATCAGGTTCATAGCCATTGGCTTGCAACAGGACTTCAATTCGTCCCTTAAAGAACTCAAGCAAAACGGATTTCGTATCTTCCACCAACTCTACTCCATACAGACTAACAGCCTCTTCGATAATGGAGCCGAGCGGAAGCTGAAATTTCTTTTCAAATAGAATACGGGCAACTCCAATCGCTTGACGCCTCAACGAATACGGGTCCTGTGAACCTGTTGGTCGCTCATTGATTCCAAAATAACCGACCAAGGTGTCGATTTTGTCAGCGATCGATAAGATAACACCGGCATCCGTTTGTGGCAACGGTCCATCGGCAGAGATAGGTTGATAGTGTTCCTCAATGGCAAGCGCCACTTCAGACGCCTCTCCGGAATTCTTAGCGTAATATTTTCCTACGATGCCTTGTAAAGATGGGAACTCAATAACCATGAGCGTGGTCAAATCCGCTTTGCAAAGTTGTGCCGCCCGAATCGCGTGCGTCGTTGAACACTCGGAAAATCCCGGTTGCGAAGCATTCCGACCGACCTCAGACGTGATGAAATCCACAAGCGCTTCCAATCGCTTTACTTTAGCTAGCAGGGAGCCGAGTTTGGCATGGAAAACGACATTATGCAAGCGATCAACCCTATCCGATAAAGGAGTCCTTTGGTCTTCCCGGTAGAAAAATTCAGCGTCGTCCAGCCGTGCATGAAGGACACGTTCATTGCCATGTCGGACGCCGTCCTGATTCCCCTCGGTACCGTTGGAGATGATGATAAACTTTGACATAAGATTGCCATCACCTGACCACATCGGAAAGTAACGTTGGTAGCTTTTCATCGGTGTGATTAAGACTTCGGCAGGCAAGGAGAGATGAGACTCGCTAAAACTCCCGACAATCGGCTGTGGATTTTCGACGAGATAGGTGACGGTATTCAGTAAATCCGAGTCAATCTCCATTAGGCATCCTTCAGCTTCCAAAATCTCGATTATCTGCAGCTCAATCCGACTTCGCCGTTCCTCCTGATCCACGATGACATTAATCTTCCGAAGCTGTTCGATATAGCTTTCGAGGGACGCGTCCGTTAGCTCAATCGGTTCGGGATTGAGAGAACGATGACCGTAAGTGCGCCGACCGGCTTGGAGCGTGTCAAGCTGAAAATCAACAACCTGATCGCCGAGTAGGGCAACAAGCCAGCGGATGGGACGGGCGAAACGTAGCTTGTCCCAACGCATGGTCTTGGGAAAATTCAATGATTGAATCCATGCAGGAAGAAGTTCGCCTAAGACATCAATGGCAAGGCGCCCTTTCTCAAGCTTTGAAGCCGCTACATATTCTCCACGATCCGTTTCCACGATCTTTAAATCGGTGATATCAACTTCTTGCGTTTTGGCAAACCCGATAGCGGCTTTCGTTGGGACCCCATTCTCGTCGTAGGCAACGCGCTTCGGTGGACCGACTACCTCGGACACATTGTCGCTCTGGGAAGTTGCCAGCCTTTTGACATATAGCGTTAAACGGCGCGGAGTTGCCAATGTGCGCACTTCCTCAAATGAAAGGCGATGTTCCTCAAGAACTTTGGATGCAATAGTACGCAGTTGCGCCAATGCAGAGTCAAGATAACCGGCCGGAATCTCTTCAGTGCCAATTTCAAACAACAGATCTGCAGATTCATCGGACGGAACCGCTGTCGTCCTCGGTTCTTCCTCGACGATGTCTACCTGTTTTCTTGGTTCCCAGCGATTCGACAGAGGATGTCCCATGTTCTCTCGCTGCTCGACATAAGCCCGAGCTGTCTGCTGCGCAAGCCGCCTTACCCGTTCAATATAGTTGACACGTTCCGTGACACTTATCACACCGCGTGTGTCAAGCATATTGAAGGCATGTGAGCATTTGAGGACGTAATCAGTTCCAGGTAATACAAGTCCTTCCTCAAGGCATGTACGTGCCTCATTCTCATAAGCGTCAAACTGATGGGACAGCATCTTGGTGTCGGAATGCTCGAACGCATAGCGAGAATACTCCACCTCGCTCTGATGATGCACATCTCCGTACTGAAGTTGTTCGTTCCAACGGATATTGAAGAAACTGTCGACATCCTGCAGGTAAAGCGCAATACGCTCCAGTCCGTAGGTGAGTTCTGCGCAGATTGGGTCTAGCTCAATACTTCCCATCTGCTGAAAGTAGGTAAACTGCGTAATTTCGGCGCCATTCCACCAAACTTCCCAGCCTAGTCCCGAGGCGCCGAGCGTCGGAGACTCCCAATCATCCTCGACGAAACGCAAATCGTGCTTTCGCGGATCGACTCCCAGATGATGCAGGCTCTCAAGGTAGAGTGGCAGCACATCGGCTGGGGCCGGCTTCAAGATGACCTGATACTGATAGTAAGCTCCAACCCGAAACGGGTTTTCGCCATAACGTCCATCCGTAGGTCGCCGCACCGGCTCGACGTAAGCAACCTGCCACGGTTCGGGACCTAGACAACGCAAAAACGTCGCCGGATTGAATGTTCCCGCTCCAACCTCAATATCGCAAGGCTGCTGGATAGTACACCCGTAATCTGCCCAAAATTTCTCCAGGGCAAGGATCATTTCTTGAAAAGTCATGATTTCAAAAACGAGACACGCACCGTCTTTTATGTTTTTTCGTGGCTAATTGAGATCTTCAATCAGTTCCAAACTCTTCAGTGTAAGTTCCGTATGATACGAGATGAATCTGGACAGCGCCAATCGAAGTTGGCGATGGTTCAGTTTTGAAGCCTGAACGCGGTCGAGACGGGCTAAGTCACATGTCCTCAGGTACTTCATCAGCTCGCAACTTCCACGCGCAAGTTGAGGCGCGCTTGAATCGTGGTGTTCGCAATTCTCGCAAAGCAAACCGCCGAGACGAGTACTAAACCTCAGTGCCGCACCCGAGGGCTGCGAAGAGCATGCAACACATTGAGACAGTTGCGGCGCAAAACCCGCTATGTCTAGCAATTTCAACTCGAACCCGCGAGCCAATAAAGCAATGTCATCAACCCGCGATAGTCCATCAAACCCATGTTGCAATAAACGGAAAACTCCACGGTTGGCGGTTTGATCAGACTCTATCGCATTAACCAATTCCGCAAGATAACAACCGTATGTCGTGCGCTCGAAATCCTCCTTCACTCCATCAAAGGCATCAATTAAATCAAATTCCTGCACAGTCCGCAAATCTTTGTTAGGGCGCTCGGAAAAGACGAGAGTTCCGTGATTCAGAAGTTCCAGGCTGCCTCCAAACCGGCTTTTTGGCCCCCTCACACCGTACGCTGCAGTTCGAACCTTTCCAAAGTCCGATGTATAGAATATGATAATTTTATGATGTTCGCCGAAAGGGTATGATCGGATAACAATCGCATCTGTTTTTTGGATGGGCATTTTTTACCCAATAATAAAATGGGACAATGAGACGATGAAGTGATTTTACCATCAATTCACCTGTCCACTGTCCCATAAGACAACAAATCGGGGCGAGAGGATTCGAACCTCCGACCTCGTGCTCCCGAAGCACGCGCGCTAGCCGGGCTGCGCTACGCCCCGCCGATATGCAGACCATCTACTACAAATTATCATTCTATCATACAAGCCATAATGGTGTCAAGAACCCTTTTATCCCAGCGTTTTAACCGTTGGATTAAGGCTCAAACTTAGATTCCTCTAAAAATGAACTCCTATCTTTGTTTACCGGAGTTTGAATCGTCAGTCTATGAATTCGACGTTCATCCGATTCCAAAATCGTGAAATCCAGGCCCTGATAAGAAAAGTTGCTTCCGGTCTCTGGAACTCGACCAAGGAAATCGACGACGAATCCACCAATTGTGTCTACGTTCTCCGCTTCAAGTTCAATCTTGAGTTGCTCGTTAAGGTCGTCAATGTTCATGCGAGCGTCGACTGAGTAGGTGTTCGCGCTCAACAAGATACACTCCTCCTGCTCGTCGGCGTCATACTCGTCTTGGATTTCGCCAACGATTTCTTCGACAATGTCCTCAAGCGTAACAAGCCCGGCTGTTCCTCCGTACTCATCGACAACCAATGCCATCTGTTGTTTATTTGATCGCAGATCCTGAAACAGGTCCGATATTTTTTTACTTTCTGGTGTAAAGAACGGTGTCCTCTCGGAGATTAGTTCTCTTAAATCTATTGGTCGCCCCGCTTCCCAGTAATCCAACATGTCCTTAACGTGGAGAACGCCAATAATTCGGTCGACCGTCTCTTCGTAGACCGGAATGCGTGAATGTCTCGACTCGATCGCCGTTCGTAGAACTTCCTCCTTGGGTGTCGAAGCCTCAAGGCAAACCATGTCTGTGCGAGCGTTCATAATCTCGCGAGCGACCTTGTCCGGCAGATCCAAAATCCGGGAAATCATCTCCCGTTCTTCAGCTTCCAATATCTCTTGGCTGTCCCCAACGTTGTCCAATGCCTCCAACACTTCGGGTGAAACAACGCTGTCTTCCTGAGGATGAACTTTACCTCCGAGAATCCGGACCCCGACATTTCCTAGCAGGATCAGTGGCGCTACTACAATGTATAGTATCCAATAAATCACGCGCAAGAAGCGAAGCGTGTGGATTGTTGAGTTCTCGGAACTACCCCGGATATAATTCTTGGGGATGAGTTCGGTAACCACAACGATTAGGGCGGTCGCCGCACAACCGGCAATCACTCGGCTCTGCAGATCCTCGAAGCCCAATAACGACACAAGCAGCAGCACAACCGCTACCACCAATATACTCTTGGCGGTAATTATAGTCGCGGAGTATCGTCGTGGTTTGCGCAGCAACGAGGTCAGGGTTTCATAACCGGTACCGCCCGTTTCCGCTATGTTCAGTATGTCTTCGCGGGTCAACCGGTTCAATAATGCCTCGGCAGCAGAAAAGAACGCCGTTAGCATTGACAAAATGACCAAGCAGATTAACTTTACTATATCGTCGTCCAAGTGTGGAATTACACCTCTAATTTGCTGACATCAGTCGAAAAACGGAAATGTAAAATTCTCTAAATTTGGCGTAGAACCGCTTCCTGTTTCTCGAACATAATTGTAGCATCCGCCGAGATTTGGTGGTCGTAGCCCAGAAGGTGGAGGACACCGTGCACGGTGAGATTGGCAACTTCGACATCAAGCGAATGATTTTGCGCATGAGCTTGTCGCTGCGCCGTGGGAACTGATATAATGACATCACCCAGCAGGTGTGGATTCATTGATTCATCTCCATCTTCACGCATGGCAAAGGCGAGCACGTCTGTTGGAGTGTCAATGTTCCGAAATTGGCGGTTGAGCGACTGCATCGCGCTGTCATCTGTCAGTAGAACACTTACTTCACAGGCCTCCGAATCGTGCATTCTCAATGTTGCCAAGACTGCCTGCCGAATTACACTTTCATTGAGACCGGCATTTTGGGTATCGTTACGGACCAAAACCATTGTAATTCGTGAATTACCTGTCCTGTGCTTATCAGCCAATTACATCCGGGTGTGTACTTAGCTCATGGACTGATTGACGTATCCGTTCCCTGTTTGCCACGATCTTCATACGCTTCAACAATCCGTTGGACCAATTCATGGCGAACAACATCGTTTCGGGAGAAATAAATGAATCCAATTCCCGAAATTCCGGACAGGACAGCCTGCGCATCGGAAAGTCCTGACACTTTGCCCGTAGGCAAATCCGTCTGTGTAATATCTCCGGTTACAACAGCCTTGGAGTCGAAGCCGAGCCGTGTCAAAAACATCTTCATCTGCTCAATCGTGGCATTTTGGGCTTCGTCAAGAACGACAAATGAATTGTTGAGAGTCCTGCCGCGCATGAAGGCTATCGGTGCGACTTCGATAATGTTGCGTTCAACGTAGCTTTCGAGGGTATCGGGAGACATCATGTCGTATAGCGCGTCATACAAAGGGCGAAGGTAAGGATCGACTTTGGCTGTGATGTCGCCCGGTAAAAAACCGAGCCTTTCGCCTGCTTCGACAGCCGGGCGTGTCAAGATGATTCGGCTTACTAATCCGCGTTTCAATGCTGCAACCGCCATCGCCATGGCGAGGTAAGTCTTTCCGGTACCTGCCGGCCCGATACCGAACACGAGGTCGTGCGTCTTTATCGCTTCAACGTAGTGCTTTTGTCCCGCCGTCTTTGGGCGTATAACCCCGCGCTTTGAGAGCACGGGAATTGACTCACCGACAGTCTCTGCGAGTTGATGCGTGTCGCCCCGCTTCGCGACTTGAACCGCATACTTGACATCATTGAGACCGATTTCATGTCCTTTGCGCATCTGGTGAAGCAACGATTCCAACACCTTGGCTCCCCGACCAATCTGATCAACGCTGCCGCCGATGAGCTCAATCCCATCGCTTTTCAGGAGCACATTGACATCAAGGCTGTTCTCAAGCACCTTCAGAAACGTGTCTTCTTGGCCAAAGAGAAGCTGTGCTTCCGTATTACTCTCCACGGGTATTTTCAGCGATTCTCGGTTCTCCAATACGCAACTGCCCCCCTGTTTAAGATGCTATTATTCTATAACGACGGCAAATAGAATGCAAGTGCAAATGCAGAGTAACCTTTAAGCGGCACATGCTCTGTTACCGCATTCGGGGATTTCCATCATACACGCGGCACTTCCACTCCAAGCTCCTTCGCCTGCTCGACAAGCGCATTCCATGTTGGTTTCTCAATCGGAATGCCTTCCCTTGTCCGTCTTTCAAGATTACGCTCCTCGAATTCCCCCGGAACGTAAATCTCATCAACTCCCGGCAGCCTTGCCGACGATTTCACCCATTCGATCATATACTCGATTTCTTGGTTGTAGATGTCAAGATCTATGAAATCTTCAATTCTTATCGCAATCATGACAATCCCGCTTCCTCCGCGTGTGGGTTCCGCGCGCGTACACCCAGCCCATGACAACCCCCCGGCAATAGCGTCTACCATGAAACCCAAGCCAAAACCCTTATGCCCAAACTGAAACCCGCCGAGCGGCATCACGGCTGTGTCATCCACTCGCAATCGGAAGTCGTTCGGATCAGTGACCGGTTTTCCATCCGAATCAATCATCCATCCCTCTGGCATCTTTTCGTCGCGCGCAATTTTTACTAACATTTTGCCGCCCGCGATAACGCTCAGTGTCATATCTAGCAACAATGGCTCACCGTCCTTGCGTGGCACTGAAATTGCCACCGGATTCGGAGGAAGACGGCGCGAGGTGCCGCCAAAGGGGTGCATGAAGCACCCGCCGCCGTTAAGAAGCACAATTCCAATCATCCCCGCTCGTGCCGCCATCGGCGGATACTCTCCCATCCGCCCGGCATGTCCGCTGTGGTGAAGGCCAACCGCGCCAATGGTATTAGTCCCGGCCTTTTGAATGGTCAATTCCATCGCTTTGCGCGCAGCGACCATGCCTAATGCTCGGTGGGCATCAATCACCGCGCTAGTGGGAGTTTCGCGAATAATTTCCAATTTGTCCGCCGATGGTCCACCTTTCATGGAACCAAAATAATTCAAGGCATTGATGACACCGTGCGAATCGTGACCCACAAGATTAGAGTCTACGACATGGTCGCTAACAATTCTGGCATCTTCGTCAACGCCGCCGCCCGCTCGATAGATGTTATAGATGAAGTTCCTAAGAACGATGTGATTGACAATCGGCATCAAAATCTCCCTCTGAATGTGCATATACTGTGTTTTGAGCAAGTCGCAATTGGGGGTTCGCGCTGCTTCTCACATCACTAATTCTGGCAGAGGTTGCCTTCAAAGTCAAGCCCAATCGCAGCCATCCTCATAGAATTTTCAATCGTCAAATCCCGGATGAAATCCTCACTCATTGACCGATTTATAGCATAATAGTCACTGACTACTAGCCACTCACCACCACTTCATGCGAACGTGCTTGACGCTTGTCGCTTGCCTTGCTATCATCTCGCCTCAAATCCCCGTACTATCTTACCTCAAAATTTGGCACTACCCATGCTTGTTGATTCCCACGCACACATTCAACTCGACAACTACCTTGCCGACCGCGACGCCGTGTTGGCGCGAGCACGCCGGGCTGGGGTACACGCCATTCTTGTCATCGGGTTCGATCTTCAGACCAGTCGAGATGGGATTGCCCTTGCGGAATCGCACTCCGGGCTGTACGCGGCGGTTGGCATGCACCCCCACGACGCAAAGGATTTTGAGGAGGAGACCCTTAACATCTTCCGCGAACTTGCATTGCACTCGAAGGTTGTGGCGCTGGGGGAGATGGGGCTTGATTATTATCGCAATCTATCGCCGAAATCCGTTCAAATTACCGCATTCGAGCGGCAGCTGGATTTGGCAGAAGAATTGGATCTCCCCGTTGTCATTCACAACCGCGAAGCGTATCACGACATTCTTCCAATCCTGCGGGCCCGGAATGGGCGCATTCGCGGCGTCATGCACTGCTTCTCGGGGGATGTGGACGTTATGCGGCAAACCTTGGATCTCGGATTATCGGTAGGAATTGGGGGCCCTGTAACCTATCGAAAGTCCGAGGATCTGCAAGCCGTGGCAAGAGAAGTCCCGGCCGACCACCTGCTCGTTGAAACCGATTGCCCATGGCTAGCGCCGCAATTCCGGCGAGGAAAGCGCAACGAACCGTCATACGTCCGCTCAACCGCGGAGAGGATAGCCGAATTACGCGGGATTTCGCTAGACGAAGTTGCAGAGGTTACGACGCGCAACTTCGAGGACCTGTTTCGTGTGAAGAACACGACACAATTGTGAATTAACTACGGCCCCAAGGTCAAAACCGTGAAACATGTGAGATTAAAACTGACAACCTTGTGTCAATTTCGACGTTTGAAATCGACTAAAATCCAATCCTCTTTTTCTTGGTGTTTCTTAGCTCTGTCTTCGACCAGATGATGGCCATTCACGTGACTGAATAGCGAAAAATCAAACAATATGAAAATCTGTGATTAAAGAAGCCGGTAGCGGCGGCGATAGTGATTCATTCTTCAATTCGGCATACTATCTCACTTGACTATCTAGTTTCCGGGGAAATTACAGATAATAGGCCTTTTTTCTCATGGTCCTAGATTTAAACGAAGAGGGTCGCGTAGTCGTCTGAAACCATGGCACGAGAAACTGAGGAAAATCTCGAATTGACATGAAAACATCGATTATTACTAGGTCGCTGCCATGATACCGCCTAGCAAGTAATCACCCTTGTGCGGAAGTAGAATCAATAGTGCGTCCGAACCCCTGCGCCATTACTATCTTTCTGAAACAATCTTGTGCATTAAAGCGTTTAATTTCCCAGAAATCAACCTTGGGTTGTCAATCAAACCGGAATGGAACACGATTGGGCGCGCGAGCCCATAAGACTGGATTTTCAAGTTTCATAAACGGGTTTGACTTGTCGAAACTGGACACCCAGAGATTGCTATCCGGGCGGCGTTTAAATGATGCGTGGGCTATAAAACAGGTCACGCGAATCCTGTAGACACGGAAAAGACACGTCTGATTCACAATTATGTTACATCCTCGTGCTAAACTAATCTGCAGGGTCATACAAAAATTTTTGATTAGAAAAACCGCCTAAACATAACAACATCTGCAGAGGATTGGGAGCAATGGTACCGTACTTGATTCAACTTTGTTACGCCGCTAATCCCTTGGCTGGACTCTCGCCCGCGGCGCTTCGTCTCTATAGCGCATTAGAAGTTTTCAAGAACGCCGAGACCAGCGACAGCGTTGCGATGGATGACGAAGAGTGGTTCCGGGCTCCACGTCGGGACAAATATCTAAAGACAACCGGATTCTCTAAAGCGGAGATTGACAAGGGGCTTGATGAATTGCTGAAAGCTGGGGTGCTAGAGATTCGGAATAAACGCAGAACCCTGTGGTATCACCTCAAATAACACGGGCGCACCGGATGGCATGATAAATTCGCTGTTGGCTGAACGGTTTACGGACATCATTTTAGCTTCTGCGTCTCCAAGGCGAGCCGAGTTACTGAAACAGATTGGACTTAATTTTCAGGTTTGTCCGAGCGACTTTTCGGAAACCGTGGCAACACGGACCTCACCGGCGGAGGCAGTTGAGAAACTCGCGCTAATGAAGGCGCAAACCGTGGGAAGGCGTTTCAAGCGTGGACTTATCATTGGTGCGGACACAGTCGTCGCAATCAACCGAGAGATTATAGGAAAACCGGAAAACAATCGCCATGCCATAGAAATTCTGAGCCGGCTGAGCGGAAATCACCATGAAGTAGTCACCGGTGTTTCACTTCTTGACCTTGAAAATGAACGGCACATCGTATGGTCCGATCGTACTCGAGTATACTTCAGAAAACTGCGCGAGTCGGAGATTCTAGAATATGTCCGTAGCCATGACGTGTCGGACAAGGCGGGAGCATACGGAATTCAAGAAAAAGCGGCGGCTTTCGTGTCACGGATTGAAGGATGCTATTTCAACGTAGTTGGACTTCCGTTGGCAAGTTTAGTGGAGAAACTTTGGGAACTTTCGGAGAGCTGAAAGAATCTGCTACCAAAGTTCTGGCTGGATCTGTTTAACGAAAATCGGCGTGAACCTCGGTAGGAGTCTGATTTTTGCGTGCTGCAAACCAGTTGCTATAAACATCGTTCTTTTTCGATTGAAGAACGGTGCGTCTGAGTTTGACCCTTTCTTCCGGATCATTTTGAAACTTTTCGATATCCGCTTCCTCTCTATCCACCAGTTGAACGATGTAAAAAGCCGTATTTCCCTCGTATGGGCCGCCAACAGCATTCAATTCTAGATTAAAGGCAGCAAGCATCGCATCACGGCAACGCCCCATACCGGGAATATAGGAAACTCTTGGCGAAAGCGAGAAACTATCGCTTTCCTTTACCTCTCGATTTTCTGAAGTCACATCATCCGCTGGGACATATTTCTCAACGAGCTTCTCAAGCGACTCCCCGTCGCTGTGTTGGTCAATTAACTTCTTCGCATCCTCCAGAGCCATCTGCTTTGCGCGTTCTTGGCGAAAGTCTTCGACAACTTCGGTTCTCACTGACTCAAAATCAGGGATACTCCCGGGTTTTTTGTCCAATACTATCGCAACGAAATAAGCCGCGATTTCGCCACCCCAATTTTTCGTCTCAATAACACGGCTCACACCCACCTCGACATCAAAGACCTCCTCGATTAGTCCGCTAAAGCTGCCTTTTCCACCGATTGTCGGAATTCTGTTTTCATCCTGTGTGAAGAACCCGGTCTCCTGCACCGTGAGTGCTAAATCTTTATATCGATCCTGTTTAACAGCTTCCTGATAGTCGAAAATTTCGACATCAAAGATCAACTCGTCCGCTACTCCCTTCGCTTTTGCGACCCCGTCGATTTGGACAAGTTTTTTCCGAACGTCAAACTCTGCTTGACTGAACGGTTTTATTTCTTCGGGACGCCTCTCCTCAAGTTTAATAATATGGTAACCGAATTGTGTTTCGATGAGGTCACTTATCTCGCCGGGCGCCAAATCGTCGAAACAAGCCTTTTCAAATTCGGGCACCATATCTCCCCGAGCAAAGAAATCCCCCGTCGGCGGCAGCTTTGGGTGCCGTCCCCGGAGTGCACCGCCCTTAACTGCTGATCCAGTATCTTCAGAATATTTCTCTGCGAGTTCGCCAAAATCCGCACCGTCGGAAATCTCCGTAGTTACTTTTTCAAGCAATTCTTCCGCCGCAGTCTTTGCCTCCGCTTTCTGTTCATCGGTAGCATCGGTTGGATATTTCTTCAAGATGTGACGTGCCTTCACAATCTCCGGAGTTTTGAATTCGTCTAGGTGTGTGTCATAGTAGTTCCTAACTTCTTCGTCGGAAACGAACTCTTTCGGATCTATTTTGACATACTTCACGTTGGCTTGATTTTCGTTCTTGTAGTTCTCTTTATTGTCCTCGAAATACGATTGTACCTCAGCGTCATCAATCTTCACCGCATTTCGATAATCATTGTTTTTAAATTGGATATACTTTAGTTTTGCTTTGTTGTTCTGACGTCGATATTCATTTTCTAGGTCAGTGTCCGTGACCAACTCAAGGCCTTGAATATCATTCCTAAGATTCTCAAGGCTCATCTGCAGTCGAACGCTCTGGCGGTAGGCATCACGGAATCCTCGTGCGTGGAAAAGGTTATAATTCGACAGCAACGCAGGATCACTGCGTACATAGCGATCAATTTCCGCATCTGTAACTTCTGTGCTTCCAAGCCATATTTGCTCCTGTACCAGGCGATCGACAATATCCCTTTCAACCTGTTTACGATCAATTGATCTACTTCCTTGACTCTGGTCGCGGCGCCTCTGCACTTCCTGGTTTACCAGCGTCTCGAAATGGCCGCGATTCACCTCTGCCCCACCAATCTTGGCGACAACTTCTTCATCTCTCTCCGAACTTGCCTGTCTACCTCCAGTAATGTCAAAGAGCAAAACGGTTCCAATAATGAAGACGATTCCGACTACCGTCATAAATATCTTCGCAATAAACTTCTCCCTGAGAAAAACTATCATAGACACAACTCTCCTAATTATGTGTACCTAGTGCAGGTTTGCAGTATGAATCATTCGGTTGAACCTATTTGTATAAGACAGTACCATCCCTCACTTGAACTAGTCCAACTCGCAAAATCCTGTTGGACCATGCCAATCCTCTCTTCACGGCAAGCTCAGCGCAATGAGTTCAGCGGGACGATTTGCCCCGCCTATGGGAATCACAATATACTGCTTACCATCAGCCATGTAAGTCATCGGCGCTCCCTGTGCATTGCTCGGGAGTTCTGTTCTTGAAACTAGCTGTCCGTTGTCAGGGTCAAACGCCCACAAAAACGGGTTCTGATCATCAAAGGTTACTTCAATCGCATTTCCACGGGGTGAATTTCCGGTCACGTCCCACTGCGCTTGCGCCGCCGCGAAAAGCAGCGTTTGTGTCAGTAGAGGGAAATTCCGTTGTGCCCAGCCTAACGGCGGAAGATCGAGATGCCGCAATGTCGGGTGGTCCCGTGGTCCATCGCCGACCGGTTGCATCCACTTGTGTTCACCTGTGTTCAGATCAATCGCGGTGATACGTCCATAAGGCGGCTTGATTAAGGGAAGACCTCGCGGGCCATTTGGACCAAACACCAAAGCGCCAGTATAGGCGTAATCCGCGCTTGCGTCTTTTGCCTTATTTAATGTGATGACGGCGGGATATGTGTATGACGGGATATAAATCATCCCCTTGTCCGGATCAACGGTAGCCCCTGCCCAGCTAGCACCGCCGATGATGCCGGGCATGGCGATTGTGCCCTTTTCGGATGGAGGAGTATAGAGAGCGCCGTAGTCGTAGTCTGCAATGACTCCGAGTGCTTGCTTTCGTAATGTCGGCGTAAAATCTATCAGGTCATTGTGGGTCAAACCCTGGCGATCAAACGGTGCCGGCTTGGTGGGGAATGGTTGTGTAGGCGATGACAACTCTCCCGGCACATTCGATTGGGGAACGGTACGTTCTTCAATGGGCCAAACAGGTTTTCCGGTTACGCGGTCGAATACAAAACAGAACGCCTGTTTGGTCACTTGGGCAACCGCCTTGATTTTCTTTCCGTTAACCGTTATGTCGATTAAATTCGGCGCCGCCGGTAAGTCGTAATCCCACAATCCATGGCGCAGAATTTGGAAATGCCAAACCCGTTCTCCGGTTTCTGCGTTGAGGCACACGAGGCTTTCGGCAAAGAGATTGTCCCCGTGCCGATGTCCACCGTAATAGTCGTTGGTGGGAGTGCTAACGGGCAAATAGACGTAGCCCAGTTCCTCGTCTGCGCTCATCATCGTCCACACGTTCGCGTTGCCCGTTGTCTTCCACGAATCGTTCTTCCATGTCTCGTTACCGAATTCCCCTTTTTGCGGAATTGTATGGAATATCCAACGTTGCTCTCCGGTACGAGCGTCGAACCCTCTGACATCGCCCGGCGGCATCTGATTTTGCGGGGGCTCCCCAATCGCGAAGGAATCGAGCACCGTGGAGCCAACGACAACCACGCTTCGGCAGATAACCGGCGGCGAGAAAACGGCATACAATCGCCGATTCACCGGGCGTCGCAATCCTTTCGTCAAATCAACTCGACCGTTTTCTCCAAATCCTTGTATTGGTTCTCCCGTTTCGGCTTCGAGCGCGATGAGATACCCGTCACCGGTACCGAACAGAATGCGTCTATCAACGCCTGACTCCCAATAGGATACACCGCGATGCACGAATCCAGTGTTGGCGGGGGTGCCGTCCTTGTACGTTTTCGGGTCATAAACCCAGATCGTCTCTCCTGTGACAGCCTTGATTGCAGCCACCTGATTGAGTGACGTGCTAGTATATATTACCCTGTCAATCATGAGCGGAGTGGCTTCGTTCACCATTGTCCACAGATCGGGATTTGATTCGACAAGCGCATTATCGGGAGAGTTCCAACGCCATGCAATCCGAAGATCTTTAACGTTGCCTTTGTTAATCTGATCGAGTGGTAGGAATTTGGTACTAGAATTGTCGGAGCCGTAGCTCCGCCATTCTCCAACCTTGCCGGCATCCGCCGGACAAACCATCAGACCAATTGCGCAAAAAATCGGAATCACGTAAAGAACCAGCAGATGATATGCACGACTCATGGCTTGACCTCGAATTGTCAGGCAACAGCTTCAAAACGGGGCGCTTTTCATCCGTTACAACGAAATGATTTGTGAACTGTGAACCGTTTGCCAAACTTCAGAGCGCACGGCGAAAGGTCTCGAATGCAGCGGAGGAGCAATGGCTACTATCCGCTAACCCGAAAACTCACACGGATTGGTGTTTAAATTTGACCGCTGCATTAAACATAATACTCCAATATGCAATCTCTTTTCAAGCGGAAATGAGTGAAGAACGAAGCGCAAGCTGATGGTTTGCTCTATGCTTTCGAGACTCTACGCAAAATGCTTGTATTAGTTGTGAAGTCATTGTATAATTACCGCGTTTTGAATCCGGTGCAGGAGTCATTCGCGGACGCACTTTTTATTATGTCTCTAACTCCACATTCTAGAGATAAAACCACCCGAATTCACGATGTAACTGATTTTAATCTTAGCCACACGCTTGAAAGTGCACAGTCATTTCGATGGAATGCGTGCGATAGCTGGTATTACGGAGTTGTTGAGGGATGCCTTCTAAAAATTCGGCAGGACGGACAAATGTTGATGCTCGCCAGCTCTGTCGAAGGAGATCCCGAATGTTTATCAACATACTTACGTCACTATCTTGATCTTGATCGGGATTTGCCCGCTATTCTACAGGCGGTAGACATTGACGCGTGCATTCATGAAGCAATTGAGAACTTTTGGGGAATGCGTCTCCTAAATCAAGAATTGTGGGAATGCTTGGCGTCGTACATTATATCTCAGAATAACAATGTCCCCCGAATTAAGGGGATAATTCAGCGGTTGTCAGCGCGATTCGGCGAGAAAATCAGCCTCGACAATTACATCGATTATTCTTTCCCCTCACCTCAAGCGTTAGCCGAAGCGGGCGTGAAGGCCTTATTGGAATGTGGAACGGGTTACCGAGCTCCATATCTTTGGGAAGTGTCTACGGAAATAGTGGCTGGAACTATCAACCTCGAAAACCTCAGCCGAATGTCTTATCCGTTAGCCAAACAAGAGCTAATGCAATTGAAAGGAATTGGCGAGAAAGTTGCCGACTGCATTTGCTTATTCTCACTGGGGCATCTGGAGGCGCTGCCGGTTGACGTTTGGATGAAGCGAATCATTGAGCACGTTTATTTCGGCAGAAAAGCTTCAATTCGGGAGATTCGTGAATTCGGAGAAGGCTACTTTGGTGAGAATATCGGTTATGCCCAACAGTACCTTTTCCATTATGCGCGAACATTTGGATTGAAGAGAATGATTCAGAATCCCCATCTCTGACGAGATGACGTTGACAGCTTTTGCGAAAAAAAAGAAACGGAGTTACCATATTCTGCGTTTTATTTGAGTTGTGTTTCTGAGAATCTCAATAGTCAACAATTAGGAGGAAGATACATGCTTGAGGAACTTCGAGACAACGTTCTATCGCTTTTGGAAGAACGTGTTGAACTTGCAATCAATACCATTCAAAGTCTGCGGGAGGATAAACTTGCGCTTGAATCGCAAATTAGCCAGTTGCAAGGCGAACTCCAGCAGAAAGAAGAGTGGATTCAGGACCTCGAAAACCGAAATCAAGAACTTCTGCATGTTGAAGCTGACTTGAAACAGCTTCAAGAAGAGCGTGACCAAGAACGGGATGAAATTGACAGAGAGAAGATTGAGATACGTGAGCGCATTGAAGGATTAATGACCATGTTGAGTGGCGTTAACGGGCGCCATGAAGGACTTGATGCCGATCAATTGTTCACTGCGGACGATACGTCCGACTCATCGAATCTTTCGGATGTCGACATGGCTGAAACGGAATTAGCCGATAATGACACGTCCGAGGCGGAACCTGACGAAAGCGAAACTTCGGAAGAACCTCCGTTTTTCAGCAATCAGTATTAGTCAGTATTAGGTAGACTACTAACGTATAGCATAGAATTTGTCCTACTGAATCCCTGCCTGTCTATGTGAGGAAGAACACTCCGATTGCGCGTTTTAGTGCTTTCCCACTCCTACATAATGAAGCCCTATCGGCGCAAGTTTGCCCTCATCGCGGAACGGCAAGGCGTAGAGATGCGGGTGATAACAACCGATCGATGGTATGAAAGCATTCAAGAAATCCTCTTTCAGCCGGATTCGGAGGTTCGCTGCAATGAGTTTCCTTACCCGATACGTTTCTCGGGCTATGGGAGCCGATTCTACTACCGAAGCAACTTGCGCACACATTTCCAAGATTTCCAACCAGAAATAATACACCTTGAAGAAGAACCTTGGAGCATAAACGCTCTACAGGTAGTTCGACTTAAACGGAAATACTGTCCTAGCAGTCGATTCATTTTTCGAACATCATTAAGCATCCCCGCCAAACAAAAGTTCGGCTTTCTGCCAACCTGGATCGAGCGACGGGTGTTCCGAGAAACGAACATGGCATTTCCGCTGAGTGAGAATGCGGCACGCATATTGGAACAGCGCGGTTATCATGGAGAGGCAGTTCCTTTTCCAAATGGCGTGGATCTTAGGTTGTTCCACAAGATGGACGTAGAACAGTTGAGTACTTCCCTTGGATTGCGCGGTTACTTTGTAATCGGTTATCTAGGTCGAATAGTAGAAAGCAAGGGACTAAAGACATTAGTTTCCGCGGCTGCCAGACTTGATATCGAATACCGGCTCTTGATTGTTGGGAACGGAGAGTACAAAACAGATCTGGTTAAGATTGCGGAAGAACTCGGAATCGCCGACAGGATTGTGTGGGTTGACGAAATGCTGCCCGAACAGGTCCCCGAGTATGTCAACTGCATGGATACGATTGTTTTACCATCACTTACGACGCCGGACTGGGTTGAATTCTTTGGTCGGGTTCTTATTGAGGGGATGGCGTGTGAGGTGCCGGTAATCGGTTCAGATTCCGGCGAGATTCCTGTTGTCGTCGGGGACGCGGGATTAATTTTCCCGGAGGGAGATTCCGAAGAACTGGCTGATCGGATTGAGCAGATTGCGCGAAATCCGTCGTTAGTCAATCAACTTATCCAACGTGGACTACAGAGAGTGAAAGAATTTACTTGGGAAGCAATAGCCGACCGCACTTACGATGTGTACCAAGCGGTATTGAAAGCTTGAATTCAGTGCCGCGAGTAGGGCTTTCATCTCATTGGCGGTAAGGACCAGATTTTTTGAATTATCAATCCGACACTCCCCTCCTAACGGGCGACAACACAATATCGAGGTTTTGTGACATCCCTCTGGAAATAAACAATGCGTATGCGCCTTAATACCTTCTCCCGCTTCGGAGGAGATCGAGTGGCCAAATAGGGAACGCGATAGTTTACCCCTCAGCCGAGTGAATAACGAGGGATCGAGGGTAGGGACAATAACCGCGATAGAGATTCCGTTGCCCCGCCGTGTAACGCCAATTTTCAAGTGAAATCCAACACGTCACCCGCAAGGTATTAGAAACCGCCAGCGACTTTTTAAATGGTCAACTAGAGGACCAAACGCATTTCTTCCTTACTTGATTGACACCGATTGCTATGCCGCTCAAATGCACAAAATCGAGCTGATGAGTTTTGAAAATAACGTACGGAATTCTACTTTTTGGTTCAAAAGGACAGAGTTCATGATGAACATCAGAAACGGATATATCATAAAATTAGCGCTTGTATTGACTATCGCCGTGTTGCATGCGGGACTTTTTTCCTGTAGTCAGATTCAGCGAATACTGGACGCGGAGTCTTCCCATCCTGACATCCCGACTTTAATAGAGGATCGCGACCATGTTTGGGTTGTGGATCAGAACGGAGTTGAGGTACCTGTGCCGGGAACTTGGGTTCTCGTGTCACACACGCACCTAAACTCTACCTCAACTATAGGGGAGAGTTTCACCTTACCTCCGGATCCGCCCCATAAGGTGTTGATATCGGATGGAACATATACGGGTGGTGACGGTATACTCTGGACTAAAGTGAAGATAACATCTCACGAAGGCGATACGTGGCAGTTTATTGAGCGCGTGGACACAAGTGTTTCCCCACATCAACTTTTTGTTGTCGTCACGGTAGACGATAGAGGTTTGCCTGTGTTGGAGTACGGAGAGTATCCTTTTGATTTGCCGAGACACAACTTGCAAATCTGGGAGAAGCAGTAACTCGATAACGTGGAAGGATTGCGCAACCTCTGAAGGCTTGTAGAAAACCGAACCGAGGCTAAGGCTCACATCGTTGATGCCCTCGGGAAGAGCCAATCACCGTCTTCCAAAGTTTCGCCGGAGGTTTTTGGTCCAATGGCTTCTCCCGGTTGTTCGAATGTCCCGCGAATCCGACTTACGAGATGGCTATTTCTTTCAACAACTTTGTTGTTGCGGATGGCAATGCCAAGCGCCTCTTTCGTTCCAACGATGACAACTAATTCCTTCGCCCGAGTGATTGCGGTGTAGAGTAGATTGCGCTGAAGCATCATGTAGTGTTGCGTCAGAAGCGGAATCACAACAGCCGGATATTCGCTTCCTTGGGCCTTGTGGACGGTAGTGGCATAAGCCAAGACCAACTCATTTAGATCTGCCATATCGTAGCGGACAACCTTTTCCGGAAACGAGATTAAGACCTGCTTTTCGACCGCGTCTACCCCTGAGATGCGGCCAATATCCCCGTTAAATACTTCGTAGTCGTAATTGTTGCGCACCTGCATTACTTTATCGCCAACCCGAAAATTCCGTCCTCCTCTTACCGTTTCAGTCGAATTCGCATTTAAAGCCTCTTGTAATTCCTTATTGAGATTGTCTGTGCCGACCGTACTGCGGCGCATCGGGCAGAGCACCTGGATGTCATCCATCGGATGGTAGTCGTAGTGCTTGGGCAGGCGGGTTCGGACTAAATTGCAAATACAAGTAAGGACTTCTTCCGGTTCGGTTTCCTCGATGAAGAAAAAATTGCGGTCTGGTGATCCCGCTGCCTCGGGGAATATCCCGCGATTAACACGATGGGCGTTGGTCACAATCAGACTTTCTTGTGCCTGTCGAAAAATCTCCGTCAGTTTCACAACCGTAATCATCTCGGACGTAATTAGGTCTTTAAGTACGTTCCCCGCCCCGACCGAAGGCAATTGATCTACGTCGCCGATGAGTATGAGGCTGGCTTCCGATGGGACCGCCTTCAGTAAGTTGTTCATCAACACGAGATCGACCATTGAAATCTCGTCAATGATGACTACGTCTGTTTCCAGCTGATTTTCTGCGTTCCGTTTAAAACCGTTACCCTGTGGCGAGAACTCCAGAAGGCGGTGAATAGTTTTCGCTTCGCGCTTTGTTGTTTCGCTGAGACGTTTCGCGGCGCGCCCCGTTGGGGCGGCTAAAGTAATGCGTCTTCCAAGTTGCTCGAACAGATAAATAATCCCGATTGTCGTGGTTGTTTTTCCAGTACCCGGTCCGCCCGTCAAGATCATTGCTCGCGAAGTCAATGCTTTCGTGATTGCTTTTCGCTGGTTTGACGCAAACGCCATTCCCATCTTGGTTTCGAGTTGCGTAATCGAATAATCCACAAAACCCGGCTTGTGCACGGCAGTAGGGCATTTCAAAAGCCGTGAAAGATTATTCGCGACGCCAATCTCTGAATAATAAAAGGGTGCAAGATACACGGCTTCCTCAGCCTCGGCAGCCTCGGTCGCATCGAGAATACCCAAGTTCTCGGGGATAAGTTCCTCATTGACGCTCAACTCCGCTATCCCGGCTTCAATCGCTTCAGGTGACAAGCTCAATATCTCTTCGCATGCTGTTACCAACTCGTGACGATATAGGAAGACATGTCCCTCGTCCGCCTTCTGACTCAGCACGTATTTCAAACCGGCTTTGACGCGGTGTGGCGATTCGTTGTCCATTCCAAGTTTCTCCGCAATCGTATCGGCAGTTTTGAACCCTATGCCGTAGATGTCGTCAGCGAGGCGGTACGGGTTTTCGCGGACAATCGGCACGGAATCGCTCGCGTAAGTCTTATAGATTTTTGCCGCATGGGTAGTGCTCACGTTATGAGATTGCAAGAAGAGCATTACGTTTTTCACTTCTCGTTGAGCTTCCCACGCTTCCATAATCATATCAACCCGCTTTTTTCCGATCCCGGGTACCTGCATCAACTTTTTGGGGACAGTCTCAATCACCTCCATAGTGTCCATACCGAAACGATTGACGATTCGTCCCGCCATGACGGGGCCTATTCCTTTAATAAGGCCAGAGCCTAGATATTTCCTCATACCCACGACCGTCGCAGGCAGGACTGTTTCATACCCTTCAATCTGAAACTGTCTGCCGTATTTTGGATTGTTGGTCCAAATCCCTTTGAGGAGTACACTTTCACCGGCGTTGGCAGACGCAAGGTTGCCGACAACTGTGATTAGTTCATTGGGGTATTCATGCGAGGAGAGCCTACCTATCGTGTAACCTGTTTCGGCATTTTCGAAGACGATTCGTTCTAGAATACCCTGAAGTGATTCCATGGCTAGAGATTCGATGGTAGGATGGCGAGGGCTAAACTCGGTATGTACAATTTACATTTTGAGCGTTATTCAAGTGTCGTCATTAACTTCTTGAATGCGTTCAATTGCGGTTGAATGATATGTGGTTCTTCAACTTTTGCATCGAGGGCTTCAATTGTTTTTAATCCGTTGCCCGTGATTCCAACGACAGTTCGATCTTCTCGTCCGATGTGGCCGCTCTCAATGAGTTTCTTTGTCACGGCGAGAGTCACGCCGCCGGCGGTTTCGGTGAAGATTCCTTCGGTTGCGGCGAGAAGTTTCATGGCTTCAACAATCTCTTCGTCCGTGGCAAATTCTCCCTCTCCGCCCGAGTCACGCACCGTGGAAACGGCGTAGATGCCATCGGCAGGGTTTCCGATTGCGAGAGACTTAGCAATTGTATCAGGCTTGACCGGCTTCACAAAGTCGCCCTCCTCCTTAAGCGTCGCAACAATTGGCCCGCACCCTTCCGCCTGAGCCACATGAATCTTGGTTTTCGGTTCGTCAATGAGTCCCATAAGATGGAATTCTTTAAACGACTTCTTTGCTTTGGTAATGAGTGATCCCCCCGCTGCAGGTAAGATGAGGTGATCCGGCGCTTCCCAACCGAGCTGCTCAATCAGCTCAAAGCAAAGCGTTTTCGAGCCTTCCGCGTAGAACGGGCGAAGATTTATATTTGCGAACGCCCACGGATACACACCCGCGATTTCACTGCATAAACGATTGACATCGTCGTAATTTCCAGAGATGCCCACGACAGTCGGCGCATAGACAAGCGACGCAATCACTTTCCCGAGTTCGAGATCTGCCGGAATAAAAATGAAGCAGTTAAGATTTGCAATTGCCGCGTGCGCCGCAACCGAATTTGCCAAGTTCCCTGTCGATGCACACGAGACCGTGTCGAATCCAAACTCCTTTGACTTACTTAGCGCGACCGCTACCACTCGGTCTTTAAAAGACAATGTGGGGTGACAGACGGAATCGTCCTTAATATAGAGTTCATTAACTCCAAGGGCGTTCTCCAAATTCCTTGCGCGAATAAGTGGTGTAAACCCAGAATTCAAACCATCCGTAGGTTCGCCGTCTATCGGCAGCAAGTCGGAATATCGCCACAAACTGTCAGGGCCATCCTCAATTGATTCGCGAGAGATTGATTTCCGGATGACCTCATAGTCGTAATCCACCTCAAGGGGGCCAAAACAGAACTCGCACACGTGCAACGGTTCTTTAGGGTACTGGCGTTCACATTCTCGACACTTGAGTCCAATGACCTTCTCCATTGTTTCCTCCACTGTTTATCAATATAAAAAAAGCCTACTATCACAGGGCTGCGATAATAGGCAATCTCGCGAAAAATCTATCTCTAACTTAATCTCGAACCGCCTATCTCTGTCTAGGCAAAAGATACCGGTATCAACATCGCGAGATTAGCGTATCGCATAGCCGATTAAGTATGATTCCAATATGTTACGTGCTGTTCAGATAACGCGAGATTTGAACGATTAACGAAATATTCTGTCCTCTCCGAAGTCCGACGAAATTTCTTCCACATTAGTCCTGCTGTTGTACGAATCTTTCGAAGCATATCGGGAAATCTCAGTTCCTCCGCACTGTTTATTGAATATGCGAATGACATGAGAGATTTGCAAATTTGCTCTAATTTAAGGCCCCATAACCCGGTAAATTCTAGCATATGTTCCTGCTAGAGGCAAACGAAAATGAAGCCTGCCAAGTTAGCATGGAGGAATATATCCCTTAGCCAATTAAATCGTTAATACAACCTCAATTTCATTAATTCCAGGTTGTAATTCGACTCGGATGAACAGGAGTTGGTCGCTCAACCATTTCACTTCTTTGGCATTTGAATTTACGAGGGTTAACCCTTCATGGTTTCCCCAGATTGCGAAACCGTAAGGCATCGCCTTTGTGGACTCGAGCGAAAATCGCATCTGTAACTTGTCTCTGGTGCGAGTGGGATAGAAATGTTCAATTTGCGGTAAGGTAAATTCTATGCCGTGGCGGGAGTCGGTGGGAGGAGACACATAGTTTTTCATATCAACCGGCTCCATTTTGTCCCTTTCAAAGATGAATTGGCACTCTTCATCGTAATAAAAAAAGGTTGAATGAGAAGGAGTTTTCAATGAACCTTCATCAGCCTGAGACTCGTTGCCCATGAGTAGAAAAGTTGGCTGCGTCTGCTTAAACGCGAGTTGATAATCGTTCACCGCGTCGGAGAGCAGCATCACCTGGGTTGCTTCATGTGCACAAACCTTACCCAGAAACGCATCAAGCTGTTCCGATCCTTCCGACTCCAATTCCATCAAATCCGCAACGCTGATATGCTGAACGTATCCCAGCCATCGGTTCCATTTCGCGCTTGCGGCGTAGCAATCGAATGTTTGCCCCGCTTGTCCACTTGAAATCCATCTTTGAAGTGTTGCTTCATGACCGTTTTGGGAGCCTTCTTCCTGCGGTTCCCGATATTCGGTGAGGTTGGAAGAAGCCCGTGGAATACCAACAATTCGGCTTGATGGGGTACCAGCGAGGTTATGACGATCTTTCGATGGGTAAAAAAAGCCAAATGGGCACCCGCGATCATCTCCAGATTCCAAATCTGTCGCATCCCAAAAGTATCCCCATAAACCCTTAAATCCGACCTGTTCCAAGGCATAGAGAAGTACGTGCGTTTTCTTGTCCGCACCTGCAATTCGCGGGGACGTCCACTCCATCACTCGTTGTATTTTGGTCCACTCGGACGATACATACTTCGGTATTTTCTCGCGCATCGTCACGATGTGCTCTGCCGACTTGACAGAATCGTCGAGACCGACATCCGTTTTCGACATTGGTCCAATGTCCAACATTAGGAGAGGTTCATCTCCGTGCGACTCATGCCATTCGGTGAGATCGTCTGCGAAAATCCGCGCCGAACTTCCGTCTATCGCCCAAGTAATCGGTATACCGTATCTGTGGGCGACCTCCGCGAGTAGTCGCATTCCGCCTCTAAGTGCCCTGCGGTCACCGGAGATTGCTTTGCAGACGAGCGAAAAGGTTAACATGACATATCAAATACATGTGATAGGATTAACTCAAGAGAGTCGCGGACAAATCACATTCTAGCACTATTTGGCAAAAATGTCACCTCTCTACTTATCTTTCGCATTATTGAGCACCTAAAAGTTTAATTTCTCAGGTGGCTGTATCCCGCATCATGATTGACAAAAATGAAGCTGATGATGGAAGGGCAAAATCGGTCAATCAGTCGGGCTTGCGATAGTATCTTAAGTGATTTTTGCTCGATTGTGGAAGTATACCCCAAGATCTAGTATGTGAAAATTCGAGATTACACAAGTCTATTATGCGGAAGGTGAGCTCTGCTTTGGTCTGAACACACAAGGCCCCTAAGGTCTTATACCGTTTCGATTGAATACTTGAATAATAGTGCATATGATGTCATAACTAGATTGTCCACTTACTTCGTAAGCGGGGCATCTTCCCCGCCGAATTTGTGCGGAGACAAAACTTCTTGTTCAGCTTTACGCAAGTTTCTTTACCTGATTCACGCTATCAATGCACAAGCATTCCAGAGAAATGGTATTACTGTGATGCAATAGCTCCGAAATGCAAATTTATAGCTTGATTAACTCCGTGTTTGATGCTAGAGTGATTTTTGGCAATCCAAGGCTTGACTCGGTTTCGAGGTTTGAAATCTATTGCGATGATTTCATCCCATCCTTACATCCACCTCCAATGAAGGCGTCTATGCGAATTCTTCACACCGCGGACTGGCACATCGGACATCGGCTTTATGAGCGCAACCGTATAGAAGAACACCGCCAATTCCTCGATTGGTTACTTGCCACCATCCGAGAGCACGACGTTGATGTATTGATTGTTTCAGGGGATATATTCGATACAGCATTACCCGCCTCTGAAGCGACTAACCTATACTACGAATTCCTCTTCCAACTCTACGACAAGTCAGATACACAGGCGGTCATCACCGCTGGGAATCACGATTCTCCGCGGAATCTAGCAGCTCCTCGAGAATTTCTCAAAATGGGACATATTCATGTTGTCGGAGGAATCGAATCTGGGCTTGAGGATTGCATTATCACGTTACACTCACGTGCAGGAGACAATGCGAAGAATGCGGTGGCTATTGCTGCTGTCCCTTACCTATCCGAGAGTGAACTTCTACCGCACATTTCGTTCGAGACTGAGGTTGAAAGATCAGAGCGATATCGGGAAGCGACAAGGCGAATATACGAACAATGTGTATCAGAAATGCCATCGGATTTGCCGAAAATATTGATGGGCCACCTTTTAGTAGATAGCGGAGAAGAAAGTGGATCGGAGCGTGTTGTCCAAATTGGGGGAGCATCACCGGTGCGCCCAAGTGATTTCCCGAAGGGAGTCGACTATGTGGCATTGGGTCATCTTCATCGTCCACAACCAATCCACGGTGCTGAATATCCAATTCGCTATTCCGGTTCACCATTACCAATGACTTTCAAAGAGGCAGAGTACACAAAAAAGGTATACATAGTTGATTTTTCGGAATCGGCTGATACTCAACTGAAGGAAATCAATGTCCCGGTCTTCAAAGAACTTTGTCGAGTGAAAGGAGATTACGATCAGGTGATGGTAGAAGCAATGTCCGGGGATTGGAGTGGTAAGTATGTTGAGGTGCAACTCACCCTTGACGCTCCCCAACTCGGAATTGGGGACGAGATTCGTGAGGCATTTGGAGACCGGGAGGGCGATGTGTTGATTGTAGAGTTACAATTAGCGGAACAGCAACACGAAACGGGATTGTCCGCTGAAGATATTTCTAAAAAGGCGCCAGAGGAGATATTCGAGGAATTTTACCGCACAAAACATAACGACATAGAAGTAGTTGAAACGGAACTTCCAAGATTATTAGAAACCTTTAGAGAACTGGTGCATATTGCCTCAACTCAATCTGATGAAACTGAGTGAATGCTTAAAAGAGATTATTTTACATGCGGGGAAGTTAGATGAAATTACTCAAATTACGAATCATGAACCTGAATAGTTTTCGCAGTGAAATTGAACTCGACTTCGAGAATGAACCCTTGAATGGCACATCGCTGATAGCAATTACGGGTCCAACTGGGGCGGGGAAAACAACGTTGCTCGACGCGCTGTGTGTTGCGCTCTACAACAAAACTCCACGGCTGTCAGGTAAAGGCAATAAAAATCCTGGTAATCTGTTAAGTCAGGGGAAGATAGACGGACATGCTGAAGTCCTGTTCGAGGCTGCAGGAAATCGTTATCTCGCTGAATGGCGGGTTAAACGCAGTTCAAAGGGATTGCTCAAGCCAGCGGAGGTAGCGCTGTATGATGAAAATACAGGAGATTTAATCACCGATCGATTATCATCGCGAGGGGACTCTCACGACGCAAGCGAGATGAGTGTGAGCAAAGTCGTTGAGTCCATCTTGGGACTGGATTTTGATGCCTTCAACCGCTCCGTGATGTTAGCACAAGGTGATTTTGCTGCCTTCTTAAAGGCGGAACCTGAAAAGCGTCGCACAATCCTAGAGGCTACAACAGGAATTGCGGTTTACGATCGACTTAAACAGGTGCTTAACGAGAAGGTGAATGATACAGAGCGGACGTATAGTCAGCTTGAAGGGGCTATTGATGCAATTCCTGTCGTGACTGATAACGAGCTGAAAAGAGCACGAGATGACCTTGAGGAACAGAAAGTCAAGACCCAATCTTTACACGAGAAACGTGCCAAAATTTTGGAAGAGAGGAAGAACGAGGAAGAGCGCAGTCGCTTGTTCGACCAATTAAAAAATGCGGAAAAACGCCAGGGGCAACTGTTGAACCAGAGGAAAGAGATTGATCTACAGCAATCAGAACTAGAACTTGCTCGCCTTGCAGCACAGCTTGTCCCTAAGCAGTCAAAGTTTCGAGACGTAAAAAAAGAACTTGAAACGATACAGGAAAAATCTGAAAAAGCCAATGACAGTTTAAAATTCGCGCAAGAAGAGTATGGCAAGGCACAGAGAACCTTCGCGGAAATCGATGAAGCACATCCTAATGTTTTATTTGACCGTGACGCTAGAATGAAGGTGTACAATGTAGCGCGCGATGAGGAAACTCGGGCGAAATCACAATTGGAAACGGTTAAAGGACGAACAAACGAGCTTGAAACGATTGAAAAGTGTATTGAGGATCTGTCAAAAACGGCCGTTTTTCAAGACAAGGGGAAAACCGCTCTGGAAAAGGATATCGAAGAGGGGAATTCGTTTTTGCAGGAATCCACGCTGTCGGAAAATAGCAACGAATGCCGTATCCAGGCGCATGAAATCCTTCAGAAGCGCAACGGGAAATCGGAATTTCGGGACGAGAAGTTGAAGACGGGAAAACAGTTGCAGTCGAAAATTACGGAATTAATGGCTGAATTAGCGGAATCGGAAGAGGAGCAGCAGAAACGCATTGAGCAAAAGCAAGTTGCGGACGTTACGCTAATACGGGCAGAATCCGAACTGAAAGGACAAAAGGATAAAGGCGTTGTCGATTCATGGGAAACGGAAAAGCATCAGGCGGAGGCGCTGCAACCCATTGCAAGTGAATTTGAGGAGAGTCAACGACGGTTGAGCGAGGAAAGAAGTGATTTGGACATGGTAAATGATGCTTTGATTTCAGTTGAGGATGAGCTCGTAAAACTCAGCCAGAAGATGGCAGTTCAAACAGAAGTTGTCGGCCGGATGGAGGAAAAGGTAAAACGTTGCACTTCCGAAAAAGACCTTGCCCGCACTATCCATCACACCACGGAGTTGCGGAGCCAACTCCGCGAGGGTCAACCGTGCCCAGTGTGTGGAGCGACTGAACACCCATGGCGTGAGAAAACAACAAAGGAAATCGAGGAACAGTTCAGAGTTGCCTCATCTAATCTGTCCAAGGCTGAAAAGGAACTTCAGGCTGAAAAGAAGAAGCTCCAGAATTTGGAACAGGAAAAGATTCGGGGTGAGGCAACTAAATCAAATATGAAGAAACAGATTAGCGAATCTCGCACGAAGATTGCATCATTGGATAAAATAATCGACTTAGCGCAAGTGAAGTGGAAAAAAACCTACCCGCAGAACGAAATTTCGTTGAAATGGACGCAACAGAAGATTGACACAGCGGAGGAATCTATCCGAAAACTTCACAAAGTTCAGGAGGCATTGAAAGATCAAGAAAGATTTGCCGAGCGTCTGAATGAGCAGGAGCAAGCAATCCGGCGAGTAAGGGCTGAATTAGATGGCGCTGAATCACAGGGGGAGAAGATTAGCAGAGAGGCAAAAAAATTAAACGATGAAATTGAAGCGCTCGACGTGGATTTCTGGAAGCTACTGCCTGATGATTTTCGCGGAGAGGACCAAGGGGAGGCACTTAATCAGTTCGAGGCACGGATTGAGAAAGTCCGAACAGTAAAAGAGGAGTTAATTGAAAGACAGAACAGGCTGAACCTTCTCAAATTGGAGATTGAGCAGAACGTAAAAGATCTAAATGCTGAACACGAACGCCAAGCGAACGTGGTGGCAGAGATACAGCATTATCGCTCGGATTCCGAGCAATTGTCCGAATCAGCGCGAGACAAGACCGGAGGATTGACGGCGAAAGACGCCATCGGCAAACTGGAGATGGAAGTGGCAGAAAAGACAGCACTCCGTGAGAAAAGCCTGAAGGTGCTTGGCGAAAAAGAAAACACTCTGACACAGGTACAGACAAAAGCAGATAGCCTCGCATCCCAGTACGCTACTTGCGTGGAGAAATTCAGTGAAGCACAGCGTATCTATTTGGAGGCTTTAGGAAACGCAGGCCTTGAATCTCCTGAAGCCCACGAGCGAGCTTTACGTGATGAAGCCTGGATAAAGGGGTGTGAAGAAAAAATCACTGTATACAAACAGAAATGGCGCACAAATGAAGAAGAGATTAAAAAATTACGCCCAATTTTTGCAGATTCGCCTTTTGTCCCGGAACTTCTTCACCGCCTTCAAGCGGCCGAGCAGCAGATTGATGAGCAGATCACAACATCCAACGAAGAAACCGGAAGACTGCAAACGACTATTGAGAACTTAGAGGAGAACCTGCGCCTGCGAAAGGCACAAGAAGACGTACTCGAAAAAGCTCTTCAGGAAAGGAATCAATGGGGAAATCTGCAGAATTGCATTCCCAGCAACAGTCTTCGCGATTTTGCTTTAGAACGAATGTTTGATGCGATAATCCTCTTCGCAAATAGACAGTTGACAGACCTGACGAAGCGTTACGAATTGAGAGCAGAGGGAATTGATAACATGGTGGTAATCGATCGATGGAATGGAAACGAAGAGCGTCCGGTAGAAACACTTTCGGGAGGTGAAGCGTTTCTGACAAGTTTGTCACTCGCGCTTGCACTCTCCGAAATGAGCCGTGGACGTGCACAACTCAATTCTCTCTACCTTGACGAAGGATTTGGCACACTCGACAGCCAAACGCTGGAAGTCGCGATTTCTGCACTAGAAGGGTTACGGCTTGCAGGCAGAACTGTTGTGGTTATTAGCCACATTGATGAGTTGACTCGGCGGATTCCAGTACGAATTGCCGTTGATAAGATGGGGAGTGGCAGTTCACGAGTGCGGATACGAGGGTAAACACAGGTTAACATTCAAAAGTGTCAAACCAATCTGATCATATCAAGAAAGCGCGTTACATTTGCGGAATGGTTTAGATGTCCTCAAATCAATTCTCCTCAATTTCTCAAGTGAGCTCTAAAAGACCACTTTGTCTGGTCACGGATATCCGTGATACGACTCTTTTAATTCTTGTACTCTGTCTGGACGAGTGCTATAATAATCCAGATTTTGGAAGCAATGTAGTAGTGGGCGCGTTTCTAGAGTAAGGATTTTTGAATCCTTGTTAGGAATTTAGACACCGAACTCTTGAGGTTACGTATAGTGGCATCTCGACGTCAATTTTTCAAGTTCCTCGGGTGGGGCAACTTTGTGGCTGCACTCGGACTAGCTTTTGGTCCCGGATTAATCCGATTCTTATACCCCCGTGTTCTGTTTGAGCCCTCCTCAACATTCAAGGCCGGTTTTCCAGATGAGTATCCGCCCGGCACTGTCAGTGAAAAGTACAAAAAGAATCCATTCGGAGTTTGGATAGTGCGGCGGGAGGACGGCGAATTTTACGCACTATTGACTATATGTACGCACCTCGGATGTACGCCGCGTTGGTTCGGCTCCGAGAATAAGTTCAAGTGTCCCTGTCACGGAAGCGGTTTTGATCGGGATGGCATCAATTATGAAGGTCCGGCCCCACGGCCGCTTGAGCGCGTAAAAATTGCATTGGCGGACGACGGACAGCTTGAAATTGATAAGTCTGTGAAATTCCTCGGAGAGAGAGGCGACTGGGGAAAACCCGGTTCGTTTTTGAAAGTTTAACTGAGTTTGCGGTGCTGGGAGCGATAATTTCCCTCTGTGAGAAAGGAGCCATACAAAGTCGCCTAATTGAGTAACTGTCGCGAAGTTTTCGCGTACTCTGGCGGTTGACTGCATATTTCTTATGAATGAGAAACGTAACGGACTTAAGGAAAAGATTGTTAATTCTCAAATCTGGCGATCAATGTTCCGCCACGGTTACGAGAACACCGGACGGCGGTATACGCTGCAAATCCTCCAAAACGTATGGCTGCATCTGCACCCGCCGCGCGTTCCGCGCCACGGAATCAACTTCCGTTTTACTTGGTGCATGGGCGGAATCACTTTCTTGATGTTCCTTGTCACGGCGGTTACGGGTGTCCTGCTCATGTTTTACTATCGCCCGACCGCAGAATATGCTTTTCGAGACGTGCAATATCTGGAGTTTGATATCCCATTTGGAATGCTGTTGCGCAACATGCATCGTTGGGCGGCGCACGGCATGGTTATCGCCGTCATGCTCCATATGTTCCGCGTTTTCCTAACAGGCTCCTATAAAAAACCGCGTGAGTTCAATTGGGGGGTTGGCGTTATACTGTTGGTTGTCACACTTTTCCTAAGTTTTACGGGATACCTGCTTCCATGGGATCAACTCGCATTTTGGGCTGTCACAGTCGGTACGAATATGGCGCGAGCAACACCTGTCTTGGGACATGAGGGGCCATTTCACCCTCAGGACATCACCCAAGAAAACGATGTGCGGTTTGCTCTCCTTGGCGGGACAATCGTAGGGCCTTCGACACTGTTGCGGTTTTATATTTTGCACTGCGTCGCCGTGCCGTTACTTGCAAGTGTGCTCATGGCATTGCATTTTTGGCGGGTTCGTAAGGATGGCGGGATTTCAGGTCCGTTATAGATTGACGTATCCAGAGATTTGAGATAAAGTTCACTCAAATTCAAGCGCCTTAAATTCACAATCCGTTAAGTTTAAGGCGCAAAAATTATAGTACCCCGTTTGCTTTATTTTCACTAAGAGTTCTTTTGGCGTGATCCGGTAACTTGCTTTTACCGTTGAATCAAATCTTAGAGGTAATCTGTAATTTATGGAACATCTCCTAGCACTAATTACGAAACCCGATAATGTGCCAATCCTTGCAATTGTTTTTCTGTTACCATACTTTACTTGGCTTTCGTTTAGCCAAGGACGCAAGAACGACCGGGCTGGAACACCGGCTGAAGCAGCGCTCAAAGACAAAGTTTACGTATGGCCCTACCTTTGCCGCAATGAATTCATATGCGCAATCATCATACTTCTCATCCTCGCCGTTTGGTCGATTACTATTGATGCCCCGCTAGAAGAACCGAGCGACCCCACAAAAACCCCCAATCCCTCCAAAGCCCCGTGGTACTTTCTCGCCTTACAAGAGATGCTAGTGTATTTCGATCCGTGGATTGCCGGCGTTGTGTTGCCTGGGTTAATCATCGTTGGCTTGATTGCCATCCCTTATGTTGACATCAATCCAAAAGGAAAAGGATATTACACGCTTAAGGAGCGCCCGTTTGCAATCGCGACCTTCTGTTTCGGCTTTATCATCCTGTGGATTACTCTGATGGTGGTCGGTACATTTCTACGAGGTCCCGGTTGGAATTTCTTCGCGCCGTGGAAGTATTGGGATCCCCACAAAGTCGTGCCACTGACAAACGTCAACCTGTCATATAAATTCGGCATCCGCGACGTACTTACCGCGAATGTATTCGGTTTTGTCGTTGTTGCCGGTTATTTTGCCTTGGGTCCTATCTTCTATCTTTGGAAGAAGCGATCCAGTGAGTTTCTTCAGGAGTTGGGATTGGTACGTTACATTGTCGTGTCGTTCCTATTTTTGACAATGCTCTCTCTTCCAATCAAGATGATTCTCCGGTGGGTGTGGAATATTAAATATATTTGGGTTTCCCCGTGGTTTAATATCTAGGGTGTTTCGTAAGGTGTAAAATGCCGTTATTTCATGTCCTACCAAATTTCGAGCAGCTAATTGTTTGTTGATTGACATAAGTTAAGGAGTCAATTGGGATTGTGAGGAACAAAAAAGATATCCCTGTAGAAGAGAAATCCTACGCAGTCTTATTCTTTATTCTCTCCGCTTTACTTGGCCTAGTAACAATTTGGGGATTCTGGAGCGAAGCCATTACGAGGCGACCGTGGAAGGGTATTCAGCAGGAATTTTATCAGTACGAATATGACAAGACAGAAATCGAGCTGGAGCGAGCCAAAAAAGATTTACCCGATATTCCCGAACCGGAAGCGCTTGACGGGAAAAAACTAAACGAACTGAAAAATGCGGTGGCGGACGCAGAGGTAAAACGTGAAGAAGCGCTGCAGGAACGCAAATTTATTCAAAGCGAGTCCGACGCAATAAATTACAAATATCAACATGCGCTGCATGAAGCCAAAGCCCACCACACCTCAGGCGCGGGCGACCAATCCGTCGAAAAATGGAAGAAAAAGCTCGATGAACTTGAATCGGCGATTGAAGGTCCATTAACTCAGGCTGTAATAAATGCCGAACGGAAGTCGTCGGAATCTTATCAAGCCCTCGCCCAATTCTACGAGACCAACAATCACCTTGAAGATGCGTTAAGCACGTACCTACTTGCCACCAAATATAGTCCCGGTAATTCCGCAATCTCCGACAAGGTTGGCGCGGTTCGTGAACAGGTCGAATCACTTGCAGCGGACAAAGCGAAACATGAAGCGGTCACACGCATCAATGAAAAACTTGACTCGCTGAAGCACAACAAAACCTTTATGGGGAGTCTGTTAGAAAGCCCATTTACCAAAACGCGCACAATTGTCCAATACTACATGGAGGATTTCGATCACACGGCGGATCGATGCGCCACCTGCCACTTTGCCGTAGATAAGAGTGGTTATGACAGCTACGCTAAGGAGACCTTCGAAGAGATAGAAGGAGACGGTGAAAGCAAGTTAGCTATTCAACTGGCACACCCGCTGGTAAAAGTTGGTAGCGAATCTGTCTTGATTGATGAAGAGGAAGCCGAAGAAGATAGTTATGAATTGAGCACAGACGGAATCCTGACCTTCACGGATCCCGATGTCTATGCCGACGTTGTGGAAATCGCCTACGCGACAGGATACAATCCGTCGCTTCGGACGCATCCCCATCTCGACGTACTCTTAGCAAAACACCCCGCAGAAAGATTTGGTTGTACCCCATGCCATGGCGGCCAAGGGCAAGCACTAACATCAAAAGCCGCGCACGCGCTCACACATCATGAATATTGGTTAACTCCTGTACTGGGCTTGGATGAACACACCGGCAGGTCGTCCCCGGAACTGCGCGGCTACATGGAATCGAATTGTCGCCGGTGCCATGATGGAGTAATGATGCTTGATGCTGTTTCACCGCAAACAGGCGAAACACGGGATTACGCGCCGCATCTTACCAAGGGCATGGCATTGTTTGAGGATCTTGGGTGCCATGGTTGCCATGCGGTTGAAGGCTACTCTGCGCTGGACAACATAGATAAAGTTGGACCGTCTTTAGCCAAGGTTGGAAGTAAAGTGAATGGAATTGAATGGCTTGAGAGTTGGGTCAAGAATCCTAGCGCACATCTGATTAACACCAAGATGCCGAATTTCTTCCCAAATCCAAAGATGACTCAACTCGTCTACTTCAAAAACGGGAACAAGCGCACCGGTGTGGTCACGAAAACTGCGGATGGGATTATTGTTCAAGGGGACGACGGGACGGAATTTGTATACGGGGATGATGCAGTGGAAAAGGTAGTTGACGAGGTAAAATCGATTGCCCAATACCTTGCTCAAATGCGCGATTCCATGATTGAAGGGGTTGATGCCGCATATTCGACTTCCTCGCGGGCAATCGCCGCCGGAGAGGAGGTCGTAAAATCGGTCGGATGCCTGTCGTGTCATTCGGTGGGTGGTCTTGGGAGCGATTTCGCACCGGAGCTGGACAACGTCGGAAGCAAAATCACGCCTAATTTCCTTCGACAGTGGATAAGCGATCCGAAATCTTACGACCCAGACACGGCCATGCCTAGTCTACGCTTGACGGAAACCGAAGTAGACAATACTGTGGCGTATCTTATGTCGTTGAAAGGATCAGCGGCCGTTGCCATTGCGCAAAGCGAATATCAGCATGCAGTGAGCGATCCCGCGGAAGGTGAGAAACTGGTCCGCAGTTATGGTTGCTACGGTTGTCATAGCATACCCGGCTTTGAGAACGAATCTAAGGTAGGGGCGGATCTGGGTGAGTTTGGAGCCAAAACTACGGAGGAGTTCGATTTCGGAGACACTGTCGGCATTGAGCATAGTTGGCACGGTTGGACAATTGGGAAAATCACGAATCCGAGACGCTACCAAACGCGCCGAATAGTTTCGCGAATGCCAGTATTTCCGATTGATGAAGAGGACGCGCGATCATTGGCGGTTTTGCTCAAGAGTTTCCAGCCCATACAGTATCCCGTCAGTTATACTCACCAACTCAATGAGCGGACACGACAGATTGATGCGGGCCGTCGAATGGCGAAGAAATATAACTGTACCGGTTGCCATGAGATTGAAGGTAAAGGCGGGACGTATATAGACATCGTCATGGCGCATGAAGGGTTGGACCAGCTTCAAGCAAAACAATTCGCTCCACCGACGCTGCAAGCCCAAGGTGCAAAAGTCTATCCTGACTGGTTATTTGAGTTCTTAAAGAATCCTAGTCCGATTCGGTACGGACTGGAAGTTCGGATGCCCACCTTCGGTCTGTCAGACAGTGAGGCAACGACGCTTGTCGAATACTTCTCATCTCTTTCCAATGAGCCTTTCCCGTATAAGACAATCGCTTTGGAACCCGCGACGCGCGCTGATCTGAGAGTCGGCAAACAGATATTCGATGCTCTCGAATGTATATCATGCCATCCGGAGCAAGGCGAAGTGATTCCAGCCGGGAGCAATAAGACGGGGCGTCCCGATCTTGCCTTAGCCAAATCCCGTCTGAAGGCGGACTGGATTATTGAATGGCTCAAGGAACCGCAATCTTTCCAACCCGGAACCGCGATGCCCCAAGCTTGGCCGAATATTGGCGGCGAATACCAGCCCGTAGAAGGTTTCGCGGACGATGACGCGGAAAAACAGATTCGGCTTGTCAGGGATTACCTTATCTCGTTAGCCAGGTGATTCTGGAGTAATCATGCGACACCTACTAATTATCGTAGGGATGTTTGCTGCTAGCATGAGTTGGCTGATTTGGATCTGTCGCGTGGTCGATCCAAGCACTCGATACGGCTCCAAAGTAGAATACAATTACGCTAGATATTGCGCCGGTTGTCACGGACCCAATGGCGAAGGTAACGGGCGAATCGGCAGATTCAAAAAACTCGATCCTGCCAATATGACGAAGGCGGATTTCTGGGATAACCGCAGCGACGAACAACTAATCCATAGTATTGATGCCGGCAAGGACGACATGCCGGCATTTTTTTATTATCTGACGAATGAAGAGCAGTGGGAAATTCTCACCTTTATCAAAGAAAACTTCCGCCCGACGCCGGTACCTAATTAATCAACAGCCTACATAAGTCCATGACACCGTACAATTCCTCCAAATGCTGGTTGAAGCGATTGCGAATGCCACATCAATCAATCCAACAGCAGTGCGGAACGAGTTAACCAAATTCGAAAATTTCGACACTGTGTTAGGAAAATTCGCTTTTGGTGCAGATGGAGACGCAGTTTATTCACCGACCGCGCTTATTGTCAGGAACGGTCAACTTGAGGCATTCGGGTAAATCTTTATACAAAATCAAATCATATATTGTACGCGTTACGATGGCAATACGATGGCAGAGATTCACTAGCACGCGAGGCAGAGGTGGCGCGCGCCCTTCCAGTCACGGATATCCGTGAGGTGAGTTCTTAAATTCTTGATTCCCAAAATTGCACCGTGCTATCATACTCGTGATTTGTGGAAACCTGAAAAAATTTCGCTGTCGTATATCGAAAAAAGAAAGGACAATAAACAGATGAAAACCGTGATGGCCTTGGCAACACTAAGTTTCTTCATCTTCGTGGCAGGTCTGGTATATGCCGGTAACATTACCGGTACTGTCATGTACGATGGAGACGCTCCCGCACGACCAACGTTATCGGTATCTAAAGACCAACACTGCATCGACTCTCTGAAAAGTGCCAAATCTGAAGCTCTTGTCGTTTCCAAGGGAAAAGGAATTAAGAACGTAGTCGTGTACCTGCGTGCACGGGGGGCGAAGCCAACGACGCCCGCCAAGAACCCGGTAATGGATCAAGTAGATTGCCTCTATGTTCCGCATGTCCTGGTCGTCACTGCCGGTACTACAGTTGACGTGCAATCTAGTGATCCGGTGGCGCACAACGTCCATTCTCACGCCAAGAAAAATGAAGCGCCGAACTGGCAGATACCCGGTCCCGGGAAAGCGCTGCCACTGAAGTTGGAAAAGCGCGAAGCCATTAAGTTCACTTGCGATATCCACAATTGGATGACGGGATATATCTTCGTAGTGGACAACGACTACTATGCCGTGACGGGATACCGGGATGCCAAGGGCAAATGGGTTAGCTCCAACAGCTACGAAGCTTCAAGCGATAAAGGCGCGTACACGATTTCAGATGTTCCCGCGGGCAAATATCGCATCCAAGCATGGCATGAGGAGCTTGGATCCACTAAAGCCAAGGCTGTCGAAGTTGCCGCTAGCGGAGACCTTGAATTCAACTTTACAAGCGCCGATTTCAAGAAGAAGAGCGCGAAGTAGTTCACTGAGACACTGACCTAACGGAGAACGGCGAATTCTCGTCTACTAACCGTTTGGATTGCAAGATACAACTATGATGCGTTTCATATCCACGCACTCCAAAAACAGATTGTATGTTTATCTCGGGTTGCTAGTCGTCTATCTACTCTTGGCGATTGTACCTGCTTTTGCTCAACAGGACGCAACCGATGTAGAGTACCGGGCATTTCCGAAGATTGGTAGCCGCAGCGCGGCTTGGATTGCCGCCCAATTACACCTGTTGTTCGGATCCTTCATCCTCGGTGTGCCGATGTTCGCTGTCGTCATTGAGTTTGTCGGCATGAAAACCAAGGACAAGCGATACGACAAGATGGCGCAGGAGTTCATCAAACTGTGTATGGGAGCGTTCTCGACAACTGCTTTGTTGGGCGGAGTGTTGGTCTTTGTTCTTATCTGGTGCTACCCCAAGGTGATGAACAAGCTGACAGGCATCTTCGGCCCGACGATGATTTTCTACGTGATTCTGTTCTTTGGAGAAACCTTCACGCTCTATCTTTATTCTTACGGATGGGATCGCATGCAGGGAAGGGTGTCGAAAATGTGGCATCTGTTCCTCGGTGTGCTTCTAAATGTGTTTGGTACGGCAATCATGTTCGTCTCCAATGCCTGGCTGACATACCAAACAAGCCCGGCGATTATGGGACCGGACCACAAGCCGATTGCGCTTCATGACGAAGAAACCCGTGAATTCATCGGCACGCTGTGGCAGGCGGTGAATAACTATACTTGGATGCCCGTCAACATTCACCGGCTCATCGGGAATATAGCTTTCGGCGGCGCAATCGTCGGCGCCTATGCCGCATTTCGCTTTCTGGTTGCCAAGACAAAAGAGGACAAGGCGCATTACGATTGGATGGGATATACGGGCAACTTTATCGCTCTGTGCGGATTGATTCCACTACCGTTCGCCGGATACTGGTTGGGACGCGAAATTTATATGTTCAACCAGACGATGGGAATCAACATGATGGGGAGCCTGTTTTCTTGGTTGTTCATCATTCAAGCGGTCATGATTGGAGTATTGTTCATCGGAGCGAACTATTATCTCTGGTCCGGGATGACACGCATCAAAGGCGGAGAGATTTACGCACGCTACCGACCTTATATGATTGCTATTATCGTTTTCTGTGTAGCCGTCTGGATGACGCCCCGCACATTGATTATGTCACCCAAGGAGATGGCGGCGATGGGAGGTACAAATCACCCGCTCGTTGGGTTCTTCGGTTTAATGACTGCCAAAAACACTGTGGTTAACATCATCATCTTGACTACCTTTCTCAGTTTCTTGTTTTACCGCCGGTCTGGCAAAACGCCAGCGGTGGCGTGGAGTAAAGTTGGCAACATTAGCATAGCAATCGTGTTTGCACTATCCGTCTCCGCAATTATTACTATCGGTCTCGCCGGATTCAAAGTTGAGAGTGACTTTCGGGTCAATGTGCTAACTCCGGTTCAAGTGTTGATTGCCTTGGCGGTCATGATCGCTGTTACGGTCATTGACTTAATCATGTATCGAAAAGCCATGCGTTCAAGCGATATCAACTGGGGCCAGATGACCGACCGGTCGCAGTACGTCCTCATACTTCTCGCCATCACCTTCACCTCGCTTATGGGATTAATGGGGTACGCACGGTCCGGTCTCCGCGAAAACTGGCACATCTTTGGCGTGATGCCAGACACCTCGCCCGATGCGTTCACGCCTCTTCTTGGGGACGCAGTTAATGTCATTGCTATTATCATGGTGATTTTCTTCGCTCTGGTAGGCTTCATTTTCTGGATCGGATTGTGGGGTGACAAGAAAAAAGAGGAGCGCGCTTCAGTAGCGGCGGAGGTTGCGGCAGGCGATGATTAAGGTGTGACCGGATGCCTAATCGCCAGAGTCTCCGATGAGCCAAAAAGCGAACACGTCGGCAGGAGATTGATGCTTATCTGCTTCTGTCGCACGATGGTGAATTTGTCTGCGTTTTCGGCGTAGACTGCTTTAGCCCCCAAGTGTGACAAGACACCTGAACCATCTGTCGTTTCAGGTGCGTCGGGCGTTGAGATTCGTCAGGAGAGACTTTCCGTAAATTGTCGAATGCGAAAAAGTCCATTAAAAATGCTCCGCCGGAGTTGGGGTCGAAACGCATGTTAGCTATTCCGTTGAAAACCGAGAAATAGGAACAAACTGATGCCAAGCAGGCTCGCAAAAATTGCCAGTTTAATTGTTATAGTCGTGAGCTTTATTGCGTACGTAGCGAAAGCCCCTGCTTTCCCGATCGCGTCGGAAAACCTATTACCATGGTCAACTTGGTTTTTAATCTCCGCGATAGCGAATTTGGTGCTCTGGCAGAGAGTGATGAAGTTGCTTGCGTTTTCGCTGCTAGTAATCTGGTTCTATGCGTTTGCCGCCAGTATAGTTCCGGAAACATCGACCGCGAAGGTAGATGTGGCTAACATCCCACGAACACCGGAGGCATTTGTTGAGGCGGGTGAAGCAATTTTCAACGGAAAAGGGAAATGCAATACCTGTCACACCCTCGATCCGTCGGCCCCCAAAAGTCGCTGTCCGGATTTGTCGGATGTGGGCGCCCGAGCCGCGACGCGCCAACCCGGCGTCTCGGCAAAAGATTATCTAATCGAGTCGACTTACGAACCTCACAAGTTTCTTGTTCCCGGTTACGGCAACATTATGCCGCCGGTCTGGAAGCCGCCGATTAGTTTGTCAGAGACGGAGATTGAAACTGTTATTGCATTCCTCCAGGATCAGGGTGGGCAGGTGGACCTCACGCAGTTCGAGCCTCCCGTCGATATCGGAAGCCCGGGAGCCATAGTCGAGGAGTTGCCACCCCTCCTTGTAGGGGACATTGAGCGTGGCAAGAAGGTTTTTGTCGATGGAGCAAAGTGCATTGCATGTCACGAAGTTGCCGGTATTGAGAAGCCTGCGGGCCAAACACTGGACGAAGGTGTCGAGGTTGTCGCCGCACCCGATTTGTCAGATATTGCATCGTTGAATAGCATGCGGTACATTGAGGAGTCAATCGTTAAACCGAACGCACTAATCGTGACCGGCTACGGTTCTGTCACGGTGAAAACCGGCGGCGCCTCTGTTCAAGGGACTCTTCTTTCCCAAGAAAACGAGATTATTACTGTGCGCGTTAAAGACGGCGCCGGAGTGGAATCTGAAATAAAGATACCCTTGAGCGAACTTGATCCGGAGCCGATTGAGGAATTGAAGAACTTAAAACAGCAAGGATATTTCTGGATTGAAGTCACTTCCGCCGACACAGGGACAAAGATTAGCGGTGATCTCGTAGAAGAGAATGAGGAGAACGTTACCCTTCAAGTTGGCGGAGAAACGCAAACGGTATCCAAATCGAATGTGAAGGTACAGGCGACCATAATCGACTTTGACGAGAATAAAATCGTAGGTGAGTTGGTTTCCGAGAATGAGGACGAAGTCACGCTGATTGTCGATGGAGAGGAGCAGGTAATCGATACCTTCGATATTGATGAGGGGCCTACCTATAGTCGTGCCTTCGGTAAGCGGCTTGATGTCACTTCGCCAATGCCTGATAATTTCCCACTCCTGTTATCCGTCGCTGACATGAGCGATCTGCTCGCGTTTATGGCCTCGTTGACCGGCGCAACAGAGGACACAGTCGTTGAAGCCGAAGTTTCCGACGTAGAAGCGGAGGAAACTGCTGAGTGACAACACTTTTTCACCGTGTTTGCCTTTGGGGTTCCATCTAAACCAACCGACTTCTTCGCTTTCTGGAAATGAGATAGTGGATCGTGCCATTAGGAGATTTCATTGATGATGAAACGATTATCGCTTTTTACTAGATGCCTGATTCTATTTGTCGTAATCTGGCTCTTTCTGCGATTCTTCATCGGTGGAGTGTGGTCCGTACCGTTGCCCGCGAGCGTCATTGCGATGTATATCGGGTTAATTCTGATAGCAATCATCGTCCACGTTTCGGTTGAAGATGATAGATTTCGCGAGTTCCTGCGGCCCGTCAAAGAGACGCTTGCCGATGATGAAAAAAAGATTCGACGGATGGTATTGGGCGTACTCATTCCACTTGCGCTGTTAGGGTTTACATTTTCTAAGGTCTCCACGAAGGCAGATCCACCGGCGGCTCTGCGCACCGCTCACCCGGCACCCCCTGATGAATTGACCTATCGCGACAAAGTTATCGGTCCAACACAGGAGGTGGAAAACCCTTTTCGGCACCTCGAAAAAGATGACGTTGAAGCGTTTAAAGCACATGCGGAAAATGGGCGTCGGGTCTACTATCAGAACTGTTTTTATTGTCACGGTGACGATCTTGACGGAGAGGGGCATTTTGCGCACGGATTAAACCCGTTGCCTGCGAACTTTCAGGATCCCGGAATCATCCCCAACTTCCAAGAATCGTTCTTTTTCTGGCGAATTAGCAAAGGCGGCCCAGGCTTGCCGCCGGCAGCCACCCCATGGGATTCAGCCATGCCGGTCTGGGAAGACTATTTGACTGAAGAGGAGATTTGGGATGTCATCATTTTCTTGTCAGAGTACACCGGATATAAGCCTAGAACGTTCGGCGAGGCCGCCCACTAAGAACACAGAAAACATCTATCACGGACAACTAAAGTTGCTTGGACATTGAACAGCAGCAACCCAGCAATAGCAAGAATCGATTGTTTTCACACTTCTTAACCTGAGCCAATGAAAGTTATCACAGCGCGGATAGTAGACGCAACACATTTAGAATTGAGCGCCCCAATTCCCGTCCAACCCGGTACACTAATTCAAATCTTCATTCGCGACGAGGATGAAGACGAAAGAACATGGCGCGAAACGGCTAAGCAGCACCTGTTATCAGCCTACGATGATGAAGATGCAATCTATGACGAACTATGAGTTTGGGCAAATTGTTCTAGTCGATTTTCCTCAATCCGGTTTGGTTCATAGGAAAAAGCGTCCCGCTCTCGTCGTATTAGATGTAGGAGATGTAGATGCTGTGGTAGCGCCTATAACTACAAGAGAATGGTCGGGGCCCGGGGATTACAAAATTCGGGATTGGTAGCTTGGTGGTCTATTACGAGCATCTTGGCTACGTTTGGGCCAAAATAACTTGTTTGCAAAAAGAGGACATCATTCGGCGTCTTAGGACAATTAACGGATTATGACGCGAACACTTTATCACAAATCGGGCGTAAATTATATGTCTTCTCCCCTGCGACAATGGAACCAATCGGAGAGTAATCTGCTAATGAACCGATTGTTTGTCAAGAAATCACTCACTATTTGCATCGCAGGGCTCCTTCTATTGCCTGCAATTATAGCGTACCCGGTATTTGCACAGGGGAAGTCTGCCCCCGCTGCTTCTGAGGCGGGAAAAGCGTTGTACATAGACAAGTGCGCTCATTGCCACGGTGTTGAGGGAGCAGGGGACGGGTCCGCTGCCGAGAATTTGTTACCAAGACCTAGGGATTTTACATCTGGACTTTACAAGATTAGATCCACTGAGAGTGGAAACCTGCCGACGGACCAGGACCTATTTGAGGTGATTTCGAAGGGCATGCCGGGATCGTCAATGCCGGCATGGGAGGGGCTTCTCAGCGAAGATGAACGCTGGAGCCTCGTTGCCCACATCAAGACGTACTTTGAAGATTTTGAGGGTGCGTCGCCGCGGGTGATTGATCTGTCAGGTAAGGTACCTTATTCGGAGGAGAGTGTTGCGAAGGGGAAAGAGTTTTATGCCAAACTTGGCTGCGTCGAATGTCACGGTGCACTCGGTCGAGGGGATGGTACCTCCGCTCCTGATCTTACGGACCATTGGGAATTCCTTACCTGGCCCGCAAACATGGAACATAGTTGGAATTACAGAGGCGGTTCAGCAACAGAGGATATTTTCAAAAGATTCATTGGCGGGATTTCCGGTTCTCCAATGCCGGCATTCGTGTCTTCTTTCCGCGTTGGTTTGACCGACGCCGAGGCAGAGCGGATAACAGAGCTTGAAGCAAAAGACGAGATGACGGAAGAGGAGGAGACTGAATATGCAGAGCTAGAGGAAAAAGCCATTTATTACGAAGACATCATGCTCGACATTGAGGAGGGCAAGGAAGTCACGGCTGACGACCTGATAAAGTTTGACGAAGCCATGAAGCCGATATTTGAAAAGAGTTGGCACTTGGCGAACTACGTGAAATCGCTGGGGAGCGAGGGGCGTCCTCCAGCCGCCGTTGGTGACAAGGTACTGCGCTCCCAATACCGCTTGGGCGATCTACCCGGGTTAAATGACGCCGCTTGGGGTGAAATCGAGGAAGCGAGCTACTTCCCACTCGTGGGCCAGGTTGTCATTGAACCGCGGCAATTCAACCCATCCATAGATTCGGTCACGGCCAAGTCTTTCTATAACGATAGTGAGGTTGCATTTCTTTTTCAATGGGACGATCGAACGAAAACTCTACCGCAAGAGGATGACGAGACGGGAGTAACCGTTGAGGACGCCATTACCGTTCAATTTCCTGTAAAGGTGCCCAAGAGCCCTACGGATCCCAAACCGTACTTCATCTGGGGGGATGGTCGTCGCCCTGTCTACCTTTGGCACTGGAAGATCGCTGAAGCTGACAAAATATCGGAGATGAACGCGAAGGGAATTGATAACGCCTCCGTCCAAGAGTCGCAGAGCCAGATTCAGGTTGGAGGAGTTTACGAAGACGGTCGGTACCGTCTGTGGGTCAAACGGGCACTGAAGACGGAGGACAAAAATGACCTTCAATTTGAACCTGGCACCTTTATCCCCATTGCTTTCTCTGTCTGGGACGGCGCCAACGGCGACGTGAAATCAAAGCGTGCCATATCGACATGGTATACTTTCGTTCTCGACCCGGTCCCATCAAACAAGCGATTCGTGTATCCACCGCTTGTCGCCCTGATCTCTGTCGGTTTCCTCTATGGTTTGAGAGGTGGCGTAAAGAGGCGGGTGAACACGAATAGTACATAGGTAAGGTGGGTAACGATGGTCCGACACTTTATGCGAGACGTGAGAATGTTGACAAGTTAGCGATAATAGATAGTAGAATCGTGAATCTGTCGAGATATTGTAGAATCGGTTTGAGCCAATCAAAAAATTCCAAAAAAGGAGTTGAACCATGAAAATCCAAGTTGTTACCATCCTAACGATTATTATCGCGGGCGTTTTTGCGACCGGTGCCATCGCTGCCGGAGAAGGCGACGCCGGGGAATCACTTGTGTTTCCCGCAAGTTATAAAGCGGGGAGTGTTTCCAATGGCGGAACCATCACCGGTACGGTTAAGTTTGAGGGCGAAGCCCCCTCCATGAAAAAACTCGAAATTACCAAGAATCCGGAAGTCTGCGGTTTAACCGATAAACTTGATGAATCGGTGGTGGTCGGCGAAGGCAACGCCTTGAAAAACACCATCGTTTATCTCATGGATATATCGTCAGGTGACGGTTTTGCGAAAGATAAGAAAGTCAAATATCAAATTGATCAGAAAGGTTGTCAGTTCAATCCGCATGTTCAACTGCAGCCCGTCGGACAACGGCTGACCATGCTCAACCCCGACAAAATCATGCACAATGTTCACATCTTTAGTAAAAAGAACCCTGCCTACAACAAGTCGCAACCGGGAAGCAGACGGAGAATGCCGGTGAAAGCGGTAAAGAAGGCGGAAGGTCCTGTGGCTGTCAAATGCGACGTGCACGGTTGGATGAAAGCCTGGATTGCCTACATCCCCCATCCATACTTTGCAGTCACGGATGAGAACGGGGTTTATAAACTTGAAAATGTGCCGCCGGGAACCTACAAACTTGGTTATTGGCATGAAGCATGCGGAACGAATAATGATGCGCCTGTCTCGGTGACTGTGGATGCCGGTGGCAGCGTCATGCAGGACTTTTCGCTATCCCTCAAGAAGTAGAGGAAACAGTTCCAATTCCAACCATGACGCATTATCATTAAAGTTCAATTCTCCTCGACTACTTGCCGAATGACCTTTGCGATCTGTTCCGGTATGATGGACGATTGTAGCATCCTCAAAATTTCAATCAAAGATGCGTCCGGTTGAAGTTGAGAACCTCTCCCACGCCTATGGTGACCGAAACGTCTTGGCAGCTGTCAGTTTTGGTATCAATGAGGGAGAGATTTTCTCCTTTCTTGGCCCAAACGGCAGCGGCAAGACGACACTCTTTAAAATTCTCGCAACCTTGATTCCCTTGGAGCGGGGAGATGTCACACTCTTCGGACACAACTTGGCTCGCGAATCGGGGCAAGTCAGAAAGCACATCGGGGTCGTTTTTCAGCATCCAAGTTTGGATGTGAAACTCACGGTCGCAGAGAATCTCAGGCACCATGGACATCTCTACGGGCTGTGGGGCGGAGATTTGAAACACCGGATACAGGAGGTACTCAATCAACAGCAATTGACCGACCGAGCGGCAGATCTTGTAGAGACTCTCTCCGGAGGATTGAGACGTCGCGCCGAACTTGCCAAGACGTTGCTTCATCAACCGAAATTATTGTTACTTGACGAGCCGAGCGCGGGACTTGACCCGATTGCACGTCGGAAATTTCTCGAATCGTTGGATAACCTTCGTGAAACGGCAGGAGTTACGGTCATCCTGACCACTCACATCCTGGATGAGGCTGAAACGTGTGATCGAGTCGGGATTCTCAACGTGGGAGAGTTAGTTGCCGTCGGAACACCGGATGAACTAAAAAGTCGAATCAGTGGAGATATTGTTATCGTTGATTCGCCGGCGCCCAATCAACTGGCGCCAAAAATAAGTCGACAGTTTGGGTACAGAGTCGCCACGGACGATGACGTGTTGCGTGTTGAATGCGATCGCGGACACGAGTTTGTTCGAGATGTTGTCGCTGCATTTCCATCGGAAATTCGCTCCGCCCGCTTCGGAAAACCGACGTTGGAGGATGTCTTTATCAGACTGACGGGCCGTAATTTCCATTCATGAACATTCTGCTACAGCATTACACGGAAGTCCTTAACTAGCGGCGTTAGAAAAAAGTTCATGTTCGGGTTCAGTTCAACCAAGCAAGGTATAATATTGGCAGACTCGCGACAATCGAAATCGCGTGAAAGCAAAAGAAACACGAGTTGTATTCTACAAGAAAACTGATGGCAGCGTACCAACGCAAGACTGGCTAAATCAACTGAGCCGGCGTGCTCGAGCAAAATGCAGATGGTTGATTGAACGTCTGCAGGAAAAGGGGCGTGAACTCAGGCGTCCGCAAGCGGATTATTTGCGAGATGACATTTATGAGTTGAGGACCCGAATAGGGAATGTGAGGTATCGAATTCTATACTTCTTTCACGGTAATATTGCAGCCGTGATTTCTCACGGAATCGTGAAGAAGATGGCAGAGGTTTCACCGCGAGAAATTGAAAGAGCCATTAGACGCAAAAACCAATTTAAGCAAAACCCGGAACAACATACACAGGAACTTGAACTATGACAGCCAAAAAAACAACAACATCCGCAGTGGAGATTCTTCACCAGCTCTACTTTCAAAATGACCCCGAAATGATGCAGATGCTTGAAGCCGAGCGAATCAAGGGGGACATTGCACAGCAGGTTTATGACCTTCGTGATTCCAGATCAATGACTCAAGAGGAATTAGCGGAGAAAGTCGGGACAACAGCCAAAGTTATTGATGACCTTGAAATGACCGACTACGACGATGACTCAATTGGTGATGCGGTTTTAATGCTTCAGCGTATTGCCAAAGTCGTTGGCAAGCAGATTGAGTTTCGTATTATGCCATTGAAGCCAGAACCGGTTGAATTAAAACCACGAAGTATTATATCGTGATGCTGTTCCAACGAGCGGATGGCTGCCGTTATTCCCTGCTTCCGAAAGATTGCCGAGTTGTAAGTCGCATGAAACGGCGAGATTTGAATCGTGCATTAACGTGCATTAGAGAAGATGAGTTTTGTTCTTGATAGCAAGAATCCTACTTCCCGTTGTGACAATCTGGTGGCGTGAAATCATCAGATTTCTGCGTCAGCGGAGCCGTTTAGTCAGCGCAATTGCGCAACCATTGGTATTTTGGCTTCTGCTGGGTGGTGGGTTAAACGCTTCATTCCGTCCGTCGGGACTTCCTGCAGAGACAAACTATATTACTTATTTCTACCCCGGCGTCTTGGCGCTCGTCCTGTTGTTCACTGCGATTTTTTCAACCATCGCCGTAGTGCAAGACCGACGAGAAGGATTTCTTCAAGGCGTTTTAATTGCTCCGGTTTCCAGATGGAGCGTCGTGTTCGGACAAGCGTGTGGCGGAACTACATTAGCGCTCGTTCAAGGGGCACTTTTTCTCGTGCTGTCGCCAATTATTGGATTGTCCTTCAGTTTTGCTTCTGTTCTGTCAACTGTTGGTGTGATGGTGCTTCTGAGTTTTGGTCTTACGAGCCTGGGGTTGGCGATTGCGTGGCGCATGGATTCGACACAAGGATTTCATGCAGTGATGAATCTTATCCTCATCCCGATTTGGTTGCTATCCGGGGCGTTTTTCCCCGTAGCCGGGGTGTCACCGCTGCTTGAATGGGTGATGAAAATAAATCCCTTGACCTACGGCGTCGCAGCGTTACGACGATGCCTCTATCTCAACAATCCTTCAGCGGTTGGTGAGATTCCTCAACTGACTTTATCGCTCGTTGTTACCGGTCTGTTCTGTATTGTGATGTATTTTGGCGCTGCTCAAACTGCGTATCGTCGTGTGGACATTACGTGAGAGAAACGCTCTCCAACGAATTCAGCGACCCAGAAAGGAGATTTTAATGAAATGCTGAAATGGCTGAATTTCCCTGAATGGCTTCCAGAAAACGCGTCTACTTTTGGAGAAGGAGTCGATAACCTCTTTGTCCTAATCTACTGGATTACTGCCATCGTGTTTATAGCTGTAATGGCGGTACTCATCGGTTTTATGATTAAGTACCGCTTTAAAGAAGGACGCAAAGCGGATTACATCGAAGGTAGCACAACCCTCGAAATCACTTGGACGGCAGTTACGACCGTCATAGTATTCGGGCTAGCAATGTTGAGCTTACCGCAATGGAACAGACTCAAAATCCCGTCCCAGTTCCCTAGCAGTCCTGATGATGTCCTAGTACAAGTCAGCGGCAAACAATTCAACTGGGACATGACGTATCCGGGACCTGACGGCAAACTAGGGACTGACGATGACCTGACGCTTGAGAATCAGTTACACGTACCGGTGAATAAGGTCGTACACGTCAAACTTACATCAGAGGATGTCATCCACAGTTTCTTCTTACCGAATATGCGGGTCAAGCAGGATGCCTTGCCTGGGCGGACTATTGACGTGTGGTTTGATGCAACGAAGGTAGGCAAGTACGAAATCCCGTGTGCTGAACTTTGCGGATTTGGGCACTCCGGAATGCTCGGATACCTAAATGTCCATACGGATGATGCCTATGCGAAGTGGGTAGAAGAAGCTTGGAAATGACAGCAAGCGGTGTGCTGAAGAACCTTGATATCCCTTACGGCAAACTGTTTCGTTGTCTGCAAGTGGGCACCGCTGAGGGCAACTTCAAAGTTAGAGTCCTGTCCTTTGTGAATTAGATTGGAATGCGAGCAGATGGGACAGACACAAATAGAGAAACACCTGAAGTTTCAGATTAAGTGGAAGAAACAATTACCATTCAAAGGAAAGGAGTTCGTGTCGAATGAACGATCACGCAAATGAATCGCATGACCATCATCACGAGGAAAGTTTTGTCAGTAAGTACATCTTTTCTCTCGACCACAAGATGATTGGAAAGCAATTCTTAATATATGGATTGATTATGTTCATAGTCGGCGGTGGACTGGCGTTACTGTTCCGCTGGCAGCTTGCTTGGCCTGATAAACCTCTCCCGATCATCGGGGTTTCTCAAGAATACCTTGACGAAGGAGAAGTCGTCTCCGGCGCAGACAAAATGTGGGAGAAGTGGGGCGAGGACGATGAGGAGAACTGGTTTGAGCGAACGATGCACGCCGGTATCATTGGACCAGAGTTCTATAATGCGCTGTTTACCATGCACGCCACCATCATGGTATTCTTCGTCGTCGTACCATTGCTTGTCGGTGCGTTTGGGAATTTCCTGATTCCACTGATGATTGGCACAAGAGACATGGCGTTTCCTGTGCTAAATATGTTGTCCTTCTGGACGAGCGTGCTTGGCGCGGTTATCATGATGGCGGGGTTTTTGGTCCCGGGTGGACATGCCGCCGCGGGTTGGACCGGATACGCGCCGCTATCTTCGGTTCCGGACTTCACGGGTGTGTACTGGGGGCAGAACCTCTGGTGCATCGCGCTTATTGTCATGGGCGTTTCCTCGCTAATGGGGTCCATTAACTACATTACCACTGTCATAAACATGCGCGCGCCGGGTATGACCTACTTTCGTCTCCCGCTAGTCATCTGGTCGCTCTTCATCGTAGCAATTCTCCTGTTGCTTGCGTTTCCTGTAGTAGCCTCCGCACTCGCGTTGTTGCTATTCGATAGAATGGCGGGGACGTCATTCTTCGCGGCGGCAGGCGGGGGCGAACCACTCCTCTGGCAGCACCTCTTCTGGTTCTTTGGCCATCCCGAAGTCTACATTCTGATATTGCCAGGCATGGGGCTCGCCTCGGAGATGATTTCGGTTTTTTCCAGAAAGCCGATTTTCGGTTACAAGTCGATGGTATGGGCGATGATCTCTATTGCCTTTCTTAGCTGGGTCGTATGGGGACACCACATGTTCCAGAGCGGGATGAACCCTGCATTAAGTATGGGGTTCATGACGACGACAATGTTGATTGCCGTTCCTTCGGCGATAAAAACCTTTAACTGGTTGGGTACCTTATTCCGTGGATCGATACGCTATACCGTACCGATGTTGCATTCACTTGCATTTGTCTCCATGTTCGTCATTGGGGGGCTCAGCGGTATCTACATGGCAAATTCGCCTGTAGACATTCACATCCACGATACCTACTACATTGTCGCGCATATCCATTATGTAGTCTTCGGCGGAAGTGTATTTGCGTTGTTCGGTGCAATCTTCTACTGGTTCCCCAAAATGTTCGGACGACACATGAATGCGACACTTGGGAAGATTCACTTCTGGCTGTCATTCCTTGCCTTTAACGGTGTCTTTTTTCCGATGCACATACTCGGCGTGGCTGGACATCGTAGACGCATTCATAATCCGCTGGACACGGATCTCCGTGGCCCCGGTGGCATGGAAATTCAAGGGATTAACGAATTCATCACCATCTGCGCGTTCATTCTGGGTGCTGCTCAGATAATCATGTTGGTAAATGTGTTCTGGAGTATGTATAAGGGCAGGGTAGCTGAACAGAATCCGTGGCACGCGAACACCCTTGAGTGGCAGGCGCCAACTCCGGTGCCGCACGGCAATTTCGATCAGATCCCGCATGTCTACCACGGGCCCTACGAGTATAGCGTTCCCGGCGCTGATGCAGACTGGATTCCACAGACGCAGGCGGACGGCGAACCTTCTCACGGTGAACCGATACCAGCGGGCGCTACTGCAGATTAATCAAGTCTTGGGTTGCGGACGGCAGGGGTACGGGTTGATTAGCCATAATCGGCAAAGACCAATCCGTGTCCGTGTTAGTCCGCACCCCCATTGTTGTTGTATTTTTTGGGTCGCCTTTTAGAAGCATTGCGTTTAGATTAATAGCCTTTCCATGAGTTTGACATGTATAATGTTTGGCTTCACCGGGTCGCTGTATTGACAGCAGTGATGACCTTTATTCTAATATGCATGGGAGGGCTTGTAACCAGTACGGATTCAGGGCTTGCCGTTCCCGATTGGCCCACGACATTCGGATACAACATGTTCCTCTATCCTTTGTCGAAAACGGTAAGCGGTTTTCTGCTCAGTATCGATCCGAGTTTGCAATCCGATTTAGAGAACGGCAACCTCTCCGACAATTTGCGGAGTGCGCTTGAAAACAATGAGATTTCAATTTCGGAGAATGCTGTAATCTCGACTGAAGTAGAAGGGGACAGGTGGAGACTCACGGATAGTGAGAATGAACGAATCTATACTCTGATTAAATCGGACTCGAGACTGGATGTCTACGTACACGGCGTTCTCTACGAACACACCCATCGATTAATCGGCTCAATCGTCGGGGTGCTAACGATTCTGTTGTTGGTAGCAATTTGGACAAAGGACGATCGGGGATGGCTTAAATTGCTTGGCGTGATCGCACTTCTTGCAGTCATCGCGCAAGGTGTGATGGGCGGTCTGCGGGTGACGCACCTTAGCAGAGTCCTCGCAATTGTGCATGCTTGCTTTGCCCAAGTGTTTTTTGGGTTGACCGCAAGTTTAGTGTTGTTTACCTCGCGCGGATGGTTGCAAACTTGGCAGAGAATCGAAGATGCGGGTGTGTCGCGCCTGAGACGACTAAGCAGCATTACATTAGTGCTCATTTATGTTCAATTCATCTTCGGTGCGATTCTGAGGCATACCGGGACTCGACTGGACGCCCATCTGCTTTTTGCCGCCTTGGTGACAATTCACGTATTTTTGCTTTCGGGACGGGTGTTGAGAGATTACTTAGCCTATTTTCGGCTTGTGCGTCCCGTGTTGGTACTCAGCGGTTTGCTTGCTGTGCAGTTGGTTTTGGGCGGCGCGGCATACGTTGCTGAATTCACCGCCGTTGGTAAAGTTGTGTCTTCTTCCGTGGGCGTGATAATCACAACTGGCCATGTTGCAATCGGCGCGTTGATGCTAGTCGTGTCCGTCTTAGTTACCGTGATAGTATATCGTCTTACAAGCTTAAGTCCGACCTCTTGATTAAGAAGAACTCGTTAATGATAAGGATCAAGCGACTGAATAGCGACCGCGATAACAAATCTCGGCGTGACAACCTCTAATCGTTTTAGGTATGCACATGATGTCAACAACTCAGACGCTAGGCAATGACTTGTCCGAACTGAGCCGGCGAGTGTCAACTTTTGTGGAGCTGACGAAGCCGCGGCTCGTAGCAATGATTCTGATTACGACCTCGGCAGGCTTTTATCTTGCCTCTTCGAATTCGTTCAATTGGCTTCAACTTGTTCACGCAATTGTCGGCACCGGGTTGTCGGCGGCGGGAGTGTTAGCTCTGAATCAGTACCTTGAACGTGATCTCGATGCACAGATGGTACGAACATGCAACCGTCCCCTACCAGACAGGCGTGTCGAACCTACGACAGCGCTGTTCTTTGGCGTGTTACTGACTGTGGGCGGCCTCGCATTCACGGCGATCCGCGTTAACCCCTTAAGCGCATTGGTCATCTCTGTTATCGTCGTGTCCTATCTGTTCATCTATACACCGCTCAAGCAGAAGTCACCGCTCTGCACCGTTGCCGGCGCTGTACCAGGGGCATTGCCACCGGTTATCGGCTGGGTTGCTGCACGAGGAACAATCAACATTGAAGCGTGGATACTTTTCGCCATTCTTTTTCTTTGGCAGCTTCCTCACTCCCTGTCGATTGCCTGCATCTACCGCGACGAATACGCACAGGCGGGATTCCGATTGCTCCCGGTTGTTCACCCGGATGGCAAGAGCACGAGACGACAAATTGTCAGCAACTGTTTGGCTCTTCTCGTCGTAGCACTGCTGCCCACATTGATTGGCATTGCGGGCATCCTTTACTTCTTCGCCGCACTAGTATTGAGCGTCAGTTTTCTCGCGTTCGGTATAAAGTTGTCAGTTTCTCCTACAACCGTGTCTGCAAAACGGTTGCTATACGCCTCATTGGTATATCTGCCGCTTGTGTTTATTGCAATGGCGCTCGATAAGACCGTGTGAGGGGAGGAGGAATCTTAGCTCGGATGAATGGCCACGAAAAGGAAAGTCGAAATCGACGCATCGGGTTGCTGCTGTTTGCAATCTTTGTCGTCCTATTTATTTTCGCAACGATTGTCGCACTTGTGAAGAACTAACAGGTGATATAATACCAGTCCCTTGGGTACGCTAGGCGTTAAGTCTGATGACGGACGCAGATCAAGCAACCTACGAACATACCGCTGATACAGGTCAACCGACGAGCAACGCCCGTTTGGCCATACTAATACTTCTAGGCGCGGAAATCATGTTTTTCGCGGGCTTGATTGGGACATTCCTCGTGTTTCGATTAGGTAGTGTGACTTGGCCTCCGCCCTCTCAGGCTGATGTGCGGTTGCCGATTGGCGTCACGGGGATTAATACAATTGTGCTATTGTTCAGTGGTTATACCATGATACGGGTGCTATTATCAGCGCGTAAGGATAGCCAGAAAGAACTTAGACGTTGGTTGCTAGTGACCGGGGTGCTCGGTGTGATATTCCTTGTTGTACAAGGCTCCGAATGGGTTCGCCTAGTGCATCACGGATTTACGCTATCGTCGGGAGTTTACGGTTCAATTTTCTACGTCCTAATCGGTTGTCATGCCCTGCACGTTTTGGTTGCGGTTGTTTGGGAGTTAAGTGTTTTTGCCAAGGCATTGGGTGGATGCTACTCGATAGATCGCCACGTTGGCGTCGAAATCTGCGCTATCTATTGGACATTTGTCGTGGTGCTGTGGCCAATACTCTATGTGATGGTCTATTTGGTCTAAACTAAGGATTGAAGATAACTCCCAATCACGGTAGCATTCTACTTGAAGTGTCAGAGGAAAGTCGGAAACCGACGATTCGGGAACGTATTCATCGACTACGCATCGTGAATTAGGAGATTTTTATGATTAACCGTTATTTTTCGCTCGTGTTGAGGGTTGTCGTTTGCGGGCTATGTGTGATGCCAACTCTAGTCCAAGCATGTCCCTCATGTAAGCTCGTTGATGACCCGATTGCTCAGGGTTTCAAATGGAGCATTCTGTTTCTTATGGCTATGCCCTATATCGTATTTAGTCTGGTTGGCGGTGGAGTATTTTTTTCGATTAAGCGCGTCAAACAGCGTTCCAATCATGAATCGCATTCAGATATGAAAGGAGTATGAAAATTGTCGGAAACTGCAGCCATAGATCATTCTGCCGATGTCTATGAGCCGTCTCTAACGCCTGACAGCCAAGGCAAGTTGGGGATGTGGCTCTTTCTCATTAGTGATGCAATGTCGTTTGGGGCGTTGCTAGCCGCCTATGGCGCAATCCGCGCCGGCGCAGCGGAGTGGGCACCCCCATCAGAAGTGCTCGGTATCAACCTCACGGCATTTATGACCTTCCTGCTAATCTGCAGTAGTGTTACCATGGTCAAAGCCCTCGAAGCCATTCAGAAGGGAAACCAGTCAAGAATGTGCACTTTTCTCGGCTTGACGATTCTGGGTGGGTTAATCTTCTTAGGGCTGCAAGCGTATGAATGGACAGCACTAATCAAGCACGGTCTCACCCTCAACGCAATCCCTCATCACGGATTGTCAGGTGCTGAGATCTCCGGTTCGGTGTTATTTGGCCCAACCTTCTACACGATTACAGGTTTTCACGGTGCCCACGTCACCGGCGGGGTCATTTACCTCATTGTTATCTTGATTCAGGGGATGCGAGGAACATACACAGCCGACTACAACCACAAAGTCGAGATTCTGGGACTCTATTGGCACTTCGTTGACCTTATTTGGATTATGGTTTTTACCTTCGTTTATCTACTGTAATCACGAAATGGAGAATGTGAGATGGAACACGCTGAAAAGGAACACCCCAAATACTTCAGAATATTTTGGATTCTGCTTGCACTCACGATTGCTGAAGTCCTCGTAGTTATCCCAGACTGGATTCCTACAAATGTAAAGTTTATTCTACTCATCGGTATGGCATGTTCTAAGGCGGCTTACGTCGCGCTATATTTCATGCACCTAAAATTCGAGCAGAAAACTTTGACAGCCATTGCGCTGACGCCCTTTATTATTTGCATTTTTCTCGTGTTCATGCTGTTGCCGGATCTGATGACTGATGCCCGTCACGCGGAAGAAGTCAAAGCCGAAACGCATGCGGTTGACACGTCGCATTAGGCAGGATTTGAGAAGATTTTACATCTTGAGGGTGGTGTGGAAGCGATGAACTGGAATGATGGGAGAGAATCCTCGCTCTTCCATTCTTCCTTCAGAAAACCGCGTTTAATGTTTAAAATTAACGTTAGACGTGGATGAATTCCGCGTTTTACGCTTTACTCTATGGAAGCCGAAGTCAAACCTCCGGAACAGGTTCTCTCGTCCAACAAGAGGATACTGCGCGCATTTCTCTGGAGCGTGTTAGCTCTTGTGATTGCCGGAATTGTCGTTGCTAACATTAAGTCGTTCGTGTATCAACCGGGAGAAACGTCAGAATCTGTGAGTCCTCTGTCGAGGTTGGCGGTTCATCATCAACTGCCTGATTTCGATCTGACCAATCAGCATGGTCGCGCGATGTCGCTCTCGGATTTGAGTGGTAAAATTTGGGTTGCGGATTTTATCTTCACAAGCTGTCCCACCATTTGTCCACCGATGACCGATGAAATGGTGCGGCTTCAGAATGAGTTTGCGTCCGAATCCGAACTTCGTTTCGTCTCTTTCTCTGTCGATCCGGAGCGCGATACCCCCGCTGTGCTCTCCCGCTATGCAGACGATTTCGGTGTGGACGGCAGTCGCTGGGCATTTCTGACCGGTGAGAAGACCTCAATTTATCAGCTTGCGCACGAAGGATTCAATCTGGCAACCGGACATCGGGGGAGTGAAATTCTGCATAGCACTCGCTTTGTTCTTGTGGACCGACAGGGAAAAGTACGCGGCTACTATGATAGCCGAAGTAAGGCCAATCTCCAGCGCCTTCGGCGAGACATAAAAACCTTGCTGAGATAGTTAATATCGCTTCAGAGAAAGAAGGTCGAAATGATTGGGCTTGACGTGCCACGGCTGGGTGTAGCGATCCTTATTTTCCTCATCAACCTTCCTTTCGGGTATTACCGAGTCCGTTTCAGAAAATTCTCTCGCCCCTGGGGACGAACCATCTATCTCCCGATTCTCCTCAACGTCCTAACCCGTCGTTTCATTCTGCACTGGGATTGGACGGCGATTCCCTACCTCTTCACCGGAGCAATCTTGGGACATCTTTTGGGCGGGTTCTGGGGGCGGAAACGGGAAGGGAGAAGTCCCTCCTAGACATCAACGCTCCGTCAAGCGCAATATGCGATAACAGCTGAAGGTAGGTCGGTGAAGATAATACTTAGTCGAAAGGGGTTTGACAGCGCTATCGGTGGACATCCGAGTCCCGTATTGCCTGACGGCAAGATGCTTACCCTCCCGGTTCCCGGGGACTGGGAGACCTTGACCTATAGCGACATCATTGCGCCCGGAGGCAGATCGTACGCGGAGATTCTTGAAGACCTTGATTCCGGAGCCAAAAAAGAGCGCGAAGCGGTTCATCTGGATCCCGATCTTGTTCGAGGGGTACGAAAGCGTCCTCAAAATTGGCTGCCGGCATTCGGACAAGGCAGAGCTGCGGAATCGCATCTGGAGAACCAAGGGGTTGCGCGCGGAGATCTATTTCTCTTTTTCGGTTGGTTCCGCCATACGCAAGAGGTTGGTGGAAAGTTACGCTTTCAGGGCGACGATAACGGTTTCCACGCCATTTTTGGTTACTTGGAAATAGGTGACATTTTCTGTGCCAGCGGAGCCGCTAAACTGCCGGATTGGCTAAATGATCATTCTCATGCCTATGCGGCAGCAAGGAAGCGGAAAAACAATACAATCTATGTCGCCGAACCAAATCTTAGTTTTCACCCGGCCTACCCCGGCGCAGGAGTCTTTGAGTTTAACGAGCGGAAGGTGTTAACAAAGGATGGGGAATCGAGAAGTCGCTGGAACCTCAACCCGGAAATTTTCCGAAACGTCAAAATATCATACCATTCGGAAAATTCGTGGAAGGACGGCTATTTCCAGTCGGCGGGCCGCGGACAAGAATTCGTCATTCATGCAGATGAAAAGGTCATTGAATGGGCTAGCAGCCTAATCAAAGACGCCAGCCTTTGGCAGCATTGAACGAGTCGTGATTCCTTTGTTCTTGCCGATCTGGAATTCGGCGTCCCTTACCCCTAAAATTAAAGATTAATCTTTGTCTTGACGAAAAAACACATTCGCGAAAACGTAAACCGGAGGAGGAAGGATGTTCAAAAAAATCTATGTACCCGTTGACAATTCGGATCATTCCGATGCAAGCGTCAACTTCGCCGTAGAGTTCGCCAAGAAATTTGGTTCGCAGCTCATCGGTTCCCATGTCTACGCGGCGAAAATGCACGATGTGCGTTTTAAACAGATGGAGTACACTCTCCCCGAAGAATATCAGGATGAAGCCGAACTCGAAAAACAGCGCCGCATTCATGACACCCTAATCACGATGGGGCTTCAGTTGATTTCCGATTCGTACCTTGAGGTAATGAAGAAAAAGTGCGCGGAAAATGACATTCTCTTTGAAGCGAAGATGCCGGAAGGTAAACACTTCATTAAGCTGGTCGAGGATATTCAGGAGAGCGATTACGACCTTGTGATAATGGGTGCCCTCGGTATGGGCGCGGTGAAGGACAGCCTGCTAGGCGGCGTCGTGGAGCGAGTTGCAAGGCGCATCCAGACCGACACTCTCGTCGTCCGGAATACCGAAGGGTTTCTTGACCAACCGGGGCATATCCTCGTCGGGATTGATGGTAGCCCCGAATCATTCGCCGGACTGAAAACAGCCATTCGCATCGGCAAGGCGTTTGACAGGCAAGTCGAGGCAATCGGCGTTTACGACCCTTATCTTCACTATGTTGTCTTCAATTCGGTGGTAAACGTTCTAACGGAGCGCGCATCCAAAACTTTTAGATTCAAAGAGCAGGAGCAGCTGCACGAAGAGGTTATCGACACCGGACTCGCTAAAATCTATCAATCCCATCTGGAAATCGCTCGCACCATTGCAAAGGAAGATCACGGATACAATCTTAAAATCACCTTGCTTGACGGCAAAGCCTTTGAAAAAATCTTGCAATACACTCGAAAGACTCAGCCATGGATGCTCGTGCTAGGACGTATCGGCGTCCATAGCGAAACGAATATGGACATCGGCAGCAACACCGAAAACCTGTTGCGGCTCGCGCCGTGCAATGTGCTGCTCTCTAGTGACCGGTACGTCCCCAAAATTGATGTAAAAGCCGAGGAGACAGTTGTCTGGACGCAGGAAGCTATGGATCGAATGGCAAAAGCGCCGCCGCAGATACAGGGCATCGCGCGAACAGCCGTCCACCGTTACGCCATTGAACGAGGTCATTCCGTGATTACCGAGAGCGTAATTGAGCAGGCGATGGAAGCCTTCATGCCGGGACGTTCGGCGGAGCGGATGACCAAGGTTGCTAAACAGATTGCGACACAAACTGTTCTGGACTCTAATGCCGTTAAGACCTTTATCTGCGGTGATTGCGGTTACGCCGCGCGCGACCAGCAGCCCGTAAAATGTCCTGTCTGCGGTGTTGATGGCGAGCAATTCCAGATGGTTGACAAGGACTCACTCCAGACGATCGCACATCAAGAAGGCGGCGTGAGTGAGGAGCAGACATTCGACGGGCACCGGCTTCAGTGGTCGGATCAGGCGAAGAAAGCCTTGCGGAATGTGCCGCGCGGATACATGAGGCGCAACGTCAAGGCGCGAATCGAAAAATCGGCGCGTACCCGGAAAATCGGTACTATCACCAATGATTTCGCCATGCGGATTGTTAATGAGGGCATGAACCAAGCGTCCGCCGTGCGCGAAGACGCTCCCGAACTCAAAGAAGCCGCCCAATCTCGTGAATCCTCCGATGCCGCCCAAGTGGAAACATTCGAGAGCGAGTTTGAGTGGACACCGGATGCCCGCGAACGCCTGGACCTCGTCCCCGCCGGATTCATGCGCAACATCACCCTATCCCGCGTTGAGCAGCGCGCACGGGAGGCGAAAGTCAAGACGATCAACCTGGAATTTACCGCGCAGGTGATTGAAGAGGGACGAAGCTTGGATAACGAAGTCCTCGGCACCTACTATCAGCAGGATCAGAAGCAGAGCCCGTAGGGTGCGCACTGCGCACCAGCCTTTCTTACGGCGAGCGATGTTGCGTACGGTGTTCATCTTCGCGTCCGCAAACCTTGCATTCGACCATCTCTTGTGCTACCATTTCGGCGATTTGACATCACGTATACATTGGGCAATCATCTATCAAATGGGAGAAAATATGAGGAATCTTAGCATAACGAAATATCTTCCTATACTGGCATTAACAATACTTTTTATCGGAGTGTCTGGCTGCGATCTCATCCAGCAAGCCATTCTTTCGGACCTGCCGGACGACGCTGATGCCGTCCCTCTTCGCGTCACCATGATTTATCCGAACGATTGTATTGGCGACTCCGGTTACTGTGATAGTTTTCATATCGGTGTAAGAACGGCTGAAGCAGAACTCGGCATTATCCTCACCGAGGTTGCGGGAATGGAGAGCGATCCGGCAGTGGCGGAAATGCAGATAAGAGAAGCCGCTCAAAATTCGGACCTCGTATTGACGGCAGGCTACCAAATGGGAGCCCCTCTAGCGAACGCGGCGCCCGACTTTCCCGATGTACAATTTGCTATCTTTGATGTTGCCCTCGATGTTCCGAATGTCGCATCCATAAACTACAAAGCAAACGAGGGGTCGTTTCTGGTGGGTGCAATCGCCGCACTGAAATCCGATAGTGGGAAGATTGGCTATATCGGCGGAGCCGATGTGCCGTTGCTTCAGGAGTTTGAAGCCGGTTATGTCGCCGGTGTTCACGCCGTCAATCCTGACGCCGTAGTCATCGTGGAGTACATCAGCGAAGATGCAACCGGTTTTGGAATGCCGGAAAGGGCGAAAGAGATAGCATTGGCGCAATATGAGAGCGGGGCAGATGTGATCTACACTGCTGCGGGCGGAGCTGGCAACGGAGTGCTCGAAGCGGCGAGAGAGCAGCAAAGATTTATCATATGGGTAGACTCCAACGGTAATTACCTCGAACCTGGTATAGTTCTGACGAGCATGGTCAAAGAACTTTCGGCCTCCGTGATCAAAGTAATCAATGAAACTGCCGAGGGTACTTTCATAGGAGGAGCGCGATACCTCGGACTTGGAGACGGCGGAGTCAGCTATGCTTTTGATGAACACAATCGGTCTCTACTGTCCGACGAAAACATAAATCGCGTTGAATCGCTAAAAGCACAGATCATTGCCGGCGAGATTGTTGTTCCGGATCAGGTCACACTCCCGCGCGAACAGAGCCAATAATCCCATCATCGTTAGATGACATCAACCCGGTCCTGGCGGTGGCGCAAGTGGTGGACGCTAAACCTAAAACGAGGTAGAACTGGTCGCCGCTTGGAAGATGGCGCGATGGCCAAGTAGGTGGTAGGCTTTATGTATCATTATTCGTAGAACTTGCCGAGATTTTCGCGTTGGTCTAAACGTCTGTAATTCCGTGTCCCGCATTTTCGTATGGAGAATTCTTGATGACAGCACAACTCGAAAAAGCGTTTGCCGAGGCCTCAAAACTTTCGCCAAGTGAACAAGATGCGCTGGCAGAATGGCTGTTTGTCGAACTCCAATCTGAGAAACGTTGGACTAAACTATTCGCAGATTCTCAAGATACATTGTCCAAGTTGGCTTCTGAAGCGTTCACCGAACATCGGAGTGGTCAAACTCAAGAATTAGATCCCGACCACCTATGATTTAAAGAACGAAAAAGCAGCTCCGCCGAATGTTCGCTAGGTTGCCAAACGATGTCCGCCATCAAGTGAGAGAAGCATACAAGCATTTTAAGGCCAACCCAAATCATCCGAGTCTTAGGTTCAAGAGGGTGCACAGCACGAAACCCATCTATTCTGTTCGCATCAACATAGATTTCGGGCGGTTGGAGTAGCGGAGAAGGAAGAAATAATTTGGTTCTGGGTTGGCTCTCATGCAGAATATGACAGATTGCTAGATCGGTTCTAGTGCGACGATAAGCTATTGCAAATGAGATAGACAGAAAGTGGCTGCATTCGGCTGAAAGCTGAACATACATTACTAGTGCATATCTCAAACTGTACGGAGGTCTAGGTGCCTAACAAATCCCCGTTGAATTTTGCCGAAATCCTAGTATGCCTTGATGGTTCAAAGTATTCTCAGGCGGCCGTCGAATACGCCGCTCAAATCGCTGTTGAACACGACGCTTCTCTGACCGGTGTCGGCGTGATCGATCTCCCCGGCATTCTGCGAGCAAGCGGTCCTGCGCCGATTGGCGCCATGCGCTCCGATGAACTCAGCGAGCAACACCACGTCAAAGAGGCACGGGGTATCGTCGCCCAGATCCTTAAAGACTTTGAGGGGACCTGTCGGGAGAAGGATATTCGCTATTCCATCCATTCGGAAACTGGCACCCCGTTTCGGGAAATTATCGAGGAATCGAAATTCCACGATTTTATCATTCTCGGGCAAAAGACCTTTTTTCGACATGGTGTCGGGCGCGAGCGCGGTACCACACTGCACCGAATTCTGCACAACGGGCTAACAGCAGTTTTTGCTGTCCCGGATTCTGTCAGAGAGATAAAGAAAGTGCTTGTCGCATACGACAACAGCGTTCAAGCTACGAAGGCAATTCAGATGTTTCTGCTGCTCCACATTTGGAATCAGTGCGATATCACCCTGCTGAATGTCAACAGCGATGTGGCTCGCGCAAAGCGGTTGCTCGACAGACTGGGAGAGTACGTTGGCAGATACGGGATACAGCCGGCTAAAGTGCACTCGAGAGGGCGTCCGGATAAAGCCATTCTGTCCTATATCCGAGAGCATGAGATTGATCTACTCGTCATGGGTGCGTACGGCAAACGAACCGCATCGGAGTTTGTCTTCGGTAGCGCAACAAAATCCCTCATTGATCACGCAGACATCCCGCTGTTTATCTATCATTGACCGCAATCGAAGGATTCTATTCAAATTGGACGAGATTCAGCGGTTCAGTTGCTATCGTCACGTAGGTATCGGGATTGTGTACAGTCGATAGCCTTCAGGGTTCAGCTTAAGACCAAGCAGCGTAAAACATGAAGACCTACAACGACCTTCCAAACGATGGCGGCTCGGACATAGCCGGGCAGGTGACGCGGCAACTCAGTCGATTGGAAGAACGGCTAAAATCGGTACGCCATACCGTTGCCATAATGAGTGGGAAAGGAGGCGTAGGCAAGAGTTCGATAACGGCAAATCTCGCTTCAACCCTTGCTATGCGGGGCAACAGTGTTGGGGTTCTCGACGCCGACATCAACGGACCTTCAATCGCCAAAATGATAGGCGTGAGAGGCGCGAAAGTTGATTATGGTGCTAATGGTGTTAAACCCGCTGTCAGTCCGCTAGGTGTCAGAGTCATGTCGATGGACTTGTTTCTGAAGGATGACGAAACACCTGTCTTGTGGGAAGCCCAAACTCAGAAGGACGCATTCACATGGCGCGGAACAATGGAGATATCGGCGCTCCGCGAGTTTCTGTCCGACACCGAGTGGGGAGTACTTGACTACCTCCTGATAGATCTACCCCCGGGCACAGATCGACTGCCGAATCTCGTTGATTTGTTACCGAGTCTCGGCGGCACGGTCGTCATTACGATTCCTTCGGGAATTTCTCAATTGGTCGTCAAGAAATCGTTGACAATGGCGAAAAAATTGCTCAACACACCGGTCATTGGTCTCGTCGAAAACATGACAGCGTATGTCTGCGCGGATTGTGGAAGGGCTGAAGATATGTTTCCTTCGGGGAATACGGAGGAGATGGCACGGCAGTTTGAGGTTCCATTTCTCGGTAAAATACCGTTCGATCCGCGACTCTCAATGGCTGCCGATAACGGTAACGCATTCGTGGAAGAATACGCCGGCACCCCCGCGAGCCGCAGCATAACGAAAATTGCGCAGAAAACGGAATCCTTTTTCAATCGCAAAATATAAATCGCTGTACAAACACTTTTAAAACATACACAAAAGTGTCACTCCTTTCTGTAGTCCTTTGATCTAGGCAAAGCTGCATCGACCTTCTAGCTAGACCGGAGCCAACCAATGAAATTCCTATGCCTTGAATGCAACACAGCCATGAAATTCAAAGAATCGAAAACGCCCGAAGGCGGCTCCTTGACCGCGATCTTTGAGTGCCCGGACTGCTTTGGGGAAATCGCCATGCACATGAACCCGTGGGAAACCCAAATGCTCAAATCCCTTGACGTTCAGCTCGGTGGAAAAAGTGAAACCGCACCGCCGATGCAGATGGTGCGTTCCTTTCTGAGCGATCACAAAGAGGGAACGCTCTCGTCGAGTCATACGCCCCAGCCAACGTCCTCAACTGCCTCCGAGTCGGAAGAGGGTGGTAAATGTCCATTTACGTCGGTGGTTGCAGACGCGTTTCAGGCGCAGGAATCCGAACCGGCTGATTTGGTATGGACAGAGGAAGCCAAGGACCGACTGAATCGGATTCCCAGTTTTGTCCAATCGATGGCTAAAGCCGGAATCGAGGAATTCGCCCGGGAAAAAGGGATAGCAAAAATTACGGGCGAAGTGATGGACGCCGCACGCGGCAACTTTGGCATGTAACGCCGTGAGCCAAACGAAATACGAGGGCGCCCTCAGATTGCAGGTTCCACCGATTTATGCGCACGTCCGTCGAACTCATCATACGCTGGATTCACCTTGTTGCCGCAATCGTTTGGCTGGGCGGAATCTTTTTTTCGCTGAGCATTGCGGCGCCGGTACTAAGGAAACATGTGTCCGTCGTAGGAGGTATTCAACATACCGTAGCAATTCGGAATCGTCTGCGCCACATTATCCGTTTCACCATCCATATACTCCTAATCACGGGCGCGATGAATGCCTTCATGGTGGGTTTGAACACTCAGATGAATTTTCCGCAGGACTACGTCATTTCGTTTGTGGCGAAACTTGCTTTTGTCGGATTGATGACGCTATTCCATAGCCTGCATCTCGCTGTTTTCAATAGGCGGTTGGAAACAGCGGCGACGAACCCAAACGTTGACGAGTTAGAGGTTGTGAGACTGCAACGGCTAACTGACGTATTTGGAATCGCTGCAGTACTCGCCGGCCTCATCGTACTTGCTCTCTCCTTGCGATTGGATGTGGGATAATGAATTGGGAGTTGGATTCGCAACGCGCGAAGATGGAAAGGTTGGATTGGGGTAAAATCCAGAAATATGGATACTAAAATCCAAGCCGTCTCGTGGAATATCACGCGGCTGTGCAACCTCAAATGTGAACACTGCTATCTTCCCGCCGGATTTGTGGATACCAACGAATTCCCGACCGGGTACTATCGAGATGCGGAGTTGACACAGTCGCAATGTTTTCGTGTGATTGATGAGATTGCCGAAGTCAATCCCAACATCCTCCTGATTCTCACGGGCGGAGAACCGCTATTGCGCCCCGACATACTGGATATCTCCAAATATGCCGCCGAAACCGGATTCTTGGTCGTGATGGGTACCAACGGCGCGTTGCTGAATGATGAAGTGGTTCAGCGGATGAGCGACGGTGGTGTAAGTGGAGCAGGGATTAGCCTAGATGCGATAGATGCGGTCAATCACGACAAATTCAGAGGCATGGAGGGCGCCTATGAAGCTACGATGAGCGGGATTGAGGCACTGAAACGCGCCAATCTGGACTTTCTTGTGCAGACCTCGGTTACGCGCTGGAATTACGATGAGATTCCAAAGATTGTTGACTTCGCATATCAGTTGGGCGCCAAGGTCATCAACATCTACTTCCTCGTCAGAACGGGGCGCGGAAAGACGGTCATGGACATCACGCCATCGCAGTACGAGAATCTGCTCTCAACGCTATTCGAGCTACAGGCGGAATATCGGGGCAAAATGCTTGTTGCGGCGAAATGCGCCCCTCACTACAAGCGCGCGATTTACGAGCAACAGTCCGATTCGCCTTTTCTGCAAGCCTATCCAAGCGGTACGTGCCCTTGCGGCATCTACTACTGTCGTATCACGCCCGAAGGCGATCTGACGCCGTGTCCGTACATGCCGGTTAGCGTCGGTAATCTAAAAGACCGGAGTTTCGCGGAGTTATGGAACAGATCGAAAGTCTTCCAAGACCTCCGAAATCGGGGGCTGTTAGAAGGGAAATGCGGCGCGTGCGAATTTCGTGATGTTTGCGGCGGATGCCGTGCTCGTGCATACGCCACTACGGGAAACTACCTAGCCGAAGATGCATCGTGCGAGTACCAACCGGGGCAACACGGTGGTCAGACTGTTCGCTTTGAAAAGACGACGCCGTTTGCGGCAGAGGTTGACTATGAACTAATCTGGAGCGACCTCGCACAGAAGAGATTAAAACGTGTTCCCTCCTTCGCGCGAGGGATGGTTATTAAGAGCGTTGAAAAGTACGCGCGCGAGCACGGTTACCGTGAGATTACTCCCGAAACGATGATGGCGGTCAAAGAGCGGTTTGACAAAACGGGAATCCCCTCATTCCGTCCGCGCCGCTAGATTATTGCGGCGTGGATACTGCGCGCCAGATTTTTTGTTTCGCGCTTAATACGAGCATAAAGGAGATGAACAGTGAGCACCCAAACCAAAGTTGAACAGCGTCTATCCGCGGTGGAAAACCGCTTGGATCGTCTGGAAGATCTTCTGGTGGGCATCAGCCAAAAACTCGATCAGAAGCCTGTGTCAACCGAAATCAATGAGGAAAAAGGGGAAGCGCTCAAGGGATGGGTCACAGACTACGTCTCAATGCGCTTGCAACAGCTTGTACCGGAGACCTGCGACCATCCCGCTGAAGCCAATCCGGACGAGGGACCGTTTCTCGGCAGCACCTCAACCCGCTGCACCGAGGAGGTCGTCCATCGCGTCAAACGCATCCCCATCCCGTTTGTGCGCGAAATGGTTGTGCAGCGAGTCGCTGACAATGCTCGCAACGCCAACGTAAACGTGGTCGACATTGAGTTCTTCGAGAAGGCGGCTACCTTTTGACAGTGCAAAGCCACGGAGGAGTTTCCTCTACCGCACTTCCATCTGGGGGATTTTCTTAAAGTCCCAATCTGAACTCTTGTAAGATGAGTGTCGCGTGCCATTCATCCGTATTTTGCCTATGGAATGGGTACTTAATCTCTTCTCCGAATACATCGAAAACGACTTCAAGAAGCGGCTTGGAAATCCGAAACCCACGATTGACGACCTGTGGCGTACGTTTGAGGTGCTTTTTCCGACAACCACCGCGCGGTTACTTGTACAGGAACCGGTCGGCAACACCGTCAGGTTCAAGGCGCTCGCCTTCTACCACGCCGACGAGATGGGTCCCCTGATTGAAGATCCGATGCGCTATATCAAAGAACATTTCGGCGGCGGAAAATTCAAGATAAACTTCTATTGCGGCATGCAATTCATCGCAACGATTAACTTTAAACCCGAAGGTCCAGAAATCTGGCGCGACTTGCCCGAACTCCCCGAGTCACATATTTCTGCTAGCTAATCCCGACATACATTGGATCATGGGCAATCAACAACCACTAGCGGCATGCCCCGACTGTAATAGCACGCACATCCAAAGAATCGGCGAAGATGGTTATTTCTGTCTTGATTGTGAATGGGACAACCTGTCATTTGTCACCGGCGAGAACGATTCGCTGATTTCCGCGCTTCGGAACGGCGACATCAATGCTCGACGCGAGGCGGCACAGGCGCTAATCAACATCGGAGATACCGACCGCGATCTCGCAACTTCAAGAGATCTCTCACCCCTGCTGGAAGCCCTTGATGACAGCGAGGACGATGTCCGCTACTTCTCCACCGTCGCCTTGGGAAAACTGGGGGATGCCGCCGCGCTCCCCAAACTCAAAGAGATAGAACAACACGATGCTTCCGAGCTGGTCAGGCAGGGTGCCAAAACCGCGATTGAACGCCTCCAAACCTAACCGTCTAGTAGGGCGAGTATCCCCGTCGTCCTCTTGTGTATCACAGATTGCGCTTTTAAGCCGTTATGCTAACGATATCTGACCTCCCCACCGTTAACGCCACGCTCAACACCATCAGCGCCATACTCTTGACCACTGGCTACGTCTGCATTCGTACCCGCAAACCCATCGCACACAGAAACTGCATGATAGCCGCCTTCATCGTCTCCGCGCTATTTCTCACCTCCTATCTGACCTACCACTATCACGCTGGATCGACTCCCTTTGAGGGCAAAGGCTGGATTCGAGGTGTCTACTTCGCTGTCCTCATACCGCACATCGTCCTAGCCGCCTTGATTCTTCCGCTTGCGTTGTGCACACTCTACTTCGCACTCCGCAAACGGTTTAACAAACACCGACGAATTGCCCGGTGGACTCTCCCAATCTGGCTATACGTTTCCGTCACTGGCATCGTTGTCTATTGGATGCTATACCACCTGCCGTAGCCACTCGCTGCCCTATTTTCTACTCTCGCTTTCTTTTTGAAATTCTCCCACACATTATAGTATACTCTCACGCGACATCAGCGCGACTACGAGGTGAAAGAAACATGCGACCGCAACACCCCGAATCTTCCCATACCGGCGAAACTTTAGACATACGCGAGATTGGCGCTCCAACGCCGGACGGCAATCTACAAACAAGCTCACGACGCTTATACCTGCAACTTCACGCCTTTGCAGGGGGGGCTCAACCAGAGGCGCTAATCGAGGCTCTCAGCGCGAGTAGCGTAGAGTCCGTCCTTTATCACGATTTGAACGATCCGACCGGGGTCGGGGTGCTATTGATTGCAACAGATCCTGATGACTTGGTGTTTGAAGGAAGGAAACTCTTTCACAGTCAACCGTTCTCCGAATTGCGATCGAAGCCCGAGTTAACGATGATCGGCAGGACTTATTCAACAGGACGTGAACCCGATCTTGAAGACTGGCTGTTGGTCAAGCCGCGTCGAAACGTCCTAAATCCGGAGCTGCGTTGGGCAATCTGGTACCCGTTACGCCGAAAACCGGAGTTCTACCTTCTCACGCCGCCTGAACAGGGAAAGATACTTGCGGAGCACGGCATGATGGGGCGTGCCTATGCCGAAGCCGGTTATGCCAACGACATCCGATTGGCTTGCTTCGGACTAGACCAACACGACAACGAGTTCGTAATAGGTCTGGTCGGCGCTGAACTCTATCCGCTGTCCCGCCTCGTGCAGGATATGCGAAAAACGCAGCAAACCGCCAAATATATTGACTCGCTTGGTCCATTTTTCGTCGGGCAAGTATGTTGGCAGAGCCCAATGCAGGTTGATTAACGCTGGCAAATTCGGTCCGTCGCCGATTCTAAACACCGCTCTTGACCGAGCCGTCAAATATATCAGGATCCGGGCGGATTTCAGGTGCGAAACACACCGCGGAAGCCCATGCCTTTCCGATTCCTATAGTAGAGTATGAAGAACATAATCTCCATCTGCGGTAAAGAGTTATATACCTACTTCGTATCTCCGATCGCCTATTTTGTATTTTTCGTCTTTATGGCAGTCGTTGGCTTCCTATTTTCCGCGATCTTCTACTTCCAGAGTGGGGTTGACGGTTCCGCCGCAGTGGTTATGCAGTTCGTGTTCGGTAACATCAGTATCATCCTGCTCTTTTTCACTCCCGCCCTAACGATGAAACTGTTCGCGGAAGAACGCAAGTCCGGTACCATCGAATTGCTCCTCACTTCGCCGGTGTCCGATACCGAGGTGGTCATCGGCAAATTCTTGGCGAGTTTGAGCTTGCTGCTGATTATGTTGGTGTTAACCCTGCTTTTCCCGGTGCTCGTAATGCCGTTTGGCGAACTAGATGCAGGTCCTCTTCTCAGTGGTTATTTGGGGTTGGTGCTGCTCGGTTCTTGCTTTCTCTCGCTCGGTCTCATGCTGTCCTCGATGAGTAAAAACCAAGTTGTCGCGGCATTGACCAGTTTCGGATTGTTGCTTACGCTTTGGGTCATCGGGTTCCTATCGAATCGCGGCGGGAAGCTGGGCGAGATTCTTGCGTATCTCTCACTTATCGAACATTTTGAGGATTTTTCCCGAGGCGTGGTATCCGTGAAACACGCCGTCTACTACCTCAGTTTTACAGTTGTTTGTCTGTTTGTCACGGTCAAGTCGATTGAATCATCTAAATGGAGGTAATGCCGTAGTGTCATCCGAAGAAAAAGCCCGGACGCGCGCGAATCTTGCGCCACTCCTGGGTTTCTTGGCGCTCATCCTCCTGTTCGGTGCGCTCGCCAGTTACCTCCTTGCCGCTACCGCAGCTTTGTGGGTGCTACTCATCCTCGGTGTGGGGACCCTTACCGCTTTTGCGGCACTCAACGCGAAGATCGTAAGCCTGTTTTTTGTCAGCCGCCAAGCACGTTACGGTGCAAATGTAGCCATTAGCATTATTTTCCTCGTCGGGATAATGGTCATCATCAACGTCATTGTCAATCGGAAGTTTGATTTGACGGCGGATATGACAGCAGACAAACTCTACACCCTGTCCGATCAGACAAAGAATATTCTACGCGGCTTAGATCGCGAAGTCAGGGTAGTCGCATTCTTCAGCGACCACACGGACAACCCTAGGATGCAAAACCAACTTGCGTTCACGCGAGATGTGTTGGGCAGGTACGCGCGTGAAACCGATAAACTGGAAGTTGAGTTCATCGATCCGACCACAAATCCCCAAGCCCTCAAAATGTATGACATCCAGTCTGACGGTACGGTGGTTTTTGAGAGCGGTCAAATGCGGGAACTGGTGACGATTGTTGACGAACAGAAATTTACGAGCGCGGTCATGAAGGTGGTGCGCGACGAGATTAAGCACGTCTATTTCCTAATAGGCCACGAGGAACGGGCAATTGACGTGTTTGGTGCCGATGGATATCAACAGGCGCGAGAAGGCCTCGAAAAACAGAATTATGCCGTGGAACCGCTAACCCTAACCACCGAGCCCGATGTCCCTCCCGACTGCAGCGCCCTCGTTATTGCTGCTCCCAAGACCTCACTTCTATCCCATGAGGTTGAAGCCATCGCCAGATACCTTGATCGAAACGGCAAGCTGCTGCTAATGTTCGAGCCCTCAATTATCTCGGCGGAAGATCCGAATCAACAGTTGGTTGACTTGGTTGCTCGGTGGGGTGTTACGGTAGAAAATGACTATGTTCTCGTTTTCGATCCTCGATTCTCGTACGTCTTCGTAGGGCCCGATGCGCCTTACATAAAGGAGCTGGAGTTGCATGAGGTCACACGGTATGTTCCGTCTGCTATTTTCCAAACAGCGCGGTCGGTAACGCCGACCAATGTGAATAGAACCGATCTCAGGGTAAAATCGCTTGCCAAGACGATTGATACCGTCGGCGTGTGTTGGGGCGAGACCGAGCGCGGAGCAGATGGCGTGTTGTTACCGGAAGCGAGCTATACCGAAGGCGTAGACACGCCGCCGCCGTTGTCCCTCGCCGTCGCGGTCGAACTCACGGACGAGAACGAGATAGCAGTGGAAGACAGCTTGTCCCGGAATCCGGCGGATGCCAAATCCAAAGAGACACGTACACGCATCGTTGTCTTCGGCGATGCAGATTTTGCGTCGAACGCCTACTTCGCCAACTCTGGCGGCGGCGGGCTCTTCCTGAACGCGATAAACTGGCTAACACTTGAGGAGGACCTGATTGCCATTCGTCCGGTGGATCCGAGTCAGCGGGCGCTGCGGCGAATGACCGCCAGCGAAGCCGCATTTGTGCAGATAGCGTCGATTTTCTTGGTGCCAACAATCGTCTTCATTATCGGCATCGCCGTGTGGTGGCGCCGCCGTTAGCCTTCCTCTCGCATCAGGTTCTGACCCGATTTTCCTCGCGCAACTTTTGATATCTTCATGAACTTCCGAACAACCTATTTTATCTGCATAGTATTCGCTGTGTTTCTTTGGGTGTACCTTATTATCTGGGCATTCTTCCTTGACGAAGATGCCGGGACAAACGAACAGCCAAGAATCAGCGAAGTCTACGGACTAAGCGTTGACACGGTGCGCCGGATCCGGTTGTCCTTCAAAGATCCCGCCTACCGGCCACTAGCGTTGGCAAGGGATGAAAAGGGTGCATGGCAGTTGACCGATCCTGTCGCGACAAATGCAAATGAGGTTAAGGTTACCGAGATACTCGACGACATCTTGAACAAACGGGTCAAACGTAGGATTGAGGTAACCGAGTTGAGCCAATATGGCTTGGATCCGCCGACTATCCAGATTGACCTTTGGCAAGATAGTCAAACCTCAGCCACAATGATAATGCCAAAGGGGGCTATTATCAATCTCCCGATCGCCGTGCCAGCGGATAGTGAAATCCCGACCAATTCCTTCCTCATCGGGACAAAAACGGTCAACTACTCTGTCTACGCCAAGGAAGCCTCGGAGTCACACATCTTCTTGATCGAATCGAGCGCGTTGCAAGATCTCACGAAATCCCCAGCGGACTTCAGGACGCGAAACGCGCTGAAGTTTGAACCGGACGACGTTACCGAAATCACGCTCTCGATTGCTGGCGAGGAGCCGATTCGATGTCAGACTGGCGGTGAAGCGGAGTGGCAGATGTCAGCACCAATTGGAGTCAAAGCCGATTCCAAAGAGATTCGCTCAATTCTAGACGCGCTGCACGTACTGAAAGTGGCGGAGTTTACAAAGGACGGCGCCGCCGATTTGACGGACTACGGTCTTGAAAATCCCCGCATTCGCCTAAGCCTGCAACTAAGGGACGAGTCTCAAGCATTGCTGGTCGGCTCAGACATCCCGGATACGGCGCACGTCTATGTTAAGCCCGATACGCTTGAATCCGTCTATGCGGTCAACCGAGAGATAGTTAACACGCTGGATAAGAGCGTGTTCGATCTCCGCGACAAACGCGTCATCGACTTCCAGCGAACCGGGACCAAGCGCTTCGAAATCCGGAGACGGGGAGAGCCCAAGATTGCCTGCGCAAAAGACCTGAAAGGGGCATGGCAGATCGAAGAACCCGTCGCGCTAAAAGCGGATGCGGAGGTTGTCGACGACATCCTTTTCGGCGTTGACTCACTGAAAGCGCTTGAGTTTGTGGCGGAACAGCCGACAAATTTAAGCCGTTACGGACTAGATGCACCTGCGCTTCAAGTCTCGTTCTTCACGCTGGATGCGGAGCCTGCCGTGCTACTGCTCGGAAAAGCCAAAGGCGGCAGCCTTTATGCGAAAGCCCGGAACGCCGAGCGCGTTGTCTTGGTAAGCGCCGATATACTGGATCTGATCGGTTTGGGCGTTTCAGGACTGCGCCATAAGCAGGTTCTCGAATTTGAGAGTGAGGACGCATTTAAACTCGCATTGCGACACGGCGATGTGCAACTGACCTGTCAAAAACAGGGTGTGAACTGGCGGCTCGTTTCGCCCGTGCAGGAGGACGCGAAAAACGGTGCCGTGAATAGCATAATCTATCGACTCGCCGACTTGACAGCCGACAAATTCTTGGCATCGGTGCCGAATCTGGACGTCACGCGCCTGAACAAACCGGAGGTGCAAGCCACGATCACGTTAAAGAACCTGAAAGAACACACGTTGCAAGTTGGGGCGGCGAATGAGAACGACCAACATTACGCGCGTCTGCGTGCCGCGCCGGATACGGTATTCCTAGTTGAGGCCTCGATACTCGACGAGCTCCGACAAACGGTCGCCGACCTTCGTCAGGAAAGCAGCGGCCTTTAGCCAGTGGCTAGTGGATCTCTATCGCGCACTGTATTTTCCATAGCGATTCCAATGCGATAGTCTTTGTAGAATCAATTTAGGACGCGCGGTCAGGTTCGGTGTCGGGGCAAGATGCCCCTCCTACCAAAGGCTGGTGGGCAGGGGAATCTCGATAGCGACCAATCAAACGATAAGTGAGTGCACTGTATTTTCCATAGCGATTCCAATGCGATAGGCTTCGTAGAGTCAATTTAGGAGGCGCGATCAGATTCAGCGTCGGGGCAAGATGCCCCTCCTACCAAAGGATGGTGGGCAGTGCCCACCCTACATATTGATTTGACCACTGTTTTTCCCTATGCCTGCAAATTTGCCGCCGGAATACTACAAATTGAAACATCAACTCGAAGCCGCCAAGACGGACGATGAGCGACTCCAGTTGATGGAGGAGATGCTTCGCATTACGCCGAAGCACAAGGGCTCCGAAAAGGTGGTTTCCGATCTTCGGCGGCGGATCGCCAAACTGCGCAACGCTCCCGACAAAAAGGGCGGGACTAAGCGGCATAGCCACCACATTCCCAAACAGGGCGCGGGACAGATCGTACTACTCGGGGCACCGAACGTCGGAAAATCGCGGATTTTAGCGAGTTGCACCAACGCCAAACCCGAGATAGCGCACACCCCTTTCACGACGCGAGAACCTATCATCGGCATGCTAAACTACGAGAATGTGCAGTTTCAAATCATTGACACGCCGCCGGTGACAGCCGATTTCGTACAACCTGAAATCCTCGATCTCGCCAGAAATTCGGACATGCTCTTGATTATTGTCAATCTCGCCGGCGACGACGTGTTGGACGAGGTCGAGGTTGTGGCATCCAAACTGAAAGACGCCAAAATTGCGATTGCCCAGGACGTTCATGGCGGCGGAGTGGACGGGAACAGTTCCTCTGACGATGGCGGCTCAAGCAAACCGGCTGTCATTGTCGCGAACCAGATAGACGACCCGAACGCCTCTGATCGGTTGGATATTTTGACTGAATTTTACGGCGACACCTTTGAGATTCATCCCCTGTCCGCCGCCACCGGGGAGGGGCGCGAACACTTGGAGAAAACCGTTTACGACAGGCTGAACATCCTGCGAGTGTACACCAAAACCCCGGGCAAACGTGTCGATCACGACGATCCGCTTGTGCTCCCGATTGGCAGCACGGTAATAGATGCCGCCATGGAGCTGCATCGCGATTTCGCCGCGAATCTGAAGTTCGCCCGCGCTTGGGGTGTCAACTGGCACGATGGGCAATCCGTTAGCCGTGATGACAACGTCCACGATGGCGATATCTTGGAGTTCCACATTTGAGAAGCAGTGGTCAGTGGTCAGTGACCAGTGATTAGTGTAAGATTGAAAACTTGGAAGGTCGGAAGGATGGAAGGATGGAAGAGGGGAAGGCTGTACCCGATGCGCTATTTCTCCCGAAAAAGAGAGATTACGAGCCTGCTTGAATAAATCCGTAGCAAAGCCATATGCTTTTAAGCAAGTTTTAGAACCTGTTGAATAGTCGGCAGCAGAGCCATATTCAGTCATTTGGAAACAGGTTTTTTCATGTTTTTGTATTGCTCGCTATATACCTGTGGGATCTCTATCGCGCTCCTTATTCAGTCGCTTGATCCTCCGATACGGAAGACTCGGAACTTAATGGGGGCATAGGAGCCTGCTGGATTTGCCAATCCAGCAGGAGCGGTTGGGGCCTAGATTGACATGTAAGTTTTTTCTTGGAAGTTGCTTAGTTCAGTCTAGAACTTGAGCGCCAACAGGAAATCGCGACCTGGAGATGGCGGGATCTCTATCGCGCTCACTATCCGTTCGCTTGATCCTACAAAATTAACAATTCTCAGCAGCGTGTAGTATACCGTCGTACAAATGCGATCACAATCTAACAGATTGTGGTACGGGAATCTATCGCCATTGGGATAGGCTCCCTTGAAAACACGCAACTTCCAGCAGCGTGAAGTATAATTGTTTAGTTCGGTCCAGAACTTGAGCGCGAACAGGAAATCGCGACCTGGAGATCGCTCCTACAGATCAGGATGCCGCGAGGATCGGAAAGCGTAACAATCCTGTTGTCTTGTGAATTGAACATTGCCCATGAAAAGATCGTCGCCCTTCCTGATCTGCTCGCTTATCATTCACGTCGGCGCGCTGTTGCTGGCGATGTTGCTCTGGGTTGAGCCGCTCAGACCGCCGCTGATGCCGCCCGAATTCGATGTAGAGTTCTTCGAGTTTACTCGGCCCGATACTCCGCCGCCGGAACCTAAAAAGACGCCCGTCGAAGAACCGCCCGAACCCGTCGTTCAGACGCCAACGCCCGCACCGCCCAAGCCAAAACCCGCCATAGACATGGATTGGACGGCAACCGAAATACTCCCGTCAACTCAACGCGGTACCATGCCTACTGCGCCGAACAAGGCATCGCCGGCTGAAAATCTCGCTTCCGCTTCGCGTGGTACGCCAACAGCTCGCGCCGAACTCCAAACGGGCGGCATCACAGCCGTCGACCTGCCCCCGGTCAACCGAGAATCCGTCACGGAGCCGCCGGTCGGGGCGCCGCAGATTGACATGACAGGCGAAAAAGAGCTTGACGCCGATTCCCCCGATGTCCAACTCGACGAACTGAAATACTGGCACGGACGCGGACGCGCCATTCAGGGCACGCAAATGGGAAACTCGTCCGCCGGCGGTGGCGGGGGCGGCGCGGTCGCAACCGGAGTACCGATACATCTCGACATGATGAACCAAATCGGGCGCGATATCGCTGAAGTTGCAACGACGCGCGAGGTCGATCTCGTGTTTGTCATTGACAAAACCGGCAGTATGAGGGACAATGTGCGCGGTATCCGCGCCTACGTCGGCGCTATTTTTGATCGACTGACGCGGGCGGGGCACGACACTGCTGTTGGACTGGTGGCTTTCGGCGAGGTGAAGGTCTCGAAGTTGAAGGCGCGCGGCGTCACGAAAGACCACGCAAAATTCAAGAACTGGCTGAGAAAGGTCAAGATTGAGGGCGGCGGAGACCTCGCCGAATCCGGACTCGACGCCATCGCCGCCGCCCAATCCAAAGTCAAATTCCGGCGCGGCGCTCAACGGTTCTTCGTCTTCGCAAGCGACGGCTCATTCCACGACGCCGACTATGACGGCAAATCGCGGCACAGCCTCGATTCGGTTATCGCCGCCTTGCAGCGTGATCGGATTCGGGTGGATGTCATCGGAATCGACTACCTGCCCGTAAGACAGTTGGCATTGGCGACAGGCGGGGTGTGGCGCAAAATTCCCGGCAGAGCGCAGGGCGAGTATACGCCCCCGATTACGCTGACCGCCAAAATGTTGTCCGAGTTCGGCGCGCTCAACTTCAAGGACAACTCGCTGGACGATGAGCTTGTCGTTCGCATTCCGCGCAACCCCCGTCCCTCATGGCTGGAGGTCACGACAAAGGTGCTCAATCCGTTGGGTGAACGCTGTTACGGCCCGTTCACCGAGCGCCGGGAGCTGGCTAACTATACCCGAGACGTGATTACGCTTAACCCGCACATAGACACAGCCCCGTTTCGGGCATTGAAGGGAACCCACACCGTCATTTACCGCCTTGAAAACGACCTCGGTCACCGCAGTATACTGCGCCGCACCTACGATTCGGCGCCGTTGGAAATTGTCGAAGGAACAGCCGAATGACACCCCAGACTCGCATCCTTCTCCCCCTCTTTATCCTGATGCTTGGCGCCGTATTGCAGGTCAATGCGCAGGGTCAACTGCAAATCGAGGAAGATCGCGCCGCCATCGAAAATGCCCACCGGCTCTACTATTCGCGCCAATACGATGAGGCGGTCGTCGCCTACCAAAAGATCCTCGAAAGCGAGTTAACGAAGGAAACCAAGGATGAAGTCCGCATGAATTTGGGGCAGTGCTACGCCAAACGCGGGGACGATACTTTGGCGATTCGGACGTTCCAAGAGGTGATTGAGGACGACCCGAACGGATCGTACGCCACCCAAGCGACTCACCAGATTGGGAACCTATTTGTGCGGCGGTATCAATACAAGGAAGCCATCCTCGCCTGCAAAAAGCTGGCGGAGTCGTATCCCGAATCGAGGGCCTCCGCGCTTGCCGAATACTTAATCGCCCAATATTTCCATGCGCAGGGAAAGCGAGACCTCGCGACGGAAGGCTATCGTCGTTTTCTTGAGGATTACCCGTCTTCGCCGTATTCGATAAGCGCAATCTATAGCCTAATCATTCTCTATACCGAAGCCAAGAGATACGTCGACGCCGAAGACCTGATTCGAAACCAGCTTCGCAAGAATCCGAAAGACACCGACATGATGGAAAAGCTGGGCGATCTGTACAAGACTCAGGGCAAACACGACGAAGCGTTGAACCTCTACACCGCCGCGCTCGCGCACGCCCCGGACGACATCAGTCTTCGCGAGAAACTTGGGGGGTTGTACGCGGAAAAAGGACAGCTTGAACAGGCGATCGAGGAATGGACGCGCCTTATCGAGGAAGATCCGGGAACCGCAAATCGGTACCGCCAAGCCGCAGAAATTTATGTGAAGCACCGGATGTATGACAAAGCCATCGAATCTTACAATCAGGCTATCAAGCTCGACCCGCGCGGCGCCTACCTGTATGCGCAACTCGCCGGCGTTTATAAGATTCAGGGGAAGGTTAATCTCGCCGTAGGGACGTGCCTCGAAGGGCTGCGTAAAGTGGAAATAGGCTATCACGGCAGGGAAACGCTCATTGAAGAGATAACCGAAATCTACGAGGGTGAACAACGGGAGCGTCTATTGGAGCAGGTCATCGCGCAAGTAAAGAGCTACGTGACCAGAGATCCGCGGAATCCGAAATTCGTTTTGGCGCTTGCGGAACTCTATTTCTATCGCGGCCGTTTCGATCTTGCGCTTGAGCAGTTCCGGCGGTTGCCGCAACTCTACGCTGCCGACAGGGGCACCATTCTCCAAAAATACGCCATCCTGCTTCAACGGGCTGAACACCCCGCCGCGGCGAGTTTCTTTCGTGCAATCATTGAGATTTTCCCGACCTCCCGGGTCGCCCGTAATTCGCGGCTACGGGTCGCGCGCCTGTATGAGCGTGCGGGACAACCGCGTGAGGCTATCGAGATATTGACGAACATGAAGGGAGTGAACGTGGACGCGGAAGCGCGTTTCCTCTTGGCGCGTCTGTGGCTGCACGGCATCCACGATGTCGATGCCGCGTTGCCCATCTATCAAGCCTTGATGGATCAGCCGCTGCCCGCTGCGGGAAGAACGAAAGCCCAAATCGGTGTCGCGGAGTGTTACCTGTTACAAGATCGGTACGGCGAGGCGCGTGAACTGCTGGCCCGAATCGTGGATGGCGCACACCTTAGCGCGCCGGCTCAGAAACTCATTGGCGATTCCTATCTGTTTCAAGCCGATTTCGAAAAAGCCGCCGCCGAATATGAGAAGGTGCTCAAGTTCTCGTCGTCGGATGAGTCGAGCAACGATGCGCTGGATCGGATGATTCTCATCCGGTCGAATTCCGACTATGTGAACGTCCCGCTGGAGGGTTACGTGCGAGCGCTGAAAGCGAACCTGAACGGCGGGCCGGAGGAGGCGCTTCGAATCTGCCGCGAGACGATTGAGGCGTATCCCCAAGCCCTGATTGTTGACGACATGTGGCTGTTAATGGGCGAGATTCACAAACGTCAAGGCAGGTATGGCGACGCCATCGCCGCGTACGAGAAGGTCGTCGTAGACGGGGGACTCACCGCCGCCGAGGGACTGAACGAGATTGCCGCCGTCTATCACTGGGGTCTGCGGGACACGGAAAAGGCGTTGCAAACCTACCTTCGACTCGTCCGCGACTATCCCGAAAGCGTGATTGTGCCCTACGCGCGTCAACAGGTAGACGCCCTAGCCAAACTCCAACCGAACTAACGATCAAGCGACTGGATAGCGATCGGGATTGAGTTCCCATAGTAAATTCTGTGCGATGTGGATGGGACGGCTCACTCCGTAGGAGTGAAATGTCAATAGCAGGTGTTGTGCCCCGGTTCTTCACTCCAGCGGAGTGATATGTGAATAAGCAAACGGCGGTGTCCATAGAAGCCAACGTCACAAGTGTAGAAATACGCCCATGCCAAACACCTATACTCAGTTATACATTCACATTGTGTTTTCGGTCTAAGGACGACAACCCTTAATTCCCAAGCAACACAAGGACGAACTCCACAAATACATCGCCGGCATCATCGCGAAGGGGAAACAGAAGATGATGCAAATCAATTCCATGCCCGACCACATCCATATCCTCGTAAGCATAAACCCTGACCTTGCAATCTCCGATCTCGTGCGGGACATCAAAATCAACTCCACTAAATTCATTAACCGCAAAGGATGGGTTGTGGGAAAATTTGCATGGCAAGAGGGGTTTGCCGCTCGATGTGCCCTATAATCCAAAGTACGTTTTCGATTCAATTGACAATGAAGCGCAGGAATAGTGATATGCCCACATTGCACTCCTCCGGAGTGCAGGCGCGGTGAGCAATCGTTTTCTATTGACATTGCACTCCTCCGGAGTGCGGAGAATGGGAGGCATCACGATTCTATTGACATTGTACTCCTCTGGAGTGCAGGATGTTGGGACACCTTTGGCGCTATTGACATTGCACTCCTCCGGAGTGGGGGTGTTGGAACATCTTCGGTGCTATTGATATTGCACTCCTCCGGAGTGGGGGTGTTGGAACATCTTCGGTGCTATTGACATTGCACTCCTCCGGAGTGGGGGTATTGGAACATCTTCGGTGCTATTGATATTGCACTCCTCCGGAGTGAAGGATGTTGGGACACCTTTGGTGCTATTGACATTGCACTCCTCCGGAGTGAAGGATGTTGGGACACCTTTGGCGCTATTGACATTGTACTCCTCCGGAGTGCGGAGAATGGGAGGCATCACGATTCTATTGACATTGTACTCCTCCGGAGTGCAGGATGTTGGGACACCTTTG